>CAMJXD010000012.1 GCA_946409635.1 uncultured Prevotellaceae bacterium
CCCTTTGCTCTCCGATGGATTTCAGGGTGTCTCATTGCGGAAAACAAGAAAAAGTCGAGACGGGAAACCTTCTATCAGGCTCCCCGTCTCTTGAGGTAATAGATGATATGTTAAGAAACTGTAATAATTTCTTGTTTAAATACTATCATGAATTACTGGTTCAGGATGCGGTCGATGAGTGCATTGACATCGGCAATGTTCACCTCAAGGTCACCGTTAACGTCACCAATCGATGATGAATCCTGGGTCAGGATCATATTGATCAGGTAGTTGACATCGGCAACGTTAACCTCCTTATCATGGTTAACGTCAAACTTGTCGAACTGGGGATCAACAGGCACACCCTGCATGAACTTGTAGTCCAGATAAGCGCCGGGGAACTCAAAGCGTACCACAGCCTCACGATAGTCAACGTCCTCGGGCAGGGGCTCGGCAGTAACCATAGCGGTGACACCACCGGTGAACTCGCCATCCTGCTCCTCGTCAATCAGCTCGATGTCGAGCCAGCTGGGAACATCTTCACCATTGCAGGTGAGGGTCCAACCCTCGTCAACGCTGGGAGTCCATGAGTAGAACTCGATGCTGCGGGTAACCAGCTTCTGGTCACCTTCCTCGAGCAGCACCTTCTCCATCAGACCACCCTCGTTGGGGAAGGTGAACTCACCATCCTCGATGTTGTAGTTGAAGGTAAGGAAGGGGTTCTCGATATCCAGCATGATGGAGAAACCGGTCTTCATCTCACCGCTGGCGAAGAAGTTGTTCAGACCCTCATATACGTAACGGCCAGTGAAGTTGCCGTCCTCATCGTTGATACCACGCTTGAGGTATGCCAACTCACCGAAGCCCTCGTCCCAGAGCTCGTCAGCGCCGACGGATGCCGAGAAGTCGCTCAGGTTAGCCATTTCGGGATCATTGTAGCCATCGATAACGACCAGGATGGGGAAGTCAATGGTGGGAGTGTACTCCACTTCCAGACCGTCCTCATAGTCGAAGATGTTGAAGCGAATATAGTTGTTGCTTGCCTGAACGTCGGCAGCAGTGATCGTGGCACGGCCGGTAGCGATGAGCTCACCGGGCTCCTCGGGCAGATAGACGGGCTTCTCACTATCATAGGCGGGAATCTCATCCAGCTTGTAGATCTTGCAGGTCATGGTCACCGAGCGGTTGCTCAGGATGGTGCAGATAGCGCAATCGAGATAAACCGAACGCAGCAGGTAAGGAGCAGTGGGCTTCTCAAAGGCCTGTGCGATACCGTCGAGACGCAGAACGCTGGTCTCACCTTCGCGGGTGACCGTACCGCCGTTCTTACCAAACCACCAACCATTCTTGTTCCTGCCGTAGGGGTCCATACCATGGTAATAGGCGAAGGGATACTCACAGGTACCGCTCAGACCACCGATGGAAAAGGTCTTGCTGCTCACGATGATACCGCCACCCTCTTCAACGTCACTGAAAATCTGGTCGGCCGAGGGAGCTGCCATGATGCTCGCCTGGTAAGTTTCATCGGGCTCGGTGCCTTTCATCTTGTGGCCACGGTAGTACCAGCTGAACTCCTTGCCGCCATCCTTTACATGGAACTCAGGCACATCGTCAACCTCATAGGTGTAGGTTACGTCAACGTCCTTGCCGTCATAGCGGTAGGTGTACTGGTCACGCACACCGTTCTCATCATAACCGTACTGCTGTACATTATACCAGTACTCTGCATCGGCGCTGGCACCATCACATACGCCCGTGTAGGTGTAAGTGGTATAGGGCTTCATGCTCAGGTAGGGAGCATAGCTTGCGCCACCCCACGTGCCGTCGGCATTCATGAAGTTGTTGCCGGGGAAAGCACCGGCGGGACGATGGTAGTAAGGCTCAAGCGTACCGGCCTTCTTGGGTGCCTTGGCAACCGGAGTGCCCGGGGTGCGCATCTGCATTTCCTGCGACAGGGCCGTAGGTTTCACGCGGATGACTTCGCTGCGCTGGGTCTTCTTGACCTGGGCGCTTCTCTGCTGCTGTGCGGTGGCAGTCATTGCCATCAGTGCGACAGCGCCTAATAGTAAAATCTTCTTCATAATGAAATGGTTATTAATAAAATGAGTTAAAAAAATTATTGGTTTGACAATTTTATTTCAACTGAGCGCCAGCCAGGGCTTTAAAGGAGAGCCCTGACTGACAGCCTAGTTATATTATATTACATGATCACCCAAAGCAGGGAGTTGGCCGAGTTGGCATTATCGGACAGCTTGAGGTTGACAGGTGCCAGCAACGAGTTGGCATCGATGTCAAAGGTAGCCGATCCGATGGCCTGGATGATGGATTCAAGAGACGGACAACGCTGCCTGTAGAGCTCACCGGCTGCATTGGCCTCGGGCAGGAAGGTAAACTTGACCTGATTGTCGCCCAGGCGCTGAGCCTTCATGTAGAAAGTGGGCTTGAAGGTTGTGGAGCTTCTCTTGACATTGAAGATGATCTCGTAGGTATCGTCGGCACCAGTATAATCAAGCTGGGCATAGACAAACTTTGACTTGTTATAAGCCGTCAGCTCGCTGGCAAACTGCTGAATGAGGCTGGCATAGGTACCTTGCATCTTGTCGGCATCGAGACGCCACCTCAAGGTGTTCATCAACAAGATGTCAGACAGGTGGTCGGCAGTCATCGTCGTCTGGTTGTCGTCGCGGCACAACAGGGAACCGTCGGCCTGGCGGATGAAGTTCCTGATGGTATACCCGTCAAGGGTAATGGGCTCCATAAATGACAGTCCATCGTGGGTGATGATGACGTTGTGCTCCTCGGCAGTGGAGATTTCATCAGCGCCCTCACGGAACATCTTCAGGATGCTGGTTGCACCATTCTTGACAATCCAGCGCGTGTCGTTCGGCAGGTTGATGTAGACATAGGGAATCTTGGCATGGAAGAAGGAGTCGGCCATGGCCACTACCTCGTTCATGTAAACCTCGTCGTCAACACTAGCGGGAACACGGGTCATGATCATGTCGATACCATACTTCTTGCCCGTGATGTAGAGCGTGTCGTTGGAGTACTTCATGAGGTCAAACTCATAGTCGCCCTCATGGCCGTAACCGGTCTCGTCGGGATCCTCTTCGTTCATGCTGGGGATATCCTCGGGGTCGGCAAACAGGTGGAAGTACTTGTTGAAGCTGTTAAACGACAGCACGGGGCCATTGTCGGTAACGACTTCCCACAGCGAGGTTTGGCTGCCATAAGCAATCGAACCCATGGTACCGCCATCAACCGAGCTGATCCACTTGTTCTTGCCAGAAATGGTCACTGAACCATTCTTGTCAAATGTCATCAGATAGATGTAGCCGGGCTCTTTGCTGTTGGCATAATACTCCATCTGCCACTTGCCGCCGTTGCTGGTGAGAATCTCGGTAAACTCGGCCTGAGCCTTCTCGAGACGTGCTACAGCGTCGTCGTCAAAGATTTCATCAACCTCGTTTTTGCACGATCCCAGCGACAGCGTTGAGATGGCCACGAGAGTCAACAGAGAAATATTTAAAAACTTCTTCATTTTCTTGTTCATCGTGTTTAAGGTAAAACATTATTGAATCTCGGTGACCTGCTTGCGCAAATCGTTGATATCATAGTGGGTCTGACGATACTGAACCTCGTTACGGAGCTCATCCAGGTCAACACCCCATGCATCCTGGAGCCAGGTGCGGGCAATCTGCACCTTCTGGAGGATAGCCTCGACACCGTCGATACCGTCCTTGTCCTCGACGTCATAGACGACAATGCGGTTGCCCTCCTTGTCGGTGTTGTTGCGCCAGTACTTGTGCACGGTGCCGTCCTCGTCCTCCTCGATGAAGACGTTGCTCATCCTCACGTAGACGGGATCGGCGGTTGCATCGTTATCGGGATAGTAGTAGTAGCAGTAGAACTCGCTGGTCACGTCGTCCTCGTCACCCGACGTCCAGCCACGGGCGGCCAGGTCAAGAATGGCATTCCACTCCTCGTCGGTCTTGACGATGTAGTTGGCGATGGTCTCGGCGAAGTCCTCACGGAACTCACTGGATGCATAGGTCGTCACGAAACCGAGCGATGCTACCTGACCCACGCTGCGGTCCTGCCAGTTGTTGCTGTCATAGTGACCGATCGAGATTGTATTGAACTCGTTGGGATAGGTCTTGGTCTGGTGCAGGATGTGAGCAAACTCGTGGTGCATCGTCTTGAAGTAGTACTCGTTCATCATGTTGAAGTCGTTGATGCGCATGGCATTGACCTTGAAGAGCGACACCTTGATGCCACCCTCGGCAAGACCGACGATCTCGGTACCCGAGGTGGGGTTATAGGCGGGCGATCCGATCAACAGGATGATGCGGGGACCATAGGACTTGAGAAAGTCCTCACCAGCCACCTTGTCATACACATCAAACCACAAGTACTTGCACAACACTGCCAGGTCGATGGAGTTCTCGTAGGTAGCAGGCACGAGGTTGTAGTTCATGTTGGTGCTGACGTCCGGCATCTTGTAGAGGAACGTCAAGTTGTACTTGTCAAGGTAGTTGTCCTTGAGGAACTTATCAAGCTTATAGGTATAGGACGCAGGATCTAGCGTCTCATCTACATCGGGGAAGATGGTATCATCCAACTTTTCTTCGCCACACGATGACAGCGACATTGCAGCGACTGCCATGAGCAACAATGCTGATATATAATATTGAATCTTTTTCATAATATTAACGGGTCAATCTTTAATCTGAAATACGTACATTCTCGCTGCTGCTGACTGCAACTGCGCTGCCCTCGGCCTTGTTGGTGGTCACGCGGGAGTTGGGTTCCAGACCGGCACCGATTACCTCGTTAGGAATCTGGATGGCATAACGCGGGTCGAGCACCTCAAGGGTGTAGACGTCGCTGATGCCCATCTGGTGCTTGATGGAGAAGCCATAGCGCTTGATGTCAAACCAGCGGTTGCCCAGGTGGACGAACTGGATGCGACGGAAGTGCTGTACACACTGCAGGTAGGGCTCAATCTCGTTGGTCAAGTGATACTTGTCACTGGGGCAAACCTCGTCGATGTTGAACTTCATGACGATGTTGTAACCAGGATCGATACGCTCGGGATCATCATAGTAGCTGTAGAAGGTCAGAATCTGATCCTTGGTGAGATTCACATGGTTGTAGTTGAGTGACTCATCAGATGAGATGTGCTCACTGTTCCAGAGGTACAGGTCGTCGAAGGCTGCATCGATGTTGCCCAGGAAGAGGTTGGCCTCGGCACGCATGAGGAGCACTTCCTCACTGGTGAACTCGGGACGGATCTCATGGCAATAGCCGATGCCCGAAATCTTGTCGGTGTACTCAAACTGCTCGAAGCAGTTGCCTGCAAAGAAGGCACCATACTCCTGACCGCCTGCACTACCGCACACGCCGTTGAAGCAAGGCATCATCGCAAACTTCTCCTTGGTCTTGGAGTTCTGGTAGGAGCAGCGCTGCCACGACGGGCCGGGACCCTGGATGGTACCACGCTTGGCATCACGGTTACAGGTGAAGCGGTAACCCAAGAAACGACGCCACCAGGTGCTGTAGTTGGTAAACAGCTGGAAGTTGCTGGGACGGTCTACGCTGGTAAAGTAGCGGCCGATGTCGCTGATGTAGTAGAAGTCGTCCTGCCACCAGCCGTCGTTGAGCATCGTGGCGGGGTCATTGCCCTTGAAGGCCTTGTTACAATACTCAACCACCTTGTCATACTCACGCTTGATGAGATAGAAGCGTGCAGCAAAGGCGTTGCTCGAAGCGATGTTGAAGTGATACTTGGGCACCTCGTAGTACTCCTCGGTGATGAGGGGCAGGCCTGCGAGAAGGTCGGCCTCGATCTTCTGGTAGGTCTCCAGGAGGGTACCGCGGTCATACTTGGGATCGAGGGTGGTCTCGGGATCGGTAGCATAAGGCACACCGGGCAAGGTGGCACTGATGCTCTCACCACGATAAGGCATGCAGAAGATCTGAGCCAGGATGAAGTGGTGATAGGCACGAATCATGAGAGCCTCACCCTTGATGGCGTTGAGGCGGGCCTTGTCGGCTGTAGACATGGGTTCGCCCTCGATCATGCCGGTCTCTTCAAACTCGGCGACCTTATCCAGGACTGCGTTGGCACAAGCGATGGCACCATAGCACGAGTTCCACACGCCCGAGGGGGTGTCGCTGCTCGAGATATCGAGGTCTACATCCTGCCAGGCATAGACCTGCTCATCGGCCTGAGAATAGAACGAGAGGTGGTAACGCACACCCTCAGAGCCCTGCATGTTGCTAGGCGAGTTGTTGTCGATGACGTTATCGCTCGAGAGCTCACCGACAAGAGCATAGTTAGAATCCATGTAACCGGTGACGAGCAACTGCTGGAGCTGATCGAGGTTCACCAGGTAGACGCGGGTATCGGGCACCTTGTCAAGGAAGTCCTTGCAGGAGCTCAAGCCGATAAGCGCAACGGCGATGAATAAGATTTTATATCGTAATTTCATAATCTTTATAATATATAAATAATGTGTAACAACTATCTATTACATGCCCAGACGCAGGGTAAGGGTGAACTGCTTGGGGTTGGGCGAAGCCACACCACCGCTGTTGAAGAACTCGGGATCCTGGCCGTTGAGCTTCTTGTCGGCATAGAGCAGGCAGATGTTGGTAGCAGCCAGCTTAATCGATGCAGTGTTCAAGCGCAAGTGCGAAATCAGCGACTTGGGCATATCATAGGTCAAGGCAATCTCCTTCAGGCGGATGAAGTCGCCCCTGGCAATACGTGCAGTACTGTAGTTATAGGAGTTGTAAGCCGTGCTCAGGTAGTTGTTGGAGTAAACCTGACGACGCGAAGCGATAGCAGGCTGTACGCCATCGATGGCCTCATCACCGGGCAGAGCCCAACGGTTCTTGAAGTCCTTGGTGAAGGAGGTGAGGTCACTGTAACCAGCCGAGTAGACGGGATCGAGACGGAGCTTGTTGCCGAACGAGTAGGTCATGAAGACGTTCAGGTGGAAGCCCTTGAAGTCAAAGTTGTTACCGAAACCACCGGTGATGGTGGGATCAACGGGACCCTCATACTTGAGGTAACCCAGGTTCTCATACTCCTGGAAGTTCACACCCACGTTGGAGATAGCGCCGGTCTCATCATAAACCAGAGGCAGACCGTGGCTGTCGAGGCCAGCGAAGGGAATCGAGAAGATGGCACGGTGGGGATAGCCCTGCAGGGGGAAGCCGCTACCGGTTACCAGGTCGATGACGCGCGAACGCGACTGCAGCTTGCTGATTTCGGTCACAGCATAGGAGAAGGTCCAGTCGGTACTCCAGGCAAATGCACCGGGGCGCTTGGCCTCGATATTGCGCGATGAGATGGTGAACTCGACACCGTGAGACTTCATCTCGGCCACGTTACCATACTTGGTGGTGAAACCACCGACACCCTGGGTGCGGATCAGACCGATCAGGTCAAAGTTGTTACGGAAGTACCAGTCGAACACGAGGTTGATGCGGTTGTAGAGGAAACCGAGGTCAACACCAAGGTCAAACTCGTGCTTCTTCTCATAGGAGAGCTCGCTGTTGCCCAGACCTGCCAGATACAGACCGCTCTCGACGGCCTTAGTCTCCTGGCGCCAGGGACGGGTGGGATAATAGAGTGCCTCGGCGTTAGCATAGCCCGAGGGGCCGCTCTCACCAGTCAGCGAGTAGCTCAGACGCAGCTTGGCATAGGAAATGATGCCTCTGTTATAGATAGAGGTGTGCTGGAAGAAGGGCTCGTCAAAGATGTTCCATGCAGCCGAGATGTTCCAGGTGGGGAGCCAGCGGCTCTGGTTGGTCTTACCCATGAGGTTAGAACCCTCGTAGCGGATGGTACCGTTCAAGATGTAACGGCCCAGAAGCGCGTAGTTGGCGTTGGCAAAGTAAGCCATGTTGCGACGGTGGGTCTTGCCCAAGCTGTAGTAAGTACCATTCTCTTCCTGCATCTGCTTGAAGAGCTTGTAGTTCAGGGCCGACAGGTTACCGTTGTCATACTTCACGCCCCACGCATCAAACGACTGGTAGAAGCGGTCAACGCGGCTAGCCTCCATACCTGCATAGAGGTTGAGCAGGTGCTGGCCGTTGTTGAAGTCCTTCATGTACTGACCAGTGGCACGGAAGTCGAAGGTCTTAAGGCTATTCTTGGAGAAGAAGAGCATACCACCTTCCTTCATGACACTCTCGGGAAGTGCGTTGGGCACGTCGATGTCGGTGTAAAGGTAGGTGTTGGATGCACGGATACTTGCATTCTCGGGAATGATACCGGCGCGGTAAGCGTTGGCCTGGTTACTGTTCTCGAGCACGTAGTGGTTCTGCTCAGAGTTCACCGAGCGCATCGAACCCAGGATGTTGAACTCCAGCGACTGGCTCTGGGTGAGGATGGGCTTGATGTTCAGCTCGCCCTGGAACTTGAGGTCGGTCACCTCGACATCGATGTAGTTGGACTGCAACTCGTCAAAGATGTTGAAGTTGGTGTAGTTGCGCACATAGCGACGGTTGGGGTCAAGGGTACGGGCGGTGTTGAGCGCAAAGCTGTAGGGGTTGATATCAAAGTCACGCTTCACCTCACCATAAACCACGTCAACGTTCTGGCTCAGGGTACCGGGAGCCTTCTGGTCACGGTAGCTGTTGCTGTTCAGGATTTTGATCTTAATCTTGTCGGTAATGTTGTAGATGGCATTGGCGTTGAAGGTGTAACGCTCAACGCGGCTGCTCTTGTACCATCCCGGGTCGGTCATGACCGATGCCGAGGTGTAGAACGAACCCTTGTCGGTACCGCCCGACACGCTCACGGCGTGGTTCTGCATCACGTTGCTGTTGAACAACAGGTCGAACCAGTCGGTGTTACGCATCTCGGCTTCACGCAGATACTGGTTGCGGGCATTCTGAGTGTTGGGCAGGCCATAGGTTCCGGTGATCGGATCATAGGTGTCCATCAGGGTGTACATCTGGCCATAGATACCCGAGGTGGTGCTGTTCACCAGGTTGGCATACTCGAGCCAGCCCTTCTGCTCCATCTCGCGCAAGATACTCATCTGCTCCTGAGAGTTGCAGATGTTGAAGTCGCGGTAGTTGGGCTTCAAGCGATAGGTGAACTCACCAGTGTAGTTGATCGAAGTGGAGCCCTTGCGGCCGGTCTTGGTGGTGATAACGATCACACCGGCGTTGGCCTTGGCACCATAGATAGACGTTGCCGAACCGTCCTTCAGGATCTGGAAGCTCTCGATATCGTCGGCGTTAAGGCCGGCAACAGCCGAGGCAATCAGCGTGGTAGCATCACCCGACGACAGGTCGTCGGCGCTGATGTCGACGTTGTCCTCGAGGATCACACCGTCCACAACCCACAGGGGCTTGGAGCTACCATAGATCGAGGTAGCACCACGAACGCGGATCTTGGGCGCTGTACCAAAGGTACCGGAAACGTTCTGCACCTGCACACCCGATACACGGCCTTCAAGACCGCGGCTCACGTCGGCGACACCCGACAGCTTAGTCTTGTCGGCGTCGACGCTCTGGGTTGCACCGGTGAAGAGTCGCTTGTCGACCTTCTGGTAACCAGTGACAACGACTTCGTTAAGCATCTCACCCTTGGGCTTGAGCGTGATGGTCATGCCAGCCTTGGCTGCCACGATGGCATCTTCATAACCCACATAGGTGACTTTAATCTTTGTGCCAGCAGGCACGTTCAGGGAAAATTTACCGTCAAAGTCGGTAGCGACGCCGTTCTTGGGATTGCTCTGCTGAACGACCGACGCACCGATGACCGGTTCGTTGTTCTCGTCTAACACCGTTCCGTTCACTTGGGCGGTAACACCAAGCGAGGCGAGTGCCATGACAAGGAACAAGAGTAAATGTTTAAGACTCATAAATTTTAGTTTAATTGATTAATTATTAATATTTTATAAGTATACCTTGGTATTGTGGCGCCTATCTTCTATATACATTTGGCTTCAAAACGTCAAACTACCTTCAAGACCCGAAATCGGCAGGTTTCAGATCCAGGCTAGACGTGCTAAGCAATCCCTACAACAGATTGCAATCTACAGTTCTCTAGTTTCTTAACTTCACATCTATAAAAAGAAAGGCTTGCAAAGTTAATTGATTTTTTTTAATATAGTGTAAAAGTGTCAAAAACTTTTTTATTTTTTTTAGCATCGTGCTACAATTGTTTTCATAAATTATTGATTTTTAATTATTTAACTTTATAAATCTTGTTAAATGGGCATAATTTATTGTATTTCAGTGTTTTAATGGCTTTTTGACTGCTTTATTCAGTAAATTACCGAAAACCATGGCCTTCTCATCGCCGTCGGGGC
This sequence comes from uncultured Prevotellaceae bacterium, assembly GCA_946409635.1. Taxonomy (GTDB): domain Bacteria; phylum Bacteroidota; class Bacteroidia; order Bacteroidales; family Muribaculaceae; genus Sodaliphilus. Next base: position 10,320 of record CAMJXD010000012.1, read on the forward strand.
CACGGGGCCAGTGCCTCGGGAGCAGCACGCCATCGGGGAGCGCTGCGAGATATATTTTGCACTCCACAGGCGGCCATATTGCGAGAAAAACTGTAACTTTGCGCTGCCGTCACGCCATCGTGACGACGACACAAGTCATGGAAGTAGTTTACGAAGACAACCACATCATCATCGTCAACAAGCAGGCGGGCGAGCTGGTGCAGGGCGACCGCACCGGCGACCCTACGCTCATCGACTCGGTAAAAGCCTGGATCAAGGAGAAATATGACAAGCCGGGCAACGTGTTTCTGGGCGTGACTCACCGCATCGACCGGCCCACGTGCGGACTGGTAGTCATGGCCAAGACCAGCAAGGGCCTGTCGCGCATGAACGACCTCTTCCGCAAGGGCGAGGTCCACAAGACCTACTGGGCCGTCGTGGGCAATCGCCCGCCCAAGGACGAAGACACGCTGACTCACTATCTCAAGAGCGTGGAGCAGGGCAACAAGACACGCGTGAGCATCGTGCCTCGCGAGGGCCATCAGCGATCGGTGCTCAACTATCGCGTCATCGCCGCCAGCCAGCGCTACTGGCTGCTGGAGATTGACCTGATCACCGGTCGCAAGCATCAGATCAGGGCACAGCTGTCGGCCATCGGGTGCCCCATCAAGGGCGACCTGAAGTATGGCGCGCCTCGCAGCAACCCCGACGGCGGCATCTCGCTGCAGGCCCACCGCATCCGCTTCACCCACCCCGTGAGCGGCATCGAAATCGACGTCACCGCACCCTTGCCCGACGACTTCCGCCGCCTGGGCTTTGACGAGTGAAGTTTTTTCATTAATTTTGCAACTTCAAAACCAACAATTATACCAATATCAATAACTTTTTAAAACGAATTTATGGCTAACAATCCCGAATTCCGTTATGCGCCCATGTTCCAGCTGGGCAACGATGACACCGAATACTACAAGCTCACCAGCGACTACGTGTCGGTGGGCGAGTTTGAAGGCAAACCCATCCTCAAGATTGAGCCCCAGGCCCTGACGATGCTGGCCCAGCAGGCCTTCCGCGACGTGAACTTCCTGCTGCGCCGCTCCCACAACGAGCAGGTGGCCAAGATTTTGCGCGATCCCGAAGCCAGCGACAACGACAAGTATGTGGCACTGACATTCCTGCGCAACGCCGAGGTAGCCGCCAAGGGGCAGCTGCCCTTGTGCCAGGATACCGGCACGGCCATCATCCACGGTGAGAAGGGACAGCAGGTGTGGACCGGATTCTGTGACGAGGAGGCCCTTGCCCGCGGTGTGTACAACACCTACACCCAGGAGAACCTGCGCTACTCACAGAATGCCCCGCTGAGCATGTATGAGGAGGTGAACACCCGCTGCAACCTGCCCGCACAGATCGACCTGGAGTGCACCGAGGGCATGGAATACCGCTTCCTGTGCGTCACCAAGGGTGGCGGCAGCGCCAACAAGACCTACCTTTATCAGATGACCAAGGCCGTCCTCAATCCTGGCACGCTCGTGCCCTTCCTGGTCGAGAAGATGCGCACCCTGGGCACGGCAGCCTGCCCGCCCTACCACATCGCCTTTGTCATCGGCGGTACCAGCGCCGAGAAGAACCTGCTCACCGTCAAGCTGGCTTCGACCCACTACTACGACAACCTGCCCACCACCGGCGACGAGACTGGACGCGCGTTCCGCGACATCGAGCTCGAGAAGCAAGTGCTCGAGGAGGCCTATAAGATTGGCCTGGGCGCCCAATTCGGCGGCAAGTATATGGCCCACGACGTGCGCATCGTGCGCCTGCCTCGCCACGGCGCTTCGTGCCCCATCGGCCTGGGCGTGAGCTGCAGTGCCGACCGCAACATCAAGGCCAAGATCAACCGCGACGGCGTGTGGATCGAGAAACTTGACGACAAGCCCACACAGCTCATTCCCGAGGAACTGCGCCAGGCTGGCGAGGGCGACGGCATCAAGATTGACCTGGACCGTCCCATGAGCGAGACGCTCGCCATCCTTGACAAGTATCCCGTGTCGACCCGCGTGTCGCTCAGCGGCACCATCATCGTGGGCCGCGACATCGCCCACGCCAAGTGGAAAGAGCGTTACGACCGCGGCGAGGGCATCCCCCAGTACATCAAGGACCACCCCGTGCTGTATGCCGGACCCGCCAAGACTCCGCAAGGCATGCCCTGTGGCTCAATGGGCCCGACCACGGCCAACCGCATGGACCCCTATGTGGACCTGTTCCAGAGCCTGGGCGGCAGCATGGTCATGATTGCCAAGGGTAACCGCAGCCAGGAGGTCACCGACGCCTGCAAGAAGCACGGCGGCTTCTACCTGGGCAGCATCGGCGGTCCCGCCGCCATCCTGTCACAGGAGAGCATCAAGAGCATCGAGTGCGTCGAGTATCCCGAGCTGGGCATGGAGGCCGTCTGGAAAATCCGTGTCGTTGATTTCCCCGCCTTCATCCTCGTTGACAACAAGGGCAACGATTTCTTCAAGAAAATCGGCCTGTAAGCCGCAATATCCCATCTAACCGAGCCGCCATGGCGCTAAGTCGTTATTTTAAAATCACTTGGCGCTATGGCGGCTCGGCTTAATGTTCGACCTGACCGCTTGGCGCCCCTACCGTAATTAGTAAAAATATGTTAAAAAACACATTTTTAGCGCCCATTTCTCTTGACAGGTCGAGAAAAAGCATTACCTTTGCACTCGCAAATTGCGGGATGGAGCAGTGGCAGCTCGTTGGGCTCATAACCCAAAGGTCGTCAGTTCGAGTCTGGCTCCCGCTACAAGTGACGAGGTCAAGTGACGAACTTGGCCTCTATTTTTTTGCCATTTTATATGGAAATGAGCGGTGCCACTTGCACAGGTGGCAAAAGTGGTGTATATTTGCTACACCAATAACGATATAACCACCATGCGCTATGATGAAACAGATTGCAGTACTCTTTGAGGGCGACATCAACCGACGGCTGGGCGTGTTCAATGCGGTGATCAACCGCGTCAAGCACCTGCAGCAAGTGGCTGACTACAAGATAGACGTACACATGTTGCAGGTCTACGACGGATGGCTCATGCGGCTGGTACGAGGCAGCAAGCGCGTCCCCTTCCGTCCCGACGAGATCGACGTCGACGGCGTGAAGGTCCACGTCACTTGGTTCCGCCGCCGGTGGAGCGACGCCATCCTGCATCGGGTGTTCCACAAGCCTCCCCGGGCCCTGCTCAACCGCCTGAAACGGCTGGGATGGGAAATGCGTGGCCACGACCTGGTGAGCGCCCACGACCGCATCATGGGCCACGTCGCGGCTTTTGCCGGACAGCAACTGCAAGTGCCCTGTTTCATCACGTGGCATGGGGCCAGCATCTACACCGACCCGCCCCGCGACCCGATAATCAAGGACGCCACCATCAAGCTGTTACACAGCGTCACATGCAACTTCTTTGTGAGCCAGGGGCTGCTCGACAAGGCCCATGCCGAGCTGACCAGCGGCTTCCCTGCCGAGGTGCTGCTCAACGGCGCCAGCGACCAGTTCTGCCGCTACAGCGACGCTCGGCGCAGGCAGCTTCGTGACCATTACGGCATTGACCACGGCAAGAAGGTGGTCGCCTTTGTCGGCCGCTTTGAGCCAGTGAAGAATGTCACCCTGCTCCCCGATATTTACCAACAGATTGAACAACAGTACGGCAAGGCGTTGGATTTCTGGGCAATAGGCGACGGTGTGCAGCTCAACGAGACCAAGCGGCTGATGGCTGCCCGCGGCGTGCGATGCCACTTCACCGGCAAGGTCCCGCCCGAAGAGATACCCGACCTGCTCAACTGCGTCGACCTGCTGGTACTGCCCAGCAGCCTCGAAGGCCTGCCGCTGGTGGTCATCGAGGCGCTCTCATGCGGGGCACACGTTGTGGCCACCAATGTGATCGGCACGGCCGAAGCCGTGGGGCGTGACAATGCCATCGACCTGGGCGACCGCTTTGTGGAGCGCTTCACCGCACGCGCCGTCGAGTTGCTTGGTGGCGACATCGTTCAGCAACTGCCTCCCGAAGTGAGCTGGAAAGCCACAGCCATCAAGGAAAACCGCATTTACCACCAATTTTTAGACACTAACACATAAAACTATATCATTTAAATAGTTATCAGCAATCAATTAAAGTAATTATTTAAACCGAAAATAGCTGTTACAATTTATTTGGAATTATCACGATAATTTATATTAACATACTGATTTCCATAGAAAATAAATCGTAATTTTAAAGCAATTATTTAAATTCGTCATCCGATATGCCAAAATTTGCCGAAACATTGCTTCCGTTGGCCCTGCCGGGCACCTATACCTACCGCATTCCCGAGGGGATGACGCTCTCCATCGGCATGCGTGTACTGGTGCCCTTCGGTCGCAAGAAAATCTTCACGGCCATTGTGGTGAGCACAAACGACAAGGCACCCAAGGGATATGATGTGAAGGAAATTTTGAGCACTCTTGACGAGAAACCCATCCTGCGACATCCTCAGCTGGACTTCTGGCAATGGATAGCCGACTACTACCTGTGCTCGATGGGCGAAGTGTATAAAGCGGCCGTCCCGTCGGGACTCAAAGTCGAGAGCGAGACCACCATCAGCGTCAACGCCGACTTTGAGGAGAGCGAGCCGGGCCAGTTGTCTGACCGCGAACGTGTCATCCTGGACTTTACCGCCCAGCGTGGACGCGTCCAGATTGCCGAAATTGCCAAGGCAACCGGATTCAAGACCGTAGAACGCAATGTCAGCCACTTGCTTGACATGGATGCGCTGCACGTGAGCGAGCGCGTGGTCGACAACTATCGGCCCAAGACCGAACCCTGTGTACGCCTGACAGCCGCACGCGATGACGAACAAGCACTGCATCAATACTTTGACCAGCTCAAGCGTGCGCCCAAGCAGGAAGCATTGCTGCTGGCCTACCTGGACCTGTCACACTGGTTGCAAAGCGGCGAAGTGACCGAGGTGAGCAAAGAGAACCTGCTCAAGCGGGCCGGCGTGAGCAGCGCTGTGCTGCACGAGGCGGTCAAGCGCGGCTTGTTTGAGGTTTACAAGAAGGAGATCAACCGATTTGCCGACCTGGGCAGCGTGCTTGAAGACCTGCCCACGCTGAGCGACGACCAGAAACGGGCCTATGGCGAGATACACCAGTCGATGCGCGAGCACCCTATCACCCTGTTGCACGGCGTAACGAGCAGCGGCAAGACGTCGGTCTACATGCACCTGATTGCCGACGCGCTGCGACTGGGCAAACAGGTGCTGTACCTCGTGCCCGAAATTGCGCTGACCACTCAGTTGACGCGACGCCTGAGACGCGTGTTCGGCGACAAACTGCTGATTTACCACTCCAAGTTCAGCGACAACGAGCGGGTTGACATCTGGAAGCGTTTGCTCGACAGCCACGACCCCAGTGTCGTCATCGGGGTGCGGTCGTCGGTCTTCCTCCCCTACTCCAACCTGGGCCTGGTCATCGTCGACGAGGAGCACGACAGCAGCTACAAGCAGCAGGACCCTGCTCCGCGATACAATGGGCGCAACGCGGCCCTGGTGCTGGCCCAGATGCACGGCGCCAAGACCGTGCTGGGGTCAGCCACACCGGCCATCGAGGTCTATTACCACGCCCTGGCCGGCCGATACGGTCTGGTCAAGATGCTCACCCGCTATGGCGACATCAAGATGCCCGATGTCAAAGTCATCGACACGCTCGATGCCCGCAAGCGACGCGTGATGAATGGCATGTTCAGCAACGAGCTGATTGCCAGCTGCCGCCAAGCCCTGAAGAACGATGAGCAGGTCATCCTGTTCCAGAACCGGCGAGGCTACTCGCCCATGGTTCGCTGCAAGGAGTGTGGCAGCGTGCCCAAGTGTGAGAACTGTGACGTTTCTCTCACCTTCCACAAGCACAACCGCACCCTGGTGTGCCACTATTGTGGCTACACCATCCCGTTGCCCGACCTGTGCCCGGCTTGCCATCTACCTGGCCTTGAGATCATTGGCTACGGCACCGAACGCATCGAGGACGACATCGACGCCGTTTTTCCCGGTGAGAAAATCTCCCGCATGGACCTGGACACCACACGCAGCAAGAACAGCTATGACCGCATCATCGACGAGTTCTCCAGCCACCGCACCAACATCCTGGTGGGCACCCAGATGGTGACCAAGGGACTGGACTTTGACGCGGTGAGCATCGTGGGCATCCTCAATGCCGACACAATGATCAATTTCCCCGACTTCCGCAGCCACGAGCGCGCCTTCGACATGCTGGAGCAGGTGTCGGGACGGGCCGGCCGCGCCCACAAGCAGGGCCTCGTCGTCATCCAGACCAGCCAACCCGACCACGACGTCATCAAGTTTGTCCAGGCACACGACTACGACGGATTCTATGAGCATGAACTCGCTGACCGACAGAAATTTGGCTACCCTCCGTTTACTAAGGTCATCAACATTTACCTCAAGCACCGCGAGGATGCCACAGTGGGCGAGCTGGCCGTGCGTTACAGTGGTCTGCTGCGTCAGGTGTTCGGCACGCGGGTGCTGGGCCCGATGGCGCCGTTCGTTGCCCGTGTGCAGAACCTATACATCCGCCAGATCACCCTCAAGATGGAGACAGCCGCCTCGATGCCCAAGGTCAAGAAGATACTGCGTGACCTCTACGAGCAGATGATTGCCGCCGACGCCCGCATGAAGGCCGTCCGCCTCTACTACGACGTCGACCCCGTGTAACACCCTGCCCCACGCTAAGGCGCCAAGGCGCTAAGGTTTAATTATAGATGACAAGAAAGACAAATATATTACTGTTTTGTGATTATTGTATTTCTTTTATTGCTGCCATTTGATGTCAATGTTATCAGTTTGTTCTTGTGAGACCGCCAACTGCTAGCACCCTGTCCCTGTTGGGGGTGGCGGCCCTATGGCAGCCTGTTCTTGCCCCCAACACGTCCAGCGTTCAGACAGTTGGCGGGGGAGATTGTACTTTCGTGTCGGGGAAAGGGTGCTAATTCTGCGATACACGCACAGCACGGACGGAATACCCGAGGACGCGGCCGTAGTTGTTGTAGTCGCCCCAATGTTCCGAGTAGAAGTGGATGAAGTAGGCGTAGTCCGGGCCGTCGGCGTAGAGCGTGCGCGACCAATAGAAGCCGTCCGAGCCCACGAGGTCGAGCGACTCATCCCAGCGGTAGCCCGCGGCGGGAAAGAACAAAGTGTTACCGTTAGGGCCGGTGAACAGACGACCGTTCACGCCGTTCTGAGTCGTCCAGACCGAAGAACAATTCTCGTAAAGTTCACCTTGCTGCTCGGCCGTGGGCATGCGCCACGATGGACCCCAGTTGACATAGGCCGCGTCGTCCTCGGGATCCAACTCCGTCTTGTTGTCCACAAAGCCGTTGTAGCCAAAAGAACTGTTGGTGCAGTACTTCGTCATCGTGAAGTATCTGCCGTTGCACCACTTGTAGGTGTCCCAGTAATAGTAGTCCTTGGGAGCTGTCTCGCCCCATGCGAAGTAGTCGCCGTACTCCTCGGGAGTGCTGGCACCCACGTTGCACGTCGCCCACAGCGTGCCGCTGGGCAGACCCAGGTCCACCCACTCGTGGTTGCCTTCGGCGCCCACAGCACGGGCCAGGACGGGAATGGTGACCTGGCCCCCATCGAAAGCGGCATTCCTGAAGGTGGCATTGCCGCTATAGTCGCCTGGTGTTGTGGCCATGAACTGGACGGTCACCGAGCCGCAGCTGTTGCCGGGCACCACAATGGTCTTGCTCGACACGCAAGCCTCGCCCTGCAGAAGCCAGAACGGGGCATCGACCGAGCAGGTCACCGTCTTGGCCGCAGCGGTGTTATTGACAATGGTCAGTTCGCCCGTATGGGTCTCGCCGATGAGCACGGTCCCCAGGTCGAGGCTCGTCTGCTCGATGTAGAGGCTCTGGCTCTCAGCTGGCGTGAAGGCCTGCACGGGGATGACGCAAGAGCCGCCCTGCAGGGCTTCACTGGTGAAGGTGGCATTGCCGCTGGCCGTGCCTGCATCGGTGGCGGTGTAAAGCACCGTCACCGTGCTGCGTGAGCGCGAGGGCACCTGGATGGTGAGCGTGGAGGTGCTGCTCTGTCCCTGCGAGAAGGAGAACGGCGCGTCGATGGCGGCGGTCACCGTCTGGACCGACGTGCTGTTGTTCACGATGGTCAGTTCTCCCGTGCGGGTGGAACCCATGGGCACCTCGCCCAGGTCAAGATTCTGCTGCTCGACGTAGAGCGGGGCGGTGTTGGCCGTGGCGTAGGCCGTCACCGGAACGATGCACTTGCCGCCGTCAAACAGTTCATTCACGAAGGTGACTTTGCCCGTGCTGGTGCCTTGGCCCGATGCGGTGAATTGAACGGCGACATAGCTGCAACTGTTACCCGGCACCTCAATGGTCAGGCTCGACACGCTGCTGTTACCCTGCTGGAAGGAGAAGGGGCCTGTGACAGTGGCGGTCACCGTCTTGGGTGAGGTGGTGGTATTGATGAGGGTGAGCGTCTTGCTGGTGGAAGTGCCGGTTGCCACCACACCGAAGTCCAAGGATTCCTCGGCGACATACAGCGGCTTGTTCTGGCCCTCAACGACCTTGACGGGCAGGGCGACGACATCGCCGCTGCGCACGTCCTTGACATTGATTGTCGCATCGCCCGGCGACACGGCCTGGACACGCACGAGGAAGGTCTCCACGCCGCTGGCCCAGGTGCTGGTGACCGTCGCGGTCGCCACTTTGCTGTTGGTGGTAGAGGCGGAATAGACGCCCCAGCCGCCAGTAATGGCCACATCACCGCGGGTGCCCTTGATGAGCTGTAGCGAAGGTTTCTCCAGCGACATCGGCTGTGGCGAATAGAATACAGTGCGGGGGCCGCCCTTGACCTGGAACAGGTTAAGCATCTTGTAGAGCGGCCGCACGACATACTCGCGCCCCGCCTCGAGGCCCGCCAGCGAGCACTGCACGGCATCCTGGGGCCAGTTGTCCTCGGTGCCGAAGTACCAGCCGTCATAGTAATAGTCCCTGACGGGAGTGCCGTCCTGGGTATAGACGCCCAGGCCCACCTTGCCGGGAAAGAGCAGTTCGTTGGAGGGCGTGGTGAACATCGACGTGGGCGTTACCGAGGGCTGCCAAGTGCCGTTCTGGTACTGAGGCAGCACGGGAGTAGTGAACTTGGGCACCAGGTATCTGTCACGCTTGAACAGCGTGGTGGAGGCACTGGCAAAGGTGCACTCTTTACCCTTCACGGTGCCCACGAGTTCCAGACCCACTTTCAGTCCAGTAGATATCTTTGAGTTGGACAATAGTGTGTACCAGTCATCATTGTTTTCCCACTCAGATGCGTCATCACTGCTGTAGGACACTTCGGCCGACAGCTCCAATCCGCCCTTGGCGCGCACGTCAAAACTGAGGAAACTGGGCTTCCATACCACGATGGCTGCCCGCACAACAGGCCCGAAGGACACAGAACCGCTTAATTTCACGGTCACGTTCCCTCCCTGGATAAAATCCTCGAAACCCGGCCATCCGCCGTTGTCTGTCGTTGTGACCATGGGAGACCATCCCAAGTCGGAGCCGAAGTAATACTCTTCGACCTGGTTGGATTCATAAGGCAGTTTCGCCGAAACATCCAGGCCTGCTTTCGCCTCAAAGAACAGACCGGGATACAGGTTCACTCCCAGGTATTTGCAGCCTACGAGGGTGACGGGAGCATCAATCCATAGCGGTTCGGGTTTATACTCTGCTTTGACACACTTCATGGTGGCCGTCGTGGTGTTGGTGATTTTTTTGGTATGCTTGACATAGACGAAATCATTCTCCAGCATCCCGACACAGATCACATACTCGAACTCATTGAAAATCTTGCCCTCGTTGGTGATGTTTCCTGCTCCACCCGTCAGCTTGCCGAGGTTCATGTCCAGTGTCCATTTGTGCTCGGGGATTGTGATGGTGCCGTCGTCGGCTATACCGAACCATGACCTCTTGGGCGCTCTGGCCAGTTCGTTGTCGTCAACAACCTCTGTCGAGTCGGTAATGACCTTGAAAAAATCGAGACAGCGCACATAGACCTCATCCGGGGACACTGGAGCACAGATGTACTTCACCTCGCCCGTCCTGCGCTCGATACCGACAACTCGGCCCGCAAAGCCCAGATAGAAAGGATCCTCCTCCAGGTCGCTGTACATGATCTGACCCATGGCAGGCACCATATCGGTCGGCACACTTGACCTGAAAGTAATCGACAGGTCGTCGGCAGCGATGATGTAAGGCATGTGCCGTTCATCGATGATGACCACGTTAGGCTTATATTCGGTGGGCGGGGCCTTGAAACCGATGCTGTCGATGGCGGACAGCGGAATGCGATAGAGGCTATCGGTGGTCCAGACCTGTTGTACGACCGCATTGGGGTGAATAATGCCGTCGAGGTCGGTATTGGTGTAGGTGATACTGTCCACGTCGATGTTGAGGAAGGCGTTCATGCCACCGTCGTTGCGGTAAGTAAACAGGGCGTACTGGGGACGCTCGTCGCCATCGGGCAAGGCTTCCTCATAGAGAACAACAGGGGCACTTGGGGCCGCCGACACGTAACGGTGGCCGTAACGCAGGCGGGCCGTCTGCTCCAGGTCATAGGTCAGCCGTGTGCCCCCCGTTTCGATAACGAGGTTGGGTTGCTCGATGCTCATGCGGGTATTCTGGTCGATGATGTGCTCAGTCGTCCTGCCGTCGCGCGTGGTGACAAGCAGGGTCGAGAATAATGTCTTGGGGGTGCCTCCGCCCAGGATGATGTCGATGACGGCATTGATGTCGGCGATGTTGATCTCGCCGTCGCCGTTCACGTCGGCAGCGGATGTGACGGCTCCGCCGTCCAGGATGATGTCGATGACGGCGTTGACATCGGCGATGTTGACCTCAAGGTCTCCGTTCACGTCGCCGTAGAGGGTGGTCTGCTGAGCGTAGCCGTTAAACGGCAGGGCCAGCAACAATGATAACAGGAGTAGTTGAATCTTCTTCATTATCGGTAAGATTTTTGTTTTCAAGATGGCAAATATATGTCAATTATGTGACAGGTTCAAATAATTCCACTGTTTTTTTGCTCGAGGTTTCACAAATATTGAGTACCTTTGTTGCTTGATTTCAAGCGATAATTAGTAAACAATTGATAAAGAGACGATAATGAAACTGATAGACGGAAAAGCAACCGCTGCGGTCATCAAGGAAGAGATCAAGGCCGAAGTGGATCAGATGATAGCATCGGGCATGAAGCGCCCCCACCTGGCTGCCGTTCTTGTGGGACACGACGGTGGTTCGGAGGCATACGTGAAGAATAAGGTGATCGCATGTGAGAAATGCGGGTTCAAGTCCTCACTCATCCGCATGGACGAGGACGCAACCGAGGAGCAACTGCTGGATTGCATCAAGAAGTTGAACGAGGATGACGATGTGGACGGCTTTATCGTGCAACTGCCGCTGCCCAAGCACATTGACGAGCAGCACGTGATCAACGCCATCGACTACCGCAAGGACGTTGACGGCATTCACCCGATGAATGCCGGACGCATGACGCTGGGACTCCCCAGCTTCATCTCGGCCACGCCGCTGGGCATCATCACCCTGCTGCAGCGCTACAATATCCCCACCTCGGGCAAGAAGTGCGTGGTACTGGGGCGCAGCAACATCGTGGGCAAGCCCATGGCACAGCTCATGCTGCAGAAGCAGCATGGCGACGCCACCGTCACCATCTGCCACAGCCACTCGACCACGCTCAAGGAAGAGTGCCGCCAGGCCGACATCATCATCGCAGCCATCGGCCGTCCCAACTTTGTGACCGCCGATATGGTCAAGGAGGGTGCCGTGGTCATCGACGTGGGCACGACGCGCGTCGAGGATCCCAACAGCAAGACGGGCTATCGCCTGAACGGCGACGTGAAGTTTGACGAGGTAGCACCCAAGTGCTCCTACATCACCCCGGTACCCGGAGGCGTGGGTCCCATGACCATCTGCTCGCTGATGAAGAACACTTTAACTGCCGCAAAGAAAAGCTTTTTCAGTTAATAGTTAATAGAGAATAGTTAATAGTTGGTCGCTTCATTTTTTAGCAGGCCTATCGAATATTCTAACCTTAATCATATCGAGAAAAGGGACTCTAACGTCGATGTTAGAGTCCCTTTTTTCATTTTCCAGAATCATCGTTTTGCCGAGTTGTTTAACTATACTTGTCAAAAGTTTCATCAGCTCTGAGCAATCGCAATCAATACTCATGGTTTGTCATTACAAAGATAATTATACAGTTTCACAATTCTTATTGCAAAAACCTTACTTTTGTCCAAAGTCAAACTCTCAGCCATCAGATACAAACTATTAACTATTCTCTATTAGCTATTAACTAGTCAAAGAGACCTTCGGTTGCGGCATCGTCCTGGCTGCCGCCACCGCCGCCGCCATCGTCGCCGCCGCCACCGCCGCCGCCATGCCAGCCGCCACCGCTTCCGGCGTAGCCGCCCAGTTCGTCACCGCAAGGATTGAAGTCCTTGGGATACACAAACTTGGTACTCTGCTTGTAAGGCAACGACTTGTCGTCGTAGATCCACTTCATGAAGTAGCCCAGGATGGGCAATGCGGCCTCGGCACCCTGTCCCATGGCCATGCTGTTGAAGTGGATGTAACGCTCCTCACCGCCTACCCACACACCGGTGACCAGCTCGGGGGTGAAGCCCATGAACCAGCCATCGCTGTGGAAGTTGGTCGTTCCGGTCTTGCCTCCCATCTCGGCCGAGATGCCGTAGGCATAACGCAGGCGGGCACCAGTACCCTCGTTCACCACGTTGGTGAGCATCGACAGCATCTTCAGGTAGGTGTCGTCACTCATGATCATCTTCTGATTGCCGATGAACTCGTCCAGCACGTTGCCATGGTTGTCGGTGATGCGGGACACGTAGATGGGTTCGACGCGCATGCCGCCGTTGGCAAACGCCGAATAGGCGGCGACCATCTCGCGTAACGACACCTCACAGGCTCCCAGGCTAAGGGCCGGCACGGGATCCAGGTAGCTGGTGATGCCAAAGCTGTGCATCCACTTGGCCAGCTCGCTGGGCGACATCGTGTAATAGCCGTTGCGCTCAATCCAGTTCTCGCGAGTGCCGCGCATGAAACCGGCCGAGATCCAGTTCTTGGAGTAGGTCAGCGCCTGCTTGAGCGACATGGCGCCACCGCTACCCTCGTTAGCGGGATTGTAAACCTCATTGTTCCAGATGATATTGGGAGCGCCGCCGGGGCGGGTCGAACAAGGCGTCAAGCCGCCATACTCGATGGCCTGGGAGTAAACAAAGGGCTTAACCGTAGAACCGATCTGGCGACGACCGGTCGATACCATGTCATACTTGAAGAAGCGGAAGTTAGGACCGCCCACATAGGCCTTGACAAAACCCGTGACAGGATCCATCGACATCATGGCACAGCGCAGGAACGACTTGGTGTACAACAGCGAGTCGAGCGGAGTCATCTGGGCATCAAATCCGCCCTCGTAGTTGAACAGGTGCATCTGGACCGGCTTCTTGAAGTTGTCCATAATCTCGGCATCGCTCAGGCCCTGGTTCTTGAGCACACGATACCGCTCGCTGTGGCGAATGGCAGCGTTGATGAGCGCCTGCTTGCCGGCACTCGAGAGCTCCTGCTTGTTGTTGGTGTAAGGATTCTTGGTGCCGCCACGCTCACGCAGGAAGGCAGGTTGCAGCGTCTTGCTCATGTGCTTGAGCACAGCCTTCTCGGCATACTCCTGCATGCGCGAATCGATGGTGGTGTAAATCTTCAAGCCGTCGGTATATATATCATAATGTGAGCCGTCGGGCTTGGTGTGCTTGTTGCACCAGCCGAACAGCGGATTCTCAACCCATGCTACCGAGTCGTCGATAAATGCCTGCTGGTTCCACGAGGGGTAATCCTTGCGCTGGGGCTTCTTGGCCATCATCACGCGGCGCAGCTCCTCACGGAAGTAAGGCGCCGGTCCATCATTGTGGTCCAGTTTCTTGAACTTGATCTCCAGCGGGGTTGTCTTGAGTTGGTCACACTCGCTCTGACTCAGGAAACCGGCTTTTACCATCTGCTCAAACACCACATTGCGACGCAGCCTGGTGCGCTCACGATAGCGCACAGGATTATAATAGGAGGGATTCTTGCACATGCCCACCAGCGTGGCAGCCTCCTGGATATTCAGGTCCTTGGGATCCTTGTCAAAATAAACCTCGGACGCCATCTTGATGCCCACAGCATTGTTCAGGAAGTCAAACTGGTTGAAGTACATCTTGATGATCTCGTCCTTGGTGTAATAGCGCTCGAGCTTCACGGCGATGACCCACTCGACGGGCTTCTTGAGCGCGCGCTCAAAGATGTTGTGGCTCTCAGGCGAGTAAAGCTGCTTGGCCAGCTGCTGGGTAATGGTACTGCCACCACCGGCACTCTTCTGACCCAGAATGATGCGCTTGATGACAGCACGGCCGATGGCCTTCACATCGATGCCCGAGTGGTCGTCAAAGCGGGCGTCCTCGGTAGCGATGAGGGCGTCGGTCAAGTAGGGCGACATCTCATCAAAGTCGACATAGATGCGGTTGCTGCGACTGCGATAGTAGCGGCCCATCTCCACGCCATCGGCGCTATAGATGGTCGATGCAAACTTGTCGGTCGGGTTCTTCAGCTGGTCGATGGGCGGCATGTAGCCGATCACACCGTTGTAGATCAACACAAACATGGTGACAATCAAAGCCACAAAAATGCCAAAACAGGTCCACATCTTGCGCACGATGCTGCGATGCTTGTTCTTCTTCTTTCCAGTAATATTGGCGCTCATATTCTCTGAACAGTTTACTTTTTATCGTCAACAGATAGTGGCTATCGGTTAACTGAAATCTGAAAATTATCTTCCGTTACTTATCATTAATCAATTATCATTCAACCCGTTGAGCTCCCCCAACAGGTCAAATCATTATTTATCAACTTGCAAATTTAGTAAATTGTTTTCACATTCTACTCCGTCAAGGCACAAAAAACAATTCTCTATAGTTCTCAGCGAGACAGCGCAGGTCTCAGCGAGACAGCCCATCGGGCTAGAATCAACACACATGAGTGTTATTCGCCATGAGATTTTATTTCCGTTAATGGCATAAACGGCTCTTGATTAATTAAATATTTGTACCTTTGCAGCCATGCAATATATCGGTGAACTGATTTCAATAGGGGTAGCTTTCTCCTGGACGGCGACGGCACTACTCAGTGAATATGGCAGCAAGCGCATGGGCAACCTCACGCTCAATGTGTCGCGCATGGTCATCACGCTCATCTTTTCGGGCATACTGTTTTGGGCCACAGGCGGTTCTCCACTGCCTGCCGGAGCCAGCACCGAGGCCTACCTGTGGATGATGCTGTCGGGCCTGGTGGGCTATGTGATCGGGGACTACTGCCTGTTCCAGTGCTACATCATCATCGGCTCCAAGTTCGGCCAACTGTTCATGACGCTGGCACCCATCACAGCCGCCATCATGGCCTGGTTCACTCTGGGCCAGGAAATCCATGCCACGGCCATGCTGGCCATGGCAGTCACACTAGCCGGCATTGCCATCACCGTGCTGGGCCGCGGCGACCACCACAAGCTGTCGCTCAAGCTGCCGCTGGCCGGAGTGCTGTTTGCCATCGGTGCTGCCGTGTGCCAGGGTGTGGGACTGGTGTTGAGCAAGATAGGCATGAATCACTACCAGGCCACGCTCACGAGCGACCTGCCCGGCTGGCTATTGCCGTTCCACGCCAACTTCTTCCGCTGTGTGACGGGTACCATCGGATTCCTGCTGCTGATGGCTGTGCATGAAGGCTTTGCCCCGCTACGCAAGGGCATTCACGACCGCAAGGGCATGGCCACCGCCGTGCTGACGACCATCTTCGGCCCCTTCGTCGGCGTGGGCGCATCGCTGCTGGCCGTGCAGTATACCGCTGCAGGCATCGCCAGCACACTGATGGCATTGACTCCCATTATCATCATCCTGCCCGCCTACTGGATTTTCAAGCAGCCCATCACCGTGAAGAGCCTGCTGGGCGCCTTGATCTCGGTCATCGGCGTGTCGCTGTTCTTCCTGCTGTGATGCTCGTGGCAAGAGATGATTTGAGATCATCCACAGGTCATCACGCATTGTTCAGCAGCAGCCGCTTGAAGGCCGTGAATCCGTTGGTCATCTTCTTGACATATATTTCCCCGCCCAGGAAACGGACCAGCTGCTCGGGCAGCGGTACCGGTTCCTCGATGATGTTTTCCATGAGATGCTTGAGTTTGGCCGGATGAGCCGTCGCTAGCGATACGCCGGTCTCGCCTGGCTGCAAGTCCTCGGCCAGAGAGCGATAAGCCACTGCACTGTGGGGGTCTAGCAGGTAGCCTTCATCATCATAGGTGCGCATGATAGTGTCGATGATCTGATTGTCATCGTAGCTATAGGCATGGATGTGCTGGCAGATGTTATCATGTGTGCCAAGCAGGTCCACGATACGGCCGAAGTTGTTAGGACAGCCTGCATCCAGCGCGGGGGCAATGCTGTACTGGGTGGGCTTAGGGGTGAAAATGCCTGTCTTGACGTAATTATAGAAGATATTGTTCTGGTTCTCGACACTGATAAAGCGCTTGACTGGCAGGCCCATGTGTTGTGCCAACAGTCCGCTGGCCAGATTGCCCAAGTTGGAACACGGCACAGCAAACACCAGGTTGCTTGTGTCCTCCTGCTGCTTGACCAATTGAGCATAGGCCCAGAAATAATAAACCATCTGAGGAACGATGCGAGCCAGATTGATGGACATGGCGCTGGTCAGACGCATGGCATCGTTGAGCTCGGGATCCATAAATGCCCTCTCGACAAGCGACTTACAGTCGTCAAACGAGCCATTGACCTCGATAGCGGTCACGTTATGGCCCAGCGTTGCAAACTGCGACTTCTGGATCTTGTTCACGGCTCCCCGGGGATAGAGCACATAGACCCTGACGCCAGGCATGCCCCAGAAGCTGTTGGCCACGGCACTGCCCGTGTCGCCGCTGGTGGGAACCAGCACATTGAGGGTGCTCCACTCGGGATGCCGGCTGCGGTAATAGTTGAGTAGGCGCGCCATGAAACGCGTTCCCACGTCCTTGAAGGCCATCGTCGGGCCATGGAACAACTCAAGGACATAGTTGCCACCGGCCATCTTGACCAGCGGGATATCAAAATCAAAAGCATCGAACACAATGTCGTGCAGCACATCGGCCGGCACGTCGCCCATAAGCGCATAGGTTGCTATCGCATAGGCCAGTTCGGGCAGCGTCATGGCGCTCATGTTGCGCATGAAGGCCACGGGCAGTAAGGGAATCTTTTCGGGCATATACAAGCCGCCGTCAGGGGCAAGGCCCTTGATGACAGCCTGCTCGAGCGTGGCTTTGTGCTGATGATTGGATGTACTGAAGTAGTTCATAGCCAGTTCATCCATCAACGATGACAGTGCCGTGGGCAGCCGGATTGAAGGTGTTCTTGACCCACACGGGGATGTGCTTCATGGCCACGGGAGCGATGGTGGGAGGATAGATGACCTTGGCTCCGGCATCACACATCTCCTGAGCCTGCTGATAGGTCATCTGCGGAATGACAGTGGCATCGGGATGGGTGCGCGGGTCGGCAGTCATGAAACCGTCCACGTCGGTCCAAATTTCCAGGGCTTCGGCGTCGAGCAAGGCTGCCAGGATGGCGGCCGTGTAGTCGCTGCCGCCCCGCCCCAGGTTGGTCACGTCGCCCGATGACTTGTCTCGCGAGATGAAGCCCTGTGCCACGTGCACTCCCTCGTCGAGTGCCGCAAAATCGGCTTTGACCAGGCGCTCTGTTTCCTCCCAGTCCAGAATGCGCCCGCCGTTATCCTGACAGGTGCGCATGTAGTTGAGCGACAGGTGAGGCACACCGTCCTCAAACATGCCCGTCACGATGGCCGACGACAAGATTTCGCCATGGGCAACAATGGCGTCACACACGCGTTCAATCTCGGCAACGGGCATATAGGGGTTGGTGGCAAGAGCCAGATAATAAGGCTTGAGGCTCTCGTCGATGAAGCGGTCGATGGTTTCATGCACCTGCTTGCGCATCGGCTCCAGCACCACGCCGTCGATGGCATCGTGGTGGCGCTTGCGTGCCGCCTCCAGGGTGTCCAGGCATGAGATGTCGCGCTGCTGGGCCTGCTCACACATGGCCAGTAACTGGTTGGTGAAACCGCCCATGGCCGATACCACGACGACCACAGGTTTTGACTCATTGTTCACTATATCCCTAAGATTGAGCAGGCTCTCGACCGACCCGACCGATGTCCCGCCAAATTTCATCACTTTCATTGCTATCGGTATATTGGTGTTTATTAATATAACGTGAAAAAGGTCGATTTATTAGCGCCAGAGGCAAATAATGTGCCACCAGTCTTCCTTTGATGACCGATAAAGACAATAATTGCACAAAAATCTCATGAATTGATGGGCGATGTAGCGATTTTATTGTAAATTTGCGACGATGAACGACTGGGATCAGGACATATATCACCTCAACGACGAGCAACCGCAGCCTGGCCGCGGATCGCTACTGGTTGCCAAGCCCACCGTGGGTGACTTCTTTTTCAAGAAGTCGCTCGTGCTGATTGTCGACCCCGACGAGGGAGAGGGAGCCATGGGCGTTGTGGTGAACCACTACACCGGCTACTACCTGCGCGACCTCATGCCCGAAATCGAGAGCGTTGAGGAAATACCTGTGTTTCTGGGCGGTCCTGTGGGATCACAGATGATGTTCTACATGCACACGCTGGGTCCTGACGTCATTCCCGAAGCCATTGCGGTGGGCGACGGCGTGTGGTTTGGCGGCGACTTTGACGCCGTGAAGCGTTATGTGGAGCTGGGTGCCCCTGTCGACGGACGCATCAAGTTCATCGTGGGTTACAGCGGTTGGGAAAAGGGCCAGCTGGCCAGCGAGCTTTCACGCCACGACTGGGCCGTGCTCGACAATGGCGGGTCACGCCTGCTCATGGGAGACGGCGATGACGACCAGTGGCGAGACGCCGTCACGCGATTCGGTGACCGGTACCGGCTATGGCTCAACCTGCCCAACGATCCAATAATGAATTAAATTGACCAATATAATCACTGACAAATGAGTTTAGTCATCGGCATAGACGTGGGAGGCAGCACCACCAAGATTGTAGGGCTTGAAGATGGTGCATGCATCAAGTCGCCCATGAACATCACAGCCGCCGACCCCATCACATCGCTGTTCGGGGCCTTCGGCAAGTACCTGTATGACAACGGCATCGTGCTTGACGATGTCGATCATGTGATGCTCACCGGAGTAGGCGCCGGCGGCGTGACAACTCCCATCTACGGCCTGCCCACGACCCACGTCGACGAGTTTCAGGCCGACGGCCTGGGGGCACGCTTTGCCAGCAACCTGGACCAGCTCATCGTCGTGTCGATGGGCACCGGGACCACCCTGGTGCGTGTCGACGGTAACGACATCAGCCACATTGGTGGCATCTCGATGGGCGGCGGCACGCTGCAGGGCTTGTCCCACCTGTTGCTCAACACTACCGACATCCGAGAAGTAGTCGAGATGGCCTCACACGGCGACATCTCGCACATCAACCTGCAGATCAAGGACATCAGCAAGAGCGACATCGAGGGCCTGCCCATGCATGCCACGGCATCGCTCTTTGGCAAGGCCGTGAGCAGCAACGCCACCCCCAACGACATCGCCAAGGGCCTGATATGCATGGTGCTCGAGACCATTGGCTCGTGTGCCGTCCTGTCACAGGTCAATGGCGGCTTCAAGGACTTTGTGCTTATCGGCAACCTCACCCGCCTGCCCGAGTGCAGCCTCATCTTCCCGATGATGGAATCGCTGTATGGCGTGCGATTCCACCTGCCTGAGCATGCCCGCTACTGCACGGCACTGGGCGCGGCATTGTCCTACCACAACGACATCAAGGAACAATAACTAATATATATCATTAACAAGACAACAATGGAATTGACCGTCGTCATTGTCAACTACCGCGTGAAGTACCTGCTCGAGCAGACGTTGCGCTCGGTTGAGCAAGCCATGCAAGGCATGACAGGCGAGGTCATTGTTGTTGACAACCTGTCGGGCGACGACAGCATCGCCTTCTCGCGCGAGCGCCACCCCCAGGTACACTTTATCGAGAATCAAGAGAATGTAGGCTTTGCCCGAGCCAACAATCAAGCCATCATGCAGGCCCGAGGCCAATACACGCTCATTCTCAACCCCGACACCATCATCACCCCGCAGTGCCTCGTAGATGGCATAGCCTGGATGCAAAGCCACCCGCGCTGCGGCGCCATCGGCGCCCGCATGATGGATGCCAACGGCGTGTTCCTGCCCGAGAGCAAGCGCGCCTTCCCCACCCCGTGGGTATCGTTCTGCAAGATCTTCGGACTGTCGAAGATTTTTCCACGGTCACCATGGTTTGCCAAGTACCACCTGCGATACTTGAGCGACCAGGAGCCGCAGTGCATCGACATCCTGTCGGGCGCCTACATGCTGTGCCGCACGTCGGTGCTGCAGCAGCTGGGCGGCTTTGACGAGGATTTCTTCATGTACGGCGAGGATATCGACCTGAGTTACCGCATCGTCAAGGCCGGCTACGAGAACTGGTTCCTGCCCACGCCCATGATTCACTACAAGGGCGAGAGCACCCACAAGGACTCGATGCGCTATGTCAAGGTCTTCTACGACGCGATGCTCATCTTCTACCGCAAGCACTACCCGCGATTTAACATCATCTTCTACCCCATCGTCAAGCTGGGCGTGATGGTGAGAGCGGGGCTTGCCATGGCCAAGCGATTGATCAAGCGCCTATTACCGGCCCGTGTCAAACCCGTTACCGAGCGATGGCCATGGGTCATCATCAGCGACCACGCTGACCAAGTCGCTCAGCGCACCGGCCTGGACAACTACCGAAGCACTATTCCCAAGTCGGGAAACTATAACGTCCTCATCGACGACGGATGCCACACCTGTGCCCAGGTTGTGGAGTTCATCCGCTCTAACACCGACGGCGGGCGGCTTGCCTTCCACATCTATGCCGACCGCCACAACATCATCATATCCCCTAAAATGTCTTGAACATGAATCAGCTAATGAGGAATGAGATCTTAGTGTTGAGGCCGTTGGAACCCACCGACCTCGATACACTCTACAACTGGGAAAACGACAGTGCACTATGGGTAGTGAGCGACACGGTAGCGCCTTACTCGCGAGCCGCATTGTGGCAATATCTGGAGAACTATACGGCAGACATCTATACCCAACGGCAGTTGCGGCTGATGATCACCCTGGCCGCCGACGGCACCCCCATCGGCACCATCGACTTTCTGAACTTCGACCCGCTGAACAACCGAGCCGAACTCGGCCTGTTTGTCGACGACCAGCATCGCGGCAAGGGGCTGGGACGCCTGGCGCTGACGATGCTCACCGACTACGCCCGTGAGCATCTGGGCCTGAGGCAGCTCTATGTCTACATCGCCACCGACAACGAGGTGTGCCTGAAGTTGTTCGACAGCTTCGGCTACCGCCATGTGGGCGTTATCAACCAGTGGGTGAAGCGCGGCACGGCTTATCGCGACGTTGCCTTGTTGCAGATGATCTTATAATTGAACAGACTCATAATATGGCACGAGACTACCGCATTGACTCAATCAAGGGACTGCTCATCATCCTGGTGGTGATAGGGCACGTCATCCTCGCGCTTGACAATGCCAATGTCATCAACCATGGCGTGATGGGGCTTATCTACATGTTCCACATGCCGCTGTTCATCCTTATTTCGGGTTACCTGACCAAATCACCAGGCGAACAACCGGCAGGCAAGATGTGGAAAGGCGTGCTCGAGATCTTCATCACGCTCGTCATCTTTCAGTTTCTCAGCGCCGTCAGGGTCTACTTCTACGGCGGCGACTTTGTCAAGGCCCTGGAGGCTTTCCCGTTTGGCGTGCTGTGGTATCTGCTCAGCCTCATCTACTGGAGGATCCTGCTCTATTATTCACCCCGGTGGTTGCTCCAGAGGCCTGCTGTGTATCTGGGCATCGCCCTGGTCGTGTCGGTGCTGTGCGGCCTGACCCACCTGGGCAAGCCCCTGTCGCTGCAGCGCACGATGAACTTCTACGTCTTCTTCCTGCTGGGTTATTACTATCGGCAGGGGATGCTCCCCAGCCAGTGGTGGCACAACAACTGGCTACATGGCGCCGTGTGCCTGGTGCTGCTGCCCGTGATCTTCTGGCTCTACCCGCATTGCGGCAACGTGATGAACGGAGCCGACTACTACGGCCTGCCAGGCATTCCGCAGAAGGTGCTGATCCTGACCTGTTCTATCGCGATGACCCTGCTGGTGTTCAACATGATGCGCGACGTCACGTGGCTTCGCCCCATCGGCCGCGACAGCTTGTTCTATTACTTGTACCACATCTTCTTTATCAGCGGAGTGATTGAGCCCTTGGGTAAACTCCATGGATGGCCCACCTCGTTCCCGTTTATACTACTCTACTCGGCCGCTGTCATGGCTGTCCTGCTGCTGATGAGCAAGGTAGGGTTTTTCAAGTGGCTCATGCATCCCACCTTCAAGAAATCATCTCCAGGGAAGCCATCAAACTAGCAGAAGTCCCAAAACCTGACGGTTCCGGGACTCCTCGAACGGTAATTTTATCTTCAATTGATCAACAATCTTACATTTCGTGTTCACTTGACCCGTGCGAGGGTCTGCTCATCGGGATCGACTGCCGTGATACGTCCTTGAGGATCGACCAGGAAGGAATGAAATCCGTTTTCCAGTCGCCAGCTCTTGATGATGTCCTCTTGAATGTCAACCGCAGCGTTGAACTGAGCGGCCCGATTCAGGTCATCAAGAGTCACTACAGTGTTGAACACACTCTGGCTGCGATCCATGTTGACCGCTACAAGGGTGTAGGCACCGCCGTGCTGGCGCGAGAGGCGGTCATAGGACATGTTTTGCAGCCGCGACTCGGCATCGGCCGATGACCAGAACGTGAGCAGGATGTACTCGCCCCGATGCTGCCGCAGCGGCGACAGGCCGTTGTTATTGTCCAACACCAGAGACGGAGCCTTGTAACCGATACGGCTGTCGGCTGGAGCCGAATAATAGGCCGAGGTAAACAAGGTGAGCAAGCCCACCATGGCAATCGTCAATAATATCTTGTTCATTCAATCAATGTTTTGTTTCACATTTCCAGGACCTTACGCGATGCCACAACGGCCGCGCGCACAATCCCTTGCCAACAATCGGCAACGCTTACCACAGATTCTAGTAGTAATCGGGACTGCAAAATTAATCAAAAAAAGTTATTAACAAGCAAATCATGGCAAAAAAGCACGGCAACCGCACCAAAATTAACATTTGCTCATCAGCTGGCAATATGAGATTTTGACGCCCGAAGGGCGGCTTAGCGACTCAGCGTGAAGTATTGCGCCGCGCCGATTCGCTGGATAGTTACCCTCCAGGGTGTTCCACATCAGGTTTTGTTCATTTTGATGAGGTTGCCCTGGCAAAAAAGCGCCTTGCCTGGCTTGAAGCTAAATAAATTCATCGATTTGTATCATGTATAACAAAAAAAAGCAGTAACTTTGTATCCAATAAAAAACTTTAACCCGAAATATGAAAACTTTCCAAAAGATCACGATGCTGTTCGCGAGCCTGATTCTCGCCGCTACGTCGTTCAGTTCCTGTGAGTGGGACAACAGCCCAGAGCCCGATCACCCCCTGTATGTAACCTACAACATCACAGCCGGTAACATCCAGTTCACGGGGCCCGAGTTACTCTTGCCCGAGATGCTGGAATGGATTAAGAATAACCAGATTGTCTATGACAAGCAAGTGAGCTACAGCACCGGCGATGCGTCAGAGTTCACCAAGACCGACAGCGAGGCCATCAACCGCTACGAGAAAGAATTCCTGCCCAAGTTCCAGGCTTATCTCGACGAGGTGAAAAGCAAGCTGGCCAGCGGAGCCTATGGCGACGGAGCTGTTGTGGATGCCACGTTCTACACCACTGCCAGTCGCACCCAGGGCCAGGGCGGAACACTGAAGTATGAGGAGTTCAAGCTGCTCTATCCCGCCCAATAATCCATCAAGTGACACGATTCCTAGCAAGTGCAACACAATATCCAAGAAGCTGTCGCACTTGCTTCGTTTTAAACCCCACGATACAAAACATGGCAAAACTGAGAATCAGCGACGACTGGTGGACCGCCCCAGCCGACAGCGACAACGGCAACCTGATCCTGGTCACAGGACGGCGAGCAATGGACAACGTCATCGCGACGGGGCTTTACCGCTACCGCGTCGAGGTCACGTGGCCTTATGACGGCGACGAGCGAGGTCTGCCCCCCTATGCCGACAGCAAGGTGATGGAAGAAGTCACCGATGCCCTGAACGCGTGCTTTGACGCCGACCCAGTGGCCGTGATGACCGGCATCTACACCGGCGATGGCCAGCGCAACTGGGTATTCTACACCCGGTCGCTACACATCTTCCAGCGCAAGTTCAACGAGGTGATGGCACCCTTCCCTGCCTTGCCGCTGCAATTTGAGGCCGAGGAAGACCCCGACTGGCAGGAATACCGTGAGATGAGCCTGTGCGAAATCGCCGACAGCGACGACTAGCCACAAAGTCCCAACAAAAACGAAGGGAACGATATAGAAGTTGACCCTGAAAAGTTTTTTAATGTCCTAATTTCGCTAAGAAAAACGTATTTCACGAAAAATAATTAAAACCATTCGTGATAAATATAGCTAATTCGCCAATTTGACTAATAAAATATGTGAAGTGCACCCCAAAAGTTTTGAGTCCAACTTTTGGGGTGCACTTCAGACAATGACAGTTTTCCATGAAACTCCAAGCCGCTGTGGCGGCACTGGATTACATGTTCATGCCGCCGTCGACCTGGATGACCTGGCCGGTCACATAGGCCGACATGTCGCTGGCGAGGAAGGTAGCCACGTTGGCAATATCCTCGACCGTGCCGCCACGGCGCAGCGGGATGCGCTGGCACCACTCCTTGCGCACTTCCTCGCTCAGGGCCTGAGTCATGGCCGTGTCGATGAAGCCCGGAGCGATGGCGTTGGCGCGGATGCCGCGGCTGCCCATCTCCTGGGCGATGCTCTTGGCCAGGGCGATGAGACCTGCCTTGCTGGCAGCGTAGTTGGCCTGACCGGCGTTGCCATGAACACCCACTACCGATGCCATGTTGATGATGGAGCCCTTGCGCTGGCGCATCATGATGGGCACCAGAGCGTGGATGAAATTGAATGCGCTCTTGAGGTTGACGGCAATCACGGCGTCCCACTGCTGCTCGGTCATGCGCAGCATGATGCCGTCCTTGGTGATACCGGCATTGTTCACCAGGATATCGATGTGCCCGAAGTCCTCGTGAATCTGCTTCACGACGGCCTCGGTCTGCTCAAAGTCGGCAGCGTTGCTGGCATACCCCTTGGCCTTGACACCGAGGGCTGCAATTTCCTGTTCGGTCTGCTTGCCGTTGTCGTCGATAACGAGGTCGGTAAAAGCCACGTCAGCGCCCTCGGCAGCAAACTTCAGGGCGATGGCCTTGCCGATGCCCCTTGCGGCGCCAGTGATGAGCGCCACTTTTCCTTCTAACATCTTCATTTCGGTTCTTGTTATAATGATTATTAAATGTTTATCTCAAAGAAATGCACGGCTTTTTCCAGAAAAAGCCGTGCAAAGGTAATCATTATTGTCGAGACTGCAAAATCGTTGTCCCCGTAGCGGAACACGGCAGCTACCGCACCAAAATGAACAAAACTTGATGTGGAACAGCCGGAGGGTGGCCTCTGAATAGGAGGCTGTGTCATATTTCAAGCCTGCTCGGGTGTCCGTGCTGCGCACGGAAAAATTCAACAAAATTATAAATAAAATTAAAAGAAAAATTGGCTTTGTGTGAAAGCTAGCGAGGACTTATAGCTGAATAGTTACACCCGTAGGGTGGCCTCTGAGTAACCGTGGGTAATGACGGCGACTGAGCTCGGCGAAGGAGACGGCATCACCCACGGAAGGTGTCATCAGTCAGCCGTCGCTGGAGGCGACCCCCTATGCCGAAAGCCGAAATGGGGTCGCCTCCGGCGACAGCCTATTGGTCACCATGACCGCCAGTGAATCAGACGCCCTCGCTCACGCTCGGCAGCCTGATTTACTGGCGGTTACTCAGAGTGCCGCCCTTCGGGCGTCAAATCCTCATTTTGCCCGCTGATGAGCAAAAGTTAATTTTGGTGCGGTTGCAGTGCCCCGTAGCGGAATCTTACCACGCCTCGTTGAGCAGGTAGTTGATCAGGGCCGTCACATCGCTGATGTTGACGTTGCCGTCCTGGGTGCAGTCGGCACCGCTCATGTTGACGCCGCTGGTGTCCTGCGACATCAGGTAGTTGATCAGGACCGTCACGTCGCTGATGTTGACACTGCCGTCACCAGTTACATCGCCACGCGCAACCTTGGGTTCGATCTTCACATTATCCAGGGCGAAGTAGTCGCCTGAACCATTGATGCTGACATCCTTGTGATAGTACCAACGCAGTTGGTAAGTAACATTGGGCTGCAGCTCATAATAGAAGGTCTCCCAGTCATTGTCACGAGCGCCGTAACGGAATACCGATGTGCCATTCGACATAAAGACGCACTCATCATAGTCTGTGTTGGGATTATCCGGATCACTCTCGCCCCAGGCTTTGAAATCAAATGACAAGATGGACGGTTCAGAAACCTTGACTGTCGTCGACAGCGTCGAAGAACTATTATGCACGCCAGCATTGCCCGACATGGCAAATAACCTCTCGCCATCATCCCAAACCGACCAGGGATAGTCGCTTTCTTCAAAGTGGATGTTACCACCTGGAGCATTCAAGGCTTCGTCAAGTGTGTGCATGCTCCAGACATTGTAGAACCTCCCCCATTCAGTTGAGTTCTGATAGGCTGGAATCGAAGAAAGCGCGACTTGTAACACAGCCTCGTCATAGGTTTTATCAGAGAAGAAATAGGGATCTTCGCCGCTGGATGACACTGGCGGAATGAGCGCATAACTGACTATTCTACTGAGATTCTCACTAGACTTGAAAGCACGGTAGCCAATCTCTTCCACGCCGGCGCCTATAAACAGGGTTTCGAGACCTGTACAGCCATAGAATGCACCATAATCGATGACCTTCACGCTATTGGGGATTAATACCGACTTCAGGTGAGTATTATAGTAAAAAGCCATCATACCGATACGGGTCACACCTTCAGACATGCTGATGTTCTCCAAACTGTCACATCCATAATAAGCATAATCATCAATGGTCACGATGGTGTTGGGCAACGTGATATCTTTAACTGCCCATCCATAGTGAACATAAGATCCAACCCGGTTAACGGTATACTGGACACCATCGTAGGTAACGGTGGGGGGAACGGTAATACTCTCTTGTTTGGACTTGATAGGATGCAGCGAACTGCCATCGACTGCTATGCCATAGGCCACTACTTCCACGGTATTCGAATAGGAGTTAATTCCATAATAGACACCGTCCTGAAAGAAGTCATAGCAATAATACAGACGCGACTCGTCAAATTCACTCCAATTGCGCGCCGACGTGTATCTACCAAATGCCATACGCGGTATCCACAGGTCGGCTCTATCATAAGTTCCCTGGGCAAAAGTGTTTGAGGCTATTGTGGGAGGCATCATCGCATGGCAGATTATGATTGTGAGATTGTCCTCGGTTCCTGCAAAAGCATACTCTCCGATTGAGGAGACTCGGGAACCCATCTCGATGAAGTAGATACGGGACGAATAGAAGGCATAGTTTCCGATGGTGGTTACTGAATTGGGAATGATGACGTGCAAATCCCTGCCATAAGTACTAGAATCCCTGAATGCCGATGCGCCAATTGCTGTTACGTTATAGGTCACGCCATGATATGTCACGGTAGCCGGAATATTCACATAACCAAAGTAGGTGCGATAATTCGTATCCCTGTAAGTGACACTAACATTATTGCCGCTGGTTACCGTGTAATAGATGCCGTCGACAACAAACTTATTGATTTCCTGAATGTTGGCAAACTGCATCCAGGCCGCAGTGCTCTGGTAGCTGCTTTTTGATCCCTGTGGGACATACAGCGTAGCGTTGGCAAAGGTGCTCGCATCAAAGTTATTGGCATCGAACGATCTAGGCGTTTCCCTCATGCAGGTAATGCTCGACAGATTGGTACATCCGACAAAGGCATTGTTATAAATGGTTGTCATGGTGCTTGGCAGGACGATGCTGGTCAACGAGGTGCAACCGGCAAAAGACTCATTCAAGAGCATCGTTACGCCCTCGGGAATCGTGACCGACGTGAGCCCCGTACAATTCTTGAAAGCCTGGTAGCCGATGCATGTGACAGGATACATTTTGCCACTGTAATAGACTGAATCGGGAATATTCACAACACCCGAATAATAATTATTCCCCGACCTTTTCTGTACAGTGACGACTCCGCTACCGTCAGAGTAAACCGTCAACTGAAGCGCCAGGTTATAAGCCGAGAAATCAATTGTTTCAGAACTGGCCCCCAACGCACACGCCAGGAACGCGACTAGGGCCAGAACCTTAAAAAGTAACATTTTCTTCATAGTCCTAACATTTTTGTGGGTGATTAATGTTTATTTGTCGCAAAAATACAAAATATTGCCAAAAATCGAAAGAAAGCCGAGAAAAAACAATAGAAAATTGCAGGCTCACGCAAAAAAACGAGAAGAAAGCAGTTTATGCGAGCAAGCCAGCAGAGTAAGGTTAAAGGTAAAGCGATAGTGGTTAAAGAGACATCCGCGCTCCAGAAAACTGAAACGCGGATGCCAATGATGAATTCTTTGCGCCTTGGCGGCTTAGCGTGGGGCCTGAGGGCGCTGATGCCCTCTAAACCCTAAACTCTAAACCGCGAGCGTAGCGAGCATTCTTTACCAAGCGAACATGGGATAGTCCTTCATCATCTCGTTGACCTTGCCACGGACAGCTGCGATAACAGCCTCGTCCTCGGGGGCACGCAGGACGGTGTCGATGAGCTCGACGATGTCGCCCATCTTGTCCTCCTTGAGGCCACGGGTGGTGATGGCGGGAGTGCCCAGACGCAGACCGCTGGTCTGGAAGGCGCTGCGGTCGTCGAAGGGAACCATGTTCTTGTTGACGGTGATGTCGGCAGCAACGAGGGCAGCCTCGGCCACCTTACCGGTCAACTCGGGATACTTGGTGCGCAGGTCAACCAGCATGCAGTGGTTGTCGGTACCGCCCGAGCAGATCTTGTAACCCTTGTCGATGAGGGCCTGGGCCATAGCAGCGGCGTTGGTGCGCACCTGGATAGCATAGTCCTTGAACGAGGGCTGGAGGATCTCACCGAAGGCAACAGCCTTAGCGGCAATCACGTGCTCGAGTGGACCGCCCTGCACGCCGGGGAAGACGGCGCTGTCGAGCAGCGACGACATCTTGCGGATGACACCCTTCTTGGTGGTCTTGCCCCAGGGGTTGTCGAAGTCCTTACCCAGCAGGATGATACCGCCACGGGGACCGCGCAGGGTCTTGTGGGTGGTGCTGGTCACGATGTGGGCATACTTCAAGGGGTTGTTCAGCAGACCTGCAGCGATGAGGCCGGCGGGGTGTGCCATGTCGATCATGAGCAGTGCGCCCACGCTGTCGGCAATCTTGCGCATGCGCTCGTAGTCCCACTCGCGGCTGTAGGCGCTGGCGCCACCGACGATGAGCTTGGGACGCTCGCGCTGTGCAACCTCTTCCATCTGGTCATAGTCCACCAGGTTGGTGTCCGGAGTTACGTTATATTCACAAGCCTGGAACATCAGACCCGAGAAGTTAACGGGGCTACCGTGTGACAGGTGACCACCATGAGCCAGGTTCAGACCCATGAACTTGTCACCGGGCTTGAGGCATGCCATGAAGACGGCCATGTTGGCCTGGGCGCCCGAGTGGGGCTGCACGTTAACATACTCGGCATCAAAGATCTGTTTCAGACGCTCGATAGCGACATTCTCGCTCTCGTCGACGCACTGGCAACCGCCGTAGTAGCGATGTCCAGGATAGCCCTCGGCATACTTGTTGGTCAGGCAGCTGCCCATGGCCTGCATGACCTGATCGCTGACGAAGTTCTCACTAGCGATGAGCTCAATGCCGTGTTGCTGACGCTGATGTTCACGCTCGATGATGTCAAAAATCACTTTGTCTCGTTCCATTGATTTTTTTGTTTAATGGTTAATGGTTAAAGTTCTGAAATTTTAAAGTTATTTAGTCCTTTTTCGGTTTCTTGCGGACCGACCAGCCGAAATGTCCCAGCTGCTCGCCCAGCGCGTAATAGTGCCCGTGGCAATAGGTGATCAGATCGGCTGCCTTGAGGTCGAGCGCTCCGGTGTCGGGATTGATGAATCGATCGTCGGCGATGACGTTCATCACCTCGCCGATAAACATGTCGTGGCTCCCCAAGCGCATGATGTCGCGCACACGGCACTCAATGCTCACGGGAGCCTCGTCGATATAGGGAGCGGCCACTGTCACCCCCTTGACGGGCGTGAGCTGCATGCGCTGCCACTTGTTGTAGTCCCTACCCGACCGCACGCCACACCAGTCGGTAGCCCGGGCCATCGACCGTGTCGTGAGGTTGAGCGTGAAAGCCATGTTGCGCTCGACAATGCCGTGGCTATAACGCTCGGGCCTGATAGAGACGTAGCACAGTGCCGGATCGCTGCAGATGGTACCCGTCCAAGCCGCCGTGAAGAGGTTGTATTCGTCGGGCGACGCCCCACAACTGACCAGCAGCGCGGGCAGCGGGTATATCATGGTTCCAGGTCTCCAGTTCTGTTTCATGTCACAATCACGATTCAAGGTGCAAAAATAGGCATTTTTTTGCTAAACAAGGATGTTTTAGAGAATAATTTCGGGTTTTTATCGGTTGTTAATAACTTTCCTGCCGAGCACGCTTGGCAGGCAGTGGAAAAAGATTATCTTTGTGGATTGTAAAACAACCAATCACAACCTAACCGTGCACATCGTCATAGCAGGAAATATAGGTAGCGGCAAGTCAACCCTGGCCGAGCTTCTCGCGAAACATTACGGCTGGGAGCCGTTTATGGAACCCGTGGTTGACAACCCCTACCTGAGCGACTACTACAAGGACATCAAGCGATGGTCCTTTGCCCTGGAAGTGTTCTTCCTGAAGCAACGTTTCAAGGACATCATGACCATCAATGCCAGTGAGAAGACCATCATCCAGGACCGGAGCATCTATGAGGGCGTATACATCTTCACGGCCAACAACCACGAGATGGGCAACATGGATGACCGCGACTTTGAGACCTACATGGAGCTGTTTGAGCAGATGATGACAATCGTGAAGATGCCCGACTTGATGATCTACCTGCGCTCGAGCGTCGCCCACCTGGTGGACAACATCCACAAGCGCGGCCGCGACTACGAGCAGACGATGCCTCTGAAGTACCTGTCCAACCTCAACGACCGCTATGAGGACTTTGTGATGAAGACCTACAAGGGCCGCAAACTCGTCATCGACGTTGACAACATGGACTACAAGAACCGTCCCGAGGACTTTGCTACGATTGTTGACCGGATCGATGCGACGATGTTTGGCATCTTCGGGCCACTGGACTGACGCAAAATGCCTCACGCTAAGACGCTAAGTTATTATTCAAAGGACTGACAACTAAAAACTAAAAGATATGCATATCGCAGTAGCAGGAAACATCGGCAGCGGCAAGACAACCTTGACCAAGCTGCTGGCCAAGCACTACGGGTGGAGCCCCAGGTTTGAACCCGTGGACAACAACCCGTATCTGGAAGACTTCTATGCCGACATGTCGCGGTGGTCATTCAACCTCCAGATCTACTTTCTGAACAAGCGTTTCAAGGAGGTGGTGGAGATATCACAGAGCGAGATCGACATCATTCAGGACCGCACGATCTATGAGGACGCGTGCATCTTTGCCCCCAACCTGCACGGCCAGGGTCACATGAGCGATCGCGACTTCAACAACTACAAGGACCTGTTTGAGCTGATGATGTCGCTCGTGAAGATGCCCGACCTGATGATCTACATCCGCTCGAGCATCCCCAACCTGGTGCAACAGATCCAGAAACGCGGGCGCGACTACGAGCAGACCATGCGCCTGGATTACCTGGAGGGCCTGAACAAGCGCTACGAGGACTGGATCGGCGACTACAAGGGCAACCTGGTCATCATCAACGGTGACGAGGTGAAATTTGGCGACAAGCCCGAGGACTTCCAGCTCGTGTGTGACAAGATTGATGCCAACCTGTTCGGCATCTTCTCGCCGTTCAACCAGCGACACTGACCGGCGGCACACGTCCTCATCCCGATTCTCGCTTATGGGCCGGCCATGGTTACTCGACATCGCTGCTCGCGCGGCGATGTGCCTCGTGGTGCTGACGTGCAGTGTCACGAGCCTGCCTGTTGCGGCCCAGGTGAGCGTCGACTATTACCAGGACGACGGCACGCGCTACGTGTGCTCACAGCAAGAGGTGATGTATGACGATTTCTTTCATGCCGCCCGGTTTGCTGTGGCAGCCAACGTGGATGCCGCGGGCATGGTGAGCTTCTCACTGGAGGTGACCTATGACGAGGGGATGCTGCACGTGAGTGAAGGGGACAGCTTGACGCTGGTGTTGCGCGGCGGTGACCGTGTTGTGCTCAAGACCGACCGCGACGTGACACGAGCCGACATCGTCAAGCGCCACTACCGCACCTATAACGACTACTACGTGACGTGCCATTACCTGATGAGCACCTATGACATCCAGCGCATCACGCGCAATCGCGTCACCAAGCTGTCGGCCCAGACCGACCGATTCACGTTTGACCGCAAGCTAGACAAGCCGTTCCAGGACAGCTTCAGGCGGCAGTTCACTGCGGTATACCGCTACTTGACGGGCCAGTGAGCAGGACCGCTCCCCCTTGACGGACAGCATGGAGCGGCACAATACTTCAGGCGGCCGGGATTGACTCCCAGCCGCCTGTAAATTTTCGATTGATGCAATGATGAAGGGGTTATCTCACCCTGAGGACCTTGCCCTCGGCGACATTGCTGTCGGTCATGCCGTTGAGCTTCTTGAGCTGGGCAACGGTGGTGCCGTGCTGCTCGGCAATCTTGGTGAGGTTGTCACCCTTACGCACCTTGTAGGTCGAGCGGCTCTCCTTGCGGCTGTTTTTGGTCGACTGGCGGGTGCTTGCCGTGGCCTGGGCCTGCTCCTTCTTGCTGGAACGGCTCTTGGATGCCGACTCGGCGGGACGCTCGGCAACAGCCTTCTTGGTGTCGGCATACCTGGTGCTGGGTCGATAGTCGCGGGCCTTGGTATAAGTGCTCTTGGTGAAGGTGTAACTGTCGGTGTGGGTGCAACGGTTGCCAAAGTCAAAGATGGCCTCGGGGTTGATAGCATAGCCCATGAATCGCGTCTCGAAATGGAGGTGCGGACCAGTGCTGCGGCCCGTGTTGCCACTCAACGCGATGGGTTGGCCGGCCTTGACATACTGGTCGGGCTTGACCAGGAAGCGCGAGAGGTGGCCATAGACGGTCTCCAGGCCATTCTCGTGACGCACGATGACATAGAAGCCATAGCCGCCGCGCTCAAAGCGAGTCAAGCGCACACGGCCCGAGAATGCCGAATAAACGGTGTCGCCGATGGCCGAACGCAGGTCAACGCCCTTGTGGGAGCGGCCGAACTGCGGACGATAGCCATAATGGCTGGTCACATAGTTACCCTTGATGGGCATGACATAGTGGCGAACGTCAAGCACCTTGGAATTGGGGACGTTGGCATCCTTATAACAGTTAACAAGATTGCTCTCCCAACCCTCGGTATAAATATCGGGCTCGGGTTCACATTCCTCGTAGAGGTCGGCAGCATATTTTTGAGCCTCCTGGACACGTATCTGGTCCTTGACGCGGCTCTGCTTGGCCAGCAGGTTGCTGTGAACCTTGCTGTAATTAGAGGCCGACTGCATATTCTGAGCCGATATGCCAAGCGCAAAAAGGGACATCGCCATCAAGGCGAAATATAATCGTTTTATATTCATTCTTTGGTAATTTTCTAAGTCCGTTTGTAATAAGAACGGCCAAAATTACGCATTTATTTTGTAAGGGGTGCTGTTTACTGTGCTAAAAAGTGTAAAGTTTGGTTTCAAAGTCTAAACAAAGTTCCACAATTTCCTCATTTCCAAACAAATAAAAAATTCACAATTGCAAACTGTTTTGAAACCGAAATTTAGGTTTTAAGCAATATCGTGATTGAGGAAAAACTCCACTCCAGACTCAACTTTCTAGTCATCATGAAATGAGGCCCCAGTTGGCATGCTTGTCAAAGATTTCCAGGATGTGGGCGGCCATTTTGCGGCCCCAGGCTGACTCCATGTGGGGATCGTCACGCAGGTAGTCCTCGGCGGCATTGCGCGCCATCTGGATGATCTGGCCGTCCTGGGCCAGGTTGGCGATATGCAGGTTTAAGGCGATGCCGCTCTGCTGGGTGCCCTCCATGTCGCCCGGGCCGCGCAGTTTCATGTCCTCCTCGGCAACGACAAAGCCGTCGTTGGTCTGCGTCATCA
>CAMJXD010000013.1 GCA_946409635.1 uncultured Prevotellaceae bacterium
GCTCGTAATACTTCAACACTGCTGCTTGCACTACTACAACGGGTGGGAAGACAAGGGGGACGACAACTTTTTTTTACGAGCCGGTGGCTCGTAATACTTCAACACTACTGCTTGCACTACTACAACGGGGGAGAAGACAAGAAGGACAAGAAAGACAAGGTTTCTTCTTTTTTACGAGCCGGTGGCTCGTAATACTTCAACACTGCTGCTTGCACTACTACAACGGGGGGGAAGACAAGAAGGACAAGAAGGACAAGGTTTCTTCCTTTTTTACGAGCCGGTGGCTCGTAATACTTCAACACTGCTGCTTGCACTACTACGACGGGGGGAGAAGACGAGATGGGCAAGAAGGACAAGGTTTCTTCCTTTTTTACGAGCCAGAGGCTCGCAATACTTCAACACTGCTGCTTGCACTACTACGACGGGGGGAGAAGACAAGAAGGACAAGAAAGACAATTCTTCTTCTATTTTTTACAGGACGGGGGATTTGGGGGTGTTAATACAAGTTAAAAAGAGGTGGGGGTTGGGGATTGTGTGGGCATTCTTGTACCTTTGTGGGAAAGTAACTGTGAATCAATAACAGAAATAATATAAAGATTGAAGAAATGAAGGAATTTGATGCTAAGGTTGTGAAAGACCAGGTGGTCCAGTGGATCAGGGACTGGTTTGAACAGAACGGTAAGGGCTGCAATGCGGTTATCGGCATTTCGGGCGGAAAGGACAGCAGCGTTGTTGCCGGGCTGTGTGTTGAGGCGTTGGGCAGAGAACGGGTGATCGGTGTGACGATGCCGAACGGCGTCCAGCCTGACATCGATGACAGCAATAGGCTGATCGAGCACTTGGGGATAGGCCACTGCTGCGTGAACATCGGCAATGCCTACCAGGCGCTGATGGCTGCCGTAGAGGAGCAGCTGAAAACCAGCCTGGAGGCCGAGGTGTCGAGCCAGACTGTGATCAACATGCCGCCAAGGCTGAGGATGACGACCCTGTATGCCGTGTCACAGTCGATGAACGGGCGTGTGGCGAACACGTGCAACCTGTCGGAGGACTGGGTGGGTTACTCGACCCGCTATGGCGACGCTGCGGGTGATTTCTCGCCCCTGGGCGGGCTGACGGTGGCCGAGGTCATCGCCGTGGGCAAGGAGCTGGGACTTCCCATCGACCTGGTGGAGAAGACGCCGTCGGACGGGCTGTGCGGCAAGACTGACGAGGACAACCTGGGGTTCACATACGCAGTTCTTGACCGGTACATCCGCACCGGCATCTGCGAGGACGAGAAGGTGAAAGCCCTGATTGACGACAAGCACGCGAAGAACTTGTTCAAGCTGAAACCGATACCCCACTTTGAGTATCGTCCAAACGAATAAGAATCCTGATCAGATAAGCAAAGCGGCGAGGCGGCGGGCAGTACGCTCGGTCGCCTCGGCTGTTTCAATGTCGGTGGAGTCGAAGTGGAGCCGACACTGGCGATAGAATTGACTGCGATCCCCTAATTGGGCCTTGACGAGCGGCAGCACCTCATCAGGTGAGAGGTTGTTGATCTTGGGCCGTTTGCGCTTCTGCTCGGGCAGGAGCAGGCGTGCTGTGATGCGCTCGGGTGAGGTGGTGAGCCAGACGGTGGTGCCGGCCTGGTTCATCAGCGCCATGTTGTCAGCGTAGCATGGCGTGCCGCCGCCGCAGCTGACGATGACGTCGCTGATTGCAGCCACATCACTGAGTGCCTGGTGTTCCAGTTCACGAAAATGCTGCTCGCCGAATGTATCAAAAATCTCGACGACCGACATGCCGCATTGACGCTCGATGAACTCGTCGAGGTCGATGAATCGGAGCTGCATGTATCGAGCAAGAGCCTCGCCGAGGGTGGTCTTGCCGCAGCCCATGTATCCAACCAGGAAAACGGGTCTCATCACAGCCATCCCGCACTACGGTACCAGGCGATGGCCTCGCGGATGCCGTCGCGCAATGAATACTTGGGGCTGAAGCCGAAGTCGCGCTGAGCCTCGCTGATGTCGCAGAGCCAGTTGCGCTGCTTGAGGATCTTGAACTTGTCGCGGTTGAGTGTGCTGGCCTTGAGGGTGACCTTGCCGATCCACTCGGCCACTCGGCAGACCAGCTTAACGAGCCAGAGCGGACAGGTGACAGGGATGACAAACTTCTTGCCCAGCTCCTGGCAGACTATCTTGCGGAACTGCTGCTGGGTGTAGGCCTGCGGCTCGCTGATGAAATAGGCCTTGCGCAACGGTCCCTTGTCGAGCGCGTCCATCACGGCGACCGCGAGGTCCTTGACATAGATGAAGGTGAGCATCTGCTTGCTGAAGCCGACGCTGAAGTCAAAGCCGCGCTTGATGCTCTTGATCATGAGGTAATAGTCCCGCTCGTGTGGCCCGTAGACACCCGTGCAGCGGAAAATGGTGAAGGGGAAGCCCTCCAGCGACTGGAGGTAGGTTTCGGCCTTGAGCTTAGAGACGCCGTAGAATGTGTTGGGCAGCGGGACGTCGGATGCCATGAAGGGCTTATAGTTCTTCTCATCGCCAGGTCCCATGACACTGAGGCTGCTCATCATCAAGAAGACCTCGGGTGTCATCTCGGTTGCCTGTAGCGCATCGACGAAGGAGCGCAGGAAGCCAAAGTTGACGCGCTCAAAGTCGAGGTAGTTGGTGCTCTTGGTCACCCCCAGGTTGTGGACGATGTAGTCCCACCTGCCCCAGTGTGACATGTGGTCGCGCAGGGTTTCCTGGAGGCGGTCCTGGTCGTCGTAATCAAGTTCGATGAAACGGATGCGTTGATCCTGCAGGAACTCGCGGCTGGTTGTGGAACGTACGGCCGCCCACGTGTCATAGCCACGGTTGAGCGCTTCCTGAACGAGGAAGCCGCCGATGAAACCGCCTGCGCCGGTGATGAGAATGCTTTTTTTCATTGTTGTGTGTTGTCGGAAAGCTTGTCGTGTTGCCGCTGCTGACCGAGTCGAGTGGCCCTGGTGCCATGTAGGGCATTATGCTCGACGACGTCGACAACGTGCTGGACGATAAAGTCGGGGGAGATGTTCCTCAAGCACCGATAGTCGCCGAACTTGCAATCCTTATCTCCCGTGATGGAACAGGGCCTGCAGGGCATATCGAGCTGAATGTCATCTTCAACGAGCTGGTTGTATCCCATGTATCCGCAAGCAGGGCTGGTGGGTCCCCAGACGGTCATCGCCGGCAGATTGACGAGAGAAGCGAGATGCATGTTGGCCGACTCCATGGTGAGCATGAGGTCGCACTTGCCGAACAAGGCATACTCGTCGATGAAGGTGTGCTTGACCTCGGCCATGGAGATGACGCGCTTGTACTTGCGCGCGATGGTGCGGAGGGCTATTTTCTCGGCCTTGCCACCACCCATGAGGAAAATCCAGTAGTTCTCGCGCTGAGAGAGCGCGGCGATGACCTGTTCCATGAGTTCGAGCGGATAGGTCTTGTGCTCATGGGAAGAGAACGGCGAGATGGCGATCCATCGCTGTCCCGGCTCCTTGTCGAGCACGATGGGGCTCACGGGCCAGTCGCGGCCGTCGTAGAGGCGGGAGAAGTCGTCGGGCGCCTCGAAGCCCAGTTGCCTGAAGACATTGCGGTAACGCTCGTGGATGGGTGTGACCGGCCGGGTGGAGCGGTGGCTGATCAAAGCGCGGCGCACAGTCATTTCCCTGTCGAGTCGCGCGACACGAGCGCCCCTGAGCCTCATGTAGGCATCGATGATCCAGGTGCCGCTGACGTTGTGGAGGTCGGCAACGGCGTCGATGTCGTAGAGCCTGTAGAGCTGAGCGGCCAGTTTCAAGAGCTTGAACAAGCCACTGTGGTTGCCCTTGACATCAAAGTCGACGACCTTGAGGTTGGCGGGACGATCATGGAACATGGAAGCCGGCCACTTCTTGGTGAGCATGATGAATCGTGTGCCAGGATTGGCCTTGCAGAGTGGATAGAGCACAGGAATAGTCATGGCCACGTTGCCCAGCACCGAGAGGCGCATGACAAGCACGTTCTTAAATTGATTATTCAGGGTAGGCATAGGCAACATTTTGGTTATCTCCTTAATCCATCGCAAATATAGCTAATAATTCTGAAGGGGACTTCTATAAATTACCGAAAAGTTTATATTTTATATTGACCGCATTATGTTTCTTTTTGGCTGATTTTACCTTAACTTCTTGGACCACAGCTTACTACACACCCGCAAAGCCAAGGCAAAATCTACCCAAAAATGAATCAATGCCCATCGCCGCCGTCAAATCTTGTCGAAGCCCTTGGTCCACTTGAGCCAATAGTACTTGAGAGGATTCTTGTACTTGAGCAGTTTCCAGGGGCGGCTGGCATGAGGCCTGTGCAAGACAGGCAGGGCGGTGCTGATGTAGTTGTGCAGTCCCGCCTTGAGTGCTAGATGCGAGATGGTGACGTCGAACCAATTCTTGGTATCATCGAGCGTGTCGAAGTCTACGTGGGTCAAGAGGCGAGGCGTGAGCAGCGAGCAGCAGAAGGAACAGTGCTTCTTGCTGTCGATGACCTGTCCGTCGAGGGCCGAGACAAAGCCATACGGGTAGTTGATGGCGCCCTGCTCGTCGACGGTGACCGAAGCGACAATGCCCGCATCGGGGTGCTCGCAGGCGCAGTTCCAGAGCCCCTGCAGCGTGCCAGGCTTGACGACGACGTCGCTCTCGACGATGAGCAGCGCGGCGTCGTTGTCGAGGCAGGCATGGCGCTCGCGCTGGAGGACCAGCAGATAGTTGGGCGAGGGATGGGATGTCAGGTCACTCAGGTTGACCAGGCCGAATCCCAGTTCCCGCGCAGCCAGCTCGAGCCGAGCGGTGTTGTCGGGGGTGCTGAAATCGTTGTAGACCGTGTAGGTAAAAGGCACGTTGAGCTGCGAACCGAGGACCGCGCGCACCGTCTCGAGCGTGGAGTCGATCGCGTCCTTGACCGGAGTGATGATGTGAAGCGTCTTCATTGTGGGATTCAATACCAAATAGTCAAGCTCTCAGGCCTTGTCGATGCGTTCTCCCTTGAGCGTTGCACTCGATGCATCCAGGACCCGGCAGATGACCTTGTCGCCGGGCCGCTCGCCGCTGGCGGGGAAGACGATGACCTTGTTGTACTGCGTGCGGCCGAACATGTCGTCGCGGCTGCGCTTGCTGAATCCCTCGACCAGCACCTCGAACGTCTTGCCGACGTCCTTGCGGTTGCTGCAGAGCGAGAGCTCGTTCTGCAGAGCGATCATGCGGTTGAGGCGGTCGATCTTGACGTCCTCGGGGACGTTGTCGGGCAGGTTCTTGGCCGCGAACGTGCCGGGACGCTCGCTGTACTTGAACATGAACGCCGAGTCGAACTGGACCTCGCGCATGAGCGAAAGCGTCAGCTGGAAATCCTCCTCGGTCTCGTCGTGGAAGCCCGTGAACATGTCGGTTGAGATGCCGCAGTCGGGCATGGCCTGGCGGATGCGCGCGATGCGGTCGAGGTACCACTCGCGGGTGTACTTGCGGTTCATGAGCTTGAGTACCTTGTTGCTGCCGCTCTGGACGGGCAGGTGGATGTGGTTGCAGATGTTGTCGTGACTGGCCATGGTGTCGATGATGGCGTCGCTGAGGTCCTCGGGGTTGGAAGTGGTGAAGCGGACGCGCATGTCGGGCACCGCCTGGGCTACCATAGCGAGCAGTCGTGCCAGGTCGACGGGCTCAGAGCCATCGTCGGGCTTATAGAGATAAGAATTGACATTCTGACCGAGCAAGGTTACCTCCTTGAAGCCACGCTGCTGGAGGTCGTGCAGCTCGCCCATGATGCTGAGCGGCTCACGGCTGCGTTCACGACCGCGGGTGAAAGGCACGATGCAGTAGGTGCAGAAGTTGTTGCACCCCCTCATGATGCTGATGAAGCCGCTGACCTTGCTGCCAGAGACGCGGGATGGGATGATGTCGCGATAGGTCTCGGTGGTGGAGAGCTGTGTGTTGATGGCCTTCTCGCCACGCTCGGCCAGAGCGATGAGCGACGGGAGTTCGAGATAGGCATCGGGTCCGGCTACCAGGTCGACCCCGTAGTCGCTGATGAGCACCTCCTTCATGCGCTCGGCCATGCAGCCGATGATGCCGATGATGAGGCGCCGCTGGCGCTTGTGCCGCAGGGCATTCAACTGGTTGAGTCGCGAGAAGATGCGCTGTTCGGCATTGTCTCGCACCGAGCAGGTGTTGATAAAAATCGCGTCGGCGATGTCAATCGAGTCGCAGGTCTCATAACCCGCCATCTTCATGACGGTGGCGACGACCTCGCTGTCGGCCACGTTCATCTGGCAGCCGTAGGTCTCGAGCAGAAGCTGCTTGGGGGCATCGCCCTGGGCATCATAAATCAAGTTCATGTCCGTAATGCTGTTGTAAAAAAGGGTTTCAAAAGTGCAAAGTTACAACTTTTCGGGCTAAAAACGGGCTTTTTGGGGGGCAACAATGATGTCGAGTCCAAGAAAAGCTATCGACGGGATGTGCAACTGCCTGCAAGCATGGGGGCCTGCAGGCAGTGCAATTATCAGAGACATCTTGCCCGAAGAGAGCAAGCGAGGTCATTACTTCATGAACTTGGAAAAGTCGACCTTGCGCATGTCGCCCTCGTGCATGAGCGTGCTGTGGAAGGAGAGAGCGATGTCGGGGTTCATCATCACGTGTCCCTTCTTGGCGAGGTTGAGGTACTCGCGCAGCAGCGGACGGTAGACGGGATGGGCAGCGTGCTCGATAATCTCGTTGGCGCTCTGGATGGGATCCTTGCCGCGGAGGTCGGCGATACCCTGGTCGGTGATGATGATGTCGACCGAGTGGGGGTTGTGGTCGGGATAGGAGACCATGGGCACGATGGTGCTGATGCAGTCATCCTTCTTGATAGAGGGGCAGAGGAAGATGCTGATGTAGGCATTGCGGGTGAAGTCGCCCGAACCGCCGACACCGTTCATGAGTCGCGTGCCGCTGACGTGGGTGGAGTTGATGTGGCCATAGATGTCGGCCTCGATGGCGGTGTTCATCGTGATGACGCCGAGACGGCGCACAACCTCGGGGTTGTTGCTGATCTCGCTGGGACGCATGAGCACCTTGCCGTGCAGAGCCTCGCCCTTCTCAAAGAACTCGGTCATGGCACCGCTGGAGAAAGTCATCGAGCAAGTGCTGGCAAACTTGCACTTGCCGCTCTCGAGGAGCTCGAGGACGCTGTCCTGGATGACCTCGGTGTACATCTCGAATGCAGGGATCTCGTCGCTCTTGTCGAGGGCGTCGAGGACGGCATTGGCGATGTTGCCCACACCACTCTGCAAGGGGAGGAACTCCTTGGGGATGCGACCAGCCTTGAGTTCATTGACCAAGAAAGCGCAGACGTTGTGTCCGATGGCAGCGGTGACATCGTCGACGGGAGTGAAGGCACCCTCCTTGCTGATGGGGAGTGACGTCTTGACCACGCCGATGACCTTCTTGGGGTCGACGTGGGCCTTGGGCGAGCCTACGCGATCGTGAGGAGTGTAGATGGGAATCTCACGACGGTAAGGCGGGTCGTTGGGAGTATAGACATCGTGCATGCCGAGGATGGTCTCGGGGATCTGGTCGTTGACCTCGACGATGACCTTGTCGGCCATCTTGAGCCAGGTAGCCGTGTTACCCATCGAGGTGCCAAGGACGATGTCGCCGTCGTCGGTGATGCTCTGAGCCTCGACGATAGCGATGTCCATCTTGCCATAGAACCCATAGCGGAATTCCTGAGCCAGCTCGCTGAGGTGACGGTCGTTATAGTGGATAGCGCCGCCATTGATGGCCTTGCGCATGTCGGGGTGAGACTGATAAGGAGTGCGGAAGTTGAGCGCATCGGCACGCGTGAGTTCACCATCGATGTGATCGCTGGTGGAAGCGCCACTGAAGAGGTTGATCTTGAACTCACGTCCAGCTGCATGCTCGCGCTTGGCGCGCTCGGCGATAGCGACGGGCACAGCCTGAGGACAGCCGGGAGAAGTAAATCCCGAGACACCCACGGTGAAGCCATTTTGTACAAATTCGGCGGCTTCTTCGGCCGAAAGAATCGGATAAATCATTGTTTTAGTTTTTAATTATTAGTCCTTTTGATGGTTTTATGTTCAATTGTTGAGTTTCTCCTTGATGGCCCTGGTAGCCTCCTCGTAGCCAGGCTTCTCGAGCAGGGCAAACATGTTGCGCTTGTAGGCCTCGACGCCGGGCTGGTCGAAGGGGTTGACCCCGAGCATATAGCCACTGACACCGCAGGCCTTCTCGAAGAAGTAGATGAGCTGTCCGAGGAACCGCTCATTGACAGCGGGCATGGTGATGAGCAGATTGGGGACGCCGCCGTCGACATGAGCCAAGCGGGTACCCAGCTCGGCCATCTTGTTGACATAGTCGACGTTCTTGCCGGCGATATAGTTCAAGCCATCGAGGTCCTGCTCGTCGCTAGGGATGATGACCTCATGCTGCTGGTCACCCACGCTGAGCACCGTCTCGAAGATTGTGCGCTCACCATCCTGAATCCACTGTCCCATGCTGTGGAGGTCGGTCGTGAAGTCGACGCTGGCAGGGAAGATGCCCTTGTGGTCCTTGCCCTCGCTCTCACCGTAGAGCTGTTTCCACCACTCGACGATGAAATGGAGGCGCGGGGTGAAATTGGCCAGCACCTCGATCTTCTTGCCACTGCGGTAGAGCGCATTGCGGGCGATGGCATACTGGAGCACCTGCTCGTCGCCATCCTGTTCCATCTCGACAGCACCAGCTACCAGGGCGCGGATGTCAAAACCAGCTACCGCGATGGGCAACAGGCCCACAGGCGTGAGCACCGAGAAGCGGCCGCCCACGTTGTCGGGGATGACATAGGTCTGATAGCCCTCCTTGTCGGCCAGGGAGCGCAGGGCGCCGCGACGGGCGTCGGTGATGGCGACGATGTTGCGTGCAGCGAACTCCTTGCCCTGCTGCTTCTCGAGCATATCCTTGAAGATGCGGAAGGCGATGCCCGGCTCGGTGGTCGTGCCCGACTTGGAGATAACGATGATGCCAAACTTGTGTCCCCTGACCAGATCCATCAGATCATAGAGGTAGTCCTCGCCAATGTTGCTGCCAGCAAAGAGCACCTTGGGTCCGGCAACGGCCTTGTAAGCAGCGAAGTGGTCGCTGAGCGCCTCGATGATGCACTTGGCGCCGAGGTAGCTGCCGCCGATGCCGATGCAGACGACGTATTCACACTGGTTGCGGAGCTGTGCAGCGGTTGCTTCCAGCGCGGAGAGCTGCTGGTCGTCGATGCTGGATGGCAGGTGTAGCCAGCCGAGGAAGTCGTTGCCGGCGCCACTGCCGCTCTCGAGGGTGCGCTTGGCGGCCAAGGCCTGGTCCTGTAAAGCCTGAGTTTCATGCCCCTGAAGGGCAAACTTGGTGATGACTTGAATCTTGTCGTTCATAATATAATGTTGTTGAGATATTGACTAGATTATAACTAATAATTAAATGGGCTTGGTGAAGGCGCGGCGGCGCTTGTGTTGCTCACGCTCGAAGTATTCCCACTGCTTGAGGACCTTGGAGTTGAGCTCGAGCTCACGATTGCTCTCGGCATACTTGTACCCGTTCTGGTTGAAGCAGGGAATCAGGTCGGTGAAGAGCAGGGAGTTGACGCCCTTGTTCTGGAACTCGGGCTTGACGGCGATGAGCATGAGGTCAACCACGTCGTTGTGCTTGAAGGCATGCAGCAGATGTCTCCAGCCCATGGGGAAGAGCCGGCCGCGGTTCTTGATGAGCGCCCTGGCCATCGAGGGGATGGAGATGCCCACGGCGATAAGTTCGCGTGAGGTCTTGTCGACGACCATCGAGAGGTCATTCAAGGGGAGGAAGGGCAGGTACATCTTGATGTAATGGTTGAT
This sequence comes from uncultured Prevotellaceae bacterium, assembly GCA_946409635.1. Taxonomy (GTDB): domain Bacteria; phylum Bacteroidota; class Bacteroidia; order Bacteroidales; family Muribaculaceae; genus Sodaliphilus. The sequence goes on from CAMJXD010000013.1 coordinate 9,892, forward strand.
CTGCTTGTCGGACAGCGGGGAGTAGCCAAAGATGCTGTCATAAGCCACGTTGATGAGCCTGAAGATCTCGTCGCCATAGTCCTTGACAAGCTGCTTGCGGCTGGTATACTTGATGTTCTCCAGATTGTTGCGTTCGGCGACAATGTTGGAGATGCGCACCATCTTCTCGGGGATTTCCTTGGGGATGGTGATGAGGAGTTCAATCCAGTCGGCATCCTTGACAAAGCCCAGTCGCTCCATGTGCTTGGGATAGTAGGGGTAGTTGTAGATGCCTCCGCTGGTGCCCACACGGTCGAAGCCCTCGATGAGCATACCCTCGGGGTCCATGTCGGTGAAGCTGAGCGGTCCCGTGAGGTGCTCCATGCCCTTGCTCCTACCCCACTGCGTCACGGCGTCGATGAGCGCATCGACCACCTCCTGGTCATCGATGAAGTCGATGTAGCTGAATCGGGCCTCCTTCTTGCCGGAGCGCTCGTTGACCACATGATTGATGATGCCAGCGACGCGTCCGACAATCTTGCCGTCACGGTAAGCCAAGAAGTAAGCCGCCTCGCAGAAGTCGAAAGCCGGGTTCTTGCCGGGAGTGAGCGTATTGAGTTCGTCGGTCACCAAGGGGGGGACGAAGAACTTGCTGTCGCGATACAGCACGTCGATGGGGAAGTGAATAAACTTCAAGAGGTTGGCCCTAGTGGGCTGAATTTCTCGGATTTCTACAGCCATAAAGATGATATGCTAGGTTGAAAATCGGGTTATCAAAAAAACTAGAGTGTCATGCAAAGGCGACGTTGTTGAGCCACCAGAGCAACGCGAGCAGCGCCACGATGACGATGTCGAGCTTGAGGAAGAACCAGAAGTAATATCTCTTGTCGGGAGTCATGGGTTGCTGAGTAGAGGTGGTCAGTTGGCCGATTTAGCCTTGTCGTGGACGAGGTCGTAGGAGATGGAGCCGTTGCTGGTCTTGATGAGCACGGTGTTGTCGCCATGGAAGCTGATGCTGGAGGCGGGACCGTTCTTGGCGCCATAGATGGTGAAATACTTGCGGGAGTTCTTGTTGAAGCCCACAACCGAACCCTTGGTGTCGAGGAAGACCAAATACTTGCCATTGTCGATCTTGTCCTTGATTTCCTTCATGTTGATGATGGGCTTGTCGTACTGGGTGGGCTTCATCTTGACCTCCTCGCCCTCCTTGAGCTTGTCCATGTTCTCGGCATTGTCGTGTTCCCACTTGGCGCCGGCGTTCTCCTCGCCCTCGAGCGCCTTGGCCTCTTCCTCTTCCTTCTTGGCCTGCTCCTCGGCATCGATCTCGTCCTGGGTAGCTACATGGATAGCGCCGATTGACGCGGCCTCCTGCTGGAGGAAGCGCCGCTCGCTGCTGCCAGTGCTCTCGAGCGGTCCACGGCTGTAGACATACTGCCGGCCGTCGGTGCGGGAGCGGATGTTGCCGTCGTAGGTGAGCGTGGTGAGCTTCTTGGCGTCGATGTCAAAGAGGCACAGCGTCACGCGACCGTTGCCGCCCTCGCCGGCCCCCTTGAGGTGGTTGAGGAAGCCAAAGTAGAGGCACTGCTTGCCATCGACAGTGACGGCACGAGGGATGCTCATGGCGTCGGCGATGAGTGACGAGTTGTCCATGATGATGGAGCGGCCGTCGAAATACTTGGTCTGTGCAAGCTCGGTTTTCCACTGCGCGCCGTCGCGGGTGAGCGTATAGAGCTTGATGAAGGGGCGGTCGGTGTCGTCCTTGTATGTGACGCCGACGATGCGTTCGGGGGTGTCGGGGTCGGTGCTTGAAAATCTCACGGCACAGGCGGTGTAGGCCTTGTCCTCGGTGAAGTTATTGCGGCTGAGCTCAGAGCTGAAGACCTGCATGGGCTCCTGGCTGCCCTCGGCGACGAGAGCGGCGCTGTCGGCACGTGCCTCGAGCCTGTCGTTCTCCTGGCTGTTGCAGTGCCTGAGCAGGCTGAGCAGAGCGATGAGCAGGACAGCCACGACGATGCCGACGATGAGGTTGCGGTTGAAGTTGGAGCCGCCGGAGTTGTCGCTGTCGTCCTGGTCGTCGTCCTGGTCGGGTGCGGGCTGTGGCTTGGGCTGCTGCCAAGCGTTGGCCTGTCGCTGAGCCGCGCGCTGGGCCTGCTGGCGCTGCTGGTTGTAGGTCTGGGGTTGTTGCGGTTGCTGCGGTTGCTGCTCGCGCTGGTCAATGTCCCGGCTAGCGATATTCACCGCATTGTCGACGGCCTTGCCGCAATGTGGGCAAAATACCGACGTGGAAGGCATCGGCTGATGGCAATAACTGCAAGTTACTTCACTGTTGATGCGGTAACCACAATGGTTACAAAACACTGACCCGTCGGGTACCTCGTGTCCGCAATGTTGACATCTCATAATTGTAGTCTATTATTATAGTGTTACTTCTGTTCGATTAATTACAAACTGCAAAAGTAAGCAATAATCCTAGATTATTGAGACTTTTTAGAGAAAAACTTGCTGGGGTTTTTTACAAGCCAAAGGCTTGCACTACTACAACACGTGACAGGAGACGCTAGGCGAGTTACTTGAGGGCCTGGAGGGCAGCGGCGGTGAGAGCCGCAAGGCGTGCGTTGTTGAGGACGAGCTGGATGTTGCTGTCGAGGCTGTCGCCGCCGGTGAGATCCTTGACCCTGGCCAGGAGGAATGGCGTCACCTGCTTGCCGTGGATGCCCTGACGGTTGGCCTCGTCGATAGCCTGGTCGATGGCGCGGTTGATGACTTCGGGAGGCATGGAATACTGCTCGGGGATGGGATTGGTGACGAGCATGCCGCCACGAAGGCCCATGTCGAGCTTGGCGCGGAATGCCGCGGCGAGTTCCTCAGGGGTGTCGATGCGGTAGTCGACCTTGAAGCCGCTGTGGCGGGTGTAGAAAGCAGGGAGCTCGTCGGTACCGTATCCGATGACGGGAACGCCCTTGGTCTCAAGGTATTCCAGCGTGAGGCCCAGGTCGAGGATAGACTTGGCGCCGGCACAGATGACCATCACGGGGGTCATGGCCAGTTCCTCGAGGTCGGCACTGATGTCCATTGTGGTCTCGGCCCCGCGGTGCACCCCACCGATGCCTCCTGTAGCAAACACCCTAATGCCCGCCATGGCCGCAATGATCATGGTGGTGGTGACAGTGGTGGCGCCGTCCATGCCACGGGCGACGAGGACGGGCAGATCGCGGCGTGAAGCCTTGGTGACAGCCTGTCCCTTGCGTCCCAGGTACTCAATCTCGTCGGGCGTGCAGCCAGCCTTGAGACGGCCACCGATGATGGCGACTGTTGCCGGCACCGCTCCAGCCTCACGGATGGTCTGCTCGACACGCAAGGCCGTCTCGACATTCTGAGGATAGGGCATGCCGTGGGAAATGATGGTTGACTCGAGTGCCACTACAGGAAGATTCTCGTCGAGCGCCTGCTGCACCTGGGGTGAAATGGAAAGATAGTTGTTCATATCGTGGATTGTTAATGGATGCTTATAGATAATTGTTGATGTCGGGATTGACGGTGTTGAGAGAGAGGAGGGTCGCATGGGCAGCCTTGAGGGCAGTGTGCGCCCCGTCGGGGAACGAGATGCCGAGCATGGCGGCATGGACGATGCCTGCCATGAAGGCGTCGCCGGCACCGGTGGTGTTGATGACCCTAGTGGGGATGGCATGGAAGTGCTCATGGCGGCCATCACAGGCGCAATACACACCGTCGCTGCCCAAGGTGATGTAGACCTGCCTGACGCCCATCGCGATGAGACAGTCGGCAGCGCGCGGAGCGCTGTCGCAGCCCGTGACGGCCTGGGCCTCGATGAGGTTGAGTTTCAAGGCGTGCAGGCGTCGAGAGGAGCTATGCTGCAGGGCGTGCACGAGGCGAGCGGCCTTGGCCGTGCTCACCGTGTCGACAAAGAGCGGAGCTGTGCAATTGTCGATGAGGAACTGCAGAGCCTCAGAGGAGATGTTGGTATCGGCCACGACGGCCGCCGAGGCGTTGATCTCCTCGAGTCGAGGCTCGAGAAATGCGGGAGTGAGGTGATTGACGATGTCGGTGTCGGCCACTGCCGCGATCATGTCACCTGTCTGATCGTTGACACACAGGTAGAGGCCGTTGCGCAAACCCTCGCGACGCTCGCTCAGGGTGAGATCCAGCCCGATGGCCTGGCACTCACGCCAGCACATGTCGCCAAAGGTCTCGCCGCCAAAAACGCTCACAAACTTGACCTGATGTCCCATGAGCAGGAGGTTATGGGCGATATTGCGCGCCACGCCGCCGAAGCCCATAGAGACGTGTCCAGGGACCGAGTCGGCCGGCACAAAAGGGGCCGTCAAGGCCGCCGAGATGTCGATGTTAACACCACCGATGACAGTAATGTATCGTTCACTCATAATTCAGAACCCATTGGCGAAATTAAAGTTGTTTCTAAATAATTGACAGAAAGGAAGTTCGTCTTCGACGCACATGGCTGCTAGCCATTCTGCACCAAGCTGCGACCGCCGACGGCGGTCTTGCATGGTGTTAGCTGTTGAAGTCGGGTCTCCGACCCGCCGTGCGTCTTCGACGCAATCCACTGTCCACCAATAAAAGTCAACGTTTTCAGATAAAAGCATAATTCCTCCCATGGGTCATTCAGGATATCGAGCTGCAAAGATACGTCAAGTTGGCAGTATAGGCAAGCGATGTGGGGTGACAATATCAAGGGTGAGAAACATTTTTTGCGTTAAATAGGGTGTCATTGCCGATAGTTTAGTAACTTTGCAGGTTAGAAACGATTGAACCTAACTAAAAAAGACTATGATATGATGACCGACAACGAGAAACAGATGGTCGCCGACGCCAAACCCCTGTATATTGTCACCGGCTCGACCGACAGCATGGGAAGCGTGATCACGCGCAAGCTAGCCGAGCAAGGCAAGGCCGTGCTGCTTGCCAGCCGCGACATCCAGAAGGCCGAGAACTATGCCGCACAGTTGCGTACAGTGACCCGCAACAAGGACATTTCATGCCTGCAGCTGGACTTGAACTCCTTTGAGCTGGTCAACGACTTTGTCAACCGGCTGAAGGCGCTGAACCGCCCAGTTGCCGCCCTGATCAACAATGCCGGCCTGCTGCCCCGCCGCAGCGAGATTTCGCCCGACGGTTTTGAACACTCGGTACAGGTGAACTACCTGAGCACCGTGTTGCTGTCGATGCAGGTGTATCCGCTGATTGAGGAGGGCGGTCACATCATCCTGTCGACGAGCGTGTCGCGGCGGTTTGTGTCGCTGCCTTATGAGTTTCCTGCCGTGTCTCACTTCACCCCGTGGGGAGCCTATGCCCAGAGCAAGTTGGCGCTGACGCTGTTCTCGATATACATGTCGAGCGTGATGAAGACCCGCCGTGTGGCCGTGAACTGCGTCAATCCCGGATTGCTGAAGAGCGGCGCTCTGGCCATGGCACGCTGGATGGACCGCGTACCCGACTACCTGACCCGCAACATGCCCAGCCCCGAGGCCGGTGTGGTTCCCACGCTGCGTGCCCTGGAGAGCCATGAGACGGGTTACCTGTTCTCGGGAGCGGACAAGCAGGTGAAGACATCGACGATGCTGAAGAACCGTGAGATGTTCATCCGCGTGTGCAACGACACGATGCGCATCCTCAAGGAACACATGAACAAATGACAAAGCAGAGTGGAGCCCATTAAGTGATTATGAGCATCCACTCCTTGTTTATAAACACGACAGTCAACGAATGAAGACATTGGTCGAAAACGACCGCCTGGCTGAAGGCAGCACGGTTGCCACGATAGGCATGTTTGACGGCGTCCACCTGGGGCACGCCTTACTGGTTAATTTTCTCAATGTCGAGGCCAAGGCCGCAGGCAAGCAGTCGCTGGTGATTACATTTCTTCACCACCCGCGGCAGGTGCTTCACCCAGAGAGTCCGCTGAAACTCATCATGCCGCTCGAGGAGCGGTTGCATCACATCGAGGCACAGGGTCCCGACCTGCTGCTGCCGATGGAATTCACCCCCGAACTGGCTCAACTAGACTCCTTGCAGTTCATTGAGCTGCTGCGCGACCGCTACGGCGTGAGTGAGCTAGTGACGGGTTACAACCACCGCTTCGGCCACAACAAGGGAGAGACCTTTGAGGACTATTGCCGTCATGGCGAACAGCTGGGCGTGAAGGTCGTGAAGGCCCCCGAGTATCTGGGCCAGTATGCGCCAGTGAGTTCTACCATCATACGCGGTCTGGTGGCCGCCGGTCGAGTAGTCGACGCGATGCACTGCATGGGTCGTCCCTACCGTCTGTCGGGCAAGGTAGTGCACGGATTCCACAACGGCAGGGGTCTGGGCTTTCCCACGGCCAACGTGGGCGAGGTGGACCAGAGCCTGCTGCTGCCTCACAACGGCGCTTATGCCGTGCTGGCCCACGTGGGCGGGCAGCGCCTTGAGGGAATGGCCAACATAGGGCGCAGGCCGACGCTTGACAACGGCCCACAGCTGAGCATCGAGGTGAACCTGTTTGATTTTGACGACGACATCTACGGCCAAGCCATCACGCTGGAATTCATCAGCTTTCTGAGGCTAGAGTTCAAGATGTGCGGCCTGGAGGAGCTCAAGCAGCAGCTCACGCTCGACCGTGACAATGCCAAGCGCATCCTCAACGAATACTTAACGAATACTCAACAAACAATCATATAGCAAAAAAAATGGACATCATCAACTTGTGTGAACAGAACTCGCTCGTGGGACAGTACATGAGCGAAATACGCGACAAGCACATCCAGCTAGACCGGATGCGCTTCCGCACCAACATCCATCGCATGGGCCAGATCATGGCCTATGAAATCTCCAAGCAGCTGCAGTATAGGACCGAGGGCACAGAGACCCCGCTGGGAGTGAAACAGTGCAACGTGCTTGATGACCAGGTGGTCATCTCGTCGATCCTGCGCGCCGGCCTCCCCTTTCATGAGGGTTTCCTGAGCTACATGGACAATGCTGAGAACGCCTTTGTGTCGGCCTACCGGAAGTATCTGCCCAACTCAGACGAGTTTGACGTCCACATCGAGTACATCGCGAGTCCGCGACTTGACGGCAAGACGCTGATCATTGCCGACCCGATGCTCGCCACCGGCTCGTCGATGGATCTGGCCTACCGCGCGCTGATGACGAAGGGCGAACCGGCCCACATCCACATCGTGAGCGTGGTGGCCACCCCCAAGGCCATCGACACCATCAAGGCTCACCTGCCGCAGGACCGCACCACGCTGTGGACCTGTGACATCGACGACGAGCTGAATGAGCATAGCTATATCGTACCGGGACTGGGCGACTGCGGCGACCTGCTGTACGGAGAGAAAGAGTGATACACTGGCTAGATGGGCTAGAGGTACTAGATGAACACAAGAGAATTAAAAAGACTAAGATATGGTACGCAAATATGATTACCTCATCATCGGCTCGGGAGTAGCCGGAATGAGCTTTGCCCTGAAGGTGGCAAAGACTGGAACGGTGGCACTAGTGTGCAAGTCGAAGATGGAAGAGGCCAACACCGACCTGGCCCAGGGCGGCGTGGCCACTGTGACCAACCTGGAAGTGGACAACTTTGACAAGCACATCCACGACACGATGGTGGCCGGCGACTGGCTGAGCGACCCCGAAGCCGTGAAGAAAGTGGTGACCGAGGCCCCGTCGCAGATCCAGGAGCTGCTGGGCTGGGGCGTGGACTTTGACAAGAACGAGAAGGGCGAGTTTGACCTGCACCGCGAGGGCGGTCACAGCGAGTTCCGCATCCTGCACCATGCCGACAACACCGGTCACGAGATACAGGTATCACTGATCGAGACTGTGAAGAACAATCCCAACATCGACATCTATGAGGACCACTTTGCCGTTGAGATCCTGACCCAGCACCACCTGGGAAAAATTGTGACCCGCCGCACCCAGGGCATCGAGTGCTATGGCGCCTACGTGCTGAACCAGTCGACAGGCGAGGTGGACACCTTCCTCTCGCGCGTGACACTGATGGCCACAGGCGGCATAGGCTCGGTGTACCGGACGACGACCAACCCGCTGGTTGCTACCGGCGACGGCATCGCCATGGTGTATCGCGCCAAGGGCACCGTGCAGGACATGGAGTTTGTGCAGTTCCACCCCACTGCGCTGTACCACCCCGGCGACCGCCCCGCCTTCCTGATCACCGAGGCGATGCGCGGCTACGGCGGCGTGCTGCGCAACCTGGGCGGCGAGGAGTTCATGCAGAAGTATGACCCACGGTTGTCGCTGGCCCCACGAGACGTGGTGGCCCGCGCCATCGACAGCGAGATGAAGCAGCGCGGCGAAGACCACGTGTTCCTGGACGTGACGCACAAGGACGCCGAGGAGACCAAGCACCACTTCCCCAACATCTATAAGCACTGCCTGGACCTGGGCATCGACATCACCAAGAATTATATTCCCGTGGTGCCGGCTGCACACTACCTGTGTGGCGGCATCAAGGTTGACCTGAACGCCTGCTCGAGCATCAAGCGGCTGTATGCCGTGGGCGAGTGCTCATGCACGGGTCTGCACGGCGGCAACCGCCTAGCCAGCAACTCGCTGATCGAGGCCGTGGTGTATGCCGACGCAGCAGCCAAGCACGCCATCGAGCACCGCAATGAATACTCCTATCGCGAGGACATTCCCGCATGGGACGATGCAGGCACCATCCACCCCGAGGAGATGGTGCTCATCAGCCAGAGCGAGAAAGAGGTGGGCGAGATCATGGCGAACTATGTGGGCATCGTGCGCAGCAACCTGCGTCTGGACCGTGCTTGGAACCGTCTGGACATCCTGTATGAGGAGACCGAGAAACTGTTCAAGACCAGCAAGGTGTCGCGCCGCATCTGCGAACTGCGCAACATCATCAACGTGGCTTACCTGATCACTCGCCAGGCCAAGGACCGCAAGGAATCGCGCGGCCTGCACTACACCATCGACTATCCACCTCAACCCAAAAACGAGGACGACCTGAAGCTGTAACAATCAGACAGTGATATAAAACAACTGAGCACTCTGAAATTTCTGATAATCAGATTCTTCAAAGTGCTCAGTCGTTTATTGCCGTCAGGTCAGTCCTTGATTTCTTCGTACTCGGCGTCGGTGATTTGTTCCTCGATGATGGTTCGGGTTTCACCGCCCGACGTGGTCTCCTCGATGACTGAGCCGGTGACTTCCTCAAAGTCGGCATACTCGCCCTCGTTGCTGGTGAAGATCTTGCGCTCGCCAGTTGCCGTGTATTCTTCCTGCTGGTCGTCGCCGTAGGGTTCGCGGCTGGGTCGCTGGTGCTGCTGGCGGCCGCGGAAGGACTCGTTGATGCGACGCTTCATGCCCTGCATATAGAGCCATCCCCTCACGAGAGGAATGGCAATCATGAGGAGCAGGATGAGCAATATGAATAGAAAGAAATACATTTATTCTTCTCTTTTAATGATTGAGAGCAGCACGTAGAGCGCGATGGCCACTGCCAGGCCCGGCAGTCCAAGGATCACCACAGCTGCTACTGTAGCCAGTACCTGCAAATATTGTGCCCAATTGTGCTTGAGTGACGAAAGGTTGTGCATCTTGAGCGAGAACATGCGCAGGTTGCAGACCATCAACAGCGACAGCAACACGATGAGAGCCAGGACTATCCACAGGGGGCAATCATGCTCGGCATACCATGCAGTGAAACCGATCCAAAAGATGGCATTGGCCGGGATGGGCACGCCGGTGAAGGTGGTCGCCTGGTTGGTGTCGACGTTGAAACGCGCCAGGCGCAACGCACCGAAAACGGGGAGCATCAAGGCCATCAGAGCCCAATGGCCGGCGCCGTAGGCCAGCATCAGGTTATAGAGCACGAGAGCGGGCGCGAGGCCGAAGCTCACGAGGTCGGCCAGCGAATCGAGTTCCTTGCCGATGCCGCTGACGGCATGCAGCAGTCGCGCGACCAGCCCGTCGAAGAAATCGGCTACAGCCGAGAGGGCGATGAGCACGAAGGCCAACTGGTAACCCTTAAGGCCACAGCACACCAGGTCAAAGCAGCTGAATGCCGCGATGCAAGCCATAGAACCGAATAGCAGGTTGAGCGACGTGATGGCATTGGGTATGTTGTTGCGGATGGCGTTCATAAACGGGTGTTTAAATGGATTATTTCTTGTTGTTGAGTCGAGCCACGAGGGTTTCGCCGCCCCAGGTGCGGTCGCCCAGTTTCACCTTGATCTGGGTATCGAGCGGGAGGAAGATGTCGACCCTGGATCCAAACTTGATGAAGCCGATGAAATCGTTGACATCGACTTGCTCACCCTGCTCGACGTAGGTGACGATGCGACGGGCGATGGCACCGGCAATCTGGCGGACAAGAATCTCCTCGCCGGTGGAGGTGCGGATGACGATCGATGAGCGCTCGTTGTCGCTGCTGGACTTGGGAAGATTGGCGGCGAGGAACCGTCCCGAGTGGTGCTTGTAGTATGTGACCTCGCCCTTGACGGGTACCCAGTTGGCATGAACGTTGAACACGGTCATGAATACCGACAGCTGGATGCAGTTGCGGTGCAGGTACTCGTCCTCGTAGACCTCCTCGAGGGCCACGACGGTGCCGTCGACACTGGAGACGACCGCTGTGCCGTCGGCGTTGTCACCCTTGAAGTGCCGCCTGGGCAGCCTGAAGAAGTTGAGCACGAGCAGGAACAAGACTGCCATGAGCCCGATCAGCGTCCACGCCACCGGCTTGTAGTCGATGAAGCGGTAAGCGAGCACGCCGCTGGCCGCAATGATCAGGAACAACATCAACAGGATGTTCTCGCCCTCGTGATGGATTTTGACTTTCATCTCAACAGTTTGAATCGTTTAACCTGCAAAGATAATGATAAGTTTTCAGTTTTCAGTTTTCAGTTTTCAGTTTTTTTGCTCTTTCAATTTTTTTTGCAAGGTTGCAGGAATTGAGGGTGGTGGAAATGCTGTATTACCTTTGCATCGTCATCAGGGACGAGCCCCCAGTTGACTCAATATTTAGTGACACAAAAAACGAGTAAATCGACATGAAGAAGAAGACCCGAGTAGTAGAGGAGGCCAAGCAATTGCTAGGCAAAGCGTACCAGAAGGTGCTGAAATGGCTGGAGGAAGCCAGCCGCGAGAGTCCCGTGGCTCCGATATTCAAAAAGATTACACATTAAAAAAACAGAGAGACGTATTATTCACCCAAACCAACTTTAAAACGAAACAGCTATGAACACCCGAATCAAAGTTTACAACGTGATTGTGCTCGACAAGAGCGGATCGATGAGCAGTATTGCCCGTCAGGCAGTCGATGGTGTGAATGAGACCATCGGCAGCATCAAGAGTGCCCAGGAAAAGAACCCCGACCAGGAACACATCGTGACGCTCGTGGCCTTTTGCGGCTGCGAGATGAAGACCATCTATGACAACGTGCCGGTAGCACAGGTGAAGCCGCTGACCAGCAAGGACTACCGTCCGTGCTGCATGACGCCGCTGTATGACGCGATAGGGATGACAATCACGCGCGTGCATGCCGTGAAGAGCCATGACGAGGACTCGCTGGCGCTGGTGACCATCATCACCGACGGCTATGAGAACGCCTCTCACGAGTACTCGCTGAAGGCCATCAAGTCGCTGATTGAGAGCTACAAGGAGCAGGGTTGGCAGTTCACCTACATCGGAGCTGACCATGACGTGGAGCATGTAGCCTTCAGCCTGAGCATCGAGCACCACCTGATGTTTGACAAGACGGAAGAGGGCACGCGTGAGATGTTTGAGAAAGACAGGGTGTCGCGCCAAGCCTGGATGGACGACATGAGCGCCATCATGGCTCAACCCTGCTGTTCGCGCGAGGAGCGCCTGCAGAACATCAATAAAGCCAACAAGAGGAAGTTCTTCAAATCGTAGTCCCTGGTGGCTCCCATCTGCACCGCCGTGCGTCAAGCCAAAGGACAAGCAAGCCGTCCCCCGCCCTTGACGCACGGCAGCGTGGGTTGGCATAATTCTTGCAGGTTCCTATTATATTACCAAGACAGCTTAACCTGAGATTAATCACTGTTCACATTATGGCAGCACCCGACCTGACACAGAACCTTGAATACGGCTTCATCTACGTAATAGGCAATCCCAAGCAGACGCATAACCTGCGGTGGTTTGCGACAATGATTGAACCCATGATACGCCCGCTGTCGCTGCAGTGGGTGGAGACATGGGACGTGGACCACACGCTCATCGTTGCCCGCCGCTTCAATGTGGGCAACTTGGGAAAATATGCGACAGTGCAGCTTCACCTGAACCGTTACGGTCGCAGCGACAGCTACTCACTGCTGGCCGCGGTGCACGCCTTCAGCGACTGTCTGCAAGACGTCATGGACTCCGATGAAGGCGATGTAGTCATCAATGAGCATGACTACCACGACCGCCGCACGATGCCGCAGGGGAAGTGGGGCCAATCGACGTCGTCTGAGCCACTGAGCGGTGTGCTGCTCGACTTGGGGATGGAAAAGATGCCCCAGGACCACACCCGAGTTTCCAGCCAGCACCCGACCGCCTTGCCGATAGGCTGCCCGTCACGCGAAGATGACGAGGAACGGCCGAAGCTGGGCAAACGGCTGAAGAAGTTAGGCAAATCGCTGAGGAAGAAAGTGGACGATGCGCTAGGTGAGACGGTCCTCAACGAGAGCGCCGACTACATGCCCCTGCCCGGGTCGGACGAAGGATGGGAAGACGAGGCCCTGCTGACGCATGACGACGAAGCAGACTTGGAGGAAATCGAGGCCGAAGAGGTCTTGGAGTTCAAGAGGATAGAGACGGAGTATGAGCGCGACGTGAAAGACCTGCGTGCCCGCATTGTCGCCTTTATCTCGAAGTATCATCAAGATCCCCACCAGGTGATGACAACGATGCTCGAGGGCAAGGTGCTGCTGGGAACGACGCCGAGCCGCCTGCTGGTGAACGGCGACATGAAGATTGTGTTGCCCGAGTATGACGAGATGGAGATCGAGATGCCCGCCATGTGCAGGACGCTGTACATCTTGTTCATGAAGCACCGCAAACTGGGTAGCGAGGGCATCGTGCTCAAGTATATCGACACCTATCGCGACGAGCTCATCGACCTGTACAGCCTGGTCAAGCCCGGCGCGAGCGATGAGCGCGTGAAGCGCACCGTTGACAACATGTGCTCGCCATACAGCGAGTCGCTGCACCAGACGATTTCGAGGATCAACCGCTGCATACGCAACGTAATCACCGACAAGCAGTTGGCTCAGGACTATTGCATCATGGGGGAGCGCGGGCAGCAGTACAGCATCGAGCTTGCCCCCGACCTGATCGAGCTGCCGCGTGCCGTGAGCGGCCAAGAAGCCTGAAGAAGAATCATCAAGTCATGAAAAGCCTGTGGAGAAAGCGTCTCGAGAGAGAGACTACTGTCCGCGGGCTTTTTCCTTGCGCTGCTTGAGCTTCTGCTGGATGATGCTCTCGACGTCGAAGAAGCGAGCCAGCTGTGAGTCGTTGAGCACCGTGGCGAGCTGGTCGAGGTACTTCATGCGTATGCCCTGAGCGCGCTGCTGGAGTTCAATCTTGCGGCGCTCGATGGCGACGGCATCGCTGCTGGACGAAGGCGGGATGGGACTCGGGCAATGACTCGTGGGTGCTGCGCGGCACCGGCGCCTACGGCACCCATCATGTGGCGACCCGTAATCCTAACGAGTTGATGACCCACGACATGAGCGGCAACGTTCACGAGTGGTGCCAGGACTGGTTTGGCGACTACAGTTCGTCGAGCCAGGTGGACCCGACAGGGCCGACAAGCGGCAGCACGCGCGTGTATCGCGGCGGGAGCTGGTACTTTGATGAATGGTTCAGCCGGGTGTCGTTCCGCAACGGTGCCGTAGCCACTTACCGCAGCTACGGCATAGGGCTGAGGCTTGCTCTGTAACCGCGAGTTTTCTTACAGAAAACGATAACAACCTGATTACGAGGCCGTGTCGCGACTAATTAATGACACAGCCTCGTATTGTTGCACGCTGGAGGCTTGCGTTACCATGACAGGGGGGATAATACAGAGATGGACACAGACGCTTTCCCCGCTGACAATAGTAGAAAAAAATGGGAATTGTTTTTTCTATGCCGTGTGGTTGCAGTACCTTTGCAGGCTGAAAACGACATGACTACCGATAATCATCAAGAACATAGGGACTGGCGGGCGCATGGCGCGATGCTGCTGGCGATGGTGCTGTTTGGGCTGATGGCGACGTTCTCGAAGGACGTGCTGACGCATGGCGGCATCACGGGTCCGCAACTGGTGGCGTTCAGGGTAATGGGTGCCGGGCTGATCTTCTGGCTTGGGTCGCTGTTTTTACCGCAGCAGCGCATCGAGCCACGGGATTATGTGAAGATTGCCGGAGCGGGGTTGTTTGGCTTTGCTGTGGCACAGGGCGGTTACATTGTGGGGCTGAGCTACACGTCGCCCATCAATGCGACGATTGAGCTGACCACGATGCCGATATTCACGCTTATCCTGTCGTCGATCCTGCTTCACGAGCGCATCACACCGCGGCGAGCGCTGGGCATCATCATGGGCTTCACGGGCGCAGTGCTGCTGATCACACGGACGACGGCGGGCGACGGTCGCCCGACCGACTATCGCGGAGACCTGCTGATCCTGCTCTCGCAGGTGGGCTACGCGTTCTACTTGACGCACTACTCACGGGTGATCAGGAAATATGACGCGTTCACGTTCAACAAGTGGACGTTCACGTTTGCGAGCCTGTTTATTCTGCCGTTTACCCTACCCCACATCATGGATATCGACTGGGCGGCGATGAGCGCCCGGACAGCGGGTGAGATTACCTATATCGTGGCCGGCGCGACGTTTTTCACGTTCCTGCTGGTGGTGTATGCCCAACGCCGACTGCTGCCGACGACGGTGAGCGTGTATAACTACGTGCAGCCGCTGGTGGCTGTGGTAGCAAGCATGGCGATGGGACTGGCGTCGCCGCAATGGATGCACGGTGTGGCAGCCGTGCTGGTCTTCACCGGCGTGTGGCTGGTGGTGAGTCACAAGAGCACAGCCTCATGATTGTTCTTATTGGCGAAATTGGCATTTAAGAAACTTTAGGGCCAAGTAGTGCTAAATCATAGCCTTATTTCATTTACGGGATGCCGTAGAATGGGCTGAAGTTGCCATTCTGGATGTCCTGGATGATGTTGGGGTTGTTGATGAGCTGTGATGCACCGCCGAAGATGCTGCAAACGATGCCGACGATGACGGTGATGAAGAACCACTTCCTGGCGGTAGAGGCTTTCTTGGCGCCTGTGACGGTGTCACCGCTGGCATAGCTGGTTTTGGCTCCCCAAGCGTTGAAGATGGCGATGGCGCCGGGAATGAGTCCGATCAACGGGACGCCGCAGCAGAAACTGCAGGCCAAAGTTGCGATGACCGACTCGACGAGCCAGGTCTTGGGCGCGGGCTGATTGTTGCCAGTGTTGGAGGTGGTAGGCCCCGTCTTGGGCAGGTTATAGGGCTGGCTGGGAGTCGTCGGGGTGGTGGGTCCTGTGGGGATGGGCATCTGTGGCATGGGAGGCAGCGGCTGCTGGTTGCCCATGGGGGGCATGGGCGGGAGCTGCATGTTGATGTCGCCAGGATTGAACGTCTGGCCAGAGAGCAGAGCGGCGAGTTCGGGGACCTGGCTGGCCGATGTCCAGTTGGCCATGCCCTCGGTCCAGACGAGCGAATTGACCGTCAGGCCGTGCATGAGCAGTTCATTGGGTTCAAATGGTCCGGCTGGCTGGCCGTTTTCGGCAATATAATATTTCATAGAGGTATCCTTTTAAGTCTAGTTATCGTAAGCAATGTTGCTTTATCATAAAACAATCTCACGCTAAGGCGCCAGGAGCTAAGAAAAACAGGAGAACGAACTTAGCGCCATGGCGGCTTAGCGTGAGCGTTATTGAGCCAGCGGGTTAGTCACTGCACTTGGCGCAGATGAACTCGCGGTTCAAGCGTGCGATGTTGCTGAGCTTGATGTTCTTGGGGCACTCGGCGGCGCAGGCACCAGTGTTGGTGCAGTTACCGAAACCGAGTTCGTCCATCTTGGCGAGCATGGCTTTGACACGGCGCTTGGCCTCGGCGCGACCCTGGGGCAGCAGCGCGAACTGGCTGACCTTGGCGCTGAGGAAGAGCATGGCCGAACCATTCTTGCAAGCGGCAACGCATGCACCACAGCCGATGCAGGTAGCGCTGTCCATGGCCTCGTCGGCGGCATCCTTGCTGATGGGAATGGCGTTGGCATCCTGTGCACCACCCGTCTGGAAGCTGACGTAACCGCCAGCCTGCTGGATCTGGTCAAAAGCGTTGCGGTTGACCATCAAGTCCTTGATAACGGGGAAGGCAGCCGAGCGCCAGGGCTCGACGGTGATGGTGTCACCATCGTGGAAGCGGCGCATGTAGAGCTGGCAAGTGGTGGCTCCAGTGGCGGGTCCGTGGGGATGACCGTTGACATAGAGCGAGCACATGCCGCAGATGCCCTCGCGGCAGTCGTGGTCGAATGTAACAGGCTCCTCGCCCTTCTCGATGAGCTGCTCGTTGAGGATGTCCATCATCTCGAGGAATGAGGTGTCGGTGGGGATATCGTGCATCTCATAGGTCTCAAAGCGGCCCTCGGCATGAGCGTTGGCCTGACGCCAAACCTTAAGTTTGAAACTTATATTTGTCTCCATTGTATTCGATGAATTTTAAAGTGTGGTTGATTATGACTTGTAGTTACGCGTCTGGACCTTGATGGCCTCGTAGTGTAAGGGCTCCTTGATGAGCGTGGGAGCGGTCTCGTCGTCGCCGTTGTACTTCCAGCAAGCGACATAGAAGAAGTTCTCGTCGTCGCGCTTGGCCTCGCCCTCCTCGGTCTGATGCTCCTCGCGGAAGTGTCCGCCGCAGCTCTCGTGACGGTTGAGCGCGTCGTAGGCGATGAGCTCGCCCATGGTGATGAAGTCACGCAGGCGGAAAGCCTTGTCCAACTCGATGTTCATACCCTCTTGAGTGCCGGGGATGAAGAGGTTGGTCTCGAACTCGTGGCGCAGTTCCTTGAGCTTCTTGAGTGCGGTCTCGAGGCTCTCCTTGGTGCGAGCCATGCCGACATATTCCCACATGACGTTGCCGAGCTCCTTGTGGATGCTGTCGACCGAACGCTTGCCGTGGATGGTCATGAGCTTGTCGAGGTTGGCCTGCACCCTCTTCTCGGCCTCGTCAAACTCGGGTCGGTCGGTTGAGAAGTGAGGCACGGTTATCTGGTCGCTGAGGTAGTTCTGGATGGTGTAAGGCAGAACGAAGTAACCGTCGGCCAGACCCTGCATGAGCGCCGAAGCACCGAGGCGGTTGGCGCCGTGGTCGCTGAAGTTGCACTCGCCGATGGCGAAGAGGCCCTTGATGCTGGTCTGCAGTTCATAGTCAACCCAGATGCCGCCCATGGTGTAGTGGATGGCGGGATAGATCATCATGGGGTTGTAGTACTTCACGCCGTTGATCTCGTTAGCGAGCTCGCCGGGGTTGACGTCGGTGATCTCCTCATACATGTCGAAGAGGTTGCCGTAGCGCTGGCGGATCACGTCGATGCCCAGACGGTTGATGGCCTCGCTGAAGTCGAGGAAGACGGCCTTGCCGGTGTTGTTGACGCCGAAGCCCTTGTCGCAGCGCTCCTTGGCAGCACGGCTGGCGACGTCACGAGGCACGAGGTTACCGAATGCCGGGTAGCGGCGCTCGAGGTAGTAGTCACGCTCCTCCTCGGGGATGTCACTGCCCTTGATCTGGCCAGCCTGGAGCTTCTTGGCGTCCTCGATGTTCTTGGGCACCCAGATGCGGCCGTCGTTGCGGAGCGACTCACTCATCAGCGTCAGCTTGGACTGCTTGTCGCCGTGAACGGGGATGCAGGTGGGGTGAATCTGCACATAGGCAGGGTTGGCGAAGTAGGCACCGTGACGGTAGCAAGCCATGGCAGCCGAGCAGTTGCAGCCCATGGCGTTGGTGCTCAGGAAGTAGGTGTTGCCATAACCACCGGTGGCGATAACCACAGCGTGGGCGGCAAAGCGCTCGAGCTTGCCGGTCACCAGGTTCTTGGCGATGATACCGCGGGCACGGCCGTCGATGATGACCACGTCGTGCATCTCATAGCGGTTGTAGCTCTTGACCTTGCCGGCATGGATCATGCGGTTGAGGCTGGAGTAGGCACCGAGCAGGAGCTGCTGACCGGTCTGTCCCTTGGCATAGAAGGTGCGGCTCACCTGAGCGCCACCGAACGAACGGTTGGCGAGCAGGCCGCCGTACTCACGAGCGAAGGGGACACCCTGGGCGACGCACTGGTCGATGATGTTGTTTGAGACCTCGGCCAGGCGATAGACGTTGGCCTCGCGGGCACGGTAGTCACCACCCTTGACGGTGTCGTAGAACAGGCGGTAAACCGAGTCGCCGTCGTTCTGATAATTCTTGGCTGCATTGATACCACCCTGTGCAGCGATGGAGTGAGCGCGGCGGGGTGAATCCTGGATGCAGAAGTTGAGCACATTAAATCCCATCTCGCCCAGCGTGGCAGCTGCCGATGCACCAGCGAGTCCGGTACCGACGACGATGATGTCGAGGCGGCGCTTGTTGGCGGGGTTGACGAGCTTCTGGTGAGCCTTATAGTTGGTCCACTTCTCAGCGATGGGTCCCTCGGGGATCTTGGAGTCGATGGGCTGAGCGATGTTTTTGTTTTCTTCCATTTTGAGTTGTCAGTTTTCAGTTGTCAGTTTTTCAGATGTGATAAAACCCTGATGATGCCCACAAATTAGAGCGCAAAGAACCAGGTGAAGTAGCAAGCCTCAACAGCAAAGAGGATGAACACGATGCTAGCCCACCACTTGGAGATGCACTGCCAACGGTTGATCCACTTGTCGTTGGCGGTACCCAGAGTCTGGAAAGCGCTCCAGAAGCCGTGGCTGATGTGGAACCAGAGAGCAGCGAAACCGATGAGGTAGACGGGGAGCACCCAAACCAGGCTGAAGGTAGCCTGCAGGGCCGCATATCCACCCAGATGGGGACGGTCCATGAGCTCGGGCAGCTGCATCTTGGCCCAGAACTGCACGAGGTGCAGAATGAGGAAGCAGCAGACGATGAGGCCGAGGACGAGCATGTTCTGTGAAGCCCACTCGACGTTTTTGGGTCGAGCGTTCACGGCATAGCGGTTGTTGCCACGTGCCTTGCGGTTCTGGAAGGTGAGGATGAACGCGAAGATGATGTGGATGGCAAAGCCACCAGCGAGGATCAACGTGCCCAGCACAGCATACCAATTGGCACCGAGGAACTCACAGATCTTGTCGTAGGCGTCAAAGGAGATGACAGCCACAGCATTCATCAGTGCATGGAATGTGACGAATAGGACAAGGAAGAGGCCGGTAACCGACATCACGACCTTGCGTCCTACAGATGAATTAGTTAACCACATAAAAATTGAAGTTTTTAGTTATTAATTGAATTGTTAATTTTTTAGTCGCTGAAATATCCCGCAAAGATAAGAAAAAAAATCATTTTTCGTGTAACCAGAGGCAAGATTTCCCGAAAAAGGTGCCAAACGAGGGGGCTGTGTGATAAATCAGGCTGGTAGCATTGATCGAGTTCAGCTCGAAAAAATGCTACCAGCCCACGAATTATGACACAGCCTCCTGTGTTGGCAGGCTATTGAGTGATTTACTAGTCGTTGAGGATGAGCATGGCGTCGCCGTAGGCACCAAAGCGGTACTTCTCGTCGATGGCGACCTTGTAGGCATTCATGGTGGCCTCGTATCCACCGAAAGAGGCCTGTGCCATGAGCATGATGGAGTAAGGCATGTGGAAGTTGGTGACCAGCGCGTCGCAAGTGGTGCACTCGTAGGGCGGGAAGAGGAACTTGTTGCTCCATCCGCCATAGGGCTTGATGTGGCCGTTCATGCCGACGCATGTCTCAAATGCGCGCAGCACCGACGTGCCGATGGCGCAGACCTTGTTGCCGCCGTCGCGCAGCCGGTTGACCTTGTCGGCGAGCTCGACGCTGACGTCCATCTCCTCGCTGTCCATGCGGTGCTTGGTGAGGTCCTCGACGTCGATGTCGCGGTAGCTTCCCAGGCTGATGTGCATGGTGATGAAGTCGCGGTCGATGTCGCGGATTTCCATGCGCCGCATGAGTTCTCGTGAGAAATGCAGACCCGCTGCGGGAGCGACGACAGCGCCCTCCTTGCAGGCAAAGATGGTCTGGTATCGCTCGGCGTCCTCGGGCTCGGCCTCGCGATTGATGTAGTAGGGCAACGGGGTGTTACCCAGGTTGTAGAGGTCCTTCTTGAACTGGTCGTGGTCGCCGTCGTAGAGGAAACGGAGTGTGCGTCCACGGGAGGTGGTGTTGTCGATGACCTCGGCGACCATCGAGTCGTCAAGCCCGAAGTAGAGCTTGTTGCCGATGCGAATCTTGCGTGCAGGCTCGACGAGCACGTCCCAGAGCTTGTTGTTGGGGTTGAGTTCACGCAACAGGAACACCTCGATGCGGGCGCCGGTCTTCTCCTTGTTGCCGAAGAGCTTTGCGGGGAAGACCTGTGTGTCGTTGAACACAAAGAGGTCATGGGGATTGAAGTATTCAAGAATCTCCTTGAACACACGGTGCTCGATTTCGTTACTACGCTTGTGGAGGACCATCAAGCGTGACTCGTCACGCAGAGGGGTGGGATGTGAGGCGATGAGATCCTCGGGCATCCGGGTGTTAAATTCTGAAAGTTTCATATTATTAATTGTTAGTTTTCAGTTGTCAGTTGTCAGTTGACGGATTCTATTTTATCTGTGAGGTGCGTTTGGGCACGGCGTCACATTTCTTGTGTTGCTTGCGGGCCTCGTGTTCGGCCTTCATGCGGGCAGCACGCTGGCGGTTCTCGATGCGCTCGCGCTCCAGGCGCTCGGCGGCAGCCTGCTCAGGCGAGACGTAGGTCTCGGAATCGAGCTTGTCGACGAGCTGGTCCAGGGTGAGGCACTTGTCGACAGTGATGTCTCCCACACGGGTGCGGCGCAGGCCTGTCAAGTGGGCCCCGCTGCCGAGCGCCAGGCCGATGTCGCGTGCCAGGGCCCGGATGTAGGTGCCCTTGCTGCAGACGACGCGCAGCTGCAGGGAGGGCTCGTCGGGCAGGCCACATTTCAAGACCTCTATCTCGTCGATGACGAGCGTCTTGGGACGGATTTCCACGTCCTGGCCCTTGCGGGCGAGCTTGTAGGCCGGCTTGCCGTCGATCTTGCAGGCCGAGAACGACGGAGGCACCTGCTCGATGCTGCCGGTGAACTGCTCACTGAGGACGCGGTCGATGAGATCGCGGTCGATGTGCTGCCAGTCGAAGGTGGCATCGACCTGGGTCTCCAAGTCGTAGCTGGGCGTGGTGGCACCTAACCTCAAGTCGGCGATATACTCCTTGACGCCAGCCTGCAGCTCATCGATGCGCTTGGTGGCATGGCCGGTGCACAGGATGAGCACGCCGGTGGCCAGGGGGTCGAGTGTGCCCGCATGGCCCACCTTGACCTGGCGGGTGTGCAAGTGGGTGCGCAAGACAGCGCGCACCTTCTTGACGGCAGCAAAGGAGGTCATCCTGAGCGGCTTGTCGATGTAGAATATTTCGCCTTCTATAGGGTTAAGCATATCATCAAGAGTTATTTAAATACGGGTAAACCGGTAGGTTGCGGGTTGCACACACGCGCTGCTAGTCTACCATCTGCAACGACTGACCGCTGAGGAGCATAACCAAGATGATTGCACCGACAATGATGCGGTACCACCCGAAGGCTTTAAAGCCATACTTGGTCAAAAAGTCCACAAACCACTTCATGGCGAGCAGTGCGACGACAAAGGCGACAACGCATCCCACAACCAGGACAATGATGTTGTGGGAGGTGGCCCAATCGGCATTGTCCTTGAACAGGTCCACCAGGTCGAGCAGTGTAGCGCCAGCCATGGTGGGTACAGCCAGGAAGAACGAGAATTCGGCGGCCTTGCGCCGAGTGAGGTGCTGTGACATACCGCCCACGATGGTTGCCATGCTGCGGCTCACGCCGGGAATCACCGAGATACACTGGAACAGGCCTATCTTGAAAGCCTTGGGTTCATCGATCTCGACGGACTGGTCCCCCTTATTAAAGATACGGTCACAGAAGAGCATGAACACACCGCCAGCCACCAGCATGACGGCGACCACCATGACGCTGTCGAGCAACCAGTCGAGCAGGCCCGACTTCTTGGCAGCGAGGCCGATAATGACAGCCGGCAGGACGCCCACCAGCAGCAGCCAGTAGAAGTACCACTTGTGCTTGAATCGTTGCCACGATGAGGCCCCGACGGGCGCCGGAGTGCGGTCAAGCCTGAAGAAGTGCTTCCAGTAGAGCACCACAACCGACAGGATGGCTCCAAACTGGATGATGAACGTGAAAGCATGGACAAAGGGGTCACCCGGTGCCACGCCCAGCAGGTTCTGGGCGATGATCATGTGTCCTGTAGAGGAAACCGGGAGGAACTCGGTGAGTCCTTCCACAATGGCTATAATGATAGCTTGCAGCAGATCCATACAACAGGTGAGGGTTTATTCTTCTTTTAATCCAGTTTCAGCAGTGTCGTTGCTATTGTCCTTCTTGCGATAGATGATGGCAAAGGCCATGAGCACAAAACCGAGGAAGGCAATGATGGGGCCAGTGGTGACGCGGCTGCTCTCGAAGAGGTCGTTGTTGAACGTGTCGCCCACGTTGGCACTGCCTGACATCAGCCAGAAGCCGATAATGATCAGCAACAGGCAGATGCCCATCAAGATGAAGTTGATCTTGCCAAGGGGATAGGACACTTTTCCACCAGCCTTGCTGTTGTCGGCCTGAGTTTTCTTTTCTAGAGTTGCCATTATTATAATCGTTATGTACTTAATTATTTAGGTCAATGAAAATCGCATGCAGGGCGTGACGCTAAAGCGCACACCACCGCAATTTGCTGCAAAATTACAACATTGGGCCCCGCTTGTCAATAGTTTATGGCCGATAATTTTGTTAAATAAGCAAAATGTCCGATAAAACGGGTGATGGAATGATGGAGCCCGTCAGGCAGTCTCGAAGGATTGAGCGACGAGCTTGAGGTTGTCGATGATGCTGATGTGCTGGGGGCACTGAGCCTCGCACTGGCCACACTCGATGCAGTCGCTGGCGTGCCCGTGATTCTTGCCGAGCAGGTCGTAGTAGAGCTTGCAGTTGCTCTTCTGCTCGGGGAACTGGTGCATCATGTTGTAGAGGTTGAAGTACTCGGGGATGGCAATGCTCTGTGGGCATCCGTCGGTGCAGTAGTGGCAGGTCGTGCAGGGGACAGCGATGGCCTCGCGGATGACCTCCTTGGCCCTGGCGATGATGTCCTGCTCCTGCTGGTTGAGGGGCTGGAAGTCCTGCATGAATGCCGTGTTGTCGTCGAGCTGCTCCATGTTGCTCATTCCGCTCAGGACCGTCATCACGCCAGGCAACGAGGCACAGAACCTGATGGCCCAAGAGGCAGGGCTGGCATCGGGATTATAGTCCCTGAAGAGTTGTTCCACCTCGCGGGGCACGCGCGCCAGCGAGCCGCCCTTGACCGGCTCCATGACGATGACGGGCTTGCCGTGCTTGACACAGAGGTCGTAGCACGTCTTGCTCTCGATGGCGGGGCTGTCCCAGTCGAGGTAGTTGATCTGGAGCTGGACGTACTCGGCCTCGGGGTGGCGCTCCAGAATCTGTGCCAGCAGCGCCGAGTCGTCGTGGAAGGAGAAACCGATGTGGCGGATGCGTCCCTCGGCCTTCTTGCGGGCGATGAAGCCCCAGCCGTCCATGCGCTCCATCACCTCGACGCGCTCGTGGTTGAGCGCGTGTAGCCAGTAGTAGTCGAAGTAGTCGACGCCGCATCGCTCAAGCTGCTCGTTGAAGATGCGCTCCAGGTCGGCCTGCTCGTTGATGGCCCAGACGGGCATCTTGCTGGTGACGGTGAACGCCTCACGCGGGTAGCGCTTGACGACGGCCTCCCTGAAAGCCTCCTCGCTCTTGCCGGCGTGGTAGGGATAGGCGGTGTCAAAATAGGTGAAGCCGCGGTTGATATACACATCGACCATCTCTTTCACTTTCTCGATGTCGATGCTCGCCTGGTCGTCGGGGTTGACCAGTGGCAGACGCATAAGTCCAAATCCTAGTTTTCTCATTTGTCAGCTTTCAGTTTTCAGTTGGGGATAACGCTTGATGCCGCGCAGGTAGTGGGCGGTGATGATATTGACACGCTCCTGTGGGAGCTGCTTGAGCAGGTTGACCGACGGCTGCGAGGTGTAACGGGAGCGCATGCGGCGGAAGTCGCGGTGGGCCCGGATGATGGCCCATGCGTCGCCAAAGTTGCACTTGGCCATAGCTAGGCCAAAGGCCAGCGTGTCCATCAGCCGGCGCACCAGCAACAGGCGCTTGCCCTCCTGCTGAGGCAGGTTCTTGTGCAGGAGCAAGAGGTTGTTGCGGAAGTTGAGGTAGGTCTTGCGGGGATTGCCCTGGGGCAGGCTGCCGCCGCCCAAGTGGTAGACGTGGCTCGAGGGCACCATCATCAACTCGCTGCCGGCCAGGCGAATGCGCCAGCAGAGGTCAATTTCCTCCATGTGGGCAAAAAAGTCCTTGTCGAGGCCGCCCACATCGTGATAAAGGCGGCTGCGCACCATCAAGCAAGCACCGGTGGCCCAGAAGACACTCTTGGGACCGTCGTCATACTGGCCGTGGTCGTCCTCGACACAGTCAAAGATGCGTCCGCGGCAATAGGGGTAGCCATGGCAGTCGATGTAGCCGCCGGCGGCCCCGGCATACTCAAACATCACCTTGCCGTCGTCGCGGTCGTGCCGCAGCTTGGGCATGACAGCGCCCACGGCAGGATTCTGCTCCATGTAGTCGAACAGCGGATTGAGCCAGCCGTCGGGGGTGCGCACGTCGCTGTTGAGCAGAACGGTGTAAGGATACATCGTGAGGTCGATGGCGCGGTTGTAGCCCTCGGCAAAGCCGTAGTTCTTGTCAAAGGCCAGCACCTTGACCGTGGGGAAATCCTGCCGTAGTACCTGCAGGCTGTCGTCGGTGCTGCCGTTGTCGGCGACAATGACGTCGGCAATGGTGTCATCGGTGCCAGCAATGACCGTGGGCAGATAGCGTCGCAGCAGTGCGGCCCCATTCCAGTTCAATATGATAACAGCAACCTGTTTCATTCTTCTAAATTACTATATTCTAACCTCTAATTCAGTCCATAGTCCTTAGTTGGCAGATGCCAACTCCTAATTCCTAATTCCTGACTGCACTTCGGCATCGACGCTCAGGTCGTTGTTGAGCGACAGGAGTTTCACGTTCACAATGTGGTTGGCGAGGGTCATGTCGGGGTCTACATTGACGCGGATGTAGTTGTCGGTGAAGCCGTGCATCATGCCCTTGCCGCGTCCGTGCTCGAGCAGGACGGGGCGCACCGAGCCCAGATAGCGGCGGGTGAAGTCGGCCTGTTTCTTGTCGCTGAGGGCGATCATGCGTGCCGCGCGCTCCTGCTTGTCGTGCTGGGTGACGATGTAGGGGATGCGCAGGGCCATCGTTCCCGGCCGCTCGCTGTAGGGGAAGACGTGGAGGTGCTGGACGTCGAGCCCGGCGATGAACTCGTAGCTGTCCTCAAACAGGTCGGGGGTCTCGCCGCGTGTGCCCACCATGACGTCGACGCCGATGAAACAATCGGGCATCAGCTCGCGGCATCGCTGCACCTTGTCGGCAAAGAGCTGGCGGTCGTAGTGGCGCCGCATCAGCTTCAAGATGGGGTCGCTGCCGCTCTGCAAGGGAATGTGGAAGTGGGGCATGAAGGCGCGCGAGCGGGCACACCAGTCGATGATGTCGTCGGTCAAGAGGTCGGGCTCAATCGACGAGATGCGGTACCGCTCGATGGCCTCGATGTCGTCGAGCGCCTTGAGCAGGTCAAGAAAATGCTCGCCCGTGTTCTTGCCAAAGTCGCCGATATTAACACCCGTGATGACGATTTCCTTGCCGCCGTCGGCGGCCACCTCACGAGCTTGGGCCACAAGTTCGTCGATGGTGCCGCTGCGGCTGCGCCCACGGGCCGCCGGGATGGTGCAATAGCTGCACCAGTAATCGCAGCCGTCCTGCACCTTGAGCCAGTAACGGGTGCGGTCGCCGCGGTCGCACGACGGTGAGAACGAGCGGATGTCGAGCGACGGAGTCACCGCCAGTTGCTGCTGCCGGTCCTCAAACCACCTGGTGACATATTGTGCAATCTGGGCCTTGTGTTCGCTGCCCAGCACGATGTCGACGCCGGGTATCTCGGCAATTTCCTTGCCCTTGAGCTGGGCATAACAGCCAGTGACCACCATCAAGGCGTCGGGGTACTGGCGGATGAGGTGGCGGATGTGTTGCCGGCACTTGCTGTCGGCCAGTGCCGTCACGCTGCAGGTGTTGACCACACACACGTCAGGCACCTCGCCAGGCTGAACTGGCAAGATGCCATGCTGTGCCAGGAGCGACTGCATGGTTGCCGTCTCGGAGAAATTGAGCTTGCAGCCCAGCGTCTCGAGTTTAACCCGATGGATAGGGGAATTGCTCATCGGCGACGACCCTTATTGGACTTACCAGACTTGCTGGACCTGGTGGACTTTTTGGATGCACGTGCCTCCCTAGCCTGGCGGCGCGTGCTGTTGCCGCGAGAGCCACGCTGCTGACGCCGTGACGCACTGCCGCCCTCGTACTGGGTGCGGCGGCGCTCGTCGCGCGACATCTTGCCGCCGGTGCTGCGGCTGTTCTGCTCGGTGATGGGCTCCCTGTCGATGCGGTGGCTGCCGGCGGGGTTCTCGTCGTCGACCAGTACAAAGTCGAGCTGCTTCTTGATCAGGTCGGCCCGTGCCACCTGAATCGTGATGTTGTCGCCCAGGCGGTAAACCCTGCCGCGACGACGGCCGCGGATGCAGTAGTTCTTCTCGTCGAACTCATAGAAGTCATCGTCCAGGCCACGGATTCCCACCAGGCCCTCGCAATGGGTCTCGTCGAGCTCGACATAGAGTCCCCACTCGGTCACGCCAGAGATATGTCCCGTGAAGACGCCCCCCAGGCGCTGCCCCATGAACTCGACCTCCTTGTACTTGATGGAAGCCCGCTCGGCATTGGCGGCGAGCTGCTCCTGGGCACTCATGTGCTTGCACTGGTCCTCGAGCTTGACGGGGTCGACACTCTTCTCGCCCGCGGCATACTTGTCGAGCAGGCGGTGTACCGTCAGGTCGGGGTAGCGGCGGATGGGCGAGGTGAAGTGGGTGTAGTAGTCAAAGGCCAGACCATAGTGGCCGATGTTGGTGGCGCTGTAGACCGCCTTGGCCATCGAGCGGATGGCCAGGATGGCGAGCATCTCCTCCTCGGGCTTGCCCTTGGCCTGCTCGAGCATCTTGTTGATAGACTTGTTGATGTCGCGGCCGGAGCCCTTGGTGCGCACCTTGTAGCCGAAGTGGGCCGCGATGTCGGCAAAGTTCTGCAGCTTGTCGAGGTCGGGCTGGTCGTGGATGCGGTAGACAAACGCCTTGGCCGTCTTGTTCCTGGGCACCTTGCCGATGTGCTCGGCGACCTTGCAGTTGGCCAGGAGCATGAACTCCTCGATGAGCTTGTTGGCATCCTGGGCCACGTGTACATGTACAGCCGTGGGCTTTCCAGTCTCGTCGATGTCAAACTTGATTTCCTCGCGGTTGAACGACACCGAGCCGCCCTCGTCGAAGCGGCGCTTCCTGAGCTGCTTGGCCATCTCGTTGAGCACGGCGAGTTCGTCGGCGAGGTCGCCCTTTCCCGTCTCGAGAATCTGCTGTGCCTCCTCGTAGGAGAAACGCCTGTTGCTCCGGGTGACCGTGTGGCAAATCTTGTATTTCTTGACCCGAGCCTCGGCGTCCATTTCCATGACCACCGAGTGGGTGAGCTTGTCCTCGTCGGGGCGAAGTGAGCAGATGTTGTTGCACAGTTTCTCGGGCAGCATGGGGATGGTGCGGTCGA
>CAMJXD010000014.1 GCA_946409635.1 uncultured Prevotellaceae bacterium
TGTACCTGGAGCCGAGCATCGGCATCGACAACATCTTTGACAAGGTGGACCGCCGTATCGACTCATCCAACCGCAAGTATGCCCTGTATTCCCCAGGACGCATGCTCGTGATTGGTCTGAAATTGAAAATCAAGTAACCTTATATTGCAATTATTATGGAGGTTTGTCGTGAGACAGTTCCTCCATTTTTTAATCTTTTGTTAAATTTGCAGTCATTATGGGAAAGATTATTGTAGCGGGCATCGGGCCCGGCAGTAAAGAGGACATCACTCCCGCAGTGCTTGATGCAGTGCGCGGGGCCGACGCAATCGTGGGGTACAAGTACTATTTCCAGTTCATCGAGAAATATGTTCCCCAGGGTTGTGAGTGTATCGACACGGGTATGAAAAAGGAGCGGGAACGCGCTCTGCAGGCCTTTGAGCTGGCCGAGCAGGGAAAGACCGTCGTTGTCATCTCATCGGGCGACGCTGGCATTTACGGCATGACACCGCTCATCTATGAGATGAGGCGGGAGCGTGGCTCGGACGTGGAAATCACCTCCTTGCCAGGTATCTCGGCTTTCCAGAAAGCCGCTTCGCTGTTGGGTGCTCCCATCGGCCATGACCTGTGCATCATCTCGCTGAGCGATCTGATGACCCCATGGGAGGTCATCGAGCGTCGCATCAAGGCCGCCGCCCTAGGCGATTTTGTTACAGCCGTCTATAATCCCAAGTCCAATGGCCGCTACTGGCAACTTTACCGCCTGGTGGAACTGTTCCTGCAGCAACGGTCGACCGATACCCCCGTGGGGTATGTGCGTCAGGCAGGGCGTGATGAGCAGGAAACCAAAGTGACCACCCTGGGCGAGTTTGACCCCGAGCAGGTGGACATGTTCACCGTGGTCATCATCGGCAACTCGCAGTCCTACATCAACGACGGTCACATCATCACGCCACGCGGCTATTACCGCGAGCAGGCCAACCGCGAGTTGAAACCAGGCCAGCAAATCATGATCAACTCTTTCCGCACCATCGAGAGCGAACTGCGCAACAAGGACATCCCTCTTGACCACAAGTGGGCATTGCTACATGCCATACACACAACGGCCGACTTTGAGATGGAGCGCATCCTCTATACTGATGACCATGCCGTGGAGACCCTCTATAACAAGGTGGCTAACGGAGAATTAAAGACCATCATCACTGATGTCACAATGGTGACCAGCGGTATTCGCAAGGGCGCGCTTACACGGCTCGGCATGGAAGCGAAATGCTACTTGAGTGACCCGCGCGTTGCCGAAATGGCCACTGCACAAGGCATCACCCGCACCCAGGCGGGCATCCGTCTGGCCGTCGAGGAACACCCTGATGCGCTGTTTGCTTTCGGTAACGCCCCGACAGCCTTAATGGAGTTGTGCGACCTTATTCGCAAGGGCAAGGCCCATCCTACAGGCATCATTGCTGCACCCGTGGGTTTTGTCCATGTGCGCGAATCCAAACACATGGTCAAGCCCTTCAAGGACATTCCCAAAATCATTGTCGAGGGACGCAAGGGCGGCAGCAATCTGGCCGCAACCCTGTGCAACGCCATTTTGACCTTTGACGATGCCCAACAACTTAAGCCCGGCCGAGACCTGTAAAACTACGAATCACATGAATTTAACGAATAATTTATTAGAGTAATTAGCGAATTTCGTAGTTCATAAACAAGAGAGATATATGAAGTTTTATGTGATAGGCATCAGTGACGCGCCGCGGCCTTATCTGCCGCCAGAGGTGATCCGCATCATCTGTAATGGGCGCGTTTTCTCGGGCGGCAAGCGCCACTATGGACTTATTGCGCCCTACTTGCCCGAGGGGGCACAGTGGATTGAAATCACCGCTCCGCTGGATGCGGTTTTCGAGCAATATCACGATGAGGTGATTGTGTTCGCCAGCGGTGACCCGTTGTTTTTCGGTTTTGCCAACACCATCAAGCGCAAGATGCCTGATGCCGAGATCGTTCTCTACCCCACATTCAACTCTCTGCAAATTCTGGCGCATCGTTTAGTCATGCCTTACCATGACATGCGTGTCGTTTCTCTCACGGGGCGACCTTGGCCCGAATTTGACCGAGCACTCATCGAGCGGACTAGCAAAATCGGTGTGCTGACCGACCGAGAGCACACGCCAGCCGCCATCGCCCGCAGGATGCTGGAGTATGGCTACAACGGCTATATGATGCATGTGGGCGAACACTTGGGCAATCCCAATGAGGAACGAATTTCAACCTTGACGCTTAAGGAGGCGGTGGAGCGAGATTTTGACTATCCCAACTGTCTCATCTTGGTCGGTAATGACCCGAGACCGCGATATTTTGGCATTCCTGAGAGCGAATTTGCTTTGCTCGATGGTCGTGAGAAGATGATTACCAAAGCGCCCTTACGCCTGCTGACCCTTCAAACACTGGACCTGCCGCAAAAAAACGTCCTGTGGGACATCGGTTTCTGCACCGGCAGCGTTTCCATCGAGGCGCGGTTGCAGTTCCCGCACCTGCATGTCGAGGCGTTTGAAATCAGACCGGAGTGCGAGGCATTGATGTGGGAGAACAGCCGACGATTTGGCACACCTGGCATTAATTACCATATTGGCGACTTCCTAGACGCTGACATTGAAAACCTGCCGCGTCCCGATGCCGTGTTCATCGGTGGCCATGGAGGCCGCCTCAAGGAAATCATTGCACGCGTGCTGACTGTCCTTGCTGATGGTGGCTGCATCGTGATGAACAGCGTCACCTCACCCATGGTTCACACCGACAGCCACCAACTGTTTAACGAGGCGTGTGCCGAGTTTGGCTTGACACAAGAACCAGCCACACGCATTATCCTGAACGACAACAACCCGATAGAAATACTCAAATGCAGAACAAAAACTACGAATTACTCGCACTAAACAAATAATATTTGTGTAATTAGCGAAATTTGTGGTTTTTAAATAGTGACAATTGATATGCAGAAGATAGCCGTAATACCCGTTAGCGACGAGGGTCGCCATTTAGCCGAAACCCTCCAGCAAGAGTTCCAAGCCTCAGTCATCAAACGTGCCGAGGTCGCAAAACATTGGAAAGGTTTTGACGCCTTTATCTTCATCGGTGCCATGGGCATTTGCGTGCGTACGATAGCACCGTTGATTGAGGATAAACACATCGATCCAGCAGTCATTTGCGTGGACAGCATGGCTAACCATGTCATTTCGGTTTTGTCAGGTCATGTGGGCGGAGCCAACGACCTGACTCGCCAAGTGTCATCGGCATTGGGCGCTGAGTCAGTCATTACAACCCAAAGCGACAATGCGGGACTGTGGGCATTGGATACGTTGGAAGAACGCTTCAACTGGACCAGTGCCAGCGAGGACAACATGAATGCGTGCATCTTTGCTTTTGTCAACCGCAAGCCTACCGCCTTGTTTTTGGAGGTGCGCGACGAGGGTACCGATTATCTGGAAAAGACCATTCCCGATCACGTTACCATCATCAACGACCTTAGCGAAGCTGACCCCAAGAAATACCGCTTGCTCATCATGGTGACACCCTACTGCCGTTATGCTCCTGAGGGAATGTTGTCGTTGCATTTCGTGCCCATGGTGGGCACCATCGGCTTTGGCTTGGCTCATCACCCCGAGGACTATAAGTTCATCTATGACCAGATGGACGAGGCTTTGGCCGAATGGGGCATCCTGCCCTGTGCCTGTCGCTACTGTACGATAGACGTTAAAGCCGACGAGCCGTTTGTGCAACTATTAAAAGATGGCTATGACGAGGAGATTGAGTTTTTCACGGCAGAGCAGTTGGCCGCCGTTAAGGTGCCCAATCCGAGTGAAACGGTGGCCAAGCATGTGGGGACGCCCAGCGTGTGTGAGGCAGCTGCTATCCTGGGTTCCAACCACGGCAAACTCATCGTGCCCAAAATCAAGGGCAAGAATTTCACTGTGGCTTTGGCCATCGATCGCCAATACTTGCGTGACGAGGAAGGTTTTATCGAGATTGTCGGTGCAGGGCCGGGCGATCCAGACCTGGTGTCGGTACGTGGTCGCAAGATGCTGGAACGGGCCGACTTGATACTGTATGCGGGATCCTTGGTTCCGCGCGAGTTGACCTCGTGCGCCAAGCCGGGCGCTGTGGTGCGCAGTTCGGCAGGCATGAACTTGGAGGAACAGTGTGAGCTGATGAAGGAATTCTATGATCAGGGTAAATTCATTGTGCGTCTGCACACGGGCGACCCGTGCATCTTTGGAGCGATACAGGAGCAAATGGCTTTCTTTGACCAGCATGGGATGCATTACCACATCACACCTGGCATTTCTTCGTTCCTTGCCGCTGCTGCCGAGTTGCGCAGCCAGTTCACCATCCCTGAGCGCACCCAGACCATTATCCTGACGCGTGGCGAGGGCCGCACGCCCATGCCCGAGAAGGAGCAGCTGCACCTGCTGGCCAAGAGCCAGAGCACCATGTGCATTTTCCTGAGCGCCGCCATCGTGGATGACGTGCAGCGGGAATTGCTCATGGAGTATCCCGAGGATACGCCTGTTGCTGCCTGCTATCACCTCACTTGGCCCGACCAACGCATCTATCGCGGCGTGCTGAAAGACCTTGCCAAAATCGTCCATGACAATAACCTCACGTTAACCACGATGCTCGTCGTGGGTGAGGCCATCGACAACCGCAAGGGCTTGTCGGAACTCTACAATAAACATTTCACCCATTTGTTCAGAAAAGGGAATTAATTGTCCGTTGAATGCTGATGCCGCTGAAAACTGAAAACAATGATACTCGCATTTGGTGGAACGACTGAGGGCCGCATAGCGGCTAAGGTGCTCGAGGAATCGGGTACCGCCTACTACTATTCCACCCGTAGCGATAAGCAGGACATCCAACTCGTGCATGGCATCCACGTTACTGGTGCAATGGAGGTGCCCGAGATGGCCGCTTTCTGCCAGGCACATGACATCCGGCTTTTAATTGACGCAGCCCATCCGTTTGCTATGAATCTGCACCGCAATGTTGTCGACCTTGCTAGACAAATCGGAGTGCCGATCATTCGCTATGACCGCATCTATCCACCTCATGACAAAGAACTCTTCTGGTGCAAGGATTATGATGATGCCATTAGCCAATTAAAGGCACATGGCGTTCATCGCTTGTTGGCACTAACAGGCGTCAATACCATTGCGAAACTGCGTGATTACTGGGATGGACATGAATGCTGGTTCCGTATCCTGAACCGCGACGAATCGTTGACCGGGGCGCAAAAGGCAGGTTTTCCTGCAGACCACCTCGTTTTCTACGAGAAAGATGATACGGCATCGTTGATTGAGCGACTGCAGCCCCAAGCCATCATCACCAAGGAAAGCGGCGTGAGCGGTGGCTTTGACGAAAAAGTTGAGGCAGCCCGACAAGTGGGTATTAAAGTCTTTGTCGTGGAACGGCCCGAATATCCATCTTTGCCTGGTGCTTTGATTAAGCACGTCAACGGCCCTCATGGTCTGCGGCGGATGGTAGAGCAACTCTTGCCCGATTTCTATCCGCTTCACAGCGGCCTGACCACGGGCACCTGCGCGACTGCAGCTGCCATTGCCGCCACACGACGCTTGACCACTGGTGAGATGCCCGAACAGGTGCCTGTCATCCTGCCCGATGGCGAGACAATTGATGTCGAAGTGACCTATGGTGACAGCTATGCTGCCGTGTTCAAGGAGGCAGGCGACGACCCTGATGTGACTAACGGCATCGAAATTCGCGCCCATGTTGAGCCCAGCGATCATTTCGAGATTCATGGCGGCGAGGGCGTAGGTCGGTTTACGGTACCTGGCTTTGACTACCCCCTAGGTGAACCCGCCATTAACAAGGCCCCTCGCCAGATGATGAGAGAAAATATTAAGGAAAATGTGAGCATCACCATCAGTGTGCCAGAGGGCGCGGCAATAGCCCGTCGCACCTTCAATCCGCGGCTGGGCATCGAGGGCGGCATCAGCATCATCGGCGTCTCGGGAATCGTTAAACCCTTCAGCGAGGAAGCCTTTGTGGCGAGCATCCGCAAATGTATGCAGGTCGCCAAGGCATCGGGCAGCGACCGCGTTGTCATCAACAGCGGCGGCAAGAGTGAGCGCTTTGTAAAAGCGCAATATCCCGACCTGCCACAGCAAGCCTTTGTAGAATATGGCAACTACATCGGTGAGACTCTGGCTATCGCTCATGAACTTGACATCAAGGATGTCACCATGGGCGTGATGCTGGGCAAGGCCGTCAAACTCGCTGCAGGCAACCTCGACACCCATAGTCGCCGCGTCACAATGGATAAAGAATTTGTAACAACCATGCTTCATGAAGCGGGCATTGAAATCGATATCAGCGACCTCACCCTCGCCCGCGAGCTGTGGAACAGGATCTCACAAGAAAAAATACAGGACTTTGCCACCGTTGTCATCAACCACTGCTCCCGCTACTGCGCCCCCCTACTCCCCAACGGCCACCTCACTATCCTCTTGATTGATGATAATGGGAAGATTTATTACTCGTAGGAGGTTTTGCGGCGGCGGAAGAGGACGTAGATGATGATGGGCGCGCCGACGAGGGCGGTGACGCTGTTGACGGGCATAGCACCCTCGAAGCCTGGGGCGCGGGCTATCAGATTACAGATTAAGGCGAGGACTGCACCACACAGGGCGGTGGCGGGCATGAGCCGCCAGTGGTCGCTGGTGCGGAACAAGCCGCGTGCCAGATGAGGCACAGCCATGCCAATGAACATGATGGGGCCGCAATAGGCGGTGACGATGGCGACCAGCGTGCCTGAGCAGATGATAATCCAGGTGCGGGCCCGCTTGACGTTAACACCCAGGTTGGCGGCATAGCGGTCACCCAGCAGCATGGCATTCAATGGCTTTACC
Source organism: uncultured Prevotellaceae bacterium (assembly GCA_946409635.1). Taxonomy (GTDB): domain Bacteria; phylum Bacteroidota; class Bacteroidia; order Bacteroidales; family Muribaculaceae; genus Sodaliphilus. The sequence continues at coordinate 6,900 of CAMJXD010000014.1, forward strand.
AACAGGAAACTCAACGGCAACAAGATGCACATGAGTACAACAAAAAGTATCATCTCGTCACCCGAAACACGTGAGAATGAACCGAGTCCCCACACCACAAAGGCCTTGACATCCTCCTCGGGGCTGAGGAATTTTAATACTCCGATGATGGCAGTGGCCAGGTAGCCGATCATCACACCGATAATCAGCAGGGTGACGTTGCCCCTCACCTTGCCCGAAATCCAGACAATGAGCATCATCACGGCCAGGGCGCCAATGATGGCGGCGACCGAAACGGCGGCGTCACCTAGATAGCCAAGTGAACTCAGTGCCACCCCACCCAACTGGCCCGAGAGCAACACGACAAAGGCGACGCCCAGGCTGGCACCGTTAGAGATGCCCAAGATGGACGGGCCCGCCAGCGGATTATGGAAGATGGTCTGCATCATCAGACCGCTCACGGCAAGACCCGCACCTGCCACAATGGCGGTGAGCACCTGCGGCAGACGGGAACTCAGGATGATATTGGTCCAGATTTCGCTCTCGCTGCCCTGACCGATGAGGATGCGGCAGATGTCGGCCACGGGAATCCTGACCGATCCAATAAACAGGTTGACAATCACCATCACCAGGATGGCCACCACGAGAGCCATCATCAAGGACAACGTTCTTCTCATCTTTCTTTAGTTTCTAGATATTCTAGATGATCTAGTTAGCCTAGATGGTTTAGTATTATTATTGCAACAAGTGGTAGAAGGTGGGTTGGTAGCCTGTCTCGACCAGCTCGGGGTGGAAGATGGCGACAAAGTCCTTCAACAGCACGTCGGGCTTGACGGGGGCTATCTCGTAATAGGGCGTCTGCTTCATGTTGCAGTAGATGACCTTCTTCTCCTTGAAGGCCTTGAGCATCACGTTGCGGGGTTCACTGGCCTTCAGTGCCTCGTAGGAGAAATCGCCTTGGTAACTGTTGAGAATGCGCCAGTAGTCGGCGTTGGCCGACAAGGCATACATCTTCTCGAACTCCAGGTCCTCGCCTGAGGTTTCGTCATCGTTGATGACATAGTCGGCACCCGCGTCGCGGAAGATTTGAGCCAGGTAGTTCTTGCCGCCCACAGCATGCCAGTTGCCATAGTGCATCTCGCCGCTGGTGACTGTGGGGCGTTGCTCGGCCTTGGCGGCTTTCGCTTTCAACTCGTTGTAACGGCTCTCGATGCCGGCGAAAATCTCACTTGCCTCTTTTTCCTTGCCGATGAACATGCCGATGAACTTGATCCACTCGGCCTGCCCCAGCGGGTCGAGTTCCTTATAGCCCAGATGGGGCACCAACGTGATGCCAATCTCCTTGATGGCATCATAACCACCGCGCTTGGACGGTGAGATGAAGATGACATCGGGGTTGGCGGCCATGACCACCTCGGGGTCAAATTCGCCCTCCATGCCGATCTTAACGATGCGACCGTCTTTCACACGAGCCCTGATGTCCTCGTTAAAGAGGTTCTTGGTGCCCGTGATGCCCTTCACCACGTCGTGGGCATCAAGGATGGTGAAATTGGACAATTGCAGTGAGGTCATGCAGATCGTGCGCTCGATAGGCACTTTGACCTTGACATACCCTTCGGGAACGACAGCCTCGGCATCATGAACAAGAGCAAAATGATCTTTCTTGCCCACATCGACCAGCCTGATGTCGGCTGAATCACGGACACTGAACCCTGTGGCATACTTAACGGTCACTGCTTCCATCAAATCGGTCCCCGCCTTGGCCTGCTTGTCACCCTGTGAAGAGCAGGCGCAAAACAGCACCAAAACTGCTATTAATCCAGATAATTTCTTCATTCTCTTTTTCATTAGTTTTATGCGACAAAGGTACTACTTTTTTGGGGAACAGGAGGCTGTGAACAACGAATAATTTGTACCTTTGCACTATGGAAGAAAAAGCTAAAAAGACAAGGTGGTTTGACAACATTTGGGCGGCGTTGATTTTCTTTACACGTCTGCCTTTTTGGCGCATTTATCAGCCACCGCAGGCGAGCTACAAAACGGTCGTCGAGTATTGGCCATTGACGGGCTGGCTCACGGGTGGCGCGATGGCTGCGACGCTCTATTTCGGTAGCATGGTGCTCCCGTGGGTTGTCACAGTGATTGCCGCGATTGTTGTGCGATTGCTCATCACCGGGGCGCTGCATGAAGACGGTCTGGCCGACTTCATGGACGGCTTTGGTGGCGGGGGCAACCGCGAGCGCATTCTAGCCATCATGAAGGATTCACACATCGGCACCTATGGTGTGCTGGGATTGATTCTTTACATGTTGTTGCTAGGCGGTGCGCTCTATAGCATGCCACCCACCACTGCCGCATTAATTGTCTTGGGCGCCGACCCGTACTCCAAGATGGTCACGAGCCAACTGGTCACGATGCTCCCCTATGCCCGCCGCGAGGAAGAAGCTAAGAATAAAACCATCTATCGCAAGCCCACGCTGGCTGCCGGCTTGAGCCTGACTGTGCAGGGCCTGCTGCCGCTGGCATTGGTAATCTGGCTAACAGGTATTGACTGGTATGGGATCATTTTCATTCCAGCACTGGTGATGTATTTCCTGTACCTGCTCATCCTGCGCAAGCTTCACGGCTATACGGGCGACTGCTGCGGTGCCGTGTGCCTGCTGGTTGAACTAGCTGTATATCTGGTAGCGTGCACGCTATAGTGAACAGTGAACAGTTAATAGTGAATAGACTAGAGGCTTACAGCTAATGACTAAAATGGAAATTATCTTGATTAGACATACCAGCGTCGATGTCCCTAGGGGGACGTGCTACGGACAGACCGATGTGCCCGTGCGCGACACCTTTGAGCAAGAGGCCGAGTTGACACGCCAGTCGCTTGAGCAGTTTTTGCCGTTTGACAAAGTGTTCTCCTCGCCGCTGTCACGTGCCCGCAAACTCGCCGCCTATTGCGGCTATCCCGATGCCGAAACCGACGACCGCCTGCTGGAGATGAACATGGGTGACTGGGAGATGCAACTGTATGACGAAATCCAGGACCCGCACCTGCAAGAGTGGTACGACGACTACATCCACCAGCCCACGACAGGCGGCGAGAGTTTCCTGCAGCAATATCAGCGCGTGGAGGCATTCCTTGACGAGCTCAAGGACAAGCCCTATCAGCGTGTAGCCATTTTTGCCCATGCCGGGGTACTTATCAGCGCTGGGCTCTATGGCGGGCTGTATTCCTGGGACAATGCTTGGAGCAATCTGGCCGATTACGGGAACTATATTGTAATTAGAAACTGACATGAGAAAAATCATATTAATCACCGGTGGGCAACGCTCGGGCAAGAGCCGCTACGCCGAGCAGTTGGCATTGAGCCTTGCTGACAATCCTGTGTATGTGGCGACAGCCCACGTGTGGGACGAGGAGTTCCACGAGCGTGTGCGCCGCCATCAGGAACGCCGAGGCCCGCAGTGGACCAATATCGAGGAAGAGAAATACCTGAGTCGACATGACCTGACGGGTCGTGTGGCGGTCATCGATTGCGTGACGCTGTGGCTGACCAACTTTTTCTTTGAGAATCAAGATCATGATACACAACAGGTTCTAGAGATGGCCAAAGCGGAGTTTGACCGCTTCACTGCACAAGATGCCACCTTTATCTTCGTGACCAACGAAATCGGGAGCGGCGGCGTGAGCGTGGATGCCGTGCAACGCCGTTTCACCGACCTGCAAGGCTGGATGAACCAGCACATCGCCAGCCGTGCCGACGAAGTCACCCTCATGGTCTCGGGCATCCCGGTAACAGTTAAGAGTTAAGAGTTAAGAGTTCTAGATGGTCTAGAGCATCTAGAATATCTAGAAACTAAAAACTAAGCACCAAGAAAATGAAACCATTCAACATACAACACACCGACAAGTCGCTGGAACAGAACATCCAGCAAAAAATCGACCACCTGAATAAACCCAAAGGCTCGCTAGGCCGCCTCGAGGAACTGGCCTTGCAAATCTGCCTCATTCAGCAGACTTTAACGCCTTCGTTGAATCATCCTTGCCACCTGCTGTTGGGTGGAGACCACGGCATTGAGCGCGAGGGCGTGAGCGTGTCACCGCGCGAGGTCACCTGGCAACAGATGATTAATTTCACCCGTGGCGGTGGCGGCGTGAACATGTTCTGCCGCCAACATGGCTTTGACCTGAGCATCGTTGACGTGGGAGTGGATTATGACCTCAGCGACGTGCCCGGCATCATCGACCGCAAGATTGCCCGTGGCACCCGCAATTTCCTGCACGAGCCCGCCATGAGTCAGGAGGAGTTTAACCATGCCATCCAAGTTGGCTGCGACCTCGTGGATGACTGCATAGCCAAGGGGTGCCAAGTGCTGTGCATCGGTGAGATGGGCATCGCCAACACCTCGCCGTCGAGCATCTGGATGAGCCTGTTCGGCAATATCCCATTGGATCAGTGCATCGGGGCAGGAGCGGGTCTTGACCACCCCGGTATCCAGCACAAGCGCGAAATCCTCGCCCAAGCATTGAAGCATTACCATGAGACGATGGAAAACACAGTCGAGAACGCTATCCGCTATTTCGGGGGCATTGAGATGGTGACGGCCATCGGTGCAATGTTGCGAGGGGCCGAAAGACACCTCGTCGTGCTGGTTGACGGTTTCATCATGACCGCCTGCGCCATTGCCGCCATCCGCCTCTATCCCGCCGCCCAGGACTACATGATCTTTACCCATTGTGGTGATGAGAGCGGCCATAAGCGTATGCTCGACATCGTTGGTGCCAAGCCCATCCTCAACCTGGGTCTGCGCCTCGGCGAGGGAACGGGAGCCCTGTGCGCCTATCCCATTATCGCCTCCTCGGTCCGCATGCTCAACGAGATGAACAACTTCGACACCGCCCACATCACCAAGTATTTTTAGAGAATAAGCACGATTGGGAGAAAAATGGGACAAAAGAACCGTCCCCGTGTCCCAAATTTTAGGTATTGCGTCTCAGTGGGATAAGGAGTAATTTTATACTCCAAAACCATCGAGATGCAAGTTGTTAGATTTATCATAGTGGCTTTAATGGTCTTGGCCTTGCAAATTGCTGATGCCCAGACCGTCAAGAGTGGTATTGTGCTGGATGCCGAGGCCCTTGAACCTATTGTCGGGGCGACGATTGCCGATGCGCAATCAGGGAAAGTGCTGTCAGTCACTCAAGCCGACGGAAGCTTCAACCTACCTAAAAATAATGAGGCGAGGTTGAGGATTACGTCTATCGGCTATAAGCCGTTAATCACCATGCCGACCAGCGACGGACGCTATCTCTTGCATGCCGAGGTGAGCCAGCTGGGCGAGGTCGTGGTGACCGCCCAGGAGAACAAGGGGCTGACCACGTCGTCGCGCATCGAGAAGCATGCCATGGAACACTTGCAGCCCTCGAGTTTTTCAGATATTCTGGAACTCTTACCTGGCGGTCGCAGTGTTGACCCGTCATTGAGCACACCTAATAACATCCACATCCGTGAGATCTCGACGCCGAGCAGCAACTATGCCACGTCGTCGCTGGGCACCAGTTTTATTATCGACGGAGCCCCCATCTCGACCAATGCCAATATGCAGTACCTGGCCGGTGCATGGGACGTCATGGCCTCCAGCCGCGACAACACCAATGCCGGTGTCGACATGCGTGGCATCTCCACCGATGACATCGAGCGTGTGGAAATCGTGCGCGGCGTCCCCTCGGTGGAATATGGCGACCTGACCAGCGGCCTTGTCAAGATAGAGCGGCGCCGCGGCGGTCATGATCTCAAGTTCCGGCTGAAGGCCGACATGGGCTCCAAATTGCTGTATGCTGCCAAGGACCTGGAATGGGAAAACAGGCGCCTGACACTGAATATCAGTGCCGACTACCTGGATGCCAAAGCCGACCCACGCAATAATCTGGAGAATTACAAGCGCCTGACCTTCTCGGCCCGTTTGCACAAGCGCTGGGAGCAGGAGCGTTACCAGCTCGCCCTGAGCTCAAACCTTGATTTTTCCAGGTCTCTGGACAACGACAAGGAAGACGTTGACCAGACCTACAGCGCTGAGGACTCTTATAAATCGAGTTATAACCGTTATGCCCTGCTCACGTCCCTGTCGTTCAAGACCAAGGGGCACTCATGGCTCAAATCGGCCGACTTGACCCTGTCGGGATCGCTGGAGAAAGACTTGATAGAGCGCACCAAGCTGGTGCAGTTGTCTCGCATGACCATTGCTCCGCTCTCGATGGTGGAAGGAGAAAACGATGCCTATATTCTGCCATTTAAGTACACCGGACATCACGAGGTGGACGGCAAGCCCGTCAATGCCTATGCCAAGCTCAACGTCAGGTTGCAGGTCCCCAACAACACCGTGAGCAACACGCTGCTGCTGGGCATGGACTGGAACCTGGATAAAAACCTGGGCCGCGGCCAGGTGTTTGACCCCCACACGCCGGTCTATACAGGCATCTCGTCACGGGCGCGTTCGCTCAAGGAGATTCCTGCCAACCATCGCTTGTCGGCCTACGGCGAGGGAACCATCAAGTGGCCCACGCCTGTGGGAACGATCGAGGCCGTGGCCGGATTGCGCGTCACCTCGATGCTTAACCTGGAGCAGGCCTACGCCATGTATGGCAAGGCCTACCTTGATCCGCGCGTGAATGTGGGCTATACGCTGCCCCGATTGTCACTGTTCGGCCAGCCCATGTTTATCCGCCTGTCGGCAGGCATCGGCCAGCACACCAAGATGCCCACCATGGAGCAGTTGTTTCCCGACCTGCTGTACGTCGACTTCATCCAGTTGAACTATTACCACGACAATCCCGATTACCGCCGCATCAACCTGATGACCTATATCGTGAATCCTCGCAACACCGCCTTGGAGCCGGCCCGCAACCTCAAGAAGGAGGTGTCGCTGGACATCAACATCGGCGGGAACCGAATGACCGTTACGGCCTTCCGCGAGAAGATGACCTCAGGATTCCGCATGCAGTCCTACTATCAGACCTATCAATACAAGCAATATGACGCGAGCGGCATCGATCCCTCGACCCTGACGTCGCAGCCGCCGCTCGAGACGCTTCCTTATACCGTGCTCAACGAGCTGGCTGGCTATGGCAACTACACCAACGGCAGCATGACCTTGAAGGAAGGCATTGAATACACGCTCGAGACCAAGCGTTTTCCCGTTATACTCACCCGCTTGACCATCAACGGAGCATACTTCCGCACCACCTATAACAACTCCATCGTGGACTCCTACCGCCCCAGCCAGGTGATTGCGGGTCGGCAGATTCAATATGTGGGCCTGTATGAGGCCGATGACGGCTCGGTGCGAGAGGCCTTCAATACCAACTTCACCCTCGATACCGACGTGCCTCGACTCAGGCTGGGCTTCTCGTTTTCGGCCCAATGCATGTGGTTCACCACCTCACAGCGCACGGAAGTCAGCAACTATCCTGTCCAGTATATCGCCCCTGACGGCAGCATCCATGACTGGAAGGCCAGTGATGCCGAGGATATGTACCTGCGATGGCTGGTACGTGACTATACCGCATCACAGTTTGAGAAAAACCAGGTACCGTTTGCTATGAACCTGAACATGAAGGTCACCAAGAAACTGTTTGACGACCGACTGCACATCGCCATGTTCTGCAACAAGCTGTGGGACTACACGCCCGACTACGACAGTCGCGGGACAACCATCCGTCGCCATGTTACCCCTTACTTTGGACTAGAAATGAACATCAAGTTATGAAGCCAAGAGCTATCGGTTGAATGCGGATGCCGCTGACAACCGACAACTGAAAACTGAAATGAAACAATATTTATCAATCATCATAACCCTCGTTCTGGCTATGGCCCTGACCACCTGTGCTCCCATAGAAGATGATATCTTCACCCAGGCCCGCATCACGGTGACGGCAGGCGATGACCAGGCGGTTACCCGCGTCCAGGCACAAGTGAAGCTCACCAACGTCAACACCCGCCAGGTGACAACGGTGGCCGATTTTGACGGCGCGAGCGTGACGGTGGAGGTCCTGCGCGGTGCCTACCAGATTGACATCGAGGGCGTCGCCACCTGCCAGCTTGCCGGCGGTGCCGCCCCCAGGGTGCGGCAATTCCGTTGCCAGAGTGACTATGTGGAACTGGTCCGTCAGGAGACCAACGAGTTATCGTTGAACATGATATTCCTTGACTAACATGAAGCGATTACCACTACTCATATTCATCATCTTCATGACCATGAAGGCTATAGCTGCAGCCGATGCCGATTCGGCCCTGGTTGAACACACGACGCTGGCCCGGGTGGTCGGCGGCCAGGCGCTGCGCAATCCGGCAGTTCACGGCGATGCCTACCAGCGGGCCTTTTCGCAGTTGGCCCTGGGCATCGACCTGCAGCGGCAGTCGGTAGCCTTCACACCCCAGAAGGGCAGCGGCTACACGTTGCCCTACCTCAAGGTGGACACCTACCATCGCCTGAACAATCGCTCCACGGTGTGGGGCGGTGCCTCCTACACGACAGGCAAGCAACACCGTGTGAGGTGGAACTCTACCAGCGACTATGAACTGTTGCAGCCCTACGTCCTTGCCGACACGCTGGGCGGAGACACCCGACGTGAGCGATATGCCATATCGGGCGGATATGCCACAGCCATCAAGCGCTGGACGCTGGGCGCCGAGATGCTGGTCAGGGCCGAGCAGGAGTATCGCGGCCGCGACCCGCGCATGCGTGGCATCGTCACCGACTTGACGCTGCGCCTGGGCGGTGTTTATCGGCTGGGCCGTTATTGCCTGGATGCCGGCATTGAAGCGGACATCTACAAGCAGACCAACAGCGTCGCCTTCTACCGCGAGGAGGGTGTAATACCCGAGTATCAGATGACTGGCCTGGGTACAGAGTACAATCGATTCTCGGGTGACAAGCGCAGCCTCTATTATGACGGTGGCGGAGTGGCTGTGCTGCTTCATGCCGCCCCGGCCATGGGCAGTGGCCTGTGGGCCGACGTCACCCTTGAGCAGCACCGTTATCACCGCAAACTCGCCGAATACAACTCCATGCCCCTCACCGACCTCTATAACGAGCACGTGGAAGCCAACTTAGGGTGGAAACGCGACAGCCGATTGGCCGCCTGGGCCCATGTGGACTACACGCGCCGCACGGGCAATGAACACGTCGGTGGCATGTCCAATGCACGTTATTTTCCCGTCATCGCCTGCCTGACGATGTACAAGAGCCACGCGGTGGACGCCTGCGTGAGTGCACTCTATGGCAAGAAAGGCTGGAATGTGGTCATGGCTGCCGGCTACATTTCTCAAAACGAGCAGTATGTGTATCCTCATCGGCAGATGGACCGTGGCCATGCCTACGGCAGGCTGCAGGGACAATGCTTTGTGCACGCGACCTCCAGGCTGTTGCTGACCATCAATGCCCATGCTGCCTATTATGGCAACGTGGACGACAAGCTGCAGATGCCCTTTGCCAACATGGGCGAAGCATTCACCGGCTTGATCAGGCACCAGCACAAGTTTGCCACAGCCAGTTATACCGACCTGGGTACCAAAGCACGAGCTGACTATGCTTGGAAAAAGGCTAAATATGGATTTTTTATTGAGGTGGGCGGCGGCTTGACTCTGTGCTCGGCCAGCGAACACCAGACGCAGTTTTTAAGCTCAATAGGTATTACATTTTAGAATTACATAAATTATCAATTCACACCAAAAAAAGAACAATGAAAAAGTTAATGTTAAACAGCATCGTCATGATGCTCGCCATGGCCCTGTGCCTGACTTCCTGTAACAGTGATGACCCCATTCCTGTAGTCCCCACAACCGTTGTCTCGCTTGAGGTTCCTGCCAACCTCGAGGATGTCGTCCTGTCGGGCGCTAAGGCTACCCTGACCAACGTCGAGACTCAGCAGGTTACTACTATAGAAGCCTCGCAGTTTGTCAAGGACGAGAACGGTTACAAGATGATGTGCAACAACATCGAGGCCGGCACCTACAACGTCATCGTGAGCGGACATCTTGACTTCACCCTCAAGGGAGTAGCCGGACAGAAGGACTTTGAGGTATCGTCCGATAACGTGGTAATCTCGCCCACTTCCCATGACCTGAAGATGACCATTTCCACCTTCACGGCCCAGGGTGGTTTTGTCATCAGCGAGATTTTCTATACCGGCACGAGCACGCCCGAGGGCAAGTCCTACAGCGGTGACCAGTACATCATCATCACCAACAACTCTGACGTTACCCTGTATGCCGACAGCATTGCAGTGCTGGAGTCGGCCTTCCTGACGACCACCAAGCAGGACTACGATCCTGATATCATGTCGACCCACTTCTCGGTGCAGGCTTGCTACATGATTCCCGGCAACGGCAAGAGCGTTCCCGTTGAGCCCGGCCAGAGCCTGAAGCTGGCCATCAACGCCATCAACCACACGACCGAGCAGCCCAACTCAATCGACTTGAGCGATGCCGACTTTGAGTTCTATGACGAGACCTCTAACCCCAATTTCACCGATCCCGACGGTGCCGCACCCAACCTGGACAAGTGGTATTGCTACACGGCCACGATCTATCAGTTCCACAGCCGTGGCTTCAACTCGATGGCCATCGCCAAGATGCAGACCAGCAAGGAAGACTGGCTGGAGAACTACGTGTATGACGCTACCTACCTGTTTGTGTTTGGCGATTTCTCGAAGGAGATGACCAAATCCGGCATCTACAAGGTGCCCAACGAGTGGATTCTCGACGGCGTGAACCTGAGTGTTGAGTCGGTGCGCGAGTGGAACGTGCTCGATGCGTCGATCGATGCAGGATGGACTTATTGTGGCAAGGTGGATCGCGACGAAACCCGCTTCAACAAGTCGGTTATCCGCAAGCAGGATGCCAGCGGCAAGTATGTCGACACCAACAACTCAACCAACGACTTTATCCCCGAGGCCGCCGCTTCGTTGCTCAAGCATTAAAGCCCCGATGAAAAAAGTAATTATTACTCTTCTTGCACTGGTGCTGCTGCCCTTGTGGGCGGCAGCCCAGTTGCCTCAAGACCCGTCGGTGCGTAAGGGCACCCTCAAGAACGGGATGACCTACTACATCCGTCACAATGCCAAGGAGGCAGGCCTTGCCGACTTCTACTTCGCCCAGCGAGTGGGCTCGATCCTTGAGGAACCCCGCCAGCGAGGCCTGGCGCATTTCCTGGAGCACATGGCCTTCAACGGAACCAAGAATTTCCCCGGCAAGAACGGCAAGCCCGGCATCGTGTCGTGGTGTGAAAGCATCGGCGTGAAGTTTGGCGCCAACCTCAATGCCTACACGTCGGTCGACCAGACCGTCTACCACATCGGTTCGGCCCCGCTGGTGCGTGAGGGCATTATCGACTCGTGCCTGCTCGTACTGCATGACTGGAGCCACTACCTGCTGCTCGAGGACGAGGAAATTGACAAGGAGCGTGGCGTGATTCACGAGGAGTGGCGCACCCGTCGAGCCGGCATGGCCGTGCAGCGCATGCAGGAACAGGTGTTGCCACGCATCTATGCAGGAACAAAATATGAGGACTGCATGCCCATCGGCTCGATGGACATCGTCGACAACTTCCCCTATCAGGACCTGCGCGACTATTACCAGAAGTGGTACCGTCCCGACCTGCAGGCCATCGTTGTCGTGGGCGACATCGATGTCGACAAGATGGAGAAAAAGATCAAGAAGGTTTTCTCGTCGATTCCTATGCCCAAACGTCCCGCCGAGCGCATCTATTATCCCGTGAGCGACAACGACAAGATGATCGTCGCCATCGAGAAGGATGCCGAGCAGCCCATCGTGTTGTGCCACCTCTATCAGAAGCGCGACGCAACCCCCGACGGCGAGAAGAATACCGAGGCTTACCTGCGCAGCAGCTACATTGATGACCTCATTGGAGCCATGCTGGGCGACCGCTTTGCCGAGCTGCGTCAGCAGCCCGGGTCTCCCGTGCAGAGCGCATCGGGCCGTGCAAGCTCGTTCTTCATCAGCCGCACCAAGGAGTCCTTTGCCATGAGCATCAGCTGCAAGCAGGATAATATCCTGGGCGGTATCATTGCCGCGGTGGGCATTGCCGAGCAGGCTCGCCAGCACGGCTTCACCCAGAGCGAGCTGAACCGTGCCAAGAGCCTCTACCTCAATGCGGCCCAGCGGCGCTATAACATGCGCAACGACTATCGCAATTCCCACTACGTGAACAGTTGCGTGACCAACTTCTTGACCGGAGAGCCGCTGCTTTCGGCCGAATATGAGTTGGAGAACACCCGCCGCCTCGACCGCGAGGTGACGATTGACGAGGTTAACGCCGCCGTGCGAGAACTCATCACCGATCAGAACCAGGTCGTTGTCATGTATGCCCCCGACAAGGAGGAAGTGCGTCTTCCCGATGCGGGCCAGATCGAACAGGTCATTCTGGCGGCCCAGCGCCTGTCCTATGCACCCTATACCGACCAAGTGCTTCCCGACCGTTTGCTCAGCCAACTGCCCCAAGCGGGAAGCATCGTCGCCGAGAAGCCCTACAAGCACGGCTTCACCGAGTACACCCTGTCCAACGGCATGAAGGTGTACGCCCTGAAGACCGACTACAATGCCGATGCCGTCTCGCTCGAGATGCAGGCTCAGGGTGGTACCTCGCTTTATGGCGATGAAGATATCCCTAACTTCAGTCTCATCTCAAGCGCTGTGACCGAGGCTGGTGTGGGCGACTATGACGCCATCTCGCTGCGCAAAATGCTCACCGGCAAGTCGGTGAGCGTGAGCCCGTCGGTGGGTAGCAGGGGTCAGAGCATCAACGGCGGCTCGTCGGTCAAGGACATAACCACTATGTTTGAACTGGCTTACCTGTACTTCACCTCGCCCCGTCGCGACACGACGGCCTTCAACGGATTCATCGAGCGCAACCGCTCGTTCCTGACCAACCGCAACGCTTCGCCACGGGTGGACTATAACGACTCGATCAGGGCTATCCTGTATGGTCATCACCCCCGCATGGCCCCAGTTGTGCAGTCTACGCTCGACAAGGTGAGCTATGACCGAATCCTTGAGATTTACAAGGAACGCTTTAGTGATGCCGCCAATTTCAAGACAGTCATTATTGGCAACTATGACGAGCAGCAGTTGCGTCAATGCCTGTGCCAATATTTGGCAACCTTGCCCAGTACGGGCCGTCAAGAACACACCAACTACAGCAACATCCCGTCGATTGTGGGCGGACAATCGGTCCACAAGTTCAGCAAGAAGATGGCAACCCCGCTAGCCAACGTGAGCATCTATTATAGCGCCGACGTCCCGTTCACGGCCCAGAGTGACCTGGAACTGGATTTCTTGAAGCGTTGCCTGTCGATAGCCTACACCGACTCGGTGCGCGAGGAGAAGGGCGGCACCTACGGCGTGAGCGTGGCTTTTGACTTGGTCCAGGACGACCAGCCCAATGCCACCTTCAAGATTTCGTACAATGCCGGCCCCGACCGCTACGAGGAGATCAACCCCATCATCTACCAGCAGTTGCAACATATTGCAGCCAACGGCCCCGAGGCAACGAGCATGGACAAGATTAAGCAATATCTCATCAAGCAGTATGCCCAGTTGGCCATCACCAACGACTACTGGAACTACATCATCTGGCATGAGCTTGACGATCATGTCGATTTTGACCATGACTATTGCAAGATGGTGGCCAACATGAAGGCCAGTGACGTGCAGCGCATGGCCCAGCGCCTGCTTGACGCACAGCGGTGCATCGAGGTCACCATGTTGTCCGAGTAACCCCATCAAGTGGTTCAGCAATCTAGTGTGCCCCCATTATTTATGGGGGCATTTTTGTCATAAATACCAAGAAATGAGGATTGCATGTTGCTATGGTGAGTGCTAATTTTGCGGGTAGATAAAAACATGCAACGATGAAAGAACAAAAGATATATGAGCCCGATGACAAGATGTTTTCACTTATCGGTGATAACTATAATCTGTTACAGGCATTGGGCAGCTTTGGCATCAATCTCGGGTTTGGCGACAAAACTGTTAGGGAGACGTGTGAGCACAATGGGGTGGACACACACACGTTCCTGACAGTGGTCAACTTCACCATCAATGGCATTGAGGCCAACGACGATGATGAGCATATTTCGGTATTGACTCTGCTGCATTATCTGCAAGCCAGCCATGCCTATTTTCTCGACTTCCAGTTGCCGTACATTCGTCGCGAACTGGAGGAGTCGTTGAGCGAGAACAACTCGCTGGCGCAACTCATCATGAAATTCTATGATGAGTATGCCTACGAGATACGTTGCCACATGAACTATGAGCAAAAAACGCTCTTCCCCTATGTCGAGAAACTTCTTGATGGACAGCCTGCCAGCGACTATAATGTGGAGACCTTCTCCAAGCATCATGGAGCCGCCGACCGCCAGTTGCGGGAATTGAAAATCCTCATCATCAAGTATCTGCCCCAAGATGGGCTACACAACAACCAGTTGACTGCCGCCCTGCACGACATCTATGAGAACGAGCAGTGGCTGTCGCAGCACGCCATGATCGAGGATCATATCTTTGTGCCTGCCATTCGTCGCCTGGAGCATCTTGTCAAGCATGGCGACGTGACCCGTAACATCTCCAACATGGTGTTTAAGGGCGGCGGCAAGAACTCCTCGACACTCTCCAGCCGTGAGCGCGACATCATCATTGCGCTGGTCCAGGGCATGTCGAGCAAGGAGATAGCGGCCCACTTGGACATCTCGATCAACACGGTCATCACCCACCGGCGAAACATCGCCCAGAAGCTCCAAATACACAGTCAAGCCGGATTGACCATCTATGCGATAGTCAATAACCTGATTGACATCAATGGCGTTAAAATATAGTCACCACTCAGCACAATGACCTGGCTAGCAGTGTGAGGACGAGCATGAACACTTCGGCCCTGCGGTTGATGCTCACGGCGGTGTGCATGTCACGGGTAGTCAATAAGCGGTCGTTCTCGCCTATGTAGGGTTTGTCAAACAGTTGCCCAAAGTAGTAGTGGGGACCCCCAAAGCGGCAGTTAAGCGCACCGGCCAGCGCGGCCTCGGGGTAGCCGCTGTTGGGACTGGCATGGCGCCGACCGTTTTTCCACACAAATTTAAGCAGTGACAATCGGCCAGTAGCAAGAATCATCAGCAGGGCGGTCAATCGGGCAGGAATGTAGTTGGCCACATCATCGATGCGGGCAGCCCAGCAGCCGAAGTCCTTGTAGCGTTCGGTGCGGTAGCCAATCATCGAGTCGAGAGTATTGACCATCTTGTAGGCCAGCATGCCTGGAGTGCCCAGCAATGCGAACCAGAACAGCGGTGCTATTACACCGTCACTCAGGTTCTCGGCAAGGGTCTCGAGGGCAGCGGTGCGCACCTCCTGGGCCGACAGTTGGGACGTCTCGCGCCCCACGATGCGGGCGACCTGCTGGCGTCCCTCGTCCAGCGAGCGATCCAGCGCCAGGAACACCTCGCGCACCTCGCGAATGAGCGTCGTTCCAGCCAAGCAATAGAAAATGATAACGGTGTCGAGGATGAGCCACAAGACCATGTTGGGCACCAATCGTTTCATCCCCCACACGGCAAAAAACACCAGCAGAATGAAACAGACGGCCATCACGGCCCCCTTGGCCATGCGGTAGCTACCCTTGTTGAGGCGATGCTCGCCCCACGAAATCATCTTGCCGAACCACACGATGGGATGCGGCAAGCGTGAGGGGTCACCAAACACAAAATCCAGCAACCAGCCCAACAACAGCGGCAATATGAGTATCAATGCGGATGTCATTCGTTCAATTCGCGTAATTCGTAGTTTATTAAAGCGGCGACTAGGGCATCGTTTTCAGCAGGCGACTGGGTGGCAATGCGGAAGTGGTGCGGCGTGAGGCCCGTGAAATTGGAGGCATCTCGGATGAGGATGCCATGCTCCCGCGCCAAGTATTCCTTCAGTTGGGCAGCTGTTGCTTGCTTGATAGTGCACAAGAAGAAATTGGTCTGAGTGCCAAAAGCCTCAATGCCATCTATCTCGTTCAACATAGAACGCAGGCGTTGTGTCTCAGCCAAATATGAAGGCAGGTCCTGGATGGCAACAGCCTCATGCGAGACTAGCCACTTACCCGCCTCGAGTGACAGCGCATTGATGGCCCAGGGGCGGTACTGCTCCCGTAGCTTGCTGATTATCCTTGCCGATGCCGTGATATAGCCCAGTCGTAATCCTGGCACCGCATAGCGCTTGGTCATCGAGTGCAACAGGATGATATCGTCACGGCTGACCACATCGGCAGGTTGCAGCAGTGGTGCCATCGTGTAGTCCTCGTAGGACTGGTCCACGATGAGCAGGCGATAGCGCTCGGCAAGCGCCAGCACACCCTCTGTAGCCATGACGTCGCCCGTGGGGTTATTGGGATTGCACAGCCAGCACAGAGCTCCGTCCTCGCGCTCCTCGTAGCCAAACACGCGGCAAGCGTCCTCATACTCCCTGAACGTGGGTTGCACAACGTGGCAGGTGCCCTCGCCGCGATAGGTCTGGGCAATCAGGTAGATGGCATCGACTGCACCACTGGTCACCAGCACCTCGTCGCAACTGATGCCGCACTCACGGGCAATCATCTGCTCGAGCGATGCCGCCGAGGGCTCGGGATAGGAGCGCACGACATCCATGCGCGAGCACAGATAGGTTTCTAAAGCGCTCAAGTCAGTTCCAGCATAAATGTTGGAACTGAAGTTCATTTTGATGCTGTTGTAGCGAAACAGGTCGTCGCCGTGTCCTTCAATCATGGTCAGACAGGATTTTATAGATTTGTTCCATATCAACATGCTGGCGCACGTGGGCCGCCAACTTGTCGTATTGCTCCTCCTTGAAAGCCGCATAGTCAAACGGCTTGTCGCCCTCCGTGATTTTGTCCTTGAAGGGCTCCAAAAGGAAATCGACAAAGGGTGCATTGTCGAGGATGCCGTGGACATATGTGCCCATGCACTTGCCGTCAACGATATAACCGTCCTCGCGCCCGTCATCTAGGCAAAGCAGGGGGGACGATTTGGCGTCGCCCACAGAATGCGTCTCACCCTGATGGATTTCGTAGCCATGCCCGTATTGACAAGTCACTTGGCGCGTCTGCTTGTCACCGTTCATTGTTGTGGTTGTGGGCAACAGGCCTAGGCCCGGCAGACGCTCAATATCACCCTCGACGTGGTCAGGGTCCAATACCTCCATGCCCATCATCTGGTAACCGCCGCAAATGCCCAATACCGTCGCACCCTCGCGACGAGCCCTCACAATCGCCTGGGCGCAACCGTTGCGGCGCAATTCATACAGGTCGTGCAAGGTGGATTTCGTGCCTGGCAGGATGATGATGTCGGCCTTCTTGATGTCCTCGGTATTGTTAGTGTAAAACAGGTGCACCCGCGGGTCGCTCTCCAGCGCGTCAAAGTCGGTGTAGTTGGACAAATGGCGCAGCATGATGACCGCCACATTGACCTTGCCGCGATCGGCCTGCATCGACTTTTGAGCCAGCGCCACGCTGTCCTCCTCCTCGATATGGATGTCTTTGTAGTAAGGAATAACGCCCAGCACAGGCACACCGCAGATGTCCTCGAGCATCCTGCGTCCCTCGTCAAACAGGCGCATGTCACCACGGAACTTGTTGATGATGATGCCCTTGATGAGACGGCGGTCCTCGGGCGACTGCAAGGCGATGCTGCCATAAACCGATGCAAATACCCCACCCCGGTCAATATCGCCCACCAGAATCACATCGGCATGGGCATGACGCGCCATGGGCAGGTTCACCAGGTCGGTATCACGCAGGTTAATCTCCGAAATGCTGCCGGCACCCTCCATCACGATGGGATTATAGCGCGAAGCCAAGCGGTCAAAGGCATCGCACACCTCACGGCGATAGTCGATGTCAGATGTGCCGCGTCGCCAGTAATCGTACGCATTCTTGTTGCCAATGGGTTTGCCGTGCAGGATGACCTGAGAGGTGTGGTCGCTTTGCGGCTTCAACAGCAGCGGATTCATGTCGGTGTGGCATGGAATGCCTGCAGCCTCGGCTTGGACAGCTTGGGCACGGCCGATTTCAAAGCCTTCAGGCGTGGCATAGGAATTTAATGCCATGTTTTGAGCCTTGAAGGGAGCCGGGCAATATCCGTCTTGCCTGAATATGCGGCAAAAGGCCGCTGCAACGATGCTCTTACCAACATCGCTTCCCGTCCCTGCGAACATAATGGGATGTAATCGCTTCATTCTTTCAAGTTGGCTAAGACAAACAGATAATCGGACAGACGGTTCATCATCACAAGCACAGCATTGTCAACAGGATGCTCACGATGCAGCGACCACAAGCGACGCTCCACCGTGCGGGCCTGAGTGCGTGCCAAGTGGATGAAAGCAGACAACCGTGAGCCTTCACCGGGCACGACGAAGCCGCCTTGATAATCGGCAGAGTCAATGGCCTGTTCCAACTGTGCAGTGATTTCGGCCACATGGAGCTCGCGGGGATTGCTGCTACCCTCAGGGGTAGCGATATGGCTCATGACGGTCATGAGTTCTCGCTGCACGGCATGTATGAGTTGTAGAGGCGCAGAATCTTGCGTCTTATCAAGCATCGACCGCACAACCCCCAAACAGGCATTCAACTGGTCAATCTGCCCATTGGTCTCGATGCGCGGGTCATCCTTCGGGACCCTCACTCCGTCACGTAGACTGGTCATGCCTTCGTCGCCTGTCTTGGTATATATCTGTTTCATATTTCAGTTTCTAGTTGGTAATTGATATAAATGGGTGTAGCTTGCCAACACGTTCTTGTAGCTGATGACCGGTGTTGGCACAGGCTCTCCCTTGGCGTTATAGGCCTGAGTGACCGATGGCGGTGTCTCGCCCACGAATTGCGTGTAGTGGAACTCATGTCCGCGGTACTCCTTGCCATCGAGCGTGAAGCGGCGATAACCTAGCGACAGTTTTCGGTCTTCTTTGCGGGCAGTAATGCAATAGGGCAACACCCCGCACATGGGAAATTCGCCCTCGTCGGTGACGATTTCTTTGCACAGGTACATCATGCCGCCACACTCGGCGATGATGCGTCCTCCCCGTTCAGCATAGTCCTTGATAGCACGTCGTGTCTCCTCGGCTTTCACCAAAGCGTCAAGGTGTTTCTCGGGATAACCGCCCGGCAAATAGAGTAATTCCACTTCGTCAAGGCATGGCACATCACGCTCGGGGTCAAAGAACGACACATGCTCCAAGCGGTCGATATTCTCTTGATAGATAAAGGAGAAAGATTCCTCATTGCGGGCAATTAGGGTGCGCCCCGTCGGTTCATCTTTTTTGCAGCGCTGTGAGCAAGAGGGTTTGTTCTTGTTTGACAGTTCCAAGAGCCGTTGCCATTCCACATTCTTTTCAAGAAGTTCAATCAAGAGTTCACTTTCGGGCTTTTCGCTGAAATCCAGCCCCAAGTAGCGTGAGCCCTGCTCTAGTTCAGCCCTCTTGGGCAGATAGCCATAGCATTCCACGCCCAAATCATCACACACCTGCCGCAGCATGGCAAAATGCCTTACTGAGCCAACACGGTTGAAGATCACACCGCAAATGCGCACATCATCATGGAAATTGACGAAGCCTGAAATAAGCGCCGCCATCGAATAGGCTGCCGACTTGGCATCTACAACCAGCACGACGGGCAGGTCCAGCACACGTGCAATCTCGGCCGAAGAGCCACAGTCACGGTCATAGCCGTCAAACAGGCCCATCATCCCCTCGACGACGCACACGTCAGCATCCTTGCCATAATGTCCAAACAGTTCTCGCACATGCTCAGGCGTGGCCATAAACGTGTCCAGATTGATACTCGGCCGCCCGCACACCGCAGCATGAAACTTCGTGTCGATATAATCAGGCCCGCACTTAAACGGCTGAACCCGATACCCCTTACGGGCAAACAACGCCATCAGTCCCCGAGCAACTGTCGTCTTGCCCGAGCCACTATTCGGCGCCGCTATCAAAAATCCACGTCCCATTTATCCTGCAAATTTACAAAAAAACACCGAAAAACAATAGCGTTGGAGATGTTAGTTCTATAATATTATGACAACGGTTTTTTGGGGGATACAATGTACCGCCTTTTGTAGTATAACATGAGTTTTCATCAATTAATACGGGATGGCAGCAGTTTATAAATTACAATATAACAATACTTGAACGACTCTTTACGTCTCATGAGATACAACTCGAAATTTAGTTTCCGCAAAATTATGGAGTCTGTTCGGTTGTCTAAAAGATACTACTTGACAGGAAATTTTTACCGGCGGCCTGATTCCTCGAGCTCCTTGGACTCCTGGTGCATACGGAACAAGCCGGCAGCTAATGATCCCCAAAAAACAATTGAAATGACCACAATGGTGCCAAGAATCATGTAACTGGGAATTGATCCCAATGTTGTTATGCGATCAACGGGAACCAGCAAACTTAATACCCAGCCAAGCAAATAGATGGTACATGCAATACCGATGAGGAGTTTTGTGTTTTTGGTCAAATCCTTGTGATACGACTTGATAATGTCGCCAAGAACCGAAAGCATGAGGCCCCATCGGGATATCGAATTGCCCATAATTGTCATTTTATCAAGTGTAACGCTATGGCCAAGTAGTCCGCTCAAGATAGCAGAGACAAAACTAAAACCCAAAACTATCAATATCATCCCAACAACCATCATGGCATTGCCCATTTTTGTTCTGCTATTTGAAGTGCTCATAGTAGTATAATTAATTGATTTAACTTGTTTTTGCCCATTAGACGCAAGAGGTTATCAAAAAACTACACAAAATAGCAATAGATAGTTTTATTTAAGTTTCGCAAGTAGATAACTTGTTCACTGATTGGCGATTAGTGATTTGACACTTCAATAAGCCTTAGAACTTACCCGCTATCGATGTTTTCTCGATATTTCAGGCGTTCTCTAATAACCATCATTACCATCTCTTTTCTTGCAGCCTTTTTCTTATGGTTATCAATGATGGCTGCAGTGCCAAATGTGAGAACGATCGACACTGTCGTTGCGATGATAGAAAGCATGAACTGCTTGGCAGAAGACATGCCGCTGCCAGCTTTCAAGGTCTTGGGTGTATGAAGCTTTACATTCATAAGTATCAATTATTTGTCATCTAATCATGGCAAAGGTAGCATTTTTTTGCTAAACACTTCATTATCTTTAAGATTTCGGTAATCTGGCTAAATCATGCCAGGCCGCAACCCAATTGATGCATACGTCTGAACTGCTAAGCGAGCCGTTCGTGCTGAAGCGCTGCGCGTAGCCCAGGACCTCGGTCACACGATGGGTAACAGGTGTGCCATGCATCGGCTAAATGCGTTTTTAGAACATTGAGAAATTCCCAAGTGTGACGTCCCGATAGTGGGCGCGAATCCTGATTGGGTATTTTGCCAAATTGTTACATTTTAGCATGGAAATGCAAATAAATGGTGAATCATTTGGCTATTTCAGAGAAAAATGCAAAATTTGCAGTATCAAAGACTTGATTTCACTCTCAATTTTGGTAATTTCGAGATCTTTTATATTGTGTAGATAGTTGTAGGGATTTGCGCTGTTTTATGATGCTGCTGACCAATTGCGCAGCAATGTGCCATTACGCTTTAAATCATTGAACATGCCAACTGCTTGCGATAGTTAAATCATAAATAAGGACGTAGAACTTGAAATATAATAGTATTTGTTGTATAGGATTATTGATACTGCTTGCCCTGATATCTTCTTGCTCAAGCAATCGTGAGAAGAAGTACCGCATTGGGGTGTCGCAGTGCTCTGACGACATTTGGCGAGACAAGCAGAACTCGGAATTAAAAATCGGAGCCTATTTCCATGATAATGTGGAATTGAGGTTTGCTGTGGCATATGACAGCGACGAGCGTCAGATCCAGCAGATTGAATTGGCATCGACCTGCTGATTGTGGCACCCAACCAGGTATCAACGATTTCGTCGGCCATCGATCGGGCTTACGACAAGGGCATCCCGGTGATTGTGTTTGAACGCAAGACGAGCACCAAGAAGTACACAGCCTACATGGGTGCCGACAACTATGAGATGGGCCACCTGATGGGCGAGTATGTGGCTAGTCGGCTGAACGAGAAAGGTAAAATCATCGAGGTGATGGGCTTGAAGGGGTCCTCGCCGGCCATCGAGCGGCACAACGGCTTCAGTGACGCTATCGCCGGACACCCAGGCATCCAGGTGGTCGCGACCTTGCAGGGAGACTGGACCGAGCCGACGGCCTACAAGACGGTCAAGCAGTGGCTCGACAAGAACTACAATGGCGTAGACAGGATCGACCTGGTGTTCGGCATGAACGACCGCACAGCGATGGGTGCCCGCAAGGCCTTTGAGGAGGCAGGCGCTGCGCTGCCGCTGTTTTGTGGCATCGATGGTCTGCCTGGCGAGAACGGAGGCATCCGCCTGGTTCAGGACTCATTGCTGGATGCATCCTACATCTACCCCACCCATGGTGACCAGTTGCTGCAGTTGGCGGTCGACATCCTTGAGGGCAAGCCCTACGAGAAAGAGACCAAGCTGATGTCGGCGCTGGTTACCGATGAGAATGCCCGCGTGCTGCTGATGGAGAGCGAGGAAATCATGCGCCAGTCACGCAACCTGGAGCAGCTGCACAAGATGGCCAATCAATACCTGGACCAGCTGGGCAACCAGCGCACGCTCACGTTTGTGGCCCTGGCGGCAATATTCCTGCTGCTGGCATTGCTGGCAGGCATCTACATGTATTACCTGCAACGGGCACGCATCCAGGACGAGCGCATGGAGATGGAACGAGAGCAGCTGGACTTCTATACCCAGGTGAGCCACGAGCTGCGCACACCACTGACGCTGATTGAGGGGCCGCTGGCTCAGCTTGCCGAGACTCCCGACCTGCGACAGGCCAGCCAGGAGACCTGCAACCTCTTCTCCATCGTCAGGCGCAATACCCACAACCTGACTCAACTCATCAACAAGCTGCTTGACGCTCAAGTGGGCGGAACTGTCACCGACGACAATGCCCACGTCGAGGCGCAAAATATCGCGCTGACCTCTCCTGCCGCAGCCGATTCCAAGCCTGACGAGGATGCCTCGACCGTGCTCATCGTGGATGACAATGCCGATATACGTGCCTACCTGCGCACCATTCTCCAGGACCGATACCGCCTGCTAGAGGCCCAGGACGGCAAGTGCGGCCTGGAATTGGCAAAAGAACAAGTGCCCGACCTCATTGTGTCCGACGTAATGATGCCCGTAATGAATGGCCTGGAATTCTGCCAGCAGGTCAAGGCCGACGTCATCTCGAGCCACATCCCCGTCATCCTGCTCACCGCTCGTGCACTCGACCGGCACCACATCGAGGGATACCAGAGCGGTGCCGATGCCTATATCACAAAACCCTTCTCCCAAGAGTTGCTGCTTGCCCGCATCGAAAACCTGCTGCACAGCCGGCACCAGTTGCACGACCTGTGGAGCAGCCGTCCAGTAGAGGCAGAAAACAAGCCCGAGGAAACCGCGCCGAACGATACCAGAGAGAATCAGATCGAGAACGCCTTTATTGCCAGGTTCAAGAAGGTGGTCGAGGAGCAAATGGGCAACAGCGACATCAGTGTTGAGGATCTGGCTGCCACGATGGGACTGAGCCGCGTGCAGTTGTACCGCAAGGTTAAGGCCTTGACAGGAAACACCCCTGTTGACCTGTTGCGCAAGGCCAGGCTTGCCCAGGCCCAAAAACTCCTGCAAGGGTCATCACTCTCGGTGAGCGAGATAGCCTACCAAGTGGGGTTTGCATCACCGTCCTATTTTTCCAAGTGTTACAAGGATGAATTTGGCATAGTGCCTGGCGAAGAGCGCAAGCAATAATAACCGATTTTTATCCTCACCTCTAAGCTGTTAGCGGATGTAACGATGCCAATAATCGTTCATTCGCTAGCATTTTTGTTGCATTGTATCATATTTACACACCGATGAACGATAATTGACATCACGCCGGTTATCAATTAGTTATCTTTGCCTCCAAAAGCAAATATAAGTATGTATTAACCAAAACCATCAAAACAATGAACGAACTGAAAAGATTTCTACTCAGCTTCATGCTCATGTTTGTGTGTACGATACTGTATGCGCAAACAGAAATCACAGGCACCGTCGTTGACGAGACAGGAGAAACCGTCATCGGCGCCACTGTGGTCGAGAAAGGTACCAACAATGGTACCGTCACCGATTTTGACGGCGTGTTTACCCTCAAGGTCAATCCTGGAGCAACGCTCGTCTTCTCCTATGTGGGCTTCCTCAATGTGGAGATGCCAGCCAGTAATGGCATGGTCGTCACGATGAAAGAGGACGCACTTGCTCTCAACGAGATTGTCGTGACAGGCTATACCACTCAGCGCAAGGCCGACTTGACCGGCGCAGTGTCGGTAGTCAGCGTGACTGACCTTGTGAAGCAGAACGAGAACAACCCCATCAAGGCGATGCAGGGTCGCGTGCCCGGCATGAACATCTCGGCCGACGGTAACCCCTCGGGTGCAGCGACTGTCCGCATTCGTGGTACAGGCACCCTCAATAACAATGACCCGCTCTACATTATCGACGGTGTGCCCACCAAGGCTGGTATGCACGAGCTTAATGGTAACGACATCGAGAGCATCCAGGTGCTGAAGGATGCCGCATCGGCATCTATCTACGGTAGCCGTGCTGCCAACGGTGTCATCATCATCACTACCAAGGGCGGCAAGGACGGCAAGGTGAAGATTGACTTCGATGCCAGCCTGTCGGTACAGACCTATGCCCACAAGATGAAGGTGCTGAACGCTAAGGAGTTTGGCCAAACGATGTGGCAGGGTTATGTGAACGACGGCCTGAATCCTAACCTGAACGGTCTGGGATATCATTACGACTGGAGTTATGATGCCCAGGGCGTTCCCGTGCTCAATGGCATCACCATGAGCAAGTATCTGGATCCAGCCGGTATCACTCCCGCAGCCGACACCGACTGGTTCAAGGAGACCACCCGCACGGGCTTTGTTCAGCAATACAACGTCTCGCTGAGCCAGGGTACCGAAAACGGGACTTCCTTCTTCTCGCTGGGCTACTACAAGAACAATGGCATCATCAAGCAGAGCGACTTCCAGCGCTTCTCGGCCCGCATGAACTCGAGCTACAAGCTGCTCAACATCGGTGACCGCAAGATCGTCACCGTGGGCGAGCATTTCACGGTGAACCGCACCAACGAGTTGCAGGCTCCTGGCGGCTTCCTGGAAAATGTGCTGCAGTTCAACCCCTCGCTGCCTGTTTACACGACCGATGGCAGTTATGCCGGTCCCGTGGGCGGTTATCCTGACCGTGAGAACCCCGTGGCCCGCCTGAACCGCAACAGCGACAACCGCTATACCTACTGGCGCATGTTCGGTGATGCATTCATCAACATCAACCCCATCGCCGACTTCAACATCAAGTCAACCTTCGGTCTTGACTATTCACAGAAACAACAGCGCATCTTCACCTATCCCATCACCGAGGGCACCGTGGCCAATACGACCAATGCAGTGGAGCCTAAGCAGGAGCACTGGACCAAGTGGATGTGGAATGCTATCGCGACCTATAATCTGGAGCGCGGCAATCACCGTGGCGACATCATGATCGGTACCGAGCTCAACCGTGAGGACGACTCATGGCTCAGTGCCAAGGCCTATGACTTTGCCGTCTTGAACCCCGACTATATGTGGCCCAACGCAGCAGTGGGTGAGGCTGAAGGTTACGGCTCTGGCGAGGGATACACGCTGGTATCCTTCTTCGGCAAGGTGAATTACACTTACGCCGACCGCTATCTGGCCAGCCTGACCATGCGCTATGATGGTTCAAGCCGTTTTGGCCGCAACAACCGCTACGGTACGTTCCCATCGGTGAGCCTTGGTTGGCGCATCAGCGAGGAGTCCTTCATGAAGAGTCTGGACTGGCTCGACAACCTCAAGCTGCGCGCTTCATGGGGACAGACTGGTAACCAGGAGATTTCCAACATTGCCCGCTACACCATCTTTGAGAGCAACTATGGTGAGGCAGGGTTCGGTGGCCAGAGCTACGGTACCAGTTATGACATTGCCGGTACCAACGGCGGCCAGACGTTGCCCAGCGGTTTCAAGCGCAATCAGTTGGGTAATGACAACCTCAAGTGGGAAACCACGACCCAGACCAACATTGGTTTTGACTTTGGTATGCTGCGCAACGCGCTGTACGGCTCGTTTGAGTGGTACTACAAGAAGACCACCGACATTCTGGTCTACATGCCCGGCATCGGTGTAATGGGTGAGGGCAGCAGCCAGTGGATCAATGCTGGTGAGATGAGCAATAAGGGTATCGAGCTCAACGTGGGCTACCGCGGCAGCGCGGGCGATTTCCAGTATGACATCTCGGGCAACATAGGTACCTACCGCAACAAGGTGACCAAGCTTCCCGAGACGCTGGCAGCAGCCGGCACCTTTGGCGGTAATGGCGTCGAGAGCGTTGTGGGACATCCCATGGGTGCCCAGGTAGGTTATGTCTATGACGGCATCTTCAAGAGCCAGGACGAGATTGATAACCATGCAGCACAGAATGGTGCTGGCTTGGGCCGCATCCGCTGGAAAGATCTCAATGAGGACGGTGTCATCAACGAGAAAGACCAGAAGTGGATTTATTCACCCGTACCCGACTTCACTTGGGGTCTGAACATCTATCTTGAATATAAGAATCTTGACTTCACCATGTTCTGGCAGGGTGTACAGGGCGTTGATGTCATCAGCGACCTGAAGCGCGAGACCGACCTGTGGGCAGGTCTGAATATCACCAACCTGAACAAGGGCCGTCGCCTGCTTGATGCATGGACTCCCAATAATCCTGGTTCCAACATCCCTGCCGTCAGCACGATGGACAACAACAACGAGAAGCGCGTGAGCAGCTATTTTGTTGAGAACGGTTCTAGGCTGTTAAGTTAATCGCCGTTTTAGCTTCATTTTCACCCTGCTTT
>CAMJXD010000015.1 GCA_946409635.1 uncultured Prevotellaceae bacterium
CAGGGTGAAAATGAAGCTAAAACGGCGATTAACTTAACAGCCTAGAACCGTCCCTATTTTCCTGCCCGCAGCAATTTCACTGTTACATTCAAGCGCATTACCGGCATTTCTCCATCAGACTTCATGAAGATGGCCAAAGAAAAATAGTTTCGATCCACAAGGCTTATTTCACTGAAAGATGTCTATCAATAAAGCGTTTTTCGTTCTGTTTCCATGAAATAGAACATGGGTGCTGTCCATTTTCTTGCTCAAGAAAATGGCCTTTTTTAATTTTGTGATGCAATCCTAACCGATCGGGTTATCTCTAACTCATCAAACCTGCCCAAACTGGACCTATTAAATCTTACAAAGGGATTCAAACAAACAAATATTATTATCCATCATTATAAACCTTATTTAAAAGTACTATTATGAAGAGATTTTTATTTTTAACCGCATTGATAATTGCTTCGATGCAAGTGTTTGGTGCCAATGTGGACTTGGCAACAGCCAAGGCGACCGCACAACAGTATGCTGCCAGCAAGATGGCTAACGGCAAGCAGATGGCTCCGTCGGCTATTGACTTGAAACTGGTGAAGCAGGAGATGAACTCCAACAAGCCTGGTACGGCTGTGTATTACATTTTTAACACTGCCGACCATTTCTACATCATTTCAGGTGACGACCGTGCGCCAGAGGTGCTTGCCTATGGTGACCGTCCGTTGGATGAGAAACGCATTCCTGCCAACATGGGGCACTGGCTGGCCAATTACAAGGGACAGATGGAGTATTTGCAGGAGCATCCTGAGTTGGTTATTAGCAACAAATTGAACGAGCCTACTCGTGTCGCAAGTGTGGCTCCGCTGCTCACGGCCATGTGGGATCAGCAGGAACCCTACTACAACCATTGCCCTGTGTATAATGGCAAGTTCTGTGTCACTGGTTGCCCTGCCACTTCGTTGGCAATGGTGTTCTATTACTGGAAATATCCTGTAGGCCCCACTCCTGCTGTTTCGGGTTACGACAGTTACGATTTCCAAGTCGAGCCTCTGCCTTCCATCACCTTTGATTGGGACAATATGATTGACGACTACCTGAATGGTTATACTGATGCCCAGGCCGATGCTGTGGCTTGGTTGATGCGTTACATCGGTCAGGAAGAGGAGATGGATTACTCCCCAACCGGCAGTGGTGCCTATGGTAGCGATATCTTGCGTGCAGTGAAATTCTTTGGTTACAACTCCAGTATGGCTCAACTTTACTACAAGTATTCCTACAGCGACAGTCGCTGGGTTGGCATGATTCAGGAGGAGTTGGCGAACAACCGCCCCATTGTGTATTGTGCTTACGATAGTAATGCTGGTGGCCATGCCTTCAATGTCGATGGCTATGATTCAACCAACGATACCTACCACATTAACTGGGGTTGGAGTGGCGATGGCAACTGCTATTGCGTGCTCAATGACTTCACTGACGGTCACTACACGTTCGATGACAATCAGCAGATGATTATCGGTATCCAGCCTCCTTATATGGGACCGACTATCGTGCCCAGTGTCAAGAATATGGCTATCGAGTCCTATGCCGAGAAAACTGCTACCGATGTTCTCACGGTTTACGGCTATTATCTGGAGAATGACGTGACGTTGACATTGAATGATCCTAATGGCGTCTTCTCGATTGATGCTGACCATGTGTCGTTGAGTGATGCGGATGCTGGCAAAGACATCAATGTGACCTATTCTCCCCAGGAACTGGGTACGCACAGTGCAACCATCACTATGCACAGCGAGGGGGCTGAGGATGTGGTGGTTAACTTGACGGGTACCTCTATCTTTGAAACTCATAATCCCGTAATGCTCGATGCAAATGAAGACTATATCAAATTAACCGAATTCCGTGCCGATTGGACAGACGAGACGCCTGCTAAGAATGTGGAGAGTTATACCTTGGAGGTGAAGAACAAATCGATTATTATGGAGTTGGGCGAGGCCGACTTCAGTGACTGCTATTATCAGGGCTCTAGTGTCATTTCACATTGGCAGGATTACTTCCCTGAGGGTTGGGTTTACAATGGAGATCAGTTATTTACTGGAAACGGTTGCATCCAGTTGGACTCAGAGGGTGAAATTCTCACACCCGAGTATGATCTGGCTGGCTATGACAAGATTACCGTTAAGATAAAAGCCAAGAGTTATAAATCATGGTATCAATCAGGTATTACGATCTCGACCAGTCTCCAGTCAATTCACGTTGATCTGGAACCCAATTTTACCGACTACGTGTTTGTGCTTGACTGTGCCGACGTAGACCAGGTGGCCATCAAGGGTGATAATTATCCGAACGACTATGGATCGATCGCAAACATCCAAATCCTAGCAGGTGATGCTAGCGAGCCTTCAAAACTCAAAGCCGTCAACGAGGAAGGAGATGCCGATTATCGCTTGATTACCGGTATTACCCCCGACAAGTTCTACACTGTTAAGA
This sequence comes from uncultured Prevotellaceae bacterium, assembly GCA_946409635.1. Classification (GTDB taxonomy): domain Bacteria; phylum Bacteroidota; class Bacteroidia; order Bacteroidales; family Muribaculaceae; genus Sodaliphilus. The sequence goes on from CAMJXD010000015.1 coordinate 2,467, forward strand.
ACCTGACAGCCGGCGGCACCTTCTTCTTCCGCGTGAAGGCCCATTACACCGACGACACCTGGAGCCCTTGGAGCAAGGCCAAGACCGTCGTCCTGCATGGTGAAGGACATGGCTATGCTGTGGGCGACGTGAATCACGACGGCAGTGTGAATATCAGCGACGTGACTGCCCTGATTGATTATATGATGAATCCCCAGCAGCCGATTTGCACCATCTGTGCCGACATTGATGGTAACCAAGCGGTGAACATCACCGATGTGACAAAACTCATTGATTTCCTGCTTGCGGGAAGTTGGCCCCAGAACTAATCATCGATATTCTTTAATGAGTATGTTAAACTCAATTTTGAACTTGCACTCATAATAACCGCCGCCATAAAAGCTGACAAAACCCGCTGAAATTCAGCGGGTTTTGGTTTTTTGTGCGCCTGATAGGACTCGAACCTACACAACCGGAGTTACCAGATCCTAAGTCTGGCGCGTCTGCCAATTTCGCCACAGGCGCGGGCGTTGCTCTCTGCGAAGATGGGCGGCACCTCGGGAAAATCAAAACAAGTTTTGCTTTTCCGCTCGGCTTGCACCATTTTGCGGGTGCAAAGGTAATAATTTTTTAGTTAACAGTTAATAGTTAACAGATAATAGTTTCGTCAGGCATCCAATTTTGGGGTAAGCCAGGGGGGGCCTCTAGCTATTGGACTGCTGGATGTCGGCAAGGATCTGCTTGAGCTGCTCGTCGGCTGCGGTGAGCTTGGTGCGGCACAGGGCCAGCAGCTCCTTGCTGCGCTTGGTGTAGGCGGTGAGGTTATCGATGCTGCACTGGGGGTCCTGCATCTTCTGGACAAGCTGCTCGAGTTCGGTAACGGCTTGGGTGTAAGTCATTTCAGTATTCTCTTCCATGATAAATCTATTGTTTAGTGTTATTGACTGTGGCATCGGCTGAGCCAGATGCAAACTGGACGGTTATCTGCTCGCCAGGGCGCAGTTGGCTGGCAGCGGTGACGCACCTGTCGCCTGCAGTGACAAGGGCGTAGCCTCGCTGCAGGGTGTTCTCGGGAGACAGCAGGGCGGCTTTCTCGCCCAGTGAGTTCAGGCGCAGCTGTTCGCGCTGCATGGCATGGCCGACGGCCTGGACGATGCGCTCGGATGCGCGTTCAAGGCGGGTACTTTGCATAGCGATCAGGTTGCCTGCTGCCAGAGGGATATTCTTGGCATAATTGTCGAGGCGAATGCGGTTGGTCTCGATGATGCGGTGAGCAGTGGCGGGTATCATGGTGGTGTAGTGGGCCATCTGCTCTCGTGCCTGGGCAACGATGTCGCGCACGGCAGTGACGACGGCGTCCTGCATGCCATCGAGTCGGGCCAGTGCGGCAGCACCCTGCTGGATGAGCCACTCGGCGGCTGCCGTGGGTGTCTTGACCCGCATAGCGGCGACATAGTCGAGCACGGTCACGTCTCGCTCATGGCCGATGCCCACAATGACGGGAATGGGGAAGTTGGCCACATAGCTGGCCAGGTCGTAGTTGTCAAAGGAGTTGAGCTCTGATGTCGCTCCGCCGCCACGGATGATGACCACGCAGTCAAACAGCTCGATGTGGCTGTTGATGCGGTCCAGGGCGGCCATGACGGTGGGGACCGTCTGATTGCCCTGCATGACAGCGTGGAACAGGCAGGTGTAGAACTGCAGGCCGTAAGGATTGCCGCCCAGCTGATTCATGAAGTCGCCATATCCGGCGGCTCCTGCAGCCGAGACGATGGCGATGCGCTGCGGCACCGGGGGCCACGGCAGTTGCTTGTTCAGGTCGATAACGCCCTCGGCCGTGAGGCGGTTGATGATCTCCTGGCGCTGCCGCGCCATGTCGCCCAGGGTGTAGCTCGGGTCGATGTCGTTGATGACGACCTTGAGGCCATAGAGCCTGTGAAACGAGGCCGTGACGTTGACCAGCACCTTCATGCCGGTGGCCATGGCCTGGCCCGTGGCGTTGAGGAAGTCGTAATACAGCTTGCCGTACTTGCTGCCCCAGATGACGGCGCTCATCCTGGCAACGGTCGTGCCCTGGTTGTCCTTCTCGAGGAGCTCGAGGTAGCAATGGCCGCTGCGGTTGAGGCGCATGTCGCTGGTCTCGGCGATGACCCACTGGCTCTGCAGGATGGTCTCGCTGCTGACGACGCCCTCGATGAGCGCATTAAAGGCGCTCAAGGTCATGCCCTTGGGCTGCTGGGGTGCAGGGGTGGAAGGAGTCTCGTTCATCTGACAGGCTTGATGGCTGTGCCGCTGATGCGATATCTGATCGCTGGCCTGAGGTATTGTTCAAACCGCTTGTACTCGAGCGGCGAGAGAAACTGCTGCAGGCCATGGGTCGCCTCGATGGTGTCGTGGCCGTCGCCCGTGAAGGTGAGCTGAATGAGCGGGAATATCATCACGTCCTGCAGGTCCTGCCGCAGGTCGGCGGGCATCTTCTTGACAATAAAATCGTCGATGACGGGCATCTTGAACTTCTTGGCAGCCTTAGGGGCCGGGAGCCACTGCGGCGTCCAGAAGGTGATGCGGCTGTCGGGCACGGGGGTCTTTACCGTCTCGATGACGGCAATCAGGGTGTCCTTGCCGGCCGTCATCAGCCTCATCTCCACCTGGCGGCTGGCGCTTGAGTGCAGCTTGAGGCAGGTGCTGTCCAGCTCCAGCAGGCGGCTCTCACCCATCAGGTTGTTGGGGATAGCCACCTGCTGTCCGCTATTGTAATAATCCACCATGTCGAGGCGGTTGGTGCGCGTGAGCAGCGTGAAGATATTGCCCGGCTCACTGGCCAGGAAATCAGCCACAGTGCGCGCCTGCAGTTGCACCGGTAACAGTGCCGCCAGCACGACGATGATGTTCAAGAGTCGCTTCATTACCACGTTGCTGCTGTAACGATGAGTCGCGTTACACTAGTTGCTGGGTTAATGGCTGCCGTACTGCTTCTTGACCTCGGGCAGCCACTTCTGGATGTCGGCGATGCGGGTAGAGTGGCTCGGGTGAGAACTCAGGAACTCAGGGGGCTCCTGTGATGAAGTGGCGGCCATCTTCTGCCAGAAGGTGATGGCCACATCGGGGTTATACCCGGCGATGGTCATCAGCACCAGGCCCATCTTGTCGGCCTCGCTCTCGTGCTTGCGCGAGAAGGGCTGCATCACGCCATACTGGGCACCCAGGCCATAGACCTGCTGGGCAATCTGCTGGGTGGCAGCACTCTTGCCGCTGGTAAAGATGCCGATAGCCTGTGCGCCATACTGGGCGAGCACCTGCTGGCTCATGCGCTCGTTGCTGTGCTTGGCCACGGCGTGAGCCACCTCGTGGCCGATGACCACGGCTAGCTCGTCATCGCTGCTGATGAGGTTCATGATGCCCTCATAGACCACAATCTTTCCGCCGGGCATGCACCAGGCATTGATTTCGTCGCTGCGAATCAGGTTAAACTCCCAAGCGAAATTCTGCAGTTCGCTTTCCAGACCGGCATACTTGAGATAGGCCTCGGTAGCAGCGGCGATGCGCTGTCCCACGCGAGTAACCTGAGCACTCTGGGTCTTCTTGCCCGATACAGGAGCCGTCTGCATGAAGGTGGCGTACTCCTGCAGACTAGCCTGCAGCACCTCGGCATCGCTGACCAGATTCAACTGTTTGCGGCCAGTGATGGGAACCGATCCACAGCTGGAGAGCAGCATGGCTGCCAGCGACAGCATAATGATAATCTTTTTCATAATAGATTGAATTTTAGTTTGATATGAAATTATGGACTTGATAAAACTAATGCGTTTGTACGACCTCGGTAGGAGGCAGAGTGGCGTTGCGCTTGTCGACAGCCTCGATGACGCGCGTTGCCAGCTGCTTGAAGGCGGCACCGCTCACGTCGTTCATGCGCACGACAGGCTGGCCGTCGTCGCTGCCCTTGCAGATGCCTGCCACGAGCGGAATCTGTCCCAGCAGCTCCACATCGAGCTTCTCGGCCAGCTGCTTGCCGCCGTCGTGGCCAAAGATGTAATACTTCTCGTCAGGGTGGCTGGCCGGCGTGAACCACGACATGTTCTCGACAATGCCCAGCACAGGAACGCCCACATGCTCACCCATGAACATGCTGATACCCTTGCGCGCATCGGCCAGGGCCACCTGCTGTGGCGTGGTCACCACGATGGCACCGGTGATGGCCAGGGTCTGGACCAGTGTCAAGTGAATGTCGCTGGTGCCAGGAGGCATATCGATGATGAAGTAGTCCAGCTCGCCCCAGTCGGCCTCAGTGATGAGTTGGCGCAAGGCGTTGCTGGCCATGGCTCCGCGCCACAGCACGGCCTTCTCCTTGTCCACCAGGAAGCCGATGGACAGCATCTTCACGCCATATTTCTCCAGGGGGATAATCAGGTTCTTGCCATCCACCTCGTGCATGTAGAGCTGCTCGTCCTCGGCACCGAACATCTTGGGCATCGAGGGGCCAAAGATGTCGGCATCGAGCATGCCCACGCGGAATCCCTGCAGGGCGAGTGCCACAGCCAGGTTGCAGGCCACGGTCGACTTGCCCACGCCGCCCTTGCCAGAGCTCACGGCGATGATGTTCTTCACGCCGGGCAGCGGGTTCTCGATCTTGCGCACAGGATTATCCTGGCGAGTCTTCACTCCAATGTTTCCCTTAATGTCGACGTCGCCGCCCACGTGAGCGAGGATGGCAGCCTCGGCCGCCTTGACCACGCTCTTGATAAAGGGGTCGGTAGGTTTCTCAAATGTCAACGACAGGCTCACGCGGTTGCCGTCGATGCGGATGTCATCGTTCACCATGCCCATCTCCACGATGTCTTTTCCCGTGCCGGGATAGCGCACCGTGCGCAGGGCGTCCAGTACCAGATTAGGATAGATAGTCATATTCAGTTGTCAGTTTTCAGTTTTCAGTTTTCAGTTTTTCAGTTGGTTCTTGGTCGGGCATGAGCTGTGGCATCTGTATGTAGCCACGGTTGTAGCTGCGGTAGGTGTCGGGCTCAATGTCGATGTCGGGTTCAACGAGCTGCACGCCGTGGGGCAGTGCAAAGCGGATGTACTTGATGGTCAAGCCGCGCTGCAGCCACTGCATCTCGTAGTGCGTCTTGATGTCCAGGATGTCGTCGGCCAGGCCGCTGGCATAGAGGTCATGGGTGTCGGCCTCGACGGGCAGGTGGTTCTCGTTGACCAGCGCATGGGTGTAGGTGTACAGGAAAGGGCTGTCGGTCTTCAGGTGGACGATACCGCCGTCACACAGGATGTTGCGGTAATTGTCCAGGAAGCGTGTCGACGTCAAGCGCTTGTTCACCTTCTTCATCTGCGGGTCGGGGAAGGTAATCCATATCTCGGCAACCTCGTCGGGGGCAAACATGCGGTCGATGAGCTCGATGCTGGTGCGCAGGAAGGCCACATTGGGCAAGCCAAGCTCGGTAGCCAGCTTAGCGCCGGTCCACATGCGCGCACCCTTGATGTCCACACCGATGTAGTTCTTGCCAGGGAAGCGCTGGGCCAGTCCCACGGCATACTCCCCCTTGCCGCAGCCCAGCTCCAGCACGATGGGGTTGTCGTTCTTGAAATACTGCTCATTCCACTTGCCACGCATGGGGCAACCTCCCTGCTGTGTCACCACGGCAAAGGGGAACTGGAACACACACTGCATGCGCTCCATGTCGGCAAATTTCTTGAGTTTGTTCTTTCCCATGTATAATCCTGTTAATAATCTCGTTATCAAGTGCCACACCTCGGCTCAAACGCCACAGGCAGACTTAAACATGCAAATTTAGTGTTTTTTCGACAATCGGTCGCCATTTTTTACAAAAACTTGTCGGGCAGGGCTCCAGATTGGGCCGATTGGGCGTCATGCGGCACCACGCAGGGGGCACAAAAGCGACGCCGCCATCCACATCCGGGGTAGCGGCGCCTTCAGTTATGAAAAACAAATATCTGTCGATAACGTCTTCTATTGAGTGTTCACCTCAAAAGTTTCATTTCATCACTTTCATGGTGCTCGTGGTACCGTCGGTGTAAGTGGTCACCACGATATTCACGCCGGCAAACGGCTTGTCGCTCTCCTGACCCGAAACGTTGATGTAGCGCACGGCAGCGATAGCGGCATCGGCGTTCACCTGCTCTACACCCGAGCCGTCAAGCACACGGCCCGACACATTGCTGGAGAGGTAACCCTTGTGCTCGGGAGTAACAAGGACTACGTTGGCCAGCTGCACCTCGGCATTGCTGGGCGTGAAGTCGTCATCGGCGGCAACAGTGAGGCGGAGCACATTGCCATCCTCGCCGCTGTAAGTGTCAAGATCCATCGAGATGCCGATGACGGTATAGACGCCAGCTTCGGTCTCATGCTCGCTCACGGTGTACTCATGGGCACTGCCGCGCTCGATACCATCCACGGCAATCAGCCTCATGCCCTGAGGCATAACCACCTCACACTGCATGGCGGTGTAGGCCTGCTCATGGTTGTTGAGCGCCACATTGACAGTGCGCTGCTCACCGGCACGCATGGCGAACGACGGCATCACCAGCACGTCGCCAGTCGTATTAAACACAGCATTGTGAGCAGTATAGATATCGTTGACGCTCATCTTAGCTGCACGTTGAGAGATCAACGTGATCAGGGCAATGACATCACTGACATTCACATTACCGTCACCGTTCACGTCGGCAGCCAGCAAATTAATCTGGACTGCATTGCCTGACAACAGATAGTTGACAAGCATAGTGACGTCAGTAATATTCACATGTCCGTCGCCGTTCACGTCACCCAGGATATATGCTGCCTGGTAGAAGAAGTTCATCCACTGGTCGGCTTCCTTATACATAGCGGTGCTCTCCTCGTCGGGAGCAATCAGGGGTACAGCAGGCTGGTTCACGCCGGCCCACACGTCAATACCCAGAGCCGGCACATCGACTGCAGCGGTCTGCAGGGCCTTCATGCCCGTCATGCCAGCCATGGCATAGTTGCCCAGATAGACGACCGTAGCGGGCAGGAACATGGTGTCCATCTCCTGGGCTACGTTGTAGAAGGCATAGTCGCCGATGGTGGCCACGCCGCGAGTCAACATCTTGCTGGCATCGAGCAGCGTGTCGCCGGCAAAGGCATAGTTGCTGATGTTCTCGATGGTCAAAGTCGGATAGGAGTTGGCCAACCTGGGGCCTGTGGGCGTGAAACCGTTGCCACCCTGAGAGGGCTGCGAGCTGTCCTGCTCACCCATGCCGGGCAGCATCACTTCATGCAGCTGGCGGTTGTGAGCCAGAACACCCTCGCCCATGGTGCTCAGACCATCGGTCAAGGCGATGCTCGACAACTGCGTCTGAGCAAAAGCCCAGTCGCCGATAGAGCTCAGGTTCAGCTTCTTGATATCGATATTTTCAAGGCCCGAATTGATGAAGGCTTCCTCATCGATGCGGGTCATCTTGTTATTGGGGTCGATGTTGATGGTGGTCAACGCTGTGCAACCGTTAAAGGCGCCCTTGCCGATGGACTTCACCGCACGGCCAATCTCGACATCGGTCAGGCTGGTGGCACCCAGGAATGCATAGTCGCCCAGCGCCGTCGTGTTGACGACAACATGCTGCAGCTGCTCGCAACGCGAGAACACGCCCTTGCCCATATAGAGCACCGAGGCAGGAACCTCGGCACTGGTCAGAGCCGATCCGGCAAAGGCATAGTCATCGATATAGGTCACCGAGGCGGGCAGCGTCACACTGCTCAGCTGGTAGCAACCGGCAAAGGCGGCATAGCCAATGACCTGGGTCGACGCGGGCAATGACACCGACGTGAGTTTCTTGCCAAAGAAGGCGGTGCGGGGAATCTCGCCAGCCGAGTAGCTGGTCACCGTGCCGTAGAGCAGCTGTCCGCCCGACAACGGCATGATGGTCACCTGGCTCAGGTCAATTGAGGTAAGCTCAGTCAGCTCGTTGGAAATAAACAAGAAGTCACGGGCATCCATCGTGCCGGTAACCGTCAGTTGAGTAATCTGGGTATCCTGCACCAGACTGGACAGCTGTCCGGCCGTGCTGTTGACCGTAATGGCACTGGCTCCCAGGGTCGTCAATGCTGCGGTGAGCAGCAAGAAAAACAATTTGCGCATACTGTATTTTCTTTATTTTTAGTTTTTTTATTTACTCGTATTAACCCGCAAATGTACACATTATTTCCTAACAAGCATCGGTTTTAACCATTTTTTACGATTTCAAGCTCGATTGAAGCCATGAGGTGCAGCGCATCCTGTTCCGTCACTTGGTTGCCTCCCACCTACCGGCAAGCGGCCAGACGACGAGGCCACGGCGTGTTCACGGCCCCGGCAACGCTTGGATTTCACAATCTTTAACAGAGCATTTCGCGGTTACTGGCAAAATAGGCACTAATTTTGCTTTTTAATGGGAGAATCTACCCTGAACAATTTTTGGACCTAATAGACATAATGAAGAATATCAGACAATTACCGATACTGTTATTGTGCTGCACAGCGCTGGCCGGGCTGCTGTCGTGCGGCGGTCACGGACAACTGGAAAAAGCCGTGCGCATGGCCCTGGTCGAGGGCGACACCACGCGTGCCACCTATGACTCGCTGTGCTCGATGATCACTGCCAATCCCGACCGATATGCCGACATGCTCACGGCCGAGGGCAAGGTCGACCACAAGAAGTTGGCCCAGTTCATCCAGGACGTGGGCTCCCGCCTGCGGCCTCCCATGCTGTGGGACACGCGCCCCTACGGTGGCCTGATGGACCTGTCGCTGACGATATACTTTGAACGCAGCGGCTCGATGGTCCCCTACGACCAGCGCAGCGGCGGCGGCCAGCTCAAGAAGGCCGTCAACGATGTGATCAACCACTTCCCCGCCGGGAGCAAGGTCGACATCAACATCGTGAACGACGGCATTTACCCCTACCGGCACTCGGTCGACGAGTTCCTGCAGGACCGTGACATCTACCAGAGCACGGCAGGCATGGGCGACGCCGCCTATACCGACTTCCAGCTGATATTCAACAAGATACTCGAGGCACAACAGCCCGGCAACGTGAGTGTACTGGTAAGCGACCTCATCTATTCACCCAAGGACACCCACGGCGTGAGCCTGGACAAGATATTCAACGAGGAGAACAGCCTGGCCACCCGTGTGTTTGCCCGCTACAAGGGCAAGAGCGTGGTCGTCCAGCAATTCATGGGCGACTATAGCGGCATGTATTACCCCTACAATAATGAGCCGTTCAGCTACACGGGCAAGCGTCCCTTCTATCTGGTCATCATCGCCGACACCGACGTCATGGACCAGCTGGCCACCGACAAGCGCTACAGCGGCGTGCTCGACCCCCAAGGCATGCGCAACAGCTACCGCTTCAACCAGGCGACCAGCCAGGTCAACTGCCGCGTGCTGGCCGAGTGGAAGGACAACGTGGGCCGGTTCCGCGTCAAGTATGGCGACAAGATTGTGCTCGACAAGTGCCAGGGCGACCGCGAGACCGGCAAGCTGTGTTTCTCGATGGCCGTTGACCTGAGCTCACTGATGAAGGACAATGCCATGCTGACCGATGCCGCCAACTATGACGTGCAGAGCCTGGACGGCTACACCCTGACGATACAGCCCATCGATGCCAGCATGGTGACTGCCCACAACAAGGAGGACCTGGCCGGCATGACCCACATCCTCACCCTGCTTGGCGACCTCAAGAGCCACAGCGACGACGTGCACATCTCGCTGCGCAACGAGTTACCCGCCTGGGTAAGTCAGTCGTCGGCAACCAGCGACACAAGCTCCGGCGCATCGTTTGCCACGACCACGCTGGGCCTGGAACAACTGCTGGGCGGCATGTTCGACGCGATGAAGGGCGGCAGCAGCTTCTTTGAAGTCACCGTCAGCGTGCAGCAATAAATAGTGTAACTCTCATTCCGTGTAACCGAATATTATTAAAACCGACAACGACAAGAAATATATGAAACACTTGGTTTATCTGATTTGTGGGATTGTAGTGACTGTGATTTTCTTTATCCTCAGTTGCTCCAGCGGGTTCAACATCTACGACCAGCTGTTCTTTGACCAGGCGCTCACCAACAAGATGTACAACCTGAACATGTTTCCCACGATTGCAGCCATCACCATCGCCGTGGCATGGGGTGGTGCGGCCATCTACTACTATGCCATCAACTCGGTGAAGTTCGACCGCTGGTACCACTGGCTGGCCGTCATGGGCGTGGTGGCCGTGTTGGCTCCCGTGGCCTGCTTCATCTACAACGACGCCGTGTTTGAGGGCTACGTGGGTGCCAAGGTGCAGTTCGAGATGCAGACCATCCTGTTTGCCGCCCTGCTCTACGTCGTGGCATCATTCTCGATGCGCTGGTGGAGCACCAACTGCCGCCACACGCCGATTCCACAATAAACTAAGGGAAAAACTAACAACTAAGAACTAAGGACTAAATAATGAGACTATTCCTTTTTGCTATCGGAGGCACCGGGTCGAGGGTGTTGAAGTCGCTGCTGATGCTCTCGGCAGCGGGCGTGCGTCCCCTCGATGAGGACGGCAAGCCGGTCAAGGATCTGGAAATCGTGCCCGTCATCATCGACCCGCACAAGGCCAACGAGGACCTCAAGCGCACCGAGGCGCTGCTCAACGACTATCGCGACATCAGGCGCAAGCTCTATGGCAACGAGCCCAATGCCGACGGCTTCTTTGCCAACCGCATCGTCACCCTGCGCGAGATCATGAGCAATACCAGCGTGACCCTGGGCGACACGTTCATCTTCAACCTGGGAGCGGTCGAGAACGCCAAGTTCCGCGAGTTCATCGGCTATGACACCATGAACGAGGCCAACCAGGCCCTCACCTCGCTGCTGTTTGCCAACTATCAGCTGGAGAACAAGATGAACATCGGCTTTGTGGGCAGTCCCAACATAGGCAGTGTTGCGCTCAACGAGGTCAAGGACAGCAACGAGTTCAAGGCCTTCAGCAACATCTTCCGCCAGGGCGACCGCATCTTCTTCATCAGCTCGATCTTTGGCGGCACGGGAGCTGCGGGTTTCCCCATCATGGTCAAGAACATCCGCCAGGCGGCCAACCTCGAGGGCATCGAGAACCGCGACGCCCTGAGCCGCGCCCCCATCGGCGGCTTGACAGTGCTCCCCTACTTCACCCTCGAGGGCAACAAGCACGACCAGCGCATCGCCACCAGCGACTTCATCGTCAAGACCCAGAGCGCGCTCTACTACTACAAGAACACGCTCACCGGCGACAACGACAGCAACGTGAACTGTATCTACTACCTGGGCGACCAGGTGAGAAGCAAGCCTTACCTGTATGACCCGGGCGAGCACGGGCAGCGCAACAATGCCCACCTGATCGAGCTCATCGGTGCCCTGGCCCCGCTGGACTTCATCGGCAAGCCCGACAGCAAGCTCAGCGACCCCGACGGCTACCCGCTGCCCACGACGGCCTATGAATATGCCCTGGACCGCGACGACCTGAGTCTCAACTTCCTGTCGCTGGGTCACCACACCCGCCGCCTCATCTATGAGCCCATGAGCAAGTTCCACCTGCTGTTCCTGTTCCTGACCACCGGCTTCAAGAACATGATCGGCCAGGGCTTCACCGAGGATGCGCCCAAAATCAAGAGCGACTTTATCACGTCGCAGTTCTACCGCACGCTGGTAGACCACTTCATGCTGGGTTATGCCCAGTGGCTCACCGAGATGAACGACAACATGCGCAGCGTGGCCCTGTTCAAGCCGGGCGAGATCGACATGGCCCATGCCATCGAGGGCGTGGGCGTGCGCAAGCGCCTGCTGGGCCACTTCAAGGTCGACAACGACGTATTCAAGGCCGAGATGAACAAGCTCAGCAAGAACAACCCGGCCTACAGCGACCGCACGGTGGAATTCAAGCTGCTCGACCTGTTCAACCAGGCCGCCCACAACATCTTCACCGAGCGCTACGAGAACATCAATTAGTAAAAATCTAGACAATCTAGATAATCTAGAACATCTAGAAAAAGAATAACATGAGCGAGATACTATCATACAGCAACAATACGACCAAGAACGGCGACGAGGACTGGATTGCCCACGACCCCTACAGTGACGACGACATCGCCCGCATCAAGGACCCCGACGGCGGCCTGAGCGAGAATCCGCGCACTGCAATCCCCAGCCCGCTGGCCCAGTTGGACCTGGTAAAGAACGCCTTCAAGCAGCTGGCCAACGAGCGGCTGCGCGGCGCACGCATGAACGAGCGCCTGGTGTCCAACGCCCTGGACGTGGCACAACTCTTCTTTGACTACGAGAACCACAAGGACTACCTGCGCATCATTCGCTGGAACCGCGAGGAGTGCATCGAGCAGCTCAAGGCCAGTCCCCAGCACAGGCTCTACGGCGAGACGCTCGACCTGTTTCTGCGCAGCGACAAGGTCTACAACTTCGACATGCTCAAGGACTGGTACATCCTGATGTGGGACCGCCAGGTACTGGGCGGGACATCACCGGCTTCAATCGTCATGGCCGCACCGGCACTGGGCGCCATCGACGCCATCAAGGTGGAACAGGGCGTGAGCCTCTTCGGCGAGACACGACACCTGTGGCAGCGCGACGAGGACTTCGTCTACTACTTCTATCTGCTCTTGAACGCCTACCCCACCCTGCGCCTGCACTGCGGCGAGGTCTATGCCTACATGCAGAAGAATCTGGAGCCCCTGCGCCAGAATCGCCCCGAGCTCTACCGTCGCATAGCGGCCGTCATCCCCAACCTGGACGCGCTGGACGAGAGCCGGGCAGGCACCGTGCTCGAGCAGCTGGAGCACAGCTACGACCCCTTCGGCGGCGGCATCGACGTGAGCGTGCTGGGCGCACGCTTCTACCACAAACGCGTGCTCGACATACGCACGGCAGCCAGCGAGAGCGACTTTGTCATCACGCCCACCCTGCCCCAGGACAAGAAAGAACTGCCCCTGGTGCTGGTCAACGGCTTCAACGGCAGCGTGGAACACTTCCGCTACATCGACAAGGAGTGGGACAGCGCCACCCAGGTCTATGGCGGTGGCATTCCCCTGAGTGACCGCAAGTTGCCCGACACCTCGATACAATACCCGTTTGTCACCACCGACGACTTCCTGGCCGATACGCTCGTCAGGCTCGGCAGCGGCTGCGTGATCGACACCGACCATTTCTTTGACGGCAACCTCAAGCCTCGCACGCCGCAGCCCACCTGCGGCTACCTGCTGCCCTTGAAGCCGTTGCTGTTCACCTACTTTGACACCGACTACCTCAAGGGCACCATTGCCGGCCGTCACGTGATGGACATCGAGGAGTATGCCGACGGCAGCGTGATGGTCACCCTGCGCATCCGTGTCAAGAAGGGCGAGAACCGCTACATCGAGCTCTCGCGCAAGTATTTCCCCATCAACGACCACACGTGGACATTCGACGAGCGCCGCGGCACGGGCCGCGTCATTGGCGCCACCTTGTCCACCTCGGTATTCCCGTTTGTCAAGACCGATGCCAACGACGACTACACCGTCGAGCTGTTCACCATGATTGAGAACGGCGGGGCCACCCTGCGCTTCTACAAGAACGGCATCAAGACCGACGGCCTGAACGTGCGCGACGCCATCCGTTCCCACTCGGGCTACAGCACCACCTACTATGACGTGGACGGCTCGTTTGACTACATGGAGGTGAGCGTGCAGAATCATCTGGGACGCTCCTGTGGCGTGGTCATCCCGCAGTGGAAACCCTATAACCCCAGCGCCAAGGAACTGATCTTTGCCGTCGACTTCGGCACGACCAATACCCATGTCGAGTGGGCCGAGCGTGGGCAGCCGTCACAGCCGTTCACCTTTGAGTACGGCTCACAGCAGGTGCTCGTGGCATCGTTGCACAAGCCCCACACGCTGGAGTATGCCGAGCAGGTGCAACGCGTCGAGTTTGTTCCCCGCGAGATCGACAACGTGTATGGCTTCCCCTTGCGCTCCGCGCTGGCGCGCAACGAGAACAGCGGCATAGGCAGCAACCTGTTCAGCGACGTGAACATCCCATTCCTGTATGAGCGGCGATACTTCCACGGCTATGAAGTGACCACCAACCTCAAGTGGAAAGGCGACACCGAGCTGGCCAAGTCGTTCCTGCGCGAGCTCACCCTGCTCATCAAGGCCAAGGCCCTGCTCGAGAATGCCGACCTGAGGCGCACCGAGGTCGTCTACTTCTACCCCGTGAGCATGGGCGGTGCCGACCGCGATGCCCTGGAGCGAACCTGGAGCGAACTGTTCAGCACCTACATCGGTGCCGACAGCGACCGCCTGCGCTCCTACCCCGAGAGCCTCGCTCCGGCCTACTACTACAGCGGGGCCGAGGTGGCCGGCAGCAGCTACGTGTCGATCGACATCGGTGGCGGCACCTGTGACACGGTCATCTACCAGCCCACAGCCGACCGCATGAGCAGCGAGCCCGTGGCCATCTCGTCGTTCAGGTTTGCCGGCAACGCCATCTTTGGCGACGGCTTCACCGACAAGGACGCCGACAACAACCCGCTGCTGCAGCACTACACCCGCTACTTCAAGCAGCTCATCGAGAACGACAAGGGCAACAACATCGCCTATCTGGGCAGCATCCTGAACGACATCATGGCCCAGAAGCGCAGCGAGGACATCAACGCCTTCCTGTTCTCGATCGAGAACGTCGAGGAGCTGCGCACCCTGCGCGAGATAGACCGCAACCTGTACAGCTACAACGCCCTGCTGCGCAACGACAGCCAGCGCCGGCTCATCTTCATGTACTTCTACTCGGCCATCATCTACTACATCGCCCAGGCCATGAAGCAGCGTGACTATGAGATGCCCAAGCAGATCTACTTCTCGGGCACGGGCAGCAAGATATTGAACATCCTGGGATCGATGAGCCGCATCAACATGCTCACCCAGATGATCATCGAGCGCGTGTATGGCAAGCAGTATACCGAGCTGTTTGAGATCAAGCGCGAGGACAAGTGCCCCAAGCAGATTACCTGCCGCGGAGGCATCAAGCTCGAGAACCGGCGCCTGGAAGGACAAGCCGACGTGTCGCGCTACAACGCCACCAACGTCAAGCGCATGCGCTACTGCTGCTCCATGCTGGGCCAGGACGACCTGACGATGGCCCAGGTAGAGTCAATCGAGGTGCGCGACCGGCTCGTGGACAAGGTCAAGGAGTTCAACCAGTTCTTCGTCGACCTGTGTGACGCCACGGTCAAGGACGAGTTTGGCATCGAGAACAACGTGCTGCGACTGTTCCAGAGCGTGCTGGGCGACAACCTGGCCAACTACCTCACGGCAGGCATCAACACCTTCCTCAAGGGACGCTACAATGCCACCGATGTCGTCGAGGACGTGCCCTTCTTCTACCCCGTCATCGGCGTCATTCGCCACAACCTGCTCAAGAACATGCGCAACGACGTCATCAGCAAGTTTAATCAATAACAACAATATCTCCCAAAAATTCAGAGTTATGAAACGCATCACATTCATCATGGCAGCCATCGTCTGCCTCGCCATCTCGGCAATGGCGCAACCCAGTGCCGACCAGCCCCTGTCCCCCGCACTGTGGAAACAGGGCATCGCCACCTGTGCCCACTTCACGGCCGTTGACCGCGGATTCGGCAAGAAGATCGATGAAATCAAGTCGCAGTTCCCCAACGGTTACAGCCTCGACAACCTCAACGAGGTCTATAACAACAAGCGACAGTGGAACAGCATCTACCAGCAGTTCAAGAAAGAGGAAAACCGCAATGGCAGCATCCAGGACCTCAAGGAACTGGTAACTCCCCAGGTGTGGAAACTTGTAGAGCCTGAATTCCAAGCATTTGCCGAGGCTCATCCCGAGATTGCCAATGCCGTGCCCGATGCACAAAGCGGCAACCAGGACCAAGCCGGCGACCAGGCAACCAAGCAGGACGGCAACCAGCCCGCTGCTGCCAGCAACGACACCAAGGCCGGCAGCAGCTCCATGGACGTAGCCAACCTGCCACTGTGGCTGGGCATCATTGGCGCACTGCTGGGCCTGTGTGCACTGCTCACCGCACTGAGCAACCGTGGCAAGATCAACGAGATGCGCCGCACCTTTGCCCGCGAGATTGAGCGCACCAACGCCAACCTGCAGGAATTCTCGACCGACGCCCACGACCAGATGAAGGCATTGTCCATCCGCCTGACAGGACACTCCATGCGCAGGGCCGAGCCCAAGGCCGACGCCATCATCGACGAGCCCGAGCAGCCCATCATCACCGAGGAAGCCTATGAGCCCGAGCACGACGACACCGTCGAGCCCGTAGCAGTCGAGGAGCCCATGGCCAGCGACGAGGGCGAGGTGATGAACCTGTTCATGAACAAGCCCGACGACGAGGACAACTTCACCCACGTGAGCGACACGTTCGAGCCCGGCAACTCGATCTACGTGCTCACCACATTTGACGGCACTCACGGCACATTTGAGGTCATCGACAAGCCCGAGGTACACAACTTCGCCCTGATGATGCCCGCCGAGAACCTGATTCGTGCCTGCTCGGGCAACGCCATCCAGATTCCCAACGGCACGCGCATCGTGACCGACCGTCCCGGCGAGGCCGAGTTTGTCAACGGACACTGGCACGTCGTCGTCAAGGCCATCATCCACTACGAGGGCTGACACCCGACCCTGTGTGTGTGTAGACACAGTCTCGACAGGGAACAGTTAATGATTCAAGTTCCCAAAGCAATCAACACTTCAATCATTAGCTGTTCCCTGTTAACCTATTAACTATCAACCATTAACTATTAACTATTTTATGCGTTGGACTTGTCCCAAGTGCGGCCAGAAGCTTGACATCAGCAACGAGCAGCTCATCGCCAGCGACGGCGTGATCGTGTGCCCGCAGTGCCTGCTGCAGGCCCGCCAGCCCGTGCCCACAGCCCGTGTCGCGGCACGCTATGACCAGGCCGACGCCATGACCGACCCTGCGTCACAGCCGACTCGCAAATCGGACAACAATGCCACTACTCCACCGCCTCACCGCACACGCATGAAACCTGCCAGCACATCCTACCGCTACACGGGCCTGAACGGCAACAGCGACGGCACATCACGGCCCTCGACCAAGAAAAAGGGCACCGGCGGCAAGAAGAAATCCAAGAAAAAGAAAAAATCGGCCGACGGCATGAGCGCCCTGGGATGCCTGGGCCGCACCGTCGTCTTCACACTCGTCCTGTTTGCCGCCTACGTCTTCTTCGGCCTGCTCCTCGAGACCCTGCAGTAGGGTAAAACCCTCCCTGTTTCACCCTTAGCAATAACACTATTTAAGGATATTTCATGCAAGGGTGTCGGCCAAAAATATTATCTTTGCAGGACTTTTAGACCTGAGGGGCTCAATGGTCCCCCGAATGCGGCATGTTCTAACTGATAGAAATATACAACATGGACTTCCTGTCAACATATCACCTGCAAGGACTGGTACTAGGACTGTGCTCGTTCTTGATTATAGGCATCTGCCACCCCATTGTCATCAAGGGGGAGTACTACTATGGGCAAGGCTTCAAGTGGTTCTTTGCAATAATGGGATTAGTGCTGTGTGTCGGATCATTGCTGGTCGACAATGTGATGCTGTCGGCCCTGATGGGCGTGGGTGCCTTCTCGTGCTTCTGGGGCATTAAGGAGATGAAAGACCAGCAGGAGCGCGTGCGCAAGGGCTGGTTCCCGCGCAACCCCAAGCGCACCTACCCCTGGGACAATGAAAAATAGAGAATAGCAGCAGCATCCCTCTGACAACTGAAAACTGACAACTGAAATGAGAATAGACATACTCACAGTCATGCCCGACGCGCTCGAGTCGCCCTTGCACACGTCGATCCTGCAACGAGCCCAGGACAAGGGGCTGGTCGAGATCCACGTGCACAACCTCAGGGACTGGAGCCTGCGCAAGCATCGCAAGGTTGATGACTACCCCTTCGGCGGCGAGGCGGGCATGGTGATGCAGATCGAGCCCGTGTGGCGCTGCATGGAGGAACTCAAGAGCCAGCGCGACTACGACGAGATCATCTTTACCTCGCCCGACGGTGAGCAGCTCGACCAGCCCATGGCCAACGCCCTGTCGCTCAAGGAGAACCTGATGATCCTGTGCGGGCACTACAAGGGCGTGGACTACCGCATCAGGGAACACCTGGTCACGCGCGAAATCACCATTGGCGACTATGTGCTCACCGGCGGCGAACTGCCGGCAGCGGTCATCGCCGATGCCGTGGTGCGCCTGCTGCCGGGCGCCATCGGCGACGAGCAGAGCGCGCTGAGCGACTCGTTCCAGGACGGACTGATTGAGGCCCCGGTGTATACGCGGCCCGAGGTGTTCAATGGCTGGCATGTGCCCGAAATCCTCCTGAGCGGACACGCAGCCAAGATTGCCGAGTGGAAGATGCAGCAGTCGCTGGAGCGCACGCGGCGCCTGCGGCCCAACCTGCTCAAGGATTAGCAACCTATCCATAACTACTATAAAATACAGACTACAACAATATGGCACTCTTCAACTTTCATCGTCCCAAATGGATACCCCGGTGGCTCAACATACCGCTGCTCATCTTCATCGCGTTTGTTGTCGTGCTGATCTTTGTGGGTGAGAACAGCTTCACCCGCACTGTCGAGTACCGCTCCCAGATCAACGAGCTCAAGAGCCAGATCAAGAACCTCGAGGACTCGGCAGCCATGTATGATGCCAAGGTCAACGAGCTCAATACCGACAAGGAGACCCTTGAGCGACTCGTGCGTGAGAAGTATGGCATGAAGCGCATCAACGAGGAAGTTTTCATCACCGAGATTCCCTGATTGCTATGATGACTCAAGAAACAAGGTTCAAGCTCTCAGGCGTCCTCGTGGTCATCGGCCTACTCATCATGGTCGTGATGGCAGTCCTCCCCTTGTTGCCTGACATGGGTAATGACCCGGCCTGGATGGAGCGCATGCGGTGGGCTTTCTCGACGGGTGCAGCCATCGTGCTGGTGGGCCGCTTTCTGGGCGTGGACCGCGGCGCGTCGGTGCGCGTCAGGCGCCTGCACCGCCTGCTCATCACCAGCGCCCTGCTCTACTGTGCCAGTGCGGCAACGATGTTCATCTCTACCGGGACCAACGACTGGATTGCCTTTCTGCTGGCCGGCCTGGTGATGCAGATCTATGCCTCGTGGATGATCGACTACGAGACCAAGAAAAGCCAAAAATAACAGCTTACTGCACTATATTTTTTTGAAATATCCTATTTTTTAGTACTTTTGCGCTTCTGATGATAGGTAATCTGACAATAGACAACGGAAACACCTCGGTTAAGGTGGCTTTCTTCATCGGTACACAAGTCGTAGCGACCAACCGCTTCATGCGCCGCGACGTCAGGCTGCTTGAGCGATTTATCAGCTCTTACAAACCCGATACCGCCGTCGTGTGCAGCACAGCCTCGACGGCTGCCAGCCAGCGCATCGAGCAACTGGTCGACCAGCGATGCCGGCGTGTGCTGCATCTCACCCACGAGACGCCGCTCCCCATACGCCTGGGCTACAGCACGCCCCAATCGCTGGGTCGTGACCGCATCGCCACGGCAACGGGAGCATGGACCATCGCACAGCGGCTCGACAACCAGAGCGACGTGCTGGTCATCGATGCCGGCACCGCCATCACCTATGACCTGGTGACTAGCGACGGCTGCTTTGTGGGCGGGAACATCGCCCCGGGCGTGGCGCTGCGCTTCAAGTCGCTGCACGAGCACACCGGCCGGCTGCCGCTCATCGACACCGACGGCGACACGCCTGTCGTGGGCTATGACACGTCCACGGCGATACGCAGCGGCGTGATGCTGGGAATCCTGGGCGAGATCAGGAGCTACATGGCCGACCTCAAGCTCTCACATCCCAACCTCATGGTCTTTATCACCGGCGGCGACGGCAAGATGCTGCACACTCGACTGGGCGACAAGGACATCATCTACAACGAACACCTCGCGGCTGAGGGTCTCAACCGCATCCACCTATACAACCAAGCCAATGAGAATCTTTAGGAACATAGCTTTATTGTTGATAGCCGTGGCTGCCACATGCAGCATGGCTCACGCCCAGAACGTGTCAACCCCCTATTCCAAGATGGGATACGGCATGCTCAGCGACAATGTCTCGAGCATACAACGCTCGATGGGCGGCGTGGGATATGCCATGAGGGGCGGACGCATTGTCAACGTCATGAATCCGGCATCCTATGCCCACGTCGACTCCCTCACCTTCCTCTGGGATGTGGGTATCGACCTGACTAACCTGTGGAGCAAGGAGAATGATAACAAGGGATACAGCTTTGGCGGCGGACTCGACTACCTCACGGGACACTTCAGGGTGGCCAAGGGTGCAGGTGTCGCCTTCGGTCTGTTGCCCTACTCGTCGGTGGGCTACTCCTTTGGCGGAGACATCGACGGCGGCAGCGAGTCGCGCAGCGGCAACGGCGGCTTCAACCAGCTGTTTGTCGGTGTGGGCTATGAGCCCGTCAAGCGCCTGAGCGTGGGACTGAATTTTGCCTACCTCTTCGGCTCAACGTCCAACTCGACCGTCATCTACTCCTCGTCGACGGGTTACTTCACCCGCAACATGAAGGTGCGCGACTGGAACATGCAGGTGGGACTCCAGTACAGCCTGCCGCTCAACAAGGGCCGCGACCTGATCACCGTGGGCGCTTCTTACCAGCCCAAGAAATCCTTCCACGGCAATGCCTGGGGCACACGCTTCGACGGCCAGGACAAGAAGGTCGACACCATCGGCTACACGTCGATGAAGGGCAACTACCAGCAGCCCACCACCATCGGCGTGGGACTGAGCTACAACTGGAACCGCCGGCTCACCATCGAAGCCGACTACACCTTCCAGGACTGGAGCAAAGCCAAGTACCTGCCCATCGGCGGATTCGAGCCGCAGACCATGCAGTTCGACGACCGCTGGAAAGCCGCCCTCGGCGTCCAGTACACGCCCAACAAGCGCGGCTCCTATGTGGGAGCGATGTCCTTCAGGGCTGGCGCCTTCTACAACCACGACTACCTGAACTACAGCGGCAACAACGTGCGTGACTACGGCGCCAGTGTGGGCGTCGGCCTGCCCGTCCCCAACGGCAAGACGACCGTCAACCTGGGTCTGGAATGGCGACACCGCGACACCAGCCCCACCAAGCTCATCACCGAGAACTACTTCAACATCACGCTGGGTGTCAACTTCAACGAGCTGTGGTTCTGGAAGAGCCGCATCAGGTAAACCCGTCACCCACGTGAGACGCCTGCCACTCATAGCGATTGCCTGTATCATCATGCTTGCCGCCATGTCATGTAACGACGACGGCACCAGCGTGGTGGATCATGACACCGACCCCGACTCGGTGCCCACGATGACCACCACCGACGTCCAGACCGTCATCAGCGACTCGGGGCGCACCCGCTACCGCATCACCGCCCCGTTGTGGAACATGTTTGAAGAGGCCAAGCATCCCCACTGGACATTTCCCGACGGCGTGACCTGTGAGGAACTTGACAACGCCTATAAGACGATTTCCACCATCAAGTGTGACTCGGCCTACTTCGACAAGGAAGAGTCACTGTGGACGCTCACGGGCAATGTCCACATCACCACCGCCACCGGCGATATCGTGATGACCGACCAGCTCAAGTGGGACCAGAAGAAGCACATGATGTACAGCGACGCCTTTATCCACGTCGAGAAGCAGGGACGCATCATCGAGGGATACGGCTACGAGTCCGACGAGAGCCTCACGACCTATCAGCTGCGACAGGTCGAGGCCATCTTCCCCATCGACGAGAGCCGCATGCCGCACCCCGGCAGCGGCAATGCCCGCCCCGCCGCGCCACAATAGTTTTTTTGCTGCTTTCAACAGTCTAGTGTAACAAGATAACATAACGACACCTTGGACCCAACCTACTCAACACCGCTCATCATCGCACTCATTGCGCTACTGTGCTCGGCATTCTTCTCGGGCATGGAAATCGCCTTTGTCTCTTCCAACAAGGTGCGCGCCGAGATCGAGATGGCGCGAGGAGGCATCATCAATCGCATCCTCAACATCTATTACCGCAACCGCGAGATGTTCATCTCCACGCTGCTCATCGGCAACAACATCGCCAACATCGTCTACTCGATGGCCATGGCCAAGCTGCTCACCAACCCGCTGCAGCAGCAATTCGGCATCACCAACGAGGCCCTGCTGTTGCTGGTACAGACGCTCATCGCCACATTGATTATCCTCATCTTCGGCGAGTTTGTGCCCAAGAGCATCTTCCGCATCAACCCCAATGCCTCGCTGCGCACGTCTTCCATCCCGCTGTTCATGGTCTACTGCGTCCTCTATCCCGTATCGCGGTTCACCGAGTGGCTCTCGGCCATACTCATGAAGCTCTTCGGCATCAAGATCGACACCACCCGCATGAGGCTGCTCACCGTCGATGAGCTCGACGCCTATCTGCAGGAAAACATCGACAAGCGCGAGGACGAGAACAAGACCGTCGAGCGCGAGGTCAAGATTTTTGAGAACGCACTCGACTTCAGCGACACCCGCCTCAGGGACTGCATGGTGCCGCGCAACGAGATCGTCTCGGTCGATGTCGACGACACCACCCGCGACGACCTGGTCAAGCTCTTCTCCAGCTCAGGACTGTCCAAGATCGTCGTCTACAAGGAGAACATCGACAACGTCATCGGCTTCATCCAGGTGAGCGAACTCTTTGTTACCAATGTCGACTGGAAAACCCGGGTCAAGCCTGTCGTGTTTGCCCCCGAGACGCTCCTGGCACGCCGCATGATGCAGCAGCTCATGGGCGAGAAGCGGTCCATGGCCATCGTGCTCGATGAGTTCGGCGGCACCAGCGGCATGGTCACCCTCGAGGACCTGGTCGAGGAAATCTTCGGCGAAATCGAGGACGAGCACGACCGCAACCACCTCATCGCCAGGCAGCTCAGCGACACGGCCTACGAGTTCTCGGGACGCATGGAGATTGAGGAGATCAACGAGCGCTTCCACCTCGACATCCCCGAGAGCGACGACTACCAGACCATCGCCGGATACCTCCTCGACGAGAACGAGGCCATCCCCAATGTGGGCGAGGTCCTTGAACTGCCGCCCTACCGCTTCACCATCGAGCGCAAGACAGCTGCCCGCATCGAGCTCATCAGGGTCGACATCATCGAGGACAACGACAAGAAATAAGGCCCCCATTGAGCCTCCAGCGGCAGCAATCGAGGGCTTTTTAGCACCTTTTGTCAAAAAATCCGCTCAAATATTTGCAAGTTTCCAAACATTTATACTATCTTTGCACCGCATTAAGCGATTGATGCAACCAGGTGTGTTAGTTCAGTTGGTTAGAATACCTGCCTGTCACGCAGGGGGTCGCGTGTTCGAGTCACGTACACACCGCAGCCAGCAGAGATGTTCCGCTCAGAGAGAGGGGGACATCTCTCTTCTTTTTGCCTTTTTTTACCTCATTATGCAAAAAAATCACTCATTTTTCCCATTTTTCAATCCCTTTTCATTATCTTTGCAACATCATAGACAGTCAAGAGTATTCTGACATTAACCAAAATAACCAAAATAACCAATTAATAACCAATTATTAACCCAACTAATTTTTCCGCTTTATGAAAAAATCCTTATTCTTACTCGTCCTGGCAGCCATGCTGTTACCGCTGAGCGCCGGTGCACAGCTGCTAGCCCCCAAGCACCAGGTACAACGAGCCCCCGTTGCTCTCAAGGCCTTCAGCCAGCGGTTCATGGCTCCAGCCCGCGCCAACCTGGCCGACAATCAGATGATTTTGGGCCACTATGACACCGACGACCTGGCAACAGCCGACGAGGGACTCGGAATCACTGGCCTGCCCGGAGTGATCCCTATCGCTACAGTACTCTCGCCCGACCAGCTCGCCATGTTCCAGGGCGGCAAGATTGTCAAGTTCCGCGTCGGTCTGGCCAATGCAACAGCCATTACCCGCGTCTTTGTCGCTCCGCTCACCAGCATGTCCAGCATCGGAGCATTCACCGAGTGGGAATGCAACGTCAGTGCAGCAGGCTGGAACGAGATCGAGCTCGAGACACCCTACGACATCAACCTCGAGAGCAACCAGTCGCTCATGATCGGTTTTGACTACAAGCAGACCAGCAGCAACTACCCCATCTCGGCCGTGATGCAGGGAGCCATCAAACCCACCTACATTTTATATAACGGCTCTTGGCAAGACGTTGGCCTGAGTAGCTATGGCAACCTGAGCGTGCAGTGCATCGTCGAGAGCGATCATTTCCCCGACTACCTGATTGGCGTCAGCAACCTCGTGACCGACAACTTCGTCAAGACGGGCGATAACATCGAGTTCACATTCGCGAGCCGCAACATGGCAGCAGTGTCCAACATCCCTGCCGGCTCTGTGACCTACTCGCTGTTCATCGACGGACAGCCCGTGGGAACTATCGAGAACGAAGTCGCACTGGGCCGCACCGATGTCAACCTCACTGGCGCCATCACCTCCGATGGCCTTGACATCGGCAAGCACATCCTCACCGTCACGGTCAACACACTCAACGGCGAGCCCGTCGAAGAGCCCTTCTCGGTAAGCCGCACGTTCACAATCTACGACCAGAGCTTCCCCCACCAGATGCACATGCTCGAGCAGTTCACCTCGACCTATTGCACCTACTGTCCCCTGGGCAGCAGCATGCTCTCGGTTCTCACCGGCATGCGCGACGACATCGTCTGGGTAGGCATCCACGGCAACATGCAGGGCACTGACCCCATGAGGACCCTGCAGTGTGACACCATCATGGCCTATCAGGGTAGCGATTCCTATCCCTCGGCTTCGTTTGACCGCTCCACCGGCTGGGATTCTGACGTGACCATCACCACCGGTATCGGTTACTACGAGGAGTATCATCAGGCTATAGCCGAGGAGCTCAGCAGCTTCTATGACTACCTGGACGCCGTGCCCGCCTTTGCCACGGTCAACATCAACAGTACCGTCGATCCCGAGACCCGCGATGCCACCATCACCGTCGATGGCGAGCTCACGCCCGACTTCGACCTGATGATGGGTGCCGACAGCAAGCTCAACGTCTACATCACCGAGGACAGCGTCGTGGCACGACAGCTCAACCAGGGACGCTGGGTTGCAGGATACGTGCACAACGGCGTGCTGCGCCGCGCCCTCAACTCGGCCAAGGGTAACGACCTCAACCGCGACGGCAACACCTACAAGAACGAGTTCACCTACAACATCCCCACCAGCTGGAGGCTCGACAAGCTCTATGTTGTCGCCTTCATCAGCCGACCCCTGCAGAACGGCTTGTCAGGCGTATACACTGACATGTACGTCAACCAGGCCAACAAGCGCAAGCTGGGCGAATCTGACGCACCCGCATTGCGCGGCGATGCCGACGGCAACGGCGTTGTCAACATCACCGACGCCATTCTCATCGTCAGCCACTTGCTCGGCGATCCCGCTCCCATCTATGACGGCGCCGACTGTGACTTCAACGGCCAGGTCAACGTGTCCGATGCCTCAATGCTCATCAATTACGTCCTGACCAACCAGTGGCCCGATTGATGAACAACGCCTCTCAGTCCCGCTAGCGGCACCCCGACAACAAAGCCGGAGCAAGCACCATCGTCGATGCTTGCTCCGGCCTTTTTTCCGCTCAACGTCGGGGTACCTGGATTCGAACCAGGGACCTCCTGCTCCCAAAGCAGGCGCGCTAACCGGACTGCGCTACACCCCGTAACCCTCACTTAGAGCGGTGCAAAGGTACACCATTTTTTAGACATGGCAAGACAAAAGCCGCGTTTTTCATTTTTTTTGTTCCTGATGGGGTGAATTATGACAAGAATGTAGTAACTTTGTATGTTTAAAACGACAACAACTCAATATCACATCATTACAATATTACATCAATGTATAGAACCAAGACTAACGGCGAACTTCGTCTGGCCAATGTGGGCGAAGTCGTGACCCTGGCAGGATGGGTGCAGCGCACCCGAAAGATGGGAGGTATGACCTTTGTGGACCTGCGTGACCGTTATGGCATCACCCAGATCGTGTTTAACAATGAGGTGGACGCCGACCTGTGCGAACAGGCCAACCACCTGGGACGCGAATACGTCATCCAGGTAGTGGGCACCGTTGCCGAGCGTTCCAGCAAGAACGCCAACATCCCCACTGGTGACATCGAGATCATCGCCAGCAAGCTCAACGTGCTCAGCGAGAGCATCACCCCGCCCTTCACCATCGAGGACAACACCGACGGCGGCGACGACCTGAGGATGAAATACCGCTACCTGGACCTGCGACGCAATGCCGTGCGCAAGAATCTGGAACTGCGCCACGACATGGCCATCCTCATCCGCAACTACCTTGACGACAAGGGATTTCTCGAGGTCGAGACGCCTATCCTCATCGGCTCCACGCCCGAGGGTGCACGCGACTTCATCGTGCCCTCGCGCATGAATCCCGGCCAGTTCTACGCCCTGCCTCAGAGCCCGCAGACGCTCAAGCAGCTGCTCATGGTAGCCGGCTTTGACCGCTATTTCCAGATTGCCAAGTGCTTCCGCGACGAGGACCTGCGCGCCGACCGCCAGCCCGAGTTCACCCAGATCGACTGCGAGATGAGCTTTGTCGACCAGGAGGACGTGCTCGAGGTGTTTGAGGGACTGGCACGACACCTGTTCAAGCAGGTGCGCGGCGTCGACCTGCCCGAGAAGCTTGACCAGATGACCTGGCACGAGGCCATGCGCCTGTATGGCAGCGACAAGCCCGACCGCCGTTTCGGCATGACCTTTGTCGAGGTGGACGATGTGCTCAAGGGCACCGGCACCTTCCCCGTGTTCAACGAGGCCAATTACATCGGCGCCATCTGCGCCCCTGGTTGTGCCAGCTACTCGCGCAAGGAGCTCGACGGCCTGGTAGAGTTTGTCAAGCGTCCACAGGTGGGCGCCAAGGGCCTGGTATACGTCAAGTTTAATGCCGACGGCACCGTCAAGAGCAGCGTCGACAAGTTCTATGAACCCGCCGTGTGGCAGCAGCTCAAGGAGAAGATGGGCGCCAGCGACGGTGATCTCGTGCTCATCATGAGCGGCGACAATGCCAACAAGACGCGCGTGCAGCTGTGCACCCTGCGACTGGAGATGGGCGACCGCCTGGGCCTCAGGGACAAGAACAAGTTTGAGTGCCTGTGGATTGTCGACTTCCCCCTGTTTGAGTGGAGCGACGAGGAGCAGCGCCTCATGGCCACGCACCACCCGTTCACCATGCCCAACCCCGCCGACATACCCCTGCTCGACGAGCATCCCGAGCAGGTGCGCGCCATGGCCTACGACTTTGTGTGCAACGGCATCGAGGTGGGCGGCGGCAGCCTGCGTATCCACGACGGCAAGCTGCAGGCCAAGATGTTTGACATCCTGGGCTTCACCCCCGAGCGTGCCATGGCACAGTTCGGCTTCCTGATCAACGCCTTCAAGTATGGTGCTCCTCCCCACGCTGGCCTGGCATTCGGTTTCGACCGCTTTGTTTCCATCATGGCCGGGCTGGACAGCATCCGCGACTGCATCGCCTTCCCCAAGAACAACAGCGGACGCGACGTCATGCTCGACGCACCCAGCCCCGTCGACCAGAGCCAGCTCGACGAGCTCTACATCGACGTGGACCGTGAGCGCCTCAAGGCCGAGAACAAAATCTGAGAAAAAGACCCCCATTAGCCCCCGCGAGTTTTTCAAGAACATCTCAAGCTCCACCGGGGGCTATTGACAACCACACGAGCAATGAAGATTAAAGAAATCACCGACGCCATTGAGCAGTATGCCCCCCTAAGCCTGCAGGAGCAGTGGGACAATGCCGGCATTCAGGTGGGAGACCCCGAGGCCCAGGTCACCGGAGTCGTCCTGTGTACCGACGCCACCGAGGTCGTCGTGGCCGAGGCCATCGCCAGCGGTGCCAACCTGGTCATCGCCCATCACCCCCTCATCTTCCACGGACTCAAGAAGATTATGGGCCGCACCCCCGTCGAGCGCACCGTAGCCATGGCCATCAAGCACGACATCACCATCTACAGCGCCCACACCAACATGGACAGCGCGTGGCATGGCGTGTCGTTCCGCATGGCCGACAAGATCGGGCTCACCGACGTGCAGTTCCTTGACGGCAACCAGGTGACACCCTATGGCGACCAGGCTTGCACGACTGCCGGCTGCGGCGTCATCGGCAACATCGCCCCGACCCCGGCGCGCGACCTGCTCAAGCGTGTCAAGGCGGCATTTGAGGTGGGTGCCGTGCGCTACAGCGGCGACGGCGACACCGTCGTCACCCGCGTGGCACTGTGTGGCGGAGCAGGCGGTTTCCTGCTCGACAAGGCGGTAGAGCTGGGCGCCCAGCTCTATGTCACAGCCGACATGCGTTACCACGATTTCCTTGACAACAGCAAGCGCATCGTGGTGGCCGATATCGGGCACTACGAGAGCGAACATTTTACAAAAGAGATTTTTTTAGAGATTATTCAGAAAAAAAATCCTACCTTTGCAGTCGCTTTCGCCAAAAACGAGACAAACCAAGTTAATTATCTATAAGTTAGTTACCAGTTTTTTCAGTTGTCAGTTTTCAGCGGCATCCGCAAACAACTGATAACTGAAAGCTGAAGACTGAAAAACTGAAAACTGTAATAGTTATGGCAACACCTAAAAAAGAACTCACCGTTGAAGAGAAACTCAAGGCCCTCTATGACCTGCAACAGAAACTCTCAGAGATTGACGCTATCAAGACGCTGAGGGGCGAACTTCCACAGGAAGTGCAGGACCTCGAGGACGAAATCGCCGGACTCCACACCCGCGTGAGCAAGTTTGAGGACGAGATTTCTATCCAGAAAGGCGAGCTCGAACGCAACCGTCAGGACAAGGAGCAGTCCGAGGCCATGATTGCCAAGTACACCGCCGACCAGGACAACGTGCGCAACAACCGCGAGTATGACTACTTGACCAAGGAGATTGAGTACCAGTCACTGAACATCGAGCTGGCCGAGAAGAGAATGAACGAGGCAGCACGCAAGACCGAGACCCTCAAGATGGAAATCGAGAAGGCCAAGGAAATGTGTACCGACCGCGAACACGCTCTTGAGGAAAAGAAGAACGAGCTCAACGAGATCGTCTCCGAGAACAAGCAGAAGGAGGAGACCCTGCGCGAGAAAGCCAAGAAGCAGGAGAACAAGATCGAGGAGCGCCTGCTCACCGCCTTCAAGCGCATCCGCAAGAACACGCGCAACGGACTGGGTGTCGTGGTGGTACAGCGCAACGCCTGTGGCGGATGCTTCAACCGCATCCCCGCCCAGCGACAGATGGAGATCAAGATGCACAAGAAGATCATCGTCTGTGAGTACTGCGGCCGCATCCTCATCGACCCCGAGCTCGTGGGTATCGCCCCCGAGGAGGCCAAGAACAAATAAGTCTGCCCTCGCCTGACCCCGAGGCAGACCGTTGAGAGAACAGGGCCCAGAGACCGATGCCGGCCTTAGTATCGGGCACCTTCCTCAACAAGACACCGCAACGGCAGTGCGCCCCATGTGGCTCATTGCCGTTGCGCCTTTTTGCAGCCAGCACATGGGCCGTGTTAATAACTTTTTTATCCTGAAAGTTGCGGCCGTCTGCAAGGAAATCAGTAACTTTGTTGTCGGCCTTGTCGCATCAGGCCACAAGAATTCATCAACTTGACACTGAGCTTTTTATAACGCTATCGACATGAACCGAGTAGGTAAATTATATTTCAAGTACGGCACCATGGGGTCGGCCAAGACCGCCATGCTGCTCACCCAGGCTTACAACTTTGAGGAACGCGGCATGCAGTACCTGTGCATGAAGCCCATCATCGACGACCGCGAGAACGACAACGTCA
>CAMJXD010000016.1 GCA_946409635.1 uncultured Prevotellaceae bacterium
CACGGAAGACCTTGCGTATCTTCTCGAGCGCGAATGCCACCTGCTCGTGGGTGTGTGTGGCCATGAGGCTGAAGCGGATGAGCGTGTCGTTGGGGGCAACTGCGGGCGAGACGACAGGATTAACAAAGATGCCCTCGTTGAGCAGGTCACGCGTGATGGCAAAGGTCTTGTTGTTGTCACGGATGAACAGGGGGATGATGGGCGTCTCGGTATGTCCGATTTCGCATCCCATGTCACGGAATCCCTGCAGTGCCTCGTGGGTGATTTTCCACAAGTGCTCCTGGCGCTCGGGCTCGGCAATCAGGATGTCGATGGCCTTCATGGCCGCGGCGGTCGAGGCTGGG
Source organism: uncultured Prevotellaceae bacterium (assembly GCA_946409635.1). Classification (GTDB taxonomy): domain Bacteria; phylum Bacteroidota; class Bacteroidia; order Bacteroidales; family Muribaculaceae; genus Sodaliphilus. The sequence continues at coordinate 345 of CAMJXD010000016.1, forward strand.
GTGATGCTGGCGGTGAAGATGTAGCTGCGCGAGTGATGGCGCAGGTAGTTGGTGATGACCTTGCTGGTGGCAATGAATCCGCCAAGTGATGCAATCGACTTGGAGAATGTGCCCATGATCAGGTCTACCTCGTCCCGCAGGCCGAAGTGGTCGCACACGCCACGGCCGCCCTCGCCGAACACGCCGATGCCGTGGGCCTCATCGACCATAATGCTGGCATTGTATTTGTGGGCCAAGTCCACGATATCGGGGAGCTTGCACACGTCGCCTTCCATCGAGAAGACGCCGTCGGTCACGATGAGCTTGACACGGTCGGGCTCACACTTCTTGAGCTGAGCCTCGAGCGACGCCATGTCGTTGTGCTTATACTTGAGGGAGTTGGAGAACGACAGGCGACGGCCCTCGATGATCGAGGCATGATCCTGCTCGTCCCATAGGATGTAGTCTTCACGACCGGTAAGCGTAGAAATAACGCCCAGATTGACACCGAATCCGGTGCTGTAGATCATCGCGTCTTCCTTACCCTCATAGTCGGCCAGCTTGCGCTCCAATTCCTTGTGCAGGTCAAGTGTACCGTTAAGGAAGGGAGAGCCAGCACATCCAGTGCCATATTTCTGTGTGGCCTCGATGGCGGCTTGCTTGATGCGCTCATCGTTGACCAGTCCTGAGTAGCAGTTGGAACCGAACATGAGCACCTTGTTTCCGTTCATGAGCACCTCGGTGTCCTGTTCGCTTGAGATGGCGCGAAAATAGGGATAGATGCCGGCGGCCTTGGCCTTCTGCGGCTCTTGATATCGCGCTAACTTATTCTCTAATAGGTTCATAAATCTTTAACTAAGTAGTTATTACACCAGCCATGACATGATTCATGGGCATGGTTGCGTTATTATAGGCTGCAAATATACAACAATAATTGTTAAGCCGATGTTAAAAAAGCGAGAAAAAGCGACATTGTAGACAAAAGGGAAATCACTAAAGTCCACGTTTTCAGCCAATCGTGCTATTTAACATTTTTTAAAAATGAACACCAGAGCATGATTCTTTCAATTCCGGTCAAGGTCATCCATGTCCAATTCGGCATTCTGGATCAGGTCGTAGTCCGAGAACTCAATACCATCAAAGTCACCGTCTTCAAACATGAGATAGTTCTGTCGAATACATCCCGTGGATGACACCACAATCAGCAATAGGGCAGCCGAGGTGGTCAAGAATTTTATTAATCTCTTCATATATACTTCATTTTAGAGTGCAAATTTAGTGATTTTTTGAGTTGGTGTGCACAAAATCAGGAAAAAATCACTACTTTAGCGCATCAAATTAACGCGAACCGACTAACCAATGGACTTATTTGAACAGCGAATCAAGGAATTGCGGCAGATAATCAACCGCCACAACTATAATTATTATGTGCTCAACGCTCCCACGGTGAGTGACCAGGAGTTTGACGCCCTGCTGCGCGAGTTACAAGACCTGGAACGTGACTACCCCCAGTATCAAGACCCGCTCTCCCCCACCCAACGCGTGGGCAGCGACATCAGCAAGGGGTTCACTCAGGTGCGCCACGAGCGGCCCATGATGTCACTCTCAAACAGCTATAACATCGATGAGGTTCAAGACTTCCTGCGCCGCGCCCAGGACGGATTGGGCGGCGAGGCCAGCGAGATTGTGGGCGAGATGAAGTATGACGGGACATCGATATCGGTAACCTATGAGCACGGTCGGCTGGTGCGTGCCGTCACTCGCGGCGACGGCGTGCAGGGTGATGATGTGACAGCCAATGTCATCACCATCAAGAGTGTTCCCCTCGAAATCAGCGGGGTGGACGACCTGCCCGACAAGTTTGAGGTGCGCGGCGAGATTCTGCTGCCCTGGCAGAGCTTTGAGAAGCTCAATGCCGAGCGCCAGTTCAACGAGGAGCCATTGTTTGCCAACCCGCGCAATGCCGCCGCCGGAACGCTCAAGTTGCAGAACAGTGCCGAAGTAGCCCGCCGCGGGCTCGACGCCATCTTCTACTTCTTGCTGGGCGACGACCTGCCCTTCAAGACCCACTACGACAGCATCATGGCACTCAAGCGCTGGGGATTCAAGACCGGCGAGATGGCCATCCTGCCCAGCATCGATGCCGTTAAAGACTTCATCGGCCTGTGGGATATCGAACGCAAGAAGCTGCCGGTGGCCACCGATGGCCTTGTTTTCAAGATCAACTCATTGCGCCAGCAGCTCAATCTGGGAGCAACGGCCAAGTCACCGCGCTGGGCCATTGCCTACAAATTCGCACCCGAGCGCGAGTGCACCAAGCTGCAGTTTGTCTCCTTCGAGGTGGGGCGCACCGGCGTCATCACACCCGTCGCCAACCTGGACCCGGTGCTGCTCAGCGGCACAATCGTCAAGCGGGCGTCGTTACACAACGCCGACATCATCAGCCAGCTTGACATCCACGACGGCGACATGCTCTATGTTGAAAAAGGGGGCGAAATCATCCCAAAAATCGTGGGCGTTGACGAGAAACGCCGCCAGCCCGGCAGCCAGCCCATCGCGTTTGTCACGCATTGCCCCGCTTGTGGCACGGCACTGCAGCGCATCGAGGGCGAGGCGGCATGGGTATGTCCCAACAAGTGGGGATGCGGGCCGCAGATATGCGGACGCATCGAGCACTTTGTGGGCCGTCATGCCATGAATATCGACGGTATCGGTGAGGAAGTGGCGGCCATCCTGAACAAAAGCGGCCTGGTGAACGACGTGGCCGACCTCTATGAACTCACGGCAGACAAACTCATCGCACTGGACCGATTCCAGGAAAAGAGTGCACAGCGCATCCTCAAGGGCATTGAGGCTAGCCGCCACGTGCCGTTTGCCCGAGTCATTTTTGCCTTGTCCATCCCGTTTGTCGGCGAGACGACAGGAAAGGTGCTCGCTCGACACACACGCGACATCGACACGTTGATGTCGATGCCAGCCGAGCAACTGGCCTCTATCCCCGAAATCGGGCCCAAAATCGCCCAATCAATCGTGGAATTCTTTGCCCAGGAACGCAACCGCGACATCGTCGAGCGGCTCAGGGCTGCGGGACTGCAGATGGCGTTGACCGACGAGGAAACAGCCGGGCAGACCGACAAATTGCTGGGCAAGAAGGTGGTGATCAGCGGAGTGTTTGCCAAGCACTCACGCGAGGAATACAAGGCGATGATTGAGCAGAACGGAGGCAAGAACGTGAGCAGTATTTCGAGTGCAACAAGCTTCGTTCTCGCCGGAGAGAACATGGGCCCCGCCAAGCTTGAAAAAGCCCGCAAACTGGGCGTCGAAATCATCAACGAGGACCAGTTTCTGGGCATGCTTGGCGACGAGTGACCCTACCCTATCCCACCGATTTCAACAATAGAAATAATTATGAGAAAAATAATCATGGCTGCAATACTGATGGCTGCAAGCTGCATTGTGACGTACGGCCAAGGGGTCGAGTCGCTTGTCACTGCGATGCTGGAGCAATATCCGCAATCTCGGTTGCTCGACATTTACAAGTCCTGTTTCCAGGATTATATGGGAGCAGAACATCTGGTGACCGACACGGCATCGGTCAAGCATTATCTCGACCAGGAACTTGCCATGGTCAATGCCGAGGACTTGCAGCCCTGGTATTACGAGCCCTGCGGAATCAACGGGAATTACGTCCGCGTGAGCCTTAGAGCCGTTATCGACGGACACATCAGCGCCGATGCCCTGTGTGAGGCCTTTATCGCCAGTGCCAATGCCGAGGTGCGGCCGTCAGTCGACAGCTGGTCGGCTCAGTGGCATGACATTGTCGCCACAATCGACCAGATGGGCCTCAACCTGGCCCACTACGACGATGACCGCCAGTTCATCGAGGACGTCCTCGCACGGGGAGCTTATGCCATCAGCCACTCACCCGACTACCGCAATGCCTATGGGCCGCATTACCGCATCGTCGAGCGATCCATTTTTGAGCGACAGTTGCTGCCCCTGCTGCCCTGTTGCTGCCACCGATAAGGGTCTCGACCCCGTCTCCAAATCAATTCATTACCGTAACGACACAACAAGTGCGCCCCGCAGGAGCCGCCGGTGAGGCATGCAGGGCGCACGGTGTATTGCCCACATGAGGGGCTACCATCTATTACCGGCTCACGTTACGTTTATAAAATCTCGCGGTGCGAAATCATCTGTGTTTCTTGTCACGATAGGGCAGGATTTCACCATACATGGTGATATTGAGCCCTCCGCTGATGTTAGCTACGGCACGCTTGCTGTTGTGATACAGAGTAATGGAGACATGGACATTGACACCAGGTCCCATCAAGACATACTGGACGAACACGTCACCATTGTCTTCAAATTTCACTCGCTTATTGCGCACCGTGCCCGAGCCAGTCCATCCCCCCAGGCCATTGGCTCCAGCCACACCGTTGTTCAGGGCATATTGCACGATACCGTCCTCGTTCTGCACCAGCACAAAGTTGGAATTGTTGCTGATATCATAACGGCGATAGCCCATTTTGCCGAGCTGGATGTTGTCGGCAACAAGCACAAAGTATCCGCGGCGAATCGAGTTAGCCGCCTTGGCATAGGCCATGTCGTCATTGAGCTCACGCAGACGTTTCTCGCGTTCCTTGATTTCCTTGGCTGTCTCTTGAACGGGTTCAGCCGGCGAGATCAGTTGCAGTTGCACGTCGCCGGTCTCATCTTCACCGCTTCCTGTCGTGCTTTGTGCCGAGGCACAAAGGCTCATCGTCATTATCGCGCCAAGCGCCAGTAATAATTTCTTCATCATATCTAGAGGTTTTGATTGATTAATGTTTTGCCTTTTAGACTCGATAAAAAGATTTTTGTTTAATTTTGCATGACAAAAAAAACACGCCGTCCACTATCGGCACCAATCAAAGTAAAGAATCATGGAACGTAAGACTCACATGAAACTGGGGACGAGGCTCATCGTGCTGCTTAGCCTGATGGGGCTTGGGCTGATTGCAGTATCAATATTGACTGACGTCATCATGATGGCCCACGCCGGCATGCTGACCATGCTCACCATTCAAGACGTGCTGGCATTTATCGTGCCTGCAGTGATAGCTATGGGAATTTTTTACCGCAGGCCGCTTCACGTCATGTATCTCGACCGCGCCCCCGGTTGGAGGGCCATGCTGGTGGTCCTGGCCGTGTTTGTCGTGTCATTGCCTGCGATGAACTGGCTGGTTGCCGTCAACGAGTCGATGTCGCTGCCGTCGTGGATGAGCGGCGTCGAGCAATTGATGCGAGCCTCGGAGGACGCCGCAGCCGACATCACCCGCGACTTGCTTCAGTTCAACAGCGTGGGCGAGCTGCTCACCAGGCTGTTTGTCATCGGACTCATGGCTGGGCTGAGCGAGGAAATACTCTTTCGAGGCGCCATGTTACGCACCATGCAGGACAGCCGGCTGGGCACACATGCCGTGGTATGGATTGTTGCCATCGTCTTCAGCGCAATCCACATGCAGTTCTACGGCTTCCTGCCGCGCATGCTCATCGGCCTGTGGCTCGGCTACTTGCTGGTGTGGACACGCAGCCTGTGGGTTCCTATTATTGCCCACACGCTCAACAACAGCACTGTCGTCGTGTCGGCCTACCTCGAGAATAAGGGCGTGATACCACACGACTTTGGCAACACCATCGGCCTACCGGCCGACGGTGCATTCCCCTGGCTTGCCATCGGTAGCCTCGTCATCACATTGGCCATCGCCCTCTGGGCCCACCATTACTTCTTCAGGCACCCCGATGAACCCAGCTGCACATGACAAATGCGAAAATAACAGGCACTCGCAATGCCAAAATGTTATCAATATTTTTTTATGTTTAAAAAATTCATTACTTTTGCAAGTATTATTAGCACTCATTAATCCTTTTTAAGTCATATATCGTTATGAGCGAGTACTATTACCTAGATGCACAGCATCAACAACAGGGTCCAGTTGATGCATCCATGCTTCAATCCTTAGGGGTAACTCCTGAAACTTACGTTTGGACCCAAGGAATGAAAGAATGGCAAGTAGCTGGCCAAGTACCTGAATTGATAGCCCTTTTTCAACAAACGGGACAATCCACCTATTATTCAGGTCAACCAAAAGCGCCATTTCAACAACCATTTCAAGGGCAGCAACCACATGTTCGGCCATTGAATCAGCCCATCCAGCCCCAGCAACAACCAGGCAATAACGGCAATATTAACAGCAAGATGCCAGATAACAATTTAGTATGGGCAATCATTGCCATATTGATGTGCACACCTATCGGCATTTATGCCATTGTCCTGTCATCAAAAGTGAGCCAACTCTATAATTCCGGTGATTATGCAGGCGCCCAGAAAGCAGCCGATGATACCAAGAAATGGTCTATTTATTCTATCATTGCTGCAATTGTTTTCTTGATCATCAGTCTTGCCGGCGGAGCCTAAGCAAATTATCTTCAATCTATTGGCTTTATGGAATATGATGTTTTCATCAGTTACTCAAGATCCGACGCCCCTGTCGTTGATGAGTTTGCTAATGCCCTGCTGAGTAAGGGTTACAAAGTCTGGATTGACTTGACTGGCAGTTCAATTGGTTCAAAGTTCAAATCCCAGATTGTTAGAGCAATCATCGCGTCCAAGGTGGTATTATACTTCTCGTCTACAGCATCAAGAGGTTCCATCTGGGCGACGAAGGAAATAGGTATTGCTGTTAAATATCGAAAAACCATCCTTCCCATCAAGCTTGACAATAGCGATTACAACTATCAGGTACAATTAGACCTCGTTGATATCAGTCATGAGAGTTATTTTGCAAACGAACGAAATCCATACAAGTTCAACCAACTGATCAACTCAATCATCAGTACTATCGATCAATTTGACTTTTTGCCACCGCCACCGCCACAGCTTCCCACGCCATTGGACGATGATGATATAGAAGAGAAAGAAATCGTCCCAAGCAACAACGAGGACGATCAAGTCAATACAATTAACAAACAAGACGTCGATAAGAAGAAAGAGCTTAAGGACAAGGACGACTCAGAATTACCGCCGCCACCGCCACCATTGCCTGATGACGGTTCAACCAGTGAAGCTGTGCTTGGGAAAAAAATGCACAATTACACAGAGTTGCCGCCCCCACCGCCATCTCTCCTCAATCAAGGTAACACAAGTCATCAAACTGGCTTCAACGCGATGACAGTTCCACGCACATTCTTAGCCAGCCTGTGTGAATCGGTAATTGCACAAGGGGGACAGATTACCATTACAGCCGATCAACTGCTTTTCAAGGCTCATGCAATCAATTTCGGAGACACCAGCTTGAAGGCATGGGACATCCGTAGCATCTGCGGTTATGAGAAAACATTCCCTACATTTCTAACAATCTACTTTAACGACCGCAAGGCTTATAAATTCTCATTGTATAATCGCAACGAAGTGATGCGAATTCTCGAGGAAAGACGCCGATATTTTTATGAGAATAACGGTTTTCCTGTTCCTCCATTGAAATTCACATGAAGCACTTGTAACCATTTCAATAACCACTACCAGCAAAAGCCGCTAGTGGTTTTTTGTCGGCTACAATATTCCCCTTGTCATGATACAAACATAATTGTAGCTAATTCAAACTATCTCGAAAAAAAAAAACGAGAAAATAGCGGGGAAATTTGGTCATTTGTCGGGAAAATGAGTTACCTTTGTAAGTTAGAGTAAATGGCAACTGCTGCAAACAGTCAGCCACAGAACGATAAACATTTGTGTTTGAATTATATAGAGCAAAAACCAAAATACTATACAGCTATGATGAAGAAATTTTTACTGATCGTGTGCGGCTCGTTTGTGGGCGCATTTTTGGCGTTCATGTTTTTTATGCTCTCGACCATCATCATGAGTTTTGCAATCATGGGATCGATGGACATGGGCAGCAAGAAGGCTACAGTGTCCAAACACTCTATCCTCACCCTTGACCTGGGCACCCCCATCAGCGAGCGCGACGGTGCTGACGCTCTCGACATGATGACGCTCCTGCAGGGCGACGGAATTCCCACATCTATGGGAATGAACACAATGATTGACGGCATCAAGAAGGCTGCCGACGACAAGAACATCGACGGTATTTTCATCAAGTGTAACGGCGTGAGCGCTGCACCCGCCACGCTTGAGGCCATACGCCACGCTTTGAAGGACTTCAAGAAGAGCGGCAAGTGGATTCTGGCCTACGGCTACGAAGGCATCAACCAGGCCGATTACTATCTGGCCAGCGTTGCCGACAGCATCTACCTGAACCCCGTCGGCTCGGTAGACATCCACGGCATGGCATCGGTAACTCCTTACATGAAGAAGCTGCTCGACAAGGTAGGCGTTGAGATGCAGGTCATCCGCGTGGGCTCGTTCAAGAGCGCCGTCGAGCCCTACATGCTCGAGGACATCAGCGAGGCCAACAAGCTGCAGCAGCAGCACTACATGGGCGCCATCTGGAGCGCCATACGTGACAGCATCGCAGCCGACCGCAAGATGACCAGCGCAGCGCTTAACTCACTGGCCGATAGTGTAGTCCTCACCTTCGAGGCTGATCGGCTTGTCAAAGAGAAGCTCGTCGACAAGCTGTTATACAAGGAGGAGATGTATAACGTCCTGTGTGCTCGCACCAAGGCCGACAAGCCTGATGACCTGAACTTCGTCTACTGCGGAGACATCGCCGACGACCTTGAGGAAGCAGCTAGCGGTAATCACATCGCCGTGGTCTATGCCGTGGGCGAGATTGACGGCAGCAGCAGCCTTGGGTCCAGCGAAGAGGGCATCAACAGCGACGAGTTGAGCAGCACCATCTATGACCTCAAGGAAGACGACAACGTCAAGGGCATGGTGCTCAGGGTGAACTCACCTGGCGGCAGCGCCTTTGGCAGCGAGCAGTTATGGAAAGCTATCCAGGACTTCAAGGCTGCTGGCAAGCCCGTCGCCGTGTCGATGGGCGACTATGCCGCATCGGGCGGTTACTATATCTCATGCGGCGCCGACCGCATCTTTGCCGAGCGCACGACCATCACGGGTTCGATTGGCATCTTCGGCATGATTCCGTCACTGAATGAACTCATCGAGAACAAGCTGGGCGTGCACATGGCTTCGGTCAAGACCAACGAGAATGCCGACATGGCCGCTATGGGCAAGAAACTCACCCCAGCACAGCTCGCAGCACTGCAGAACATGGTCAATCAGGGATATGAACTGTTCACCAAGCGCTGCGCCGACGGCCGCCACGTGAGCCAGGATTCCATCAAGAAGATTGCCGAGGGCCGCGTGTGGGACGGTGTAACAGCCAAGCAAATAGGCCTGGTCGACGAGTTCGGCGGCATTGCCGAGGCTGCGGCATGGGTAGCCAAGAAGGCCAAGTTGGGCGACAACTACAGCACCCAGAACTATCCCGCCATCGAGGACCCGTTCACCAACTTGCTCAACAACTACATGGTCAGCCGCTACGAGGCCCGACTGCAGGGCGAGATGGGAGTGCTCTATGACTGGCACAAGCAGTTGCAGCGCATTCTGGGCCGTGACCGCATCCTGTGCATCATGCCCGAGCAGCAAATCTGCCTCTGATGGCAACCACAACACAGCAGCCCGAACATCTATTATTATAGTAGATTAACACAACATTTTTAATCAAGAACAAGGTATCAAGTCTTAGTCTCCATGAGCATTGACCTATCCAAGATACTGAACAAAGAGCAACGCAAATCCATCATGGACGCATTGCTGACACCATTCTCATGGGCCTATGGTGCAGCAGTGTGGCTCCGCAACACAGCCTTTGACATGGGCGTGCTGCCACACGAGGAGTTTGACGTGCCCGTCGTGTCGGTGGGTAACATCACCGTGGGCGGCACGGGCAAGACTCCGCATGTGGAATACATCATCGACGCCCTGTGCCGGCGATACCACATGGCCGTGCTCAGCCGCGGCTACAAGCGCAAGACCAAGGGGTTTATCCTGGCCACCGAGAGCATGACACCTCGCGAAATCGGCGACGAGCCGTACCAGATCTACCGCAAGTACAGCGGTGTGGTCACTCTGGCCGTGTGCGAGAGCCGTCGCAAGGGCATACGCGAGTTGCTGCGCATCGACCCCGACATCAACCTCATCCTGCTTGACGACGGATTCCAGCACCGCTACGTGAAGCCCAAGGTCAACATCCTGTTGATGGACTTCAACCGTCCGTGTTATGACGACAGGTTGATGCCACTGGGCACATTGCGAGAGCCGCCATCCAGTCTCACGCGATGCGACTTTGTGGTGGTCACCAAGTGTCCCACCGACCTCAATCCCATGGACCGACGGATGATGAAGAAGAACCTGGAGCAATACATGTTCCCACCGCCTTCCCAGGAACTGTTCTTCAGCAACATCCGCTATGCCGATCCCAGGCCGGTATTCCCCATACAGTCTCCGCAGCTCACATCCCTGCAATGGCTTCACAACGACGACGCCGTGCTGTGCTTGACGGGAATTGCCACCCCCAAGCCGCTGGTGCGCTATCTGCGGTCGTTCCCCGCCCAGGTCAAGGTGATGCACTTCGACGACCACCACTTCTTCACTCGTCGCGACTTTGCCGACATTTTCAGAGTGTTCAAGGGCCTTAAGGGCAAGCGCAAGTTCATCATCACCACCGAGAAGGACGCCGTGCGCATCGTCACCAATCCCTACTTCCCGCCCACCAAGCGCAACGTCATCTACTACATTCCCATGAGGGTGGGATTTCTGGAAATGGAAAGTTCCAACTTCATCGAGGAACTGATCCACCGCATCGAGAATCAGGGAGGCCAGAATCTGGCGACCTGATATCATTAACCACTTACACAAGAACAATCTTTAAAAAGAAAGGATAACTTTATGGCACAAGAAATCAACTGGCTGGAAAAGATTCAAGAAACCAGCGACTTCATCAAGAGAAGGGTCAACAACAAATTACCCAAGACCGCCATCATTCTGGGCAGCGGCCTGGGAGCCGTCGTCGACCATATCAATATTGAGGTGGAAATCCCTTACACCGAGGTGCCTAACTTCCCAGTATCGACAGTCGAGGGACACAAGGGATGCCTCATCTTCGGCACCCTGGGCAATAAATACATCATGGCCATGCAGGGACGATTCCACTACTACGAGGGCTACTCCATGCAGGAGGTGACTTTCCCGGTACGCGTGATGAAGGCCATCGGCATCAAGACGCTGTTCGTCTCCAATGCATCGGGCGGCATGAACCCCAACTTCAAGGTCGGCGACCTGATGGTCATCACCGATCACATCAACGTCTTCCCCGAGCATCCGCTCCATGGCAAGAACATCAATGAGCTGGGCCCACGGTTCCCGGCAATGGTCGATGCCTATAGCCCCCGCCTGATACAGATGGCCCGTGAGATCGCCAAGGAAAAAGGCATCAGGCTCATGGAGGGTGTCTATGTGGGCACTCAGGGCCCCACCTTTGAGACCCCGGCCGAGTACCGCTACTTCTGGCGCATCGGTGGTGACGCCGTCGGCATGAGCACCGTGCCCGAGGTCATCGTGGCACGCCATGGCGACATCGAGGTCTTCGGCATCTCAATCATCACCGACCTGGGCGTCGAGGGTGCAGTGGAGCGCGCCTCACACGAGGAAGTGCAGCGCGCCGCAGCAGCGGCACAGCCCATCATGGCCATGCTTGTCAGGGAAATGATCAACCGCTTTGAGGAGCTTTAATCAGCCTCAACCCAGTAAAGACCAGCATGAAAGAAACCGAGATTTCGACACTTGGCGAGTTTGGGCTCATCGAGCACCTCACTCGCTCTTTTCCTGTACGCAACCAGTCGACACGCCGCGGCGTGGGTGACGATTGCGCTGTCATCAACTACGGCAACGACCGCGAGACCCTGGTCACCACCGACCTCTTGCTCGAGGGCATACACTTCGACCTCACTTATGTGCCGCTGATGCACCTGGGCTACAAGGCCATAGTCGTGAACTTGAGCGACGTGTATGCCATGAACGGCACCCCCCGTCAGGTCACCGTTTCGCTCGGCATCAGCAAGCGCTTCACGCTGGAGCACATCGAGCAGCTCTATGAGGGCATGCGCATCGCCTGTGAGCACTATGGCGTCGACCTCGTGGGTGGCGACACCAGCGCATCGATGACAGGTCTCATCATCAGCGTGACATGCCTGGGCGATGCCGCTAAGGACGACATTGTCTACCGCACCGGGGCACGCGACACCGACCTGATCTGCGTCAGCGGCAACCTGGGAGCGGCCTACATGGGCCTGCAACTGCTGGAGCGCGAGCGCCAGGTGAGCGCCCAGATGAAGGACAAGGACTTTGAGCCTGACTTCTCTGGCAAGGAGTACATCATCGAGCGACAGCTCAAGCCCGAGGCCCGTCGAGACGTCATCAACGAACTGCACGAGCTGGGCCTTCGTCCCACTGCCATGATGGACGTGAGCGACGGCCTGTCGAGCGAGCTGTTGCACATCTGCAAGGATTCGGGCGTGGGATGCCGGGTCTATGAAGACCGCATCCCCATCGACTACCAGACGGCATTGATGGCCGAGGAGCTGAACATGAACCTGGTCACCGCTGCCATGAACGGCGGCGAGGACTATGAGCTGCTGTTTACCGTACCCCTGGCCGACCATGACAAGGTGGCACGCATGAAGACGGCCCGCCTCATCGGCCGTATTACCAAACCCGACATGGGAGCCTATATGGTCACTCGCGATGATCAGGAAATAGAGATACGAGCCCAGGGCTGGAACGCCTTCACAGCCGACAAGCCTCTGGAGCAACAATAGAGATTCACCGGCTGCATATCCTGCATCCAACCTACGCTAACTGATTGCACAATCACTCCACTGCAAGGATGACGGTGCAATCAGTTTGTTTTTTGCAAACACCATATCAAAGTGAAGTTTTTTGGGTGTATTTTTATGATATTTCAATGATTTTTTGCCGTTTTCTGCTAATTTGTGTTAAAAACAAGCATTTTTTTGATGAATTATTAGGTAGCAAAAAACAAAAGGCTTTATATTTGCAATGGTTTTCATGGTATTAGTTTTTAAGATTATGGAAACTTGAGCGTCGTGAGACGGGTAAATTTTCCAAAAGTTTAAGGTTTATGTTAATGGTATTAGAAGGTTAATTAGTTAAAACAAGCCCTTGACTTGATGTCAAGGACTTGCTTTTTTATATCAATACCACATTGCTGCTGCACTCATCAATCCTCGGGCGCATCGTCAATGAGTTCGAGGAACTCCTCGAGCTTGGGCGTGATGATGATCTGGGTGCGGCGGTTGCGCTGCTTGCCTATGGCGGTGTCGTTGCCAGCCAGGGGGTTGTACTCGCCACGACCGCCAGCGGTCAGTCGCTTGGGATCCACTCCATACTGGGTCTGCAGGGCTTGAACGACCGACGAAGCCCTCAGACACGAGAGGTCCCAGTTGTTGCGGATGTTCTCACGCTTGATGGGCACGTCATCGGTATTACCCTCGATGAGCACGTCATAGTCAGCATAGTCGTTGATGATCTTGGCTATCTTGGACAGGGTCTCGGCGGCACGGTCGCTGATCTCATACGATCCGCTCTTGTAGAGCATGTTGTCGGCCAGCGAGATATACACCACGCCCTTGAGCACCTGGACATCCACGTCCTTGAGCTCCTCCTTGGACAGCGAGCGTGTCAACTTGTTGGTCAGGGCCATGTTGAGCGAGTCGCTCTTGGTCTTAAGGTCGGTCAGGTGACGGATGTACTGGTTGCTCTCGTTGATCTGGTCTACCAGCTTCTCGATTGAGATATTGCTCTGGCTGGAGTTTACCAGGCTCTTGTCCAGTGAGCGCTGCAGTGAGTGGTAGTCGGCCTTGGCCTGAGCCAACTGCTCCTCGAGCGACGCCACACGCGCGTTGGCAGCAGCCAGTTGTTCGCGCGTCTGCTGGAAGTTCATGCTCATCTCCTTGTTGGAGTTAAGCAACTTCAGGTTATTCTCTCGGCAGGATTCAAGATCCTTCTTGCTTGCACAGCTGCTGACGAGCATCAGACCCACCAGCATAGTCGACATCAAAAGATTCTTCTTCATATTACTGTATCAAATAAATGGATGTTACACGTTCATTTCACGATTTCATTATATTATAGACGCAACAAAGCTGATAATGTTGCCTGGGCTTCATAAGATTTAACTATAATTGCCGTCTTCTTATTGTTTTTTTACAATTTTAGTCTGTTCATCAAGCCTCCTTCAACAAGTTTAAGCAAAAATTATGCCAAACTGCAATAGAAAAAGCCGTCCAATTGCCATTGCCGGTAAAAAAAACATTAACTTTGCAGTTTAAAACGACAAATAATGGACGCTCGCGAGAAAAAACAGTTGCTGCTCGACTCCCGATACCTGCGCATGACACAGATCTGGGCCGAGAATTCCTATTGCCGCCGCCGCCAGGTGGGAGCCTTGCTGGTCAAGGACAAGATGATCATCAGTGACGGCTATAACGGCACGCCGTCGGGTTTTGAGAACGTGTGTGAAGAGGACGCCGACCACTCCAAGCCCTATGTACTGCATGCCGAGGCCAACGCCATCACCAAGGTTGCCCGCAGCAACAACAGCAGCGACGGAGCCACGCTCTATGTCACCACATCGCCCTGCATGGAGTGCAGCAAGCTCATCATCCAGGCAGGCATCAGGCGCGTCGTGTTTGGCGAGTACTACCGCATGCACGATGGCGTGGACCTGCTGTGCCGCGCCGGCATCGAGGTGATACACCTGTGGAAGCGCGAGGGCGAGTACCATCAGGTGCCCATCACGCTCGACAACACCGAGAGCCATTATCACAAAGTAGCCAGTTATCTATCAACACAACATTAATCAGGCACAATCCACACCCACATCATGAAACAGAAGTCCACACGTCAACCCATCTGGTTACCGCTTGCCATCGCAGTGGCAGTGGTAGTGGGCATCTTTATCGGTAGCCGCTTCACGGCCAACAAGCCTGTTGCCGAGAACGACCGCAAGCTCAACGCCATCCTGAACCTTATCGCCCAGGATTATGTCGACACGACCAACCTCAAGGACCTCATCGAGTTGAGCATTCCTCAAATCCTGAGTCAGCTCGACCCTCACACGAGCTACTTCAGTGCCGAGGACCTCAAGGCCGCCACCGACGACCTGAACGGTTCGTTCAGCGGCATCGGCATCTCTTTCCTGATAGTCAACGACACCATCGGCGTGGTCGAGGTCATTCCCGGCAGCCCCAGTGAGAAGGTCGGCATCATGGCCGGTGACAAGATTGTCATGATCGACGACTCCATCGCCACTGGCGAGAAAGTCACCAGCGCCGATGTCATGAAACGCATACGTGGCGCCAAAGGCACCAGCGTGAAGCTGGGCATCAAGCGACAGAATACCAGCAAGGAGCTCACCTTCACCGTCACCCGCGGCGACATTCCCGTCAACACCGTCGACGCCCACTACATGCTCGACAAGAACACCGGCTACATCAAAATCAACCAGTTTGGCCGCCACACCTATGACGAGTTCATCACCGCCATGGCCAGCCTGCAAGAACAGGGCGCCAAGCGCTACATGATCGACCTGCGCGGCAACGGCGGCGGGTTCATGGAGATGGCCGTGCTCATGGTCAACGAGTTCCTGCCTGCCGACGAGCCCATCGTGTTCACCAAGGGCCGCTACAAGCGCGACGACAGCGAGGTGTGGAGCGACGGCAACGGCTCGTTCCAGGACGCCGAGGTCGCCGTGCTCATCGACGAGTTCAGCGCCAGCGCCAGCGAGATTTTTGCCGGAGCGCTCCAGGACAACGACCGCGGCCTGATTGTTGGTTGCCGCTCATTTGGCAAGGGCCTGGTGCAGAAGGAGTTCATTCTCCCCGACAGCAGCGCCATTCGCTTGACCACAGCGCGCTACTACACGCCCAGCGGACGCTGTATCCAGAAGGATTACAAGGAAGGCATGCTCAACTACGAGAAGGAGTTGATTGACCGATACAACCATGGTGAGCTGTACAGCCGCGACAGCATGAAGATTGACAAGAGCCAGGTATTCTCCACCTTGCACGGGCGCACCGTGTATGGTGGCGGAGGCATCGTCCCCGACATCTTTGTGGCCCGCGACACGAGCGGCATCACCAGCTACTTCATCGACGTGTTCAATGCCGGATTGCTGCAGCGATATTCGTTTGACTACTGCAACCACCACCGCAGCACGTTGTCCCAGATGGCCGACTATAACCAGTTCCTGCGCACAGCACCCAGCGACGATGCCATGCTCAAGGACTTTGTCGACTTTGCCGCCAGCAACGATGTGGCGCCACGCTGGTATTACATCAATCAGTCCCAGGACCTGATTGTCACCTACCTGAAGGCGTTCATTGCCCGCGACACCTTTGGCATCGAGGCCTACTATCCTATCCTTAACCGCAACGACGCGACCATTCAGGCCGCCCTCAAGGCCCTGAACAAGCACAAGGCCGTCTTCCCCATCACCGACGATTGATTCACCCCCGTGGTGTGCCGCACCTTATAGAAGATGACGAGGCAGAGGTAATCTGTCTCGTCATCTTTCATTTCTCCGATCAGGATACCCACGTCAATCGAGGGCACCTGTAGTTCAATCGTTTTTCTTCTTGCGAATGGTGACCGACCCGTTGCGGAAGTTGTACTTGTCACCTCGCGGAGTGAGGAAGTCGATGCGCTTGCGCAACCGTTTGGACATCTTGTCCTTTACCACCCACTCGCCGTTGATGGCGGGGTTGGTCTCACTCTCCACAATGATTACGTCGCCCATTTTGAAGCCATGTTGGTTAAACATGTCATGCGAGAGAGCGACCCATCGAATCTGATAGTTTTTCAACTTATCATAATTGATTCGGTCTCCACTTGCTGTTACCCAACCAGCACCACCCTGTCCAGGGTGATATTTGGTGGCATGCAGTTTAAATTCCTGCCCCACGGCAGACACAGCAATTACAACAGCAAGCGCTAAAAAAAATCGTCTTAGCATAAGTTGTTAGTAATTGGTTTGTACACCGCAAAGTTATAGAAAAGATTTTAAATGACCAAATTTTCGGCCCACAAAGTGACCCTTAGCGAGGCAAAAAGCACGACTTAATTCAATTATATTCAGACATTTACCAGCAGGACGACCAGCCATCGCGAGACAACGCTTTTCCTTACCGAAAACAGTAACACAATGCGCAAATCTCTCCCCCTCATCCGTCACTTCGTGACACCTCCCCTCGAGGCGGGGGAGGAATAGGCAGCAGTTCTTATCAGAAGGAGTAGTCGAGGATCTGGGGGTTGAAATGGATGGAGCGGTTCTCGAAGAGGTGATCCATGGCGCCGGACTTGATGAGGTCGGCAGGGGTGCCGGTGAGGACTTGGCGGTCGGTGGTGATGAGCCACAACTGGTCGGCAAGCATGAGTGACTGTGAGATGTCGTGGCTGGAGAGCAGGACGGCCTTGCCGCGGTCGTGAGCCAGGGTCTGCAAGAGGCGCATCGTCTCGATGCGGCTGGCCACATCCAGGAAAGCCGTGGGCTCGTCGAGGATGATGATGGGCGTCTGCTGGGCCAGTGCCCGTGCAATCATGGCCTTCTGGCGCTCGCCATCGCTGAGCGAAGCCATGTATTCGCCCGCCTTGCCGATGATGCCAGCATCAACCATCGACTGATGAACAATCTCACGGTCCTCGTCGTCAAGACGGCCCAGGAAACCCGTGTGGGGCTGGCGGCCCAGTCCGACCAGTTCGGTCACGGTGAGGGCACCAGCCTGGATGCGTTCGGTCGAGACAAGGCCGATGAGGCGGGAGCGGTCCTTCTGACTCATCTCGAGCAGATTCTTGCCACCGGCCATAATTGATCCCTGCAAGGGGCGCTCGTCACAGGTGAGGGCCCGCAAGAGGGTCGATTTCCCGGCGCCGTTCTGGCCCAACAGGGCCACGAGCCGGCCTGCATTGAGCGTGAGGTTCAGCCCGTTGAGCAGGGTGACAGTGTTCTTGCCGTTGCGATAACCAACCGCAAGGTCGTGGGTGGTGAAGATGGCATTATCGTTGTTCATGTGATCAGTTAAAGTATTGGATGCGACGACGGTTAAGGATGATATACATGATGATGGGCACGCCTATCACTGGCGTGATGGCATTGATGGGGATGATGCCGTGAGGATTGCTCACGCTGGCCAGCGCGCACAACAATGCGATGTCGGCTCCGGCCAGGATGGTCGCGGGCACCAGTCGGGCATGATTGCTCGTACCCAACGACATGCGCGCAATGTGAGGCACCACCAGGCCGATGAAACCGATGGGCCCGCAGAAGGCTGTCACCACTGCCGTCAAGATGCCGGTGATGAGCAGCAGGATGTTGCGCGTGCGCGACACGTTGATGCCCAGGTTGCGTGCATAGCGTGCCCCCAGCAGCAGGGCATTGAGCGGCTTGACCATCAGCAGCGAGCCGATGAGTGCCAGGATGATAATCGAGGCATAGACCGGCATCTGGGCCGTGCTCACGCCCGAGAAGTTACCAAATCCCCAAGCCACATAATTGTGAACGCCCTCCTCGGTAGCCACCGAGTTGAGCAGCTGCACGACGCTCGAGGTGAGGTAGCTCACCAGGATGCCAATGATAAGCAACATGGTGTTGCTGCGCACGATGGCCGAGAAGGCGATGAGCACAATCAGCACCACAGCAGCGCCCAGCAACGCCCCCACAAGGATGGCCAGGTAACTGCCCACGTTCTCTCCCAGCAGCCCGCCCAGCGAGCCGCCCATGGCCAGGATGACGATGGCGACACCCAGTCCGGCACCCGACGAGACACCGAGTATCGACGGGCCGGCAAGCGGGTTGTTGAACGTCGTCTGCAGCAGCAGACCCGAAATCGACAATGCGGCGCCTGCCAGTGCAGCCGTGGCAATCATGGGGATGCGCGACTGCAGGATGATGACGTCCCACGCCTTGTTGCCACTCCCCTTCCCCGCGAGGATGTCGACCAACTTGCCGACGGGGATATCAACCGAGCCAAACACGAGACAAGCCAGCGCCAACAGCGCCAACAGCAGCGTCAACACGATGAGCGTGACAGCGTAGCGGCGATATGTCATCGGGGCGTCAGTCAATGTGGTGATACATCTGATTGGTGAAACCGGGGAATAGTTCGGGATGCATGATTGCGGCAAACTCCCGCAGGAGCACCTCGGGGTGGAACGGGATGCGGTCAAAGAAATGTGTCTTGTCGGTATCGCAGACATACACGCGTCCATTCTGGAATGCGGCCATCTCCTTGTTCAGGTCGTAGGCACCCTGCAGGTCCTTGAGCGAATTGATGTTGGTCCACTTGATGAACCAGTATTCGGCATCGTGAGCCACAGCCAGCACCTGGTCGAAATCGAGTGCCAGCGAACCCGTGTTCTTGTCGTCGGCCCAGAGGTATCGTCCGCCGGCATCGGCGATGATACGGGCCATATAGCTCCTGCCCCCGGGCAGGTTCCACACGCCGCTGATGACCATCTCGGTGACCACAGTGGGGTGAGAGGAGGCAGCAGCGGCCTTCCGCTTCATGTCGTTGTAGGCTGCGACAACGGCATTGTAGAGGCTGTCGGCAGCCTCACGACGGCCTACCAGCTCGCCGTAGAACTTGACCCACTCGGCGCGTCCCAGCGGATCATACTCCAGATAGTCGGCACACTCGATCAGGGGGATGTCCAGCTTGGCAATCTGTCCGTAGCTGGCATCCTGATAGGGCGATAGCAGGATGGCATCGGGCTGCATGTCGATGACCCGCTCGACGGTGGGATTCATCGAGTTGCCACAGTCGGCGATGCGCCCCGCAGCCACGCCGGCAGGAATAATCGAGTCGGTGAAGTACTGCTTGTCGACCACACCGTGGACGACATCTATCGCTCCCAGCTCATTGAGCAGGCTGGTGTGGACCGACGAATAGACCAACGCCCTGGAGATTGGCGTGCGCACGACGGTGCCCTCGGGCAGATCGTCGGGCAGCACCGAATCACGCGGCACCAGCACGTAGCGGTGCAGCACCCCACCCTTCCACGGGTCGCCGATCGAGACCAGGGTATATTGTGCCGTGCGCTGCATCGTCAGCAGCCGGGCCGTAGTAATCACGGAGTCCTGCACTGCGGCAGGGGTGTCGGCAGTGGCCTGCTGCCCACCTCTGTAACACGAGGCCAGCACCAGCAGAGCCGGCAATATAAAAGCGATCGCTATGCGTTTGATTGTCATCATTTCGTTGATATCATTTTTATAGCCCGTCTTGATCAACCAAGTCAAGAATGTTGGGCTTCATGGGGTCGGCGCTCGCACGGTGCACATAGCGCAAGAAGAAATCGTTGATGATGTGGTACTTCTTGTAATCCTTCATGCCCTCGTAGCGCATCTGCATGTCGTGGTAATCCTCCAGCAGGCTGCTCAGGACGTTGCTGTCCACCTTGAGCAACTCACGGTTCTTGAAGTCAAGATAATAATTTTCGGCTTTAATTTCAGGGAAATCTGAGTAGAGGCTGATGTATGCAATCTTGTCGGTGAAAACCAGAGGGACATAGCTGCGATCGGCATACTTTACACCCTTGAAATAGCCGAGCAGATATCGA
The DNA here is from genome assembly GCA_946409635.1 of uncultured Prevotellaceae bacterium. Lineage (GTDB taxonomy): Bacteria > Bacteroidota > Bacteroidia > Bacteroidales > Muribaculaceae > Sodaliphilus. Next base: position 20,968 of record CAMJXD010000016.1, read on the forward strand.
GTGTTGATCAGCCAGATGCTGTCGCCCAGCGATGCCGCCACGGCGGTATTCATGACTTGCTGAATATCGGGCTCCTTGACACAGAATGCCACGTCCATGATACTATACTCAATCATGTCGGAGCCATAGAAGACGTATTCGGGCTCATTATCCATCATCTGCTCCCAGTTGATATAGAAGCACACGGTGTCCATCGGCTGCTCGTTGGCTGCAGCCGCCAGGGACATCAGTCCTAGGACGATGATTGCCAGATATCGCATTCCTTTTTGTTTCATCATAACCAATGGCGGCAGCTCTCCATCATTATTCCACCAGATCGAGTATATTGGGGTGCATGAAGTCTTCGCTGGCACGGTCAATATACTTGAAGTAATAGTCCTCGATGATGTAGTCCTTCTTGTAGTCTTTCATGCCCTCGTAGCGCATCTGCAGGTCGTGATAGTCCTCTAGCAGTTCGCTCAGGTAGTCACTGTTCACCCTGCGCACCCGCTGATTCAAGAAATCAATGTTGTAGTAGACAGGGGTGAACGACGTGACACCGTCGGCATTGGTGCCAAAGAGGATATCCTTGACACTGAGCGGTGCATGGGCCACGACACAAGCAGTCTTCTGGTTGAAAAACACGGGAGCAAAACCGTTCAGGTGCTTGCTGTCGCCCTTGAAATGCTTGTTGAGATACTCGCTGTTGATCAGCCAGATGCTGTCGCCCTGAGAGAAGGCGATATAATCCTCGTGAATCATGTTATCGATCTTCTCGTCTCCCGTGGCAAAGTAAACCTCATAGGGCGAGACGGCATCAAAGAACGGGTTGATCAGGTAAGCCTCGGGGTTAAACTCGAGCATCTGCTGCCAGGTCTTGTAGAAGTAGACCGTATCCAGTGCCTCGCCCTCGGCCCGGGTCTGTCCCCATGCCGTTGCCGATGCCATGAGCAGTGTCGCCATGGCGATATATCGCAGTAACTTTTTCATATCGATAGTTATTGATTAGGTTCAGAAAGTCTTTAACAGTTGATAGAGTTTGCGGGTGGGGAGACCCATCACATTATAGAAGTCTCCATTGATTCCCGTGATGCCGATGTTGCCTATCCACTCCTGGATACCATAGGCGCCAGCCTTGTCCAGCGGGTGATAATGCTCGATGTAATAGTCGATTTCATCGTCAGTGAGCTCGGCAAAGTGCACGATGCTCGTGTCGGCAAACGACTCGCTGCGCGAGTGGGTAGACACACACACGCCACTGATGACCCTGTGGGCCCGTCCCGAGAGGGAACGCAGCATGCGGTGGGCATCGGCCTCGCCATCGGGCTTGCCCAGCACGGCGTCATCGAGCACCACGACGGTGTCGGCCGTAATGAGCAGTTCATTTTCCTGCATGGGGTGTCCGCTGGTCTTAAGACAGGCCAGGTAGACCGGAATCTGCTCCACCGGCAACGAGGGCGGATAGGACTCGTCGATGCCCTTGATGGACTCGACCCTGAAGTCCACCCCCATATCACACAACAGTTCACGACGGCGCGGGGAGTTGCTGCCCAGCACCACATCATATTTTTCAAGATTCTTGAGCATTGTCGTCTAGGGGATTACGGTTCATGATAGACTGTGAAACGAGGTCATAGATGTCACACTTGTCGCCGTCGAGCATCGACAGGTGCCTGGCTATGACCTGACGGTCGTGGCGCACGGCGGGTCCGGTCTGAGACTGTGCGGGAGCCAAGCGGTCCAGTTTCTCGACAGTGGTGCGGATGAGCGGTTTCATCGCGTCGAACGCCAAACCGTTGTCACGCAGCAGCTCATCGGCCAGGGTCCACATGTGATTGGCAAAGTTGCACGAGAAGACCGATGCGACGTGCAGCAGACGCCGTTGCTCGCTGTCGACCTCGGTAACATGGCACGACAGCAGTTCACACAGGCGGCGCAATGCGTCCAGTGACTCGGCATCATTGGCCTCGATAAAAAAGTGGACATCGTCGAGGGGAGCTACAATCTGGCGGGAGAACGACTGCATGGGCCACATGGCACCGTAACGGGAGCGATGCCCCGCAAACAGGTCGATACCCCTGCTGCCCGACGTGTGTACCCACAGAGCGCCGTTGTCAGGGGCAGCCGTGACGACCTGGGCGATGGCATCGTCACTGACGGCAACGACGTATGCGTCTGCACCTGGGCACAAGGCATGCAGGTCGTCGGTAGCACTGGGACAACCTATGGCAGCAGCAAGACTCTGGGCATGTTCCAGGCGACGGCTATAAATCTGGGCCACATGACATCTTCCCGACAAGCCATGTGCCAGACTTGTCGCCACGTTACCCGACCCGATGATGACTACCTTTTTCATTATTGATGCAAAGTTACATTTAAGACTTGAAATAGGCAAGAAAGTTTAACCATTTTACCCGCCGACGGGGCATTGACGGGCGATGGGCGCCGGTCGTGAGTGAAAAGTGCCGCACAATGTGAGATAATCCCAAGATAAGTGTTACCTTTGTAACAAATAAATCACATGTAGCTATGAAAGAGATCTACTTTGCAGGCGGATGCTTCTGGGGCACAGAGCATTACTTCAAACTCGTGAACGGAGTCGCCGAGACCACGGTGGGCTATGCCAACGGCCATACCGAGCGCCCGACCTATCAAGACGTGTGTACCGACAAGACCGGATTTGCCGAGACGGTGCGCATCGTCTATGATCCCGAGGTCATCACGCTGGAGTTTCTCACCGAGATGTACTTCAAGGCCATCGACCCGGTGAGCGTCAACCAGCAGGGGCACGACAAGGGCACACAGTACCGCACGGGCATCTATTATACCGACGAGGCCGACGTGCCCACACTGCAAGCCGTATATGACCGCGTGCAGGCCCAAGTGAAACAGCGCCTCGCCGTCGAGCTGCTGCCGCTCAAGAACTTCTATAACGCCGAGGATTACCACCAGGACTACCTTGACAAGAACCCTGACGGCTATTGCCACCTGCCGTTGGAGCTGTTTGAAATGGCCAAGCGGGCCAACCGATAACACTCCATAGCAAGCTACCCCATGACATTACAGGACGCCAAACGTCTATTGTCGCAATGGACCGACCGCGACCACCGGTGGATAACAGCACCCGTGACCGTGGCCGCCCTGCTGGTGCTGCTGGTGCTGGTCAAGAGTTGCCAGGGTATCGCCTACTATAACAGCGACGAGTGCAGGATCCATCGGCTGGGCTACCCCATTGAGCAGGCACAACTGCTTGTAAACACGTTGAGCGACAGTCAAGTGGACTCGCTCATTGCGCGGCAAGAGCACGACACAATCGCGGTTACTCTCATCCGTGCCCGATACTTCATTGCGGACAATTTTGACCGCTACCTCGCCTTTCACAAGAGGGACACGACGAGTGCACCACTCAGCAACATCATCGCGCTGGTCAACATCGGTGCCGACCAGGACCGAGCAACATGTTCGGTACCATGCGACACCAGCAAGGGCCAGCTGATGCTGGTCAATGGCCGCCATTATCTGGATGAATCCTATAAGCCTGACAGCCTGGCGACGTTCGGTCGGAGCTACTGCTATGAGGAGCAGAAGGCGCTACCAGTCGTGGTAGATGCCTTTATGGCGATGCAGCAGGCATGCAAAGAGCAGACTGGTGCCCAGTTGATGGTCAACTCGGCCCATCGATCCTATCAGCAACAGATAGCCATGCACAAGCGCAGCGCCCGGGGTTATGCAGCCCATGCGGGCTACAGTGAGCATCAGACGGGCCTCGCCATCGACGTCACATCGCTGGAGCATCCCATGAGGTGGCCCTTTGACAAATCGGAAGAATGCGCGTGGATGCATGAGCACTGCCACGAGTATGGCTTCATCCTGCGTTATCCCAAAAGGCAGTCCCTCGTCTTTGGTTTCGCCTATGAGCCCTGGCACCTGCGCTATGTGGGCCGCGAGGTCGCACGCCGCATCCACGACGAGGACATCACCTTCGACGAGTACTACGCCTACTACGTTGGGAGAGAAGAGATAAAAGATAAAAGATAAGAGATGCTATTGCAACAGGGCTTGATAATGGCCTGATGCGTCGCTGGCAATCTTGAAATCTCCCTTCAGGCCATGCCTGCTGCCCATCGCGGCAGTGACCATGCCCATGGTCATGCGCAGGTTGATCTCCACACAGGGGTTGATGCCCGTCTTGCCGTTTTCATCCCTGTAGAGCATCATGTCGATGCCCAGAGGGCCATCGTAGTGCGGAGCAATGATGGTGTCGAGCGCTTTCAGCACGTCCTTGACCACCTGGTCAAGAGCAGGATACCGCTCTAGCAAGAACTGATGGAGTTCCTCACGGGGTGCTACCCTACCCTTCCCGAACTGGCTGTGAAAGTCGCTGTCAAAGACCGAGTAGCCCGTCAGCCACGTGTTGCCGTCACGACACTCACACTCGACGGCAAAGTCCTGCACCCTGTCCAGCCCCATCTCGCACAACAGCGAGCCCTGTCGCCGCAAGGCGCCCTCAATCCATCGCGGCACATGGTTGTCACCCTGCGGGTCGATAACGCGGTAGATGCCCTTGCCGCTGCCCGACCACGGCATCTTGAGGTAACAACCGGGGTGAGCGTGCACAAAAGTCTGCACATCATCATAGTTATCCAACTCAACCGGCTCCGGTGAGAAGGTATTTCCCAGCGCCTGATGCACAGCGATAGTCGTGCGGCGATGAGATAAGCACCTGACCCAGTCCAACTGCTCGTCGGCGGGCAGATATTCGGGCGCAACGCCCACTTGCAGCAGCTGGTGGCGCACAGTGGCATCCCAGCCCCAAGGACGGATGCGGCAAGGGCCCAAACCGGCAATCCGGCTCACGGCGACGGGTTCCACATCCAGGCCATGGCCTTGCAGCCAACGACGATCCTCGCCAATCTGGCAGTCGTCGGGAATGGCGATGTAGGAGCCCGCAGGTGCCAGCCACGCGGGCAGCAGCCGCAGGTCACGCCGCAACTGGCGGGCAAACGGCGGAGCGGTGTAATTGTGCGCCCCATGCGCCAGGGCCAGGTCGTGCTCGGGATTGAAAAGATAGACGTCTACCATGGTCATGCAAAGGTAACCATCATTTTTACCCTAGTGTCAAAATTTTAGGCACTTTTTTTGAAAAAACATGCCAGGCGCGATTTTTTTGAGGGAAAGAACTTGAAACACCTATCAAATATCGTTATATTTGCACCTGTAATCTAATCAAAATTTTTAACACTCACAACACATGAAGACTTTAAGATTTACCTTATTCAGTGCCATAGTCGCCTTGCTGGCATCAGGCAACTGCCGGGCCCAAGTGCCCACCGACTCAATCGTCGCCGATTTCAGGGACTTTATCTCCAAGCTCGAACAAATCCACCCCGACCCCTATAGCGGATACGGCGGCAAGCCTTACTTCCGTCTGGCGGCAAGGGACACCCGTCATGCCCTGATCAATGACCAGGTGACTGACGTCCGTGAGTTTGCCTATCGCATCAACGAGTTCCTGGCCCCGCTCAAAGACGGCCACACCGTTGCCATGCCCGACGGCCACTTTGTCCCCGGCCATTTCCCCGTAAAATATACCGACCCCGCAACACTCATCATGCTGGAGCCCATCAACGACGGCATCATCGTCAAGGCCCTGCCTGATGAATACAAGGGCCTCGAGGGGAGTCGCCTCGTTGCCATCGAGGGCATGCCCGTCAAGGACGTGTGGACAGCGATGGCACACTATTTCATTGCCGAGAATCAATCAGGGCAGATGCTCAACCTGGCCCACTATGCCATGCAGCCCAAGGCCCTGAAAAAGGTCATTCCCAGCATCAACGGCACTTCCATCACCTATCAGTTACTGTCACCCAGTGGACAGGAAGCCCAAGTGACCCTGCCCGTCGTGCCGTTTGCCCAGGTGCAGCAATGGCAGGCTCAGCAGGCGGCGCGGCCCAGCGCATTCCCTGGCCGACAGATGAACTACAACTTCCTGGACCAGCTCGTGTATGGATTTGTCGATGACGAGTGCAAGACGATGTACTTTGGTGCCAAGCACATGATTGCCCGCGATTTGCTGGAGAACACCAACGATGTCGACAGCTGGCTCCAGGGCATCTATAGCGCTGTGGGGATGCCTGTGCCACCCGACAGGCAGATGGCCATCGCCATGGTTCCCTCGCTGAGCGAGGAGTTTGAGAAGGCGCTGCAACTGATGAAGCAGCATGGCAGCAAGAACCTGGTCATCGACATGCGCGGCAATGGCGGTGGCACGACCCCGATTTGCCGTCCGTTGGTCTATATGCTCTATGGCGACAAGTATCTCAACTTTCATTTCTCGGATGAAGAGGAAGGGATGATGGAAATCGCGCCCTGGACGGTGAGCCAGTCCAATCTCGACCAGATCAATGCCAAGAGTCACGACAAACTGGAATACGGCGACTTCTTCAAGTATTCTGAGTTCACCCGGAGCTTTGCCAGCGACAAGGAAATGCGCAGCGAGTTCATCGACGGCAGCATGTGCAGCATCAAGGACAAGCTGCGTGCCCTCAATGGCGCGCCCGTCTATCAGCCCGAGCACGTGTATGTCGTGACCGACGCGCTGACCTTCAGTGCCGCATTCCACTTCAGCTACTACCTGTGGCGCATGGGCGCCACGGTCGTGGGCGTGACCAGCAGCCAGGCTCCCAACACCTTTATGGGCGGACAGGCCTACTTCACGCTGCCCCGCACGGGACTGGTCGGCGAGATTGACCGCGGCACCCAGCAGTTCTTCCCCGATGATGACCCGCGCGCCAAGATGTTCACGCCCGACCTCGCGCCCACCTATGAGGACTACAAGCGCTACAACTTTGACGACAACGCCATCCTCCTCTACCTGATGGACGTCATCAACGGCAACATCAAATCAAACAACTAATTACAAATCATTTAGGAACTACGAATTACACAAATTGTACGAATTATTGGGTATTGTTTCGTACAATTTGTGTAATTCGCAGTTCTTCTTTATAGCAGCGTGATCTGTTGTTTACTTGACGGTGATGTTGACGCTAGACTTGAGGCCGGTGGCGGGGTCCTTGACAGTGAGGGTCATCACGCCGGGAGTTTTTCCGGCCTGGCAGACAACTACCAGCTGGCCGTGGAAGAGGCTCATCTGGGGCTCGGTAAACGGCTCCAGCGAGGTGGCATCGCCATTGCAGGCAGCCTTGTAGGCTCCCGCTCCCGTCACGCTGAACTGCAGTCTGTTGGCAGCATCGGGGCACAAGGTGCCGTTCTTGTCAACGAGGCTCACGGTGACATAGGCCAGGTCGTTGCCGTCGGCCTTGATGGTCTTGCACTCGGGCTCCAGCATCAAGCGTTTGGGCTTGCCTGCGGTCTTAACCACTTGCTGGCCGGCCTTGCGGCCATGCTCGTCATAGACAACAACCTTTAATTCGCCAGGCTGATAGACGACGTCGCGCCAGCGCAGGCGGTAACGGTCCAGACGAGTGGTATCATTCTTGGAGATGCGTCCCTGGCTCTTGCCGTTGACAAAGAGCTCGGCACTGGGATAGTCGGTATAGCAATACACCGGAGTCACCTTACCCTCACGGCCAGGCCACGTCCAGTGGGGCAGCAGGTGGATGGTGTGCTCCGTCTTGTTCCAGTGGCTGCGATACAGGTAGTAGCGGTCCTTGGGCAGGCCAGCGAGGTCGCAGATGCCAAAGTAGCTGCTGCGCGAGGGCCAGTATTCGTCATAGGGGGTTGGCTCGCCCAGGTAGTCATAGCCCGTCCAGACAAACTCGCCCACGGTCCAGTCGCGGTCGTCCTGCATCTTCCAGTCATCGTCGGGCAGATTGCTCCACCAGCAATATTCCACGTCATAGGATGAGCACTGGCCATCGGGGCGGGCGTTATTGGTAGCGACCGTGTCAGGGAAATAGTAGCAGCCGCGGCTGCTCACGGTCGAAGCGGTCTCACTGCCCAGGATAAAGCCCTGGGGCAGACGCTCGATCATCTCGTCATACTTGTGCACGCGGTAGTTGTAGCCCGGCACGTCGGCCACCTGGGCAAAGCCACACCAGATGGTGCCATCGGGCTGGTCCATGCCGCAGGTCACCATGCGCGAGGGGTCATAGTAGTGACACAGGGCAATGAGGTCCTTGTAACGGCGCACGCCCTCGGGCTTCCACTGCTCAGGAATCTCGTTGCCCACACTCCACATGATGATGCTGGGATGGTTGCGGTGGTTGAGCACCAGGTTGCGGATGTCCTGTTGCCACCACTCGTCCCAGTAGCGGCCGTAGCCGTTGCGCACCTTGGGCTCACGCCAGCCGTCAAAGCTCTCGGCCATGACCATCATGCCCAGGCTGTCACACACCTCCATCTGCCAGGTGGAGGGCATGTTGTGGCTGGTGCGGATGGCATCGGCTCCCATGGCCTTCATCATCTCGATCTGGCGGATGAGGGCCGTCTTGTTGATAGCGGCACCCAGCGGGCCCAAGTCATGGTGCAGACACACGCCCTTGATCTTGCGGCGCTCGCCGTTGAGCTGGAATCCACCCTCCTTGCTGAAGGAAACCGTGCGGATGCCCACCTTGCGGCTTTGGCGGTCCACCTCCAGGCCCTTGTGGCGCAGTGTGGCCGTAAGGGTGTAGAGATAAGGTTCCTCTGGCGACCATAACGAGGGCGCATACACGTCAAGACGCGCAGCAAAATGTCCCAAGCCGTCGGGACGGCTCTTGTGGCTGAGCACTTGTACTCCACGTGCATCGGTGAGTGAGAATTCCAATTCAAGGTCATTGTCGATGACGGTCTCGGCATCCAGTTGATGCTCGAGCTGCAGTGCAGCCTTTTCGCCCTCGATCGATAGGGTGCGCACATACATGCCCCACGTGTCAAGCGACGCATCCTTCTCACGCGTCATCAATAGCTTCACGGGGCGGTAGATGCCGCCGCCGGGATACCAGCGGTTGCTCTCCTCCAGGTTCTCGAGATGCACCTCGAGCGCGTTGGGCGTGCCGTCGTGGTGGATGTAGGGTGTTACATCGACGATGAAGGCGTTGTAGCCGTAGGCCCAACGGCCAGCCAGCTGGCCGTTGACATAGACATGGGGGTCGGCCATAGCGCCGTCAAACACGAGCTGAGCCCGCTCATAGTCGCGGGGCACGTCAAATGTGGTTCTGTAGAATCCCTTGCCAATCCATGGCAGGGCACCCGAGCGGCCAGACTTCTCGGTAGCGACGTTCTCGCCGTTCTCCTTGATGGCGACGACCTGCAGGTCCCATTTCTTGTCAAAGGGGCCGCCGATGGCCCAGTCGTGGGGCACGGTCACCTCCTGCCAGTTCACCTGGTCGCGCGAGAACAGCCAGCCCTCGCTCAGCGCCACCTCGCGATGACTCTGAGCCACCGATGCCACAGCAATCAAGGCACTCACCACTGTTAATAGTATCTTTTTCATATTTTATTCATTTATTTTTGGGACAAAAGAACCGTCCCTTTGTCCCAAAAGTCATTGGTTGGATTTGAGTTGTTGGTTGATGGAATCAATGTAGCCCAGGAGGTCGTCGCGGCCGCGGGCATCCTCGCTCGAGGTCATGAAGACGGGGGGCAGCTCCTCCCAGGTCTTGAGCAACTCCTTCTTGTAGTCCTCGACGGCGGCAGGGCCGGCGACCTTGCCGAGCTTGTCCATCTTGGTGAACACGATGGAGAACGGCACGCCGTTCTCGCCCAGCCACTGCATGAACTCGAGGTCGATCTTCTGGGGCTTGAGGCGGCTGTCGACCAGGACAAAGAGGTTGGTCATCTGCTCACGGCCCAGGACATAACCCTGGATCATGCGCCACAGCTGCTCGCGGCTCTCCTTGCTGCGCTTGGCGTAGCCATAGCCAGGCAGGTCGACGATGTACCACTGGCCATTGATCAGGAAATGGTTGATGAGCATGGTTTTACCCGGCGTGGCACTGGTTTTGGCCAGGGCCTTGCGTCCGGTGAGCATGTTGATGAGCGACGACTTGCCCACGTTACTGCGGCCAATGAAGGCATACTCGGGCAGCTGCGTGTCGGGGCACTTGCGGTAATCACTGTTGCTGATTTGATATTCGGCTGTCTTGATATCCATAATTGATCATCTTTTATTTATAGTCAATAACCTGATTGAATGCCCAGAGGGGTCAGTCATCCAAGGCTTCGAGATAAAACGACATGGGGCGGAACCCGTCATTGCACGAGATCATCGCCGAGTGAGGGTTCTGCATCCATCCGTCGTAGAAATTGCCCTCGCCGCGAGCCAGCGCCATGACAAAGCCTTGCATCGACTCCCATGCGCTCGGGCACAGTCCCTCGGGACGCTGGGCATCGACCGAGGTGAAGGTCTGTCCCACATCGATGTCACAAGCGTGCTCGATGGGATTCTCAAACCGCTGCATCAAGTCCTGATAAACCGTCTGACGCATGGCCGTGATGCGCACTCGCTTGAGTGACAATTGATCGGAATGCTGATTCATGAGCGCAAAGTTACATCATTTCTGACAGAATTCCAAACAATGGGTGAACGGGGTACAAGGCAGGCGTTACTGCCCAAGTAGCCATCAGGCATAGAAAAAGTCGAGACGGGAAACCTTCTATCAGGCTCCCCGTCTCTTGAGGTAATAGATGATATGTTAAGAAACTGTAATAATTTCTTGTTTAAATACTCCTGTTTTCCGCACTATCATTTTGCCAAATGAAAACGAGTCTGATATACAGTG
>CAMJXD010000017.1 GCA_946409635.1 uncultured Prevotellaceae bacterium
ACATCTTCCTGTGCCTGCTGCTGGTAGTGTTCGCGCTGTCGTTCTTCGGCATGTTTGAGATCAAGCTGCCCAGCAAGTGGTCTAACGCCGTGGACAACAAGGCCAGTGCGACCAGCGGACTGCTGTCGATCTTCCTGATGGCCTTCACGCTGGCACTGGTGTCGTTCTCGTGCACGGGTCCCATCATCGGCTTCCTGCTGGTAGACTTTGCCACGAGCGGCAACTTCTGGGGGCCTGCCATCGGCATGCTGGGCTTTGCGTTGGCCCTGGCGTTGCCGTTCACGCTGTTTGCCCTGTTCCCCTCATGGCTCAAGTCGGCCCCCAAGTCGGGCGGCTGGATGAATATCCTGAAGGTGGTGCTCGGCTTCATCGAGCTGGCGTTTGCCTGCAAGTTCTTCTCGGTGGCCGACCTGGCCTACGGCTGGCACCTGATGGACCGTGAGGTGTTCCTGTGCCTGTGGATTGCCATCTTCGGCCTGCTGGGCCTGTACCTGATAGGCAAGCTCAAGTTCCAGAGCGACGTGGTCATGCCCGGCGACGAGACCAAGCCCATGCCCGTGGTCTGCATCATGGGCGGCCTGATATCGATTGCCTTTGCCATCTACATGATACCGGGTCTGTGGGGTGCACCGTGCAAGGCCGTGAGCGCCTTTGCCCCGCCCATGAACACGCAGGACTTCAACCTCAACACCAAGGAGGTGCGTGCCGCCTACACCGACTATGAGCAGGGCATGGCCGCCGCTGCCGCCGCCGGCAAGCCCGTCTTCCTGGACTTCACGGGCTTTGGCTGTGTGAACTGCCGCAAGATGGAAGCCGCCGTGTGGACCGACCCCACCGTGGCCGACAAGCTGAACAAGGACTACGTGCTGATCTCGCTGTTTGTCGACGACAAGCGGCCATTGCCCGAACCCATCGAGGTGACCGAGGCCACCGGCGAGAAGCGCACGCTGCGCACCATCGGCGACAAGTGGAGCTACCTGCAGCGCTACAAGTTTGGCAGCAACACGCAGCCGTTCTATGTGTGCGTTGACCCGCAGGGCAACGCCCTGAGCGGCTCGTTCAGCTACAAGGAGGACGTGCCAGCCTTCCTCGACTTCCTGGACGGCGGACTGACCAAATTCAAAGAATAAACTTGAGCTTTCAGTTGTCAGTTTTCAGTCGTCAGCGCCATCCGCATTCAACTGAAAACTGACAACTGACAACTGACAACTGACAACTGAAATATGATTGAAGAGAAAACGAGAGAGCAGATTATCGCGTTGATGAAGCGCGAGGTTGTCCCTGCCGTGGGCTGCACCGAGCCCATGGCGGTGGCCCTGTGTGTCGCCCGAGCCACCGAGGCACTGGGCAATAAACCCGAGAAAATCACGGCACTGCTCAGTGCCAACATCCTCAAGAACGCCATGGGCGTGGGCATTCCCGGCACGGGCATGATCGGCTTGCCCATTGCCATTGCCCTGGGCGCGCTCATCGGCAAGAGCGAGTACCAACTCGAGGTCATCAAGGACGTGTGCCCCGAGGCCATCGAGCAGGGCAAGCAATTCATCGACGAGGGCCGCATCGACATCCAGTTGAAACAGAATTGCTGCGACAAACTCTATGTCGAGATTCTGTGTGAGGCGGGTGGCCATCGCTCCAGCGCCATCATCCAGGGCTCTCACACCCACTTTGTGCGTGTCACCCGCGACGACGAGGTGCTGCTCGACGAGCACGCTTGTAGCAGCGAGGGTGACGACAGCGGTGACATCGAGTTGAACCTGCGTCTGGTCTATGACTTTGCCATGCAGGCTCCACTTGACGAGATCAGCTTCATCCTCGAGACCCGCGACTATAATCTCAAGGCCGCCCAGGAGTCGCTCAAGGGCAACTACGGCCATTGCCTGGGCAAGACGATGGACAGGCCGCTGAGCCATGGCATATTTGGCAACACCATTTTCTCGCGCATCCTGTCCAAGACGGCGCTGGCCACCGACGCCCGCATGGGCGGCGCGCTCATCCCCGTGATGAGCAACAGCGGGTCGGGCAACCAGGGCATCTGTGCCACCAATCCCGTGGCCGTCTATGCCATGGAGAACGAGAACACCGAGGAAGAACTCATCCGAGCCCTCACGCTGAGCCACCTGACGGCCATCTACATCAAGCAGAGCCTGGGCAAGCTGAGCGCCCTGTGCGGCTGCGTGGTGGCCTCGATAGGCAGTTCGTGTGGCATCACCTATCTGATGGGCGGCGACTATGACCGCATCTGCTATGCGGTCAAGAACATGATAGCCAACCTGACGGGCATGATCTGTGACGGAGCCAAGCCCAGCTGTGCCCTGAAGATTGCCTCGGGCGTCTCGACCGCCCTGCTGAGCGCCGTGCTCGCCATGGAAGGCCGCCACGTCACCAGCGCCGAGGGCATCATCGACGACGACGTGGACCGCTCGATACGCAACCTCACCGTCATCGGCGCCGACGCCATGTGCGCCACCGACCAGATGGTCCTCGACATCATGACCGACAAGAAATAGGCCTCATCAATCATCTTTTTCACAACGAAGCCGCCAAGGAAGAGTTTTTTCTCCCTTGGCGGCTTCGTTACTTGAACGCAAGACCGGGTGTCACTGGGCCAGCAGCTGGATGGCGGTGCCGCCGCCGGGGGCGAGGTGGAGGTTGAGCACGGTGGTGTGGTCCACGTCGAGGCGACGGATGGTCATGGGATAGGGATTGGTGCGGTAGTCGGCCTCGGGACCGTCCTCATAAATGATGGCCATGTAGCGCTTGTCCTTGTCGAGGAAGTCGAGCGACAGGGTCAGGTCGCGTGCCGTGGCATCGGTCACGCTGCCGATGTACCAGTTGTCGGTGCCGCGCTGCTGTCGCGCATAGGTCACATACTGGCCTATAGCGGCGTGGGGCACCAGGGTGCGCTGCCAGTCGGTGGGAACGTCCTCGATGAACTTGAAGGCGGGCTGGTGCTCGTAGTTCTCGATCTGGTCGGCTGCCATGTGGCCGGGGCTGTAGATGACGACATACTCGGCCAGCTGGTGGGCCAGCGTGGTCTGGGGACGCGTGCCGGGCACCGAGTCGTTGCGGTACTCAAAGATGCCTGGCGTGAAGTCCATGGGGCCGCCCAGGCCGCGTGTAAACGGCAGGATGCACTCGTGATAGGGAGGATTGCCGCCCCGGCGGTCAAAGGCGTTGTACTCCTGGCCACGCATGCTCTCGGTGGCGATGAGGTTGGGCCAGGTGCGCTGGATACCGCTGGGCATGGCGCCCTCGTGGTTGACAATCATCAGGTGATGGCGCGCGGCCGTCTCGATGACCTTGCGGAAGTGCTGCACGCCCCACTGGGAGTGCTGGAGTTCGCCGTTATAGAAATGGGAGTTGACGTAGCCCGTCTTGACGGTGTTGATGCCCAGCGACTCATACAGGGCAAAGGCATCCTCCATCTGGTTCTCGTAGTTCTGGGCTGCACCACCCGTCTCGTTGTGGGCAATGATGCGCACGCCGCGCTCGGCGGCATAGCGGCACAGGCCCTCCAGGTCATAGTCGGGATAGGCCCTGGTAAACGAGAAGCCGTCGCCGTGCCGGGTCCAGTCGGTGTCCCAGCCATAGTTCCAGCCCTCGACCAGCACACCGCCCAGTCCGTGACGTGAGGCAAAGTCGATGTAGCGCTTGGTGTTGGCCGTGGTAGCGCCGTGGCGCTCACCCTGTGACCAGGTCCAGCGCTGCTTCTGCAAGGCCCACCAGATGCCCACATACTTGGTGGGCTTCACCCATGAGGTGTCGAGGATCTTGCAGGGCTCGTTCAGGTTCAGGGGCATGCGCGAGAGCAGGATGTCGGCAGCCGTGCGTCCGATGATGATGGCACGCCAGGGCGACACGCGGGTGTCCCCTACCCTGACGCGGTCACCGTTCTGCCAGGGCACGAGGTCGGCCTTGAGCGTTGTGCCCTCGTGCGAGAAGTTCATCGTGGAGTAGTCGGTCAGGTTGGCATCCATGATGGCCATGTAGAGCGAGTCGCTCACCTCAAGGGTGACCGGGCCGGCCATGTTGCCCTTGCGGGACACGGGTTCACGCGTGTAGATGCCCTCATAATAGGCTGTCAAGGCCGGTATCGACCAGGCCTGGGCATCGCTGGGCAGGGCAAACTGCGTCACCTCGTCCATGATGACGAAGTCCTGCAGGCCCGGCTGACGGGGATACTCGTAGCGGAAGGCCACACCGTCGTCAAAGGCGCGGAACGTGACGTCCAGCCGGCGCTTGCTGCCGCTTTTCTCGTGCAGGGAGACTTTCACCTCGTTGTAGTGGTTAAGCACCACGGCGTCCTCGCCCCAAGGCTGCCCCCACAACTCGTCGAGCGAGTTCCTCACGGCCTTGCCCATCTTGAAATTGCCCTTCAGGTCACCGTCCTTGAGAACGAAGCCCAGTTCCGAGCGGTCGATGATCACTTCACGGCCGCGTGTCACCTGGTACCAAGCCTGGCCACCGTCCACGCCGATGGTCACCGTCAGTGCCCCGTCAGGCGAACTCACCTTCACGTTTCCGGCAAGAGCTACAGTACTCATTGTCAAGCACATGCAAGCCAGAACAAACCATTTCTTCATCATATTTTAAGTTTCATTTGTTAATTTCAAGTTTACGAATGCAAATGTATGGATAATCTGCCAATTATCCAGCATGTCGCCTCAAAAAAACGAAGTTTCTTAAAAAAAGGCGGTGTGACATCAACCAGGGCAGAACAGAAGAAGCAGGTAAAGGTTCTGCCCTGATGCATCTAAACAAGTGCTAGGTGTTACTTGGGTGTCACTTGGGTGTCACTCCGGCGGCGGTCACCGTGAGGTAGTAGTCACGGTCAAGCACCACGTCGAAGTCGGGCGTCTGTGAGCCACCACCGTTGTTGTTGAAGATGAGGTGCTCGGTCTCGCCTGCGCTGGTAAACTCCCAGAAGGTGTAGTTGACGCCGTCGACAGTCTTGGTGCCCGTGGGCTGAGCTCCCGGCCAGTCGCCGAAGAACTCCTTGTCGCCCCAGGCATACAGGGTGATAGCATCCCACCCCGTCTGGTCGTCAACGTAGATATAATGGGTATCGCCTCCACCGGTATAGGTAGAGGGATCGATCTCGGTCACGCCAGTGGCCGTCACCTCCAGGTAGATGTCATGGTCGATGGTGTAAGCATAGTCGGCCAGCTGTGAGCCCTCACCGTTGTTAAAGATGAGGTTCTCGTTCAGGCCCGTGTTGGCAGCGCCCATGTCAAAGTAGGTGTAGGTCACTCCGCCTATCTTCTGCTCGCCCGTGGGCGTCATGCCCGGCCAGCCGCCGTTCAGGTCGTTCACGTCGCCCCACATGTAGAGGTTCAACGCGTTCCAGCCCGTCTTGTTGACGACAAACACGGCAAAACCGTCGTGCTGCACGACAACCGGCTCGTCCAGTTCCTCGACGCCGCTGGCAGTGACGCGCAGGTAGACGTCGTGGTCGATGGTGTAGTTGAAGTCGGCCAGCTGTGAGCCCTCACCGTTGTTGAAGATGAGGTTCTCGTTCAGGCCCGTGTTGGCAGCGCCCATGTCAAAGTAGGTGTACTCGGTACCGCCAATCTTCTGCTTGCCGGTGGGCGTCATGCCGGGCCAGCCGCCGTTCAGGTCGTTCACGTCGCCCCACATGTACAGGTTCAGATTGGTCCAGCCGGTCTCGTCGAGCACATAGACCACATAGCCGTCGTGCTCAATCTCGGGGCCTTCGCCACTCCAGTAATAGCTTTCCCAGCGCTCACCCCACACGTTGGTGAATGTGCCCAGGCCAGGGTTGTCGGTATGACAAGCCATCTCGCCCTTGACGGTGAACTCGGTGCCCTGTGTCGCGCTGTAGAAGCGGAAACCGTCGGCCAGCGACTTGCCCGACACAAAGGTGGCCGGATCCAGGTAGATGCCCCACTTGATGTCGCTGCCGGGAGCCTTCATGAGCTTCCACTCTTCCTTGCCCATCGATGCGCTGTCGCCGTTGAACGCACCCATGATGTAGATTTCCTCGTCGACGGCCGTGCCGTAGGGAGCGATGAACTCGAGCAGGATACGGTCGGGCCGCGTCTCAAACTGCTGGCGCTCGTGGTCAAAGATGATGTCTTCATCCTTGGAGCAACTGGTCATCACGTTCATGACGGCCAGCAGCGCCACTATCAGACTGTAAATATACCTTGTTTTCATATTGTTGTCATTGATTAGGAACTTGGATTAATAATTGGGATTCTGGATGAGACCCGGATTGACCGACAGGGCCGACTGCGGCAGCGGATACCACTCATACTTGCGGTCGCGCTGTGCGGGCAGGTTGATGCCGGCCTCGGTAGCACGTCCCCAGAACCACCAGGTGCCCTGGGTGAACTTGTCGAAGCGGCGCAGGTCGGTGCGGCGACGGTTGCCCTCGCCCAGGTACTCCTTGCCCCACTCGCTCAACATCCAGTCCATGTCGAAGGAGCTGAAGCCCGGTCCGGGCACGGCGAGAGCCGAGGCACGGTTGGCAGCGGTGAAGTAGCGCTGGCGCACGGCGTCCACATAGTTGCGGGCCTCGCCGGTGTTGCCCTTGCGCATCTCACACTCGGCCACGTTGTAGTAGGCCTCGGCCAGGCGGAACTGCACGTCGTCGATCGACTTGAAGCCGCCGGCATCGTCATTGGGATAAAGCGGATACTTGACCAGGCGCACGCCCGAGTTGGTCTCGCCCCAGCGCGGGCTCATGACGGTCTCGAGGTTGCGACCCTGGTTGAGGAAGGTACCCACCTGATCCACATAGACCAGGTCCTGTCCGTCGCGGTCGGCATCGGCCTTGAGCACATCGCCCGTACCGAAGTTGGCACGCATCAGGCCCTTGAGGAACATACCGGGGCCATGGGTCTTGGTCGAGGCATTGTAGACGTAGTTCTGCTTGCGTATGTCGCGGTCGTCGAAGCGCTCATAGGGGGCACCCAGCTTGTCGTTATAGGGAGCACCCAGGAAGCAGTTGGCACCCTCACTGCCGCCAGTGGGCAATACCGTGCCGGCATTGTCATAGCTGGGCACGAGGCACACGCAGTTCCAAGCACCGATGCCGTCATAGGACTGACCGAAGTAGTCGGCATAGCCATACCACATGCCCACCATCGTGCGCACGTTGCTGATGGCGTTGGCCGCGCCCTGGCCGTCCTCGGCTGCGAGAGCAAAGATGACCTCGGGGCACTGCACGTTGTCGATGCTGTACAGGTCACGGTAGTTGTCGGCAAGGCGGTAGGTGCCGTAGTCGCCGTTGATGATCTGCTTGGAGAGCGCCTCACACTCGTCGTAGTGGGCTTCGTTGATAAAGACCTCGGCATTGAGCAGCAGGCGGGCCTTCAGCAGGCGGTTCATGGCCTGGTTGGCCCGGTTGACGGTGCTGCGAGAGCCGTCTTCAACGGCCAGCTGCAAGTAAGTCTCGTCGAGCTCGGTCATGATGAAGTCATAGATTTTCTTGCAAGAGGTGTCCCAGTCGGGGTCGGCAGTGCCGGGC
This sequence comes from uncultured Prevotellaceae bacterium, assembly GCA_946409635.1. Taxonomy (GTDB): domain Bacteria; phylum Bacteroidota; class Bacteroidia; order Bacteroidales; family Muribaculaceae; genus Sodaliphilus. The sequence continues at coordinate 7,496 of CAMJXD010000017.1, forward strand.
ACCTCGCTGCCGGCCTTGACATTCAGGGGCAGCGCGCCACCCCACAACTCAAACAGGCAGTAGTAGTTCCAGGCGCGAATGGTGCGCACCTCGGCCACATACTGGTTGAGCTTGTCCTGGCTCATGCCCAGGCTGGCGGCATCAAGGCCTTCCAGGTCGTTGAGCAGCAGATTGGCCAGTCCCACCGCTGTCCAAGCGCCCGACCAGGCATTCTGGATGATGGTCGACTCACTGTTCCAGTTGTGCCACGAGAGCACGGTCTTCATGGCCTCGTCCCAGCCCCACTGGCCACCGTTCCACACGCGCCATGTCAACTGGTCGGCGGGATACTCGCTCAGGTGGAAAAAGTTCTCGCCGGCAAGGGTCGATGACGTCTGGCTGTAGATAGCTGCCACAGCGCCCTTGACACTGGCTTCGTTCTGATAATACACGGAGGCGTCGATGCGGTCGTTGACCTTCTCGTCGAGGTCGGTACAGGATGCGAGACCCATCATGCCCACTGCTATCGCTATGATGATATATTTAAAATCTTTCATAATCATTTGTTCATTTAATTGATTAGTGGAAACGGACTGTCACGCCCAGTGTGAACTGGAAGGCCTGAGGATAGGCACTGTTGGAATCGATGCCCGGAGTGATGCCGGTCGAGGTGACAATCGAGGGATCATTGCCCTTGTATCCCGTGAGGGTAAACAGGTTCTTGGCCGACAGATAGACGCGCAGGCTCTCGAGCAGGTTGCGCTTCTTGGGCATGAAGGTATAGCCCAGGGTCACGTTGTCGAGCTTGAAGTAGTCACCCTTCTCGAGGAAATAGCTCGAGATGATGCTGCCGCCGGCATTGACGTCGGCATAGTCGGTATAGGCACTGGCCAGCACGTTGTCGGTACCGCAACCCTTGAGACCCATGCCGTAACGGCGCATGTTGAAGATCTTGTAGCCAAAGGCTCCACGCATCAGCATGCTCAGGTCCCAATTGTTCCAGGTCAGCGAGTTGGTCCACGAGAGGAAATGCTTGGGCGCACCGTTGCCGATGTTGCGCTTCCAGGCGGGGTCGGCCTGGGCTGCGGGAATCGCATTGCCCTCGTTGTCATAGACCATCAACAGGCCGTTCTCGTCGATTCCGGCATGTTCAAAGCCATAGTACTGGCCGATGGTGCCGCCTTCCTCGACACGGAAGAAGTACTCGCTGGTACCCACACCAGGCTTGCGGTACAGGTCCAGATAGCTCATCTGGTAGACGTCGCTCGAGAGCTTGGTGAGCTTGGTCTTGCCAGTGCTCCAGTTGATGCCGGTGGTCCACTTGACGGCGGTGCTGGTGAGCACGTCATAGTCGAGCACGAGCTCGACACCGGTGTTCTTGGTCGTTCCCACGTTGACGAGAATCGAGTTATAGATAAACGGGGGCTGGGGTGCCGTGTAGTTATACAGCAGGTCCTGGCTGCGACGGTCGTAGTACTCCACGCTACCGCGCAGGCGGCTGTTGAGGGCGACAAAGTCCACGCCGACGTTGAAGGCGGTGGATTTCTCCCATGCCAGGTCAGGATTGGCGTTGACCGAGGGCGCATAACCGTTGATCCACTCGCCATCGATATAGTAGGCTCCATAGCTGCTGTAGGTCGAGAGCGACTGGTAGGCATTGAAGTCGCTGCGTCCCGTCACACCGTAGGAGATGCGGGGCTTCAGGCTCTGGAAGGTGCCGGTGATGCCCTCGGCAAACGGCGTGCGCACGATTTCCCAAGCCAGCGAAGCCGAGGGGAAGCTACCCCACTTGGTATTGACACCAAACTTGGTGCTGCCCTCGCGGCGCATCGACACCGCGGCAAACAGCATGTCGCGATAATTATAGTTCAAGCGGCCAAAGAAGCCGATGAGCGTCGACTCTGACGAACCGGCCCACATGTTGGCCTTGCCGTCGCGCAGGTAGGTTCCGTTGCCGATGCCATGGTAATTCATGCTGTCATACACAAATCCCATGTTCTCGTTACCGCTCTGCTCCCAGCGGGTGCGCTCCCAGGAGTAACCCACGACGGCCTTGAGCTGATGGTCTTCGAGTGTCAGGGTGTAGTTACCGAGCCACTCAAGACGATTGGTCCACCACTTCTGGTAATTGATGTTGGCACGGCCGGCATAGCCGTTCCAGTAACTCTCGCTCGATGTGCTGGGAGTGTAGAAGTTGGACTTCAGGTCGTTGTATTGCAGGGCATAGCTGAGCGATGTGTTCAGGTAATGCTTGTCGGTCTGGATCAGGTTGACCTTGACGTCGCCGTTGCCCAGCAGGTAGATGCGGTCACCGTTGCTCACGTTGTTCTTCAGGTCATTGACCGGATTGTGGATGTCGGTGGGGCTGTTGGGCTGGTAGTAGGTACCGTCCTCGTTAAACACGGGAATGGTGGGGTTCATCGTCAGAGCAGTGTCAAACAGGCCGTCGTTGCCCCACTTCTCATGCACCTTGCGGCCCGAGAGCGAAGCGTTGAACTGCAGGAAATTGTCCAGCACACGCTGCTCACCCACAAAGCGGGCTCCGTACTCCTCGCGGCCCGAGACGATGTCCAGACCATTGCCGCGCTTGTAGTTGACCGAAGCGCCAAAGTAGCCGTTCTTGGTTGAACTGTCGATCGACAGATACTGGTTCAGGTTGTAGCTCATGGGGCGGGTAATCTCGTCCCACCAGTTGGTGTCGCCACCATAGTCCTGGCCGCGGCGCGAGCGGCGGAACTCATCGGTGGTGAGGATGCGGGGCTTGGCCTTGGCCAGGTTGGCAGCGATGTAGCTGTCATAGGTCACCGTGGTCACGCCCGGAGCACCAGCGCCCTTCTTGGTCGTCACCAGGATGACACCGTTGGCACCGCGCGTACCATAGATGGCTGCCGAGCCGGCGTCCTTGAGCACGGTGATGCTCTCGACATCCTGGGTGGCAATGTTGCGCAAGTCACCACCGGCGATACCGTCGATGACGATGAGCGGGCCGTTGGATGCGGTGAGCGAGCCGGCACCACGCACCTGGAAGTCGGTCATCGAGTTGGGGTTGGCAGCGGCAGCGGTGCTCACGTTGAGACCGGCAACCTTACCGGCTACGAGGGCCAGAGGGTCGCTGGCCACGCCCTGATTGAACTGTTTCTTGTCGATCTGGACGACAGAGCTCGAGATTTCCTTCCTGGCCAGTGAGCCGTAGCCCACGACGACCACCTCGTTGAGCTGCGAACGCTCCTCGGTCAGGGTAATCTCTAGGTGGTTCTGGCCATTGATGGCCACTTCCAGGGTCTCAAAACCGATGTAAGAGACAACCAGGGTTCCGTTACTGGGAGCGTTCTCGATGGTGAACCGACCTTCAAAGTCGGTAACGCTTCCGTTAGTCGTGCCCTTGACGGCAACACTGGCACCTATCAGGTCCTCACCGTTCTCATCGGCGATGTGGCCAGTGAGGGTCAGCGTCTGTGCCGAAATGCCCAGGGCAAACATCAGTGCAGCACACACTAGCAGCGCGCGTTGCAATAATCCTGTTCTACATTTCTTCATGTTAACTGAAAATTTAATTGATATTGGGTTGATTCACGAAATGTCAAAAAAAAAAGACTGTATCAGGCAATCAGCCAAGCATCGCAAAATTAATATGTACGCGCGAAACCACTACACGCATCAAACAAAAATCAAACCAATATAAATCATTATATTACTGATACTCAGTCAAAAGCGTTGACCAACATCATGAAAGAATCTAACCGATTTCACAACGAAGCCCCGGGAAATCCCGAGGCTTCTGAACCATTTATAAGCAAAAGCAAGTATGAAAAAATCCAGAAAACTTGTCATCAGTCGATGACCTTGACACGGGCCTCGAAGTCGTCCTTGCTGATGGCGCGGGCCTTGAGCTTGGAGCGGTAAGTGTAGATGGTCGTGAGGCTGGCGCGCAGGATGGCGGCAATGCTCTGGTTGTCGGTGATGCCCAGGCGTATCAGGGCCAGCACGCGCGACTCGGTGGTGAGCCTCTTGCCGGGCTTGACCTCGATCTTGCCGTCGTCCTGGAGCAGCTTGTTCACCTCGTCGACAAAGGTGGGATAGATGTTGAGAAACGCGTTGTCAAAGTTCTCGTAGAACAGCTGGGCGTTCTCGCTGCCATGATGGGTGCTTCCCAGCTGGCGGGCCAGTTCTTCGGTCTTGCGGTCACGATACAGGCGATACAGTGCCTTGCGTTGCTGCTCACCGCGGTCGATGAAGCGGCTCGACAGGGTGAGGAAGCGCACGATGTATTCCTCCTTGATCCTGTCGCGCTCGCGCAGCAGGCCGTTGGTCTCATGCAACTGTTCGACGGTGTCGCCCAGGCGGGCATTGACCTGCCGCAGCTCATCGTTGATGGCTCGCTTCTGATCGTTGAGACGGCGGTAACGCTTGAGCAGCTGATAGATGGCGATGACGCCGCCCACCAGCAGCAGGGCGATGACCGAGATGGCAACCAGCAGCCACATCATGCTGCGGTGCCCCTGCTGCTGCTTGGTCTGATAAGCGTCCAGGATCTTGGGGACGATGTGCGACGACTGTATGTTGCGCAGGCGCGTGCCATAGAAGTTGGCGTCGTCAACGGCCACGCGCATGTAGCGGTAGGCACGGTCGATGTCGCCCTGATCAAACAGGCAGTCGGCGATGGCCCTCAACGACGTGTTCTCACGAATGCACCCTTCAAGGTCACTCTCGGCACTCTTGATGAGGTAATGCATCTGCTGCTGTTCATCACCCATCTGGGAGTAATAGTAGCCAATCATGCTGGTGATGATGGAATACAGCCGTTGTCCGCTGTGATACTGTTTCATCATTCCCTCGAGCAGGGCGATGGCTTCGCGCGGCTTGTTCTCGTCGGCAAGGCGTTCGGCCATGGTGAGCAGGTAGTTCGAGTCGTCGCGCCGACGGTCGACGTCGGCAATGAGGCGGCGCAAGGCCACGAGTCGCTGCACACTCTGGGTCGCATACTGGGTGCCCTGCATGTACTCTGCCTGATAGATGAGCAGGTCGGTGCACGTGCGGTAATAGCGGATGAGCTGCCCGGGCGACAAGCGGGTTGTGTCGATGCGGTCCAGGGTAGCGCGTGCCTCGTCCATCAGGCACGCCGTGGACAGGATGTGCGCCAGGTTCAGCCGACTGTCGGCCAGCAGGGCCTCGTCACCCATCGACTGGGCCAACGCGATGCATTCACTCACATAGGTGTAGGCCGAGTCATACTGGTAGGCTGCATACTCGTCATACAATCGCTCGGTGGCCCGATATCGTGCCTGGGCCGACTGCCCGGCCGCCAGCTCGGCCTTCATCTGGGCCAGGCGTGCCTCCTTGGCAGCCACGATCGACGGCTGGGCGGCTATCAAGCTGTCCAGCCGCTGAAACGGTCCAGCATCAGCCAGAGCCACGAGAGCTCCCGCTAGCGCTATCGTCACAATGAGCAGTCGTCGCATCCTCATGATCGTGCTATTTTACGGTTGATAAATAATGATATTGATCAGTTCGTTCACGTCACTGATGTTTACCTCGCCGTCACCGTTCAGGTCAGAACGTGTCTTCTCAAGATCACCCTCGGCGGCGTTGATGATGGCATTGATGATACAGTTCACGTCGCTGATGTTCACCTCGCCGTCACCGTTGATGTCTCCCACGATGACTTTTTCGGGCTCGCCCTTCACGTAGACCTGGTAGCCTCCGGCGGGCAGGCTGAAACTCTGGGTCGCGTTCAGGGTCACAGGTACGGCCGTCAGCCCGTCGGCAATGTTGTTGACATCGATGGCGCGCTTCCACTCACCGGCTTCCAGACCCGTGACCACGCTGCTGACAGTCGATGAGCCCAGGTTGAGGACGACCAGGGCGGTCTGCTTATTGTGGTGGCGGGTGTAGGCCAACAGATTGGAGTTGCCGGTGGTGAGGAAAGTCACCTCGGTGGCGCGGTCACCGTTGTCGATGAACGCATCGCAGCTGTGCTTGAGGGCGGTGAGTGCCTTGACGGTGCCCAGCATCTTGCTGTCGACGCTGTTCCAGTTGATGGGCGTGCGGTTGAAGTAATCCAGCTTGCGCGACATCAGGTAGCCCGTCTCTTGACCGTTGTAGAGCAGGGGCATGCCGTAGAGGGTAAACGTGAGCACGGTGAAGGCATAAGCGTTGTTACCATACTGGGTGTTCATCGAGCTGTTGTAGTTCTGGTCGTGGTTGGTCAAGTAGACCATGCGGCTGATGTCGACAAAGCGCATGTCACCCACCAGATTGCGGCACTGGCTGAGCACTCCGGCAGGATTGTTCTTGTTGTTGACCAGGGCCGACTGGAATCCCCACGCGTAGTCATAGTCCCAGCCGCACACGAGCAGGCGCTGCACGCTGTTGGCCATGTCACCCTCGCCCAGCATGGTGATGGTCTTGCCGGGCTTGTACTCCTTCAGGGCCTTGATGGCACGCGTCCAGAAGGAGGTGGGAATCGTGTTGCTGCTGATGTAGTCGCAGCGGAAGCCATCGATGTCGGCCTGGTCGATCCAATATTGCATGGCCTCGATCATGGCCACCTGGGTAGCCTCCTTGCTGTAGTCCAGCTGATAGACGTCACCATAGCCGTTGGGGCTGGTCAGCGTGGAGTTATAGTATTCACGGTGCTGGGTAATCCACACGTTGTCCTTGGCCGTGTGGTTGGCCACCCAGTCGAGCCACACCTGCATGCCGCGCTGATGGGCAGCATTGACAAAGGCCTGCAGGTCGGCCAACGTGCCGAAGTCGCTGTTCACGGCATGATAGTCGCGCGGAGCATAGGGGCTGCCCAGCGAGCCGATGCGCCCCTGGACGCCGCGGGGATGGATGGGCATGAGCCAGATGACGTCGATGCCCAGGTCCTTGAGGTAGTCCAGCCGCTGCTGGGCGGCAGCGAGCGTGCCCTGGCTGGTAAAGTTGTACAGATCAAGCTGATAGATAACGTTTTGATTGGGGACAAACGTGCTGGGAGCGGCACCGATGACCCGGGTCAACTGCCCCATCACATAGTAGCCGTGGTTGGTAAACGAGCCGTCCACGCGGCCTCCCTGATTGTTCCAGGTGTAGATCAGGCCTGTGGGCATCGCCAGCGTGCCCGTGTAGGTCCACTTGTAAATCTTGTTGCCTCCAGGCGTGTCGCCCATGTAGGTCATCTCGGGACCAGGCCAATCGGTGCCCACATAGGACCGGCCGTCGGTATTGCCGGCCCAAACCCAGATACGGGGCGCGTCGGTGACCGTGTTATTGGCCTCAAAGAACACACACACTTCACTGTCGCTCGTTAACGTCGGCTCATAGACCGCCGCACGCGACACAACAGCCACCGTCATCATGACGATGACAAGAGAGAGAATCCGTTTCATCTTATTCTGCATTTTGGTTAGATTTGTCATATCGTTGGCTATATTTTTTACAAAGGTAAACATAATTATTACGCCCGCTCCCACATCAAACAAAAAATCTAGAATTCTACGGAAATCATCAGTCTAATTATCAGCAGTTTGTCGCAAAGTGAGAGACCATAAAATCAAACCTCAACTCACAGCAAAAACCGGGTCTTGCCCCCCAAGGCGCCCCCCATGGCACGACACGCTGCCACGAGGATGTTTGAAAATCCAATTATTAGCATTACTTTTGCAATCAGTCAAACCCATTAACCAGCTATGATTATGAAGAAGAGAGTGTTGATTGCCCTTGTGGTGCTCATGAGTGTAATCGCCGTGGCCGATGCCTGCACGTCGGCCATCGTGAGCGGCAAGCTGACGGCCAACGGCCGGCCGATGATATGGAAAAACCGCGACACCAACGACCTGAACAACCGCGTGGAGCGCATCCCGGCCCACGACGGCCTGCTGGAGTTTGTCGCGCTGTTTGATGCCCGCGACCTGCAGGACACCGCCGCCTGGATGGGCTTTAATGAGGCCGGGTTTGCCATCATGAACACGGCCTCCTATAACCTGAACGGCAACGACGGCGTCAAGAACATGGACCGCGAGGGTGAACTCATGCGCTATGCGCTCGAGCGATGCAAGACGGTCGACGACTTTGAGCAGCTGCTCAAAACGCGTCCCAAGCCCCTAGGCGTGGAAGCCAACTTCGGCGTCATCGACGCCATGGGCAACGGAGCCTACTTTGAGACCGGCAACTACAAGTATGTGAAATATGACCTGGCCGACGCCCCCGACGGCATCCTCACGCGCACCAACTACTCCTACAGCGGCACCAAGGACAAGGGCATGGGCTACGTGCGCGAGAAGAACGAGCAGTCGCTGCTCGCTCCCCACATCGCAGCCCAGGACATCACTCCGGCCGTCTTTACCGAAGAGCTGTCCCGCACATTCTATAACTCACTGCTCGGCAAGGACTTCACGCGCAGCGGCGACACCTGGATCGTCGACCAGGACTTCATCCCGCGCCGCATCTCCAGTGCCAGCGTGGTCATCGAGGGCGTGCTGCCCGGCGAGAATGCCAAGCTGACGACCATGTGGATAGCGCTGGGCTATCCCCCATGTGCCGAGGTCTATCCCGTGTGGGTGGGCGAAGACGGCGTAGCACCCGAGCTGACGGGCACAACCGACCAGAACCACTCGGTGCAATGCGACAAGGTGAACAAGCGCAAGGAGGAGGTTTTCCCCGTCACCCGCGGCAACGGCAAGCAGTACCTCAACCTGTCCAAGCTATATAATAATGAGGGCACAGGCTACTGCCAGACGCTGGCCCTGAAGAACCGCCAGGCCTACAAGCGCGGCTATGAGGAGATTGCCCGCCGCAGGGCGCTCTACAACAGGGGCAAGAAGAACAAGCGCTAGAAGAGCAACACCATCTGGCTGAAATCACCCTTCAACCATGACGCCCATCACCACCGAACCCTGCCGAGTCGATGCCGGCACCTACATGAGGCACCTGTGCGCCATGTTCGTTGCCGACAAGTGGCTGTGGATGGTGGCACCGGTCGCCGTGTGCGGCATGCTGGCCATAGGGCTTGACGTGCGCTTCATCATCGTGGCGCTGATGGTGCTGTTTGTCGTGCTGCCCATGATCCTGTCGCTGCTCTACTTCTACTACGGGTTCTCGCCCGAGGCCCGCTGGTCCATCATGGAGAAGACGGTCACCATCGGCCAGCAGGGCATCACCCTTGACTTTACCGACACACGCATGAAAAAGCACGTCATCCCGTGGGACAACGTGCTCCATATCATTGAAAAGGATGATGCGTGGCTGCTGATGCTAGCGGGCAGGCAATACACTTGCCTGATGCTGCCGGCATCAGTTATAGATCCACACGTCGCGCAACTGCTCAGGCAGCTCGTCGCGCAGGCCCATTAACTGGCTGTAGTCGTCACTGCGGGCGACATACACACACATCATGCCCTTGTAATCCAGCAACTTCATCGAGGGTACCAACTTGGGGTACTTGTGCTTGAAGGCGTCCAACTCCTGCTGGTTGCGCAGGGTGGCAATCACCATGTAATACTTGCCGCTGGCATTGCCCGTGGCTGCGATGCCCTGATAGGCTCCCATCCTGGCGACGCCCTGAGCGACAACGCCATCCTGAACCGTCACGCCCAGCTGTTGGGTCTGGGGTGCAGTCACCGTGGGCGACAGGCTGGCCATGCTGTGGTGCTCGCGGTCGACGATGATGGGGGTCGAGAGCAGGACTCCCATACCCAGCAGCACGACAATCGATGCGGCGATGCGCGTTGCCTTGCGGACAAACTGCTCACGCCGGCCGACGACGGCTGCACCATCAGCGCCGCTCAGCTCACGCTCAAGGGCGGCGACCGTCTTGATTTTGACATCGCCCAAGCCGTAGTAGGCATCGAGCGCATAGCCTCGCTCGTCGGGCTCAAACTCGATGTGGCCTTCCTGGCCGGGGACAAACCGCCCCAGCATGCCCATTGCCACCTCACTGCCACCGGCCAGCTGCTGGCGGAAGAGGGCGACACCGTCGGCAATCATGCGCATAGCCTGCTCGTAGTCAACGCCTTCACGTCTCATGATAGATTGTGCCAGCAGTCCGTCGTTGTGCGTGGCCATGGCATTAAAGCCGATGGCACGGCTGGGTCGGATCCAAGTAGCCCGGCCTTCATCATAATCGGCCTTGCAGTAGTTGGCAATGAATGCGCCCCAGCCTGGAATCGTCACGCAGTCATACCGCGTGACCAGGTATTCTATATGTTCAATTATCGAAAACATCACACAAAGGTACACATTTTATGGTCCATGACAAAAATTTCGGGCCAAAACCCGCCAAAAAAGTTATTGACAGCACGGTCTGGCGCGGCTCAATCGGCAAACACGAGGCGGTAGGCCGCCACCTTCTTGTCAAGGGCCAGCGGATAGGCACGCGACGTCGAGGGCATGCGCCACAGGGTGAACGCGTGCTCGCCGACGCTGCACTCCACGGGGCTCCCGATGGGCGGCACGTCGATGCCCGCCTGGTCAGCAATGACGCCGGTGGCCTTCTCGCCTGTCGTGACCACACAGGCAATCGTGGGATGGCAGTCCAGCAGGCCAGCCAAGTTGATAGGCTCCACGATTTCCAGGAACTTGTCGCTGGCGTTGTCCTTGAGGCGACGCACGGCCATAGCCGTGTCCCACATGGCTATCTTCTCGCGGTCGAGCAGGGCCTTGATGGCCTGCAGGTTGAACCGCTTGCAACCGGCATCCCACAAGGCGTCGCGGTCGGCCATGAAGATGAGGCCCATCACGCGCCAGAAGTCGTTGATCTTGTTGGGGTAGAAAAACGGCATCGACCAGCGCTCGGGCTTGGGCGGGAATGTGCCCAGAAACAGGTAACGGGCGCCATCGGGGACATAGGGCGGCCACGGATGGCGCTCCAGGGGTTGTTGATTGGATTCCATGGCTGCAAAGGAAACGAAAAAAAGCACTTCCAGCCATGTTTTTGACCAAAAAAACGATGAATATTGCAATTTTTATTAACTTTGCACATTAGAATAATATCAATCACTAAAAAATAAAGAAAATGAAAATCCGTAATCTATTCCTGCTCGCGCTAGCCACGGTGATGCTGGCGGCCTGCAATCCCAAAGAGGACATCACCTACATGACCAACATCGACAAGCTGCCGGCAGGCGCCCTCGGCGCCGTCACCTCGCAAGCCGGTGACTTCAACATCAAGGCCGGCGACCTGCTGCAGATCAACGTGGCCGGCTCCAACGAGGATGCCGTGAAGCCCTTCAACAAGATCCAGTATGTCAATGCCATTGCCGGAACGAACTACAATACCGGCGACCGCTCGACAGTCTTCTACCTGGTTGACGACAACGGCAACATCGACTTCCCCGTCCTGGGCAAGCTGCACATCGGAGGCATGACCAAGAAGGCCGTCGAGGACTACATCACCTCGCTCATCCATCCCCGCTACCTGACCGAGCGCCCCGACGTGGAGTGCCGCATCCAGAACTTCCGCGTCTTCTGCATCGGCGACTTCGGGCATCCTGGTGTGATTCATGCCGAGAACGGCCGCCTCAACCTCATCGAGGCCATCGCACAGAGCGGTGACCTGGCACTCAGCGGCCAGCGCGACAACCTGCTGCTCATCCGCACCGAGGCCAACGGACAGCGCTACATCAAGCGCATCAACCTCAACGACGCCAACTTCATCACGTCGCCCGAGTTTGAGCTGCAGCAGAACGACATCCTCTACGTCTCGCCCAACAAGTACAAGAAGCGCAGCATCTGGAGCGTGCCCCCCACCTTCACCTTCGGACTGAGCATGCTGGGCACCGCCATGTCGCTCATCACATTTGTCACGGTGCTGGCCAAGAAGTAAACCGGACACAACCCACCTGCAGCGGCCTTCCTGTCACAGGAGGGCCGCTTATTATTGCCTAAAACTGCCAAAATGTCAGTTTACAGCCCTGTGGCACAAGTGTTGAGTAGATAGCAGTGTCGCGACATGCGACCCTGAAACATGCAATAGAAAGGAGAATCAAGATATGAACTTTAACAATTTCACAATCAAAGCACAAGAAGTCATCCAGAAGGCCGTTCAGCTCACCCGCACCAGCGGGCATCAGGCAGTGGAGCCCGAGCATCTGCTGCGGGCCCTCATGACCGAGGGCGACGCTGTGGTGCGCTTCATCTTCCAGAAGCTGGACATCAATCCCGCCACGGTGGAGCGACAGCTCGAAGCAGCCCTGCAGAAGCTGCCTCGCGTGAGCGGAGGTGAGCCCTACCTGAGCAACGGCGCCAGCCAGGTGCTGGACAAGGCCAACGACATCGCCAGCAAGAACCACGACCAGTATGTCACCGTCGAGGCCCTGCTGATGGCCCTGTTTGAGGTCAAGACAGCAGCATCGGCCATCCTCAAGGATGCCGGGATGACCCGCGACGACCTCAAGGCCGCCATCGACGAGCTGCGCAAGGGCAAGAACGCCACGTCACAGAGCGCCGAGGAGCAGTACAACGCCCTGAACAAGTATGCCGTCAACCTCAACGAGCGCGCCCGTCAGGGCAAGCTGGATCCGGTCATCGGCCGCGACGACGAGATACGCCGCGTGCTGCAGATCCTGAGCCGGCGCACCAAGAACAACCCCATCCTCATCGGTGAGCCGGGAACCGGCAAGACGGCCATCGTCGAGGGACTGGCACAGCGCATCGTGCGCGGCGACGTGCCCGAGAACCTGAAGATGAAGCAGGTCTACTCGCTCGACATGGGCGCCCTGATTGCCGGAGCCAAGTATCAGGGCGAATTTGAGGAACGCCTCAAGTCGGTCATCAACGAGATTACCCAGGCCGGTGGCGAGATCATCCTCTTTATCGACGAGATCCACACCCTGGTGGGTGCCGGCAAGAGCAGCGGCGCGATGGATGCAGCCAACATCCTCAAGCCCGCCCTGGCGCGCGGCGACCTGCGCAGCATCGGTGCCACCACGCTCGACGAGTACCAGAAGTACTTCGAGAAGGACAAGGCCCTCGAGCGCCGTTTCCAGGTTGTCATGGTCGACGAGCCCGACGAGGAAAGCGCCATCGCCATCCTGCGAGGCCTGAAGGAGCGCTACGAGAACCACCACAAGGTGCGCATCAAGGACGACGCCATCATCGCCGCCGTGCAGCTCAGCCAGCGCTACATCAGTGACCGTTTCCTGCCCGACAAGGCCATCGACCTCATCGACGAGGCAGCCGCCAAGCTGCGCATCGAGATGGACAGTGTGCCCCAGGGCCTGGACGAGATCACCCGCAAGATCTCGCAGCTCGAGATTGAGCGCGCAGCCATCAAGCGCGACGGCGACGAGGCGCGCATCGCCGACCTTGACAAGCAGATTGCCGAGCTCAAGGACCGCGAGACCGACTACAACGCCAAGTGGAAGAGCGAGAAAGAGCTCATCAACAAGATCCAGCAGAACAAGATCGACATCGAGCAGCTCAACTTTGAGGCCGAGCGCGCCGAGCGCAACGGCGACTACGGCCGCGTGGCCGAGATACGCTACTCGCTCATCAAGCAGCGACAGGACGAGAACGCCAGCATCCAGCAGCGGCTGCGCGACATGCAGGGCGACAAGGCACTCATCAAGGAGGAGGTCGACAGCGACGACATCGCCGACGTGGTTTCACGCTGGACAGGCATCCCCGTCACCAAGATGCTGCAGAGCGAGAAAGACAAGCTGCTGCACCTCGAGCAGGAACTCCACAAGCGCGTCGTCGGCCAGGACGATGCCATCAAGGCCATCAGCGACGCCGTGCGCCGCAGCCGTGCCGGTCTGAACGACCCGCGGCGCCCCATCGGCTCGTTTATCTTCCTGGGGACCACCGGTGTGGGCAAGACCGAGCTGGCCAAGGCGCTGGCCGACTACATGTTCAACGACGAGAACATGATGACCCGCATCGACATGAGCGAGTATCAGGAGAAATTCTCGGTCACCAGGCTCATCGGCTCGCCTCCCGGCTATGTGGGCTATGACGAGGGCGGACAGTTGACCGAGGCCGTCAGGCGCAAGCCCTACTCCGTCGTCCTGTTCGACGAGATCGAGAAAGCCCACCCCGACGTGTTCAACGTCCTGCTGCAGGTGCTCGACGACGGCCGCCTGACCGACAACAAGGGCCGCACGGTCAACTTCAAGAACACCATTATCATCATGACCAGCAACCTGGGCTCCAGCCTGATACGTGAGCGCTTTGAGCACCTCACGGCCGACAACCGCGACCAGGTCATCGCCAGCACGCGCGACCAGGTGCTCGACATGTTGAAGCAGAGCATCCGTCCCGAGTTCCTCAACCGTATCGACGAGATCATCATGTTCACGCCGCTCGACGAGGAGCAGATACGCCAGATTGTCGCCATGCAGCTCGGCGGCGTCAAGAAGATGCTGGCCCGGAACGGCATCACCCTCGAGGTCACCGATGCCGCCATCCGTCTGCTAGCCAAGGCCGGCTACGACCCGGAATTCGGCGCACGACCCGTCAAGCGAGCCATCCAGTCGATGGTCCTCAACCAGCTCAGCCAGGACATCATCGCCGGCAGGGTCAACCGCGACCGTCCCATCACCATCGACGCGTCCGGCGACCACCTCACCTTCAACAACTAACCAGTGGTCTCTAGGCCAAACCATGTTTAACGTGGGCAACTGTGCTGATGACAGTTGCCCACGTTTTTTTATGCTCTGGTGACGATTGTGCTGGCTGTGTTTTAGAAGCCGAGGAAGTCGGGGGTCATGGCAGACAAGGGGAGGCCCTTGAGGTCCTTGGGGCTCAGGAGCATATCGGCGGGGGCGGTGCGCCAGTCGATGGCCAGTTCCGGGTCGTCGAAGCGCAGCGTGGCCTCGCTCTGCGGGGCATAGACGTTGTCGACCTTGTACTGGAACTGGGCCTCGTCGCTGAGGACGACAAAGCCGTGGGCAAAGCCGCGGGGGATGAACAGCTGGCGGCCGCTGTCGGCGCTGAGCTCGACGGCCACGTGGCGGCCCCAGGTGGGACTGCCGTGACGCAGGTCGACGGCCACGTCGAGCACCGCGCCCCTGGAGACGCGCACGAGCTTGGCCTGGCTGAACTGGCCGCGCTGGAAGTGCAGGCCGCGCAGCACGCCTCGGCTCGAGAACGACTCGTTGTCCTGCACAAAGTCGACATGACCCACGTGGTCATCAAACTCCTGCTGCTTGAACACCTCGCTGAAGTAGCCCCTGCTGTCACCGTAGCGCACCGGCTCGATGACCCATACGCCCTTGATTTCCTGTTCAATGAATTTCATAGTCCGCCATTATTGGTTAATTCTCGGCAAAGTTAGCCATTTTTGGTCACCGATGCAACATAATTCATGAAAAACCCGTACTTTTGCACCCCGGAATCAATCATCAACGACAATGAAAAAGACCGCACGCAACGTCATCCTGTTTGACGACAACGAGGTGCGCAAGCACCTGATGCCTTTCACCTATACCCGTCCCAGTGCCTTGCTGCGCGTGGGCATTACCACCATCAGCGAGAAGTGGCAGTCGATGCTCGGCGAGGCCAACTACAGCTACCTCACCGTCCCCTACCTGAAGAAGAAGTTCCCGCTGCACGTGCGCCGCACGACCAACCTGATGGTCGCCGGGCACGTCATTCCCACGCCCGAGCTGGCCCAGCAGGTGCTGGCATTGCAGCCTGGCGAGGCCCTGATGGTGGGTGAAGAGCTCATCGCCTTCAACGGCAGCGCCCATGACTATGACGCCCGCCACTACACGCATGTGGTCTACCCCGACAATCTGCCGCTCATCGTCAAGCACCTGTATGACATCTTTGAGTTCAACGGCGCAGTGCTGCAGCAGGACTTCGACCGCCTGACGGCTGGCCGCGAGTCGCAGCCGCTGTCGTCGACCAACACGGTCATCGGCGACCCGGCCCGCATCTTCATCGAGCCTGGGGCCTATGTCGAGGGTGCCATGCTCAACACGTGCGGCGGCCCCATCTACATCGGCCGTGACGTCGAGGTGATGGAGGGCGCGTGCATCCGCGGCGCCTTTGCCGCGTGCCATGACGCCAAGGTGCGCATCGGTGCCAAGGTCTACGGAGCCACCACGCTGGGTCCCCACTGCAAGATTGGCGGCGAGGTCGAGAACACGGTCTTCATCGGCTACAGCAACAAGGCCCACGAGGGTTTCCTGGGCGATGCGGTCATCGGCGAGTGGTGCAACATTGGCGGCGGCACCACGGCCAGCAACCTCAAGAACGACTACGGCGAGATCAAGCTGTGGAACTATGCCAGCAAGCGCTTTGAGCGCACGGGCCTGCAGTTCTGCGGCCTGTTCATGGGCGACCACAGCAAGATTGGCGTCAACGGCATGATCAACACCGCCACCGTGCTGGGCGTGGGCGTCAACATCCACGGCGCCGGTTTTCCCCGCAACTTTGTCGCCTCGTTCCAGGAGGGCAGCGCGGCTGCCGGCTTCAAGGACGTGCCGCTGGAGACGTTCTACACCATCGCCGAGCGCGTGATGAAGCGCCGCAACATCCCCCTGACCGACGTGGACCGCGCCATCTACAAGGCCATCTACAACATCCGCGACCGCTACAAGTAACCGCCCGATTGGGCTAATTTTGGGGGGGGCTAGAAGCCTTTCCAGGATTG
Source organism: uncultured Prevotellaceae bacterium (assembly GCA_946409635.1). Classification (GTDB taxonomy): domain Bacteria; phylum Bacteroidota; class Bacteroidia; order Bacteroidales; family Muribaculaceae; genus Sodaliphilus. The sequence continues at coordinate 24,051 of CAMJXD010000017.1, forward strand.
GAGCCAGAAGTCGCGGGCGAGTTGTTGCCAGCGGTAGGCGGCGGCGCCCAGGGCGTCGTGGGTGCAGTCGTTGAGGTAACGGGCTGCGGCTGCGGGGTCCTGGGCGTTGAGTTGTTGCCAGGTCTGCTCGATGAGGGGCAGCTCGCGCAGGCCTTTTTCGAGGAAGTGGTCGCGGGCGGGCTCGAGGGCCTTGCGGTAGACGCCCCAGCGCAGCGAGGCGAGGCGGTTGGCCTCACGGAACTGCCACAGTGCCGTGGCGGGGTCCTGGGCGCCGTGGCCGCACACCTTGAGCGATGCGGGCAGGTCGGTGTTGCCGGCAAAGATGGGGAACCGTGGGCTCTCGCCGGGGTTGTCGAGGGCCATCCATGCCACGCCGCCCACCTGGTCGGGGAGCCAGGAGCGGAGCTGGATGACGGTGCTGTAGGAGCACCAGGGGACGCTGACGGTGCGTGTCCACTTCATGGCGGAGTCGCCCATGGCGTAGTACATGGCGAGCTGCTCGTTGGTGATCCAGGGGTTGGCGACGGGCGAGACGATGCTGTCGGGCTCGCTGGCGACGAGGTTGCCCTGCTTGTCCTTGCGCTTGGGGTTGGGTATCTTGTGGCGGGCGCTGAGGTCGAGGTCGGTGCCCTCATAGTAGCTGCCGAGCAGCCGGGAGACGTCCTGGACGCTCACCTTGTGGTCGGGCTTGATGCTCACGGGCAGGTTCTGGATGGTGTCGGTCAGGTGGAGCGAGGGTGCGAGCTGCTGCATGATGTAGAGTTCGCGCAGGCTGTAGTTCTTGACTTGCTTGAGGTAGTTGGTGCCGCTGTAGGCTTTCCAGAAGCAGAAGGGCTCCTTGCCGTCCCAGAGTTTGAGCTTACGGGCCACGTCAAACACGTTGTCGGATGCCATGTAGTGGTCGGGGTCACTGAGGTCGAGGGCACCGATGCGGGAGATGTTGGCCGAGACGGCAATCTCGTCGTCGGGGATGCGCACGGCGGCCCACACGGCGCCCGGCTTCTTGGGTCCCTCGCCGAAGATTTCAAACAGCCATGCCTCGTGCTTGTCGGCAATGGTGAGGCACTCGCCGCTGTCGCCGTAGCCGTATTTCTTGGCCAGGTCGCCCATCAGGCGTATGGCCTCGCGTGCCGTGGTGCAGCGCTCGAGGGCGATGCGGGAGAGTTCCTCAATCATGAAGATGCCGGCGCGGTTCTGCAAGGTGTCGCGTCCGCTGATGGTGGTCTCGCCCATGGCGAGCTGCTTCTCGTTGAGGCAGGGATAGGCGGTGTCGAGGAAGCGGTAGGTGTGGCTCACCTGGGGGATGACGCCCAGGCGCGGCATGCCGGTGCTGTCGCTGGCGGCGCGGGTGTGAAAGCGGTTGCGATAGACGGCGGTGACGGTGTCGCGTGGATAGTCGCGCTCGGGCGCCATGGCCATCCAGGTGCGGTAACGGGCGTCGCAGGTGTGTGAGGTCATCACCGAGCCGTCGGCGCTGGCTTGCTTGCCCACAAGGATACTGGTGCAGGCCTGGGTCATGCGTTCGGCGTCCTGGGCCATGCTGTCAACACTAGTCAATGCCATCGCCATGATGGCTACCATGATTGTCAATTGCTTCATCATTGCAGTGATTCTTTTTTTTTGGTTTTTCACACAAAGGTAGCACTTTTTTCTGCATCGCCCAAGGCTCGGCGCAATGATTTTTTTTGCTTGCCGCCATGGGGGTGTTGTCAATAAATCGGCAGCCCTGCACATGGTGTGCAGAGCTGCCTGGGATGTCTAGCGGTCATTGAACAACCGCTGTGGGGTTAAACCGTGATTACTTCACGATGTACTTCTTACCGTTGTGGATGTAGATACCCTGCTGGGTGGGAGCAACCACGCGACGGCCGTCGATAGTGTACCATGCGCCGTTGTCCTCACCGTCGATGCTGAGTTCCTTCACGCTGGTGGGAACGTAGATCTGGTACGGGCCAGCGGTCTCGGTAACGCCATAGTAGAACTCGCTCTCGGGAACGGTAACCACTACAATATATACACCTTCCTGAACGGGAACACCGTCGATCTGGTGCTGAGCGCCGGTCTCATCAACCTCGTAGTAGGTCACAACGGGCTGGGTGTCGCCAGTGATCAGGGTAACGGTAGCGCCATGCTCCTTGCCGTCGAACTCAACATTGCCGGGAGATACGACGTCAACCACGGCCTGGCCCTTGTCAACGGTGAACTCAACGGTGTTGATACCGATGGTGTTCATATCGAATTGACCCCAGATGCTCTGAGAATAGGTGCCGGGGTTGGTGTACTCGCCATCCTCGCCCAGGGTGTAGTCGATAGCGCCGCCAACGGTTACCACAAAGGTCTTGGGCGTGCCATCGTAAACCTGAGTCTCAGGATTTACTTCCAAGCTGATGGTACGGATGTCTTCCCACTCCAGGCCATCCAGCTCGGTGTAGTTACCCAGACCATCGGTGAAGCGCAGCTCCAGGGTGTGGAGTACATCCTCGTCGGGGTTGAAGAACATGTCGAAGGGCAGGTCATAGCTCTCAGCGCCGGAAATCAGCGGCTCCTCGATGCGGGTCCACTCACCGCGACCTTCTTCGCCATCAACGCGATACTCGATGTAGCCAATCTGGCCGTAGGGGTGCTCATACGTACCCCAGATGTGAGCGGGATGGGCAACGGTCAGGTCATTCCAAGGATCGTCAATGTTCTCGTCACCGATGTTGTAGGCCTCAACATGATAGGTAAAGATGTCCTGACCGGGCTCGGGATCGTCGGGGATGATGGGCTCCTCAAAATCAACCTCACCAACGGCTACGAGATAAGACAGCTCGATGCTCTCACCAGCGGGGATGGTGCGGTCATTCCAGCAGAAACCCATACCGCTGTCGTAGGTACCGTCCGCTGCCTCCCAGTACTGAGCATAGGACTGGTCATAAGATTCGGTACCGGTGTTATAAATGGTCCTGGTATAGTTACCAACCATCTCATCGGGATGCCAGTTGGAGCTGTAGAAACCGAACCAGTGCTGATCGCAAGGAGTTACACCGGTCACGCCCTCGCCAAAGAGTACCGACATGATGGGGTAGATGCCATTCTGCTGCTTACCCTTAAGCCTCAAACCATAGGGTTCGCCATCGTGCTCCATATATTTCAGGCCTGCTTCGTCATCATTACCAATCATGATGTCGGCATACACACCCACCTGAACGGTCACTTCCCTGTCGAGGTTGTTGGTCAAGGTGTAAATAATCCTGGCAGCCACCTCACCCTGACCCTGAACATCGGTTTTCAGGGTCACACCATATCCACTGTCAAAGAGAGTTTCACTGTTCACATAGGCAGCCGGGTTTTGGTCCACCTTGAGAGCAGCAAGGAAACCACCACCGCGTCCGTCATCGCCTTGAAAATAGTCGTATTTACCATAGGTGGATGAGTAATACCTGCTGTTGATCTCACCGAGAAGGCATACAGCACGCTGGTACTCAGGACCGGCAATACGACGACGATCAATGTGGTAATACATGTGATTACCGTCACCCAGAGAGTGGAAATAACTGGGAATACTGCTATAAGAATCTGAGCGCATAGGTTCGGGGATGTCAGGACCATTCTTAGCGCTAAGCTGTACACTGCACAAAGCAGTAACGGCTAACAACAAAAGTAATGAAATTTTCTTCATAATAACTTGTTTTTAGAAATGTTTATAAAGTTAATAGAAATGTTTATAAAGTTAAATAAATCCGTTTCTATATTCAAATATTTTGGGATAAATATAAAATCCAGAGTCTAGAATATTTCCAACACAAAAGTACTGAAAATAATAAAAGAAGAGCAACATTTGACTGTTAAAAATGCTTAATCGCCAAGCGATATTTATCAACACCGCATGAATCAAGCATTGGTGCTAGCATTTTTCAAGCAGCCGCAGCACCCTGCAGGCTCAAAAAGCAGAGATCGACGACGGAGGTCAACGCAGCTGCACCTCGAGGATGGTGTCCACGCCCCGGGGCACGGCAGGAAGGACGACGGTGATGCCGTCGCCAGCGGCCGTGTAACGCAGTTTGGTCCCATCGGCAAACGTCCTCACCTGCTTCACCCGTCGGGCGTTCAGCGGCAGGTACAGGGCGGCGTCCTGCAGGTCCAGGATGTGGACATAGAGCGTGTTGCCGCGCTGGGTGGTCACGCCCCAGTCGTGGGGCGGGATGATGCCGCCGCGCGTGCCGTAGATGCTCTCGCCGTTGCTGCGCATCCACTCGCCCAGGGCATGCAGGCGCTCGAGGGCCTCGTCGGGAAGGCAGCCGTCAGGACGGGGGCCGACGTTGATGAGCAGGTTGCCGTTGCGGCCGGCGGCCTTGACCAGGGTGCGGATAATCTCGTCGGCGCTCTTGTAGCTCTTGTCGGTGATGCGGTAGCCCCAGGTGCGGTTCATCGTCATGCAGGTCTCGAGGGGCAGCTGGCTGATGCCGCTCTCGCCCGAGTAGCCGGCGGTGTTCTCGCCGGGGATGTCCTGTTCAAAGACCTGGATGTCCTCGCCGGCGATGGGCACCTCGTGGTGGTTGTTGCCGATGAGGCACGACGGCTGCAGGCGGTGGATGAGGGCATACTGCTCGTCGAGTTGCCAGTCGAAGGGGGTCGGGTCGGTGTCGTGTTCCCACTTGCCGTCAAACCAGATGGCGCCCACGGGGCCGTAGTTGGTGAGCAATTCGGTCAACTGGTCGTTCATGAACTTGTAGTACTGTGGCCAATTGGTGGTCGAGGGATCATGCGGCATGTCCTGCTGGTGGCGGCCCAGGGGGTAGTCCAGGCGATGCCAGTCCAGGTGGGAATAGTAGAAGTGCAGCTTGATGCCATGGCGCTGGCAGGCGTCGGCCAGCTCCTTGAGGACGTCGCGCTTGAAGGGCGTGGCATCCACGATGTTGTAGTCGCTCACGTTACTCTTGAACATCGCGAAGCCGTCGTGATGGCGCGAGGTGATGCAGATGTAGCGGGCACCCGCATCCTTGATGGCGCGCACCCACTCGTCGGCATCAAAGCGCGAGGGGTAGAAGCCCGCCGGCAGCTGGGCATACTCGTCGCGGTCTATCTTCTTGTTGTACATCACCCACTCGCCGTCGGCCAGCATCGAGTAGACGCCCCAGTGGATAAACACGCCCAACTTGTTGTCCTGGAACTCCTGCCGAGCCTTGAGGTTCTCCTGGCTGGGCACATACTGGGCCTGCGCGGCCACACTCCCAATCACGGCCATCAACAGGGCCATGGCTGTCTTTCTAATAGTTATCATGCTTTTATCTGTTTTTTCTTCTTGAACAAACGGCGGATTTTCACGATGAGCCACGTGAGCAGCAACAGGGCGGCGATGAGGGTGCCGACGGCGATACCCAGGTACCACGGAGCCTTGTCGAGCAGGTCGCTGAAGATGGGCGAGATGTATTCCCGCATGAGCGGCGCGATGAGCCGGCGTTGGTTGCCCAGGCGGTCATTCTCGACCTCCAATATGTCTCTGGCAATCATCATCGATGCGCGCTGGGTGGTCTCGTAGGCCGGCCAATGGTGCCCTTGGATGCTGGGGTTGCCCGTCGTGGCAAAGTTCACCCACATCTGCTGCACCCGGCTGGCCAGCAGCGTGTCGGGCGCATTGCCATCCTTGATCTGACGGCCCGTATTGAGCACATAGCACACCTCACAGCCATGGCAAGCGCCATAAACAGGCTCTCCCACAGGCTCCAGCCAAGTGTACATATAAGTTTTGCCGCCCGATGCAGCATGGCGCTGGGCCATCTCGATGGCGGGTCCGCGGAACATCAGTTCGTTGAGGAACTCGACCGATGGCGAACTGAATGAGGTATTGTTCACATCACCATCTGACAGGAAGCGATTGGCACTGCTGCGCTGGGCGCTGTCGACCGACATGACGATGTAGCGGCTCCACAGCCAGGTGGCCATGTCGAAGTCCTCCTCGCCGCCCATGGCGTCGATCCAGTAGCGCGCCTCGTCGGCAGTGGTGCCGATGAGCATGTCGATGCCCGCATTGAAGCCGTCAAAACGGCTGTAGGGATCCTCGGGAATCAACTGGCCGTCACGCTCGGGGAAACGGTAGAACTGGCCCACCTCGTCGTTGAGGGCGATGATTTCATCTTGAGAGAGGCCTTGGAGGTCGGCCACGGTCTTGGCTCCCGTGGCGTCGAGCACGCGCTGGGTGAGGCGCTGGCAGTCCTCACGGCTGCTGGTAAAGGCCACACTGCCGCTCTGCATGATGGCGCGGCGGAACAGGCCCTGGGCCTCGTCGATGCTGGCCAGCAGCGCCACACTCCCCGCCCCTGCCGAGTGGCCCATGATGGTCACGTTGTCAGGATCGCCGCCAAAGGCCGCTATATTCCTCTTGACCCATCGCAGGGCCTCGACCTGGTCCAGGAGGCCCAGATTGCCGCTGCGTGCATAGGCCTTGCCGTCGGACAACGACGAGAGGTCAAGGAAGCCCAGCAGGCCCAGCCGGTAGTTGACGGACACA
>CAMJXD010000018.1 GCA_946409635.1 uncultured Prevotellaceae bacterium
AACAGTCTTCTATCGAAATTTATGACTATTTTCGCACTTCAAACTGGAATTCGCGCTGAAGGCCGATCGCGCTCGTAAGCGGCAGCTCGGCCTTCAGGCTCTGTTATGATGACGGCGGGCGGCCAGTGAGGTCCACTGGCGCCGTGGCTGTCTTACTTCTTGCGGATGCAGCGCACGCTGTGACCAAACGTGTAGTTGTGGCCCGACGTGGTGTAGCGCACCATGTTCTTGCTCGTCTGGTTGAAACGAACCATCTGGAACGTGGGCGTGCTGCTCAGCGGATCCTCATAGGGGGTCGTGCTCCAGTACCAGGCATCGGCACCGTCATCGGCGTCGCCTGTGGCGGGGGAGTACAAGCCGGCGGCCCACACGTTGAAGCCCGTCACGTTAGTACCCTCCTTGCCCAGGTTCCATGAGTAGTCGGTGTCGCTCTTGAAGTTGTTGGCCGTGGGACCGCCATAGGTGCGCAGGGCAGCCCATTGCGTCTGGCTGGGAACTTCCCAACCCTCGGGGGCCAGCATTTCGGCATTGGCGATGCAGTAGCCGTTGTACAGCAAGCCGAAGATGGCGATGTAGTCATTGTCATCGGCATACACGTGGCAGGCTCCGGTGGTGTTGGCAGTCCACTCGGCGCTCTGGGTCGACTTGTACTGGGGAATGTCGGTTCCGTCCACCCACTTGGCAGTGCGCAGGTTCTCGGCGAGCCAGTACTGCGTGCCGATCTTTACAATCTGGTAAACCTGTTCCTCGCTGCCGCGCTTGTCGACCAGCAGGTCGGCCTCGACGGTCGTCGGCTCAGCGCTCTCGGGAGCGTTGGTGACAATCTCGCCGTCCACCAGATATACCGTCGACAGGGCGGTGCTGTTGCCTGCGGTATAGGTCACGGTGTTGGCCTCCTCGTCCCAGACCACGGTGCCGCCGTCGCTGGCCGAAACACCCTTGGTCAGGATGGCCAGCCCATTCTCATCGCAGGGATAAACAACCACACGGTTGTCGTCAAACTCCTTGATGTACTCCTTGCACACCTCGGCAACCTTCACGCCGTTGAACATCACGCGCTGTACCCAGCAGTCGTTGAAGCTGGCAGGAATGGCGATGCTCAGGGCAGGAGTGCTCACCGACTTCTCGGGAACGACAAATGTGGCCGTGGTGATCTCGCCGGCGATGCCATACTTGTCATAGGCGATGGTGGCAATCGTGTAGCTCTCGCCGGGAACGGCGTTGGGCAGGATGCATTCAATGTCGCCGGCGGTCTCAATCAGCGGGGCGCTGGCCAGGGCGGTCTCGGCGTCGCTGCCGGCATCGATGATGGCGATGCGATACTTCTGGGCGGCATCGCTCAGCGTGACACCCACAGTGACGATACCGTTGTCGCCATCCCACTCATAGGAGTTGAACTCGGGCGTGGCCACCACGGCTCCCTCTACCAGGTCAAACGACAGGCTGTCCACGTCGGCAATGTTATACACGGTCACATCGCCATTCTTCATGGTGACGATGAGACGGTTAGGCGTTGTTTGCGCAAAGCTGGTGATGCTCAGTGCCACCAGTGCTATAAGGGTGAAAAACTTTTTCATCATTTCTTGAATTTAAGGGAAGTGTTGTTGATGTTGATAATGTAGATGCCGCGCTCCAGGTGGGCGATGTCGATGTCCTCGCCGTGCCAGTTGCGGTTACTGTAAATCTGCTGTCCGGTCACCGACCAGATGGCTACCGAGCCTTGAGTGGCTCCTTGCACACTGATGATGTCGCCCACGGCGGCGATGCGCACGCCTGCCGGGTCGGCAACAAGCTTCTCGATCGATGTCGGGTCTTGCTTCTCGTCGGTAAACTTGATCGACATCACTTGGGCGATGGGGGCCGTGTCGGTGCCTGTCGAGTGCTTCACGACAATGTTGCCGCCTTCAAACGTCACCTTGCCCACGTCCTGTAGGGCCCATGACTCTTTGGCCTGTCCGTCGTGATCATAGAATGTCATGTAGGCCTGGGCCGAGGCCGCGCCGCTACACAACACCATCATCAGCAACAGGACCAAGCTTGATTTGAAACTTCTTGTCATGCTTTAATAATGTAATGAGGGTTAATAATAAGTGGTTAGTTAGTAAAAATGATAATCAATGTCGTTGGGGAGTACACCGTTACTGCCGACATCGGCTGCCTGCGATGCTCGATGCAAAGATAATAAAAAATGAGAAAAACTCACCACTTCGGTAAGGTTTTCTCATTCTGGTCTCGTGATTTCTTGACGATCAGATGTCTGGAAACTTCAACTCTGCAATCTGCAACATGCGAGAAATGTCAAAGTAGAAGCCCTCAGCACTCTTGCCGGCTACGGGCTGGACCTTGATGTAGTCAATGCCGCCCTCTAGGGTCTCGTGGTCAGTGGCCACAAATCCCAAGAAGTTGATGATGTTGTACTCATGCTCTGGTGCGATGACGACCCACGGCTCCTCCTTGGTGCCCCTGCCGCTGGACATGATGGCGGCGATGAGGCGGTCCAGACGATACTGCCACATGGTGGCGCGTGCATGCTTTTTCTTCTCCTTGAGCACGTAGATGAAGAAATTCATCTGGTTCAGGTCAAACATGTTGTCGGCAAGCGACATGGTGGCATATTTCTCAATGCTGTCACACTCGGCCCGCGAGTGGGGCTGCTTATAGTAGAGCTGCTCCACGACGTTGCTGTACACGCTCTCGCGGAAGGGGTTATAGTCTTCCTGGAAAGTGTAGCCGTAGTATAAGTTGCGCCAAGCCTCGATCGACAGCGTGGTGTCGGTCATGTTATTTTTGTTGTTCAGCTCGGGATAACAGGAACTGATCAGTTTGGGGTAGTAGTAGACGTTATTGGGGTCGGTAATCACCTTCTTGACGTGGTCAAAGTCCACCTTGTGGATGGTGAACTTGCCGGGATTGGCCCTCGTGGGGATTTGCTGGGCACTGGCAGCAGTCGTCACTATGATGGCTGTGGCTAGCAGGAGCAGATATTTCTTGAATCGTTTCATTTCTATATTATGTCTTGTTTGTCGTTTTAGGGGTATTGCACACGTCAGTCAATGACTCGTCCCATGATGGCGATGCACACGATGGAAACGGCAATGATGACGGGCAGACACTTGGCTGCAAAGTAGCGCAGGAAGAGCTTTGAACGGCCGTGCATCCACTGGCCGGCAGGCGTGCGGCTATAGGCCAGCTGCCCAACAGCAGCTCCCAGTATCACGCCCAGCACCAGGATGCGCGGCGCCAGCAGGATGCCCAGCATGCCGCCGGCCAGCGACGAGAAACCCACATACAGGTTGCTGCTGCGGTTGCCGTCGGGCTCTCCGCTGGGAGTGAGGTAGTACAGCCCGGCGGTGATCGCTGTGGCGATGCCCCAGAAGATGAGCGTCCTCAGGGGCAACGCGATGTAGGTGCTCAGGTGCAGCAGCAGCAATCCGGCATAGGCCGGCACTGCGGCAATCCAGCGTGGCCAGAACACGAGGACCACGGCTGCAACCAGGCACAGCACGCCTCCAGTGAGCATTATGGTCTGCAATATCATGTGTACTCAAGTAATTGGTCGATATACTTTATAAACACATTTTGGTGGTCATTTATTGCCCAGGGCTGTGGGTATTATTTCGCGGGGGCATCTGTTTCATCGGGCTTGGCTGCCTGATTGGCGTCGCCGGGATAGGTGATGCGCGCGTGGTAGGCCGTGCGCAGCCGCTCTACAAACAGTTGCTTGACCGTCTCCACGTCGCGGAAGCTGATGGGTGCCTCGCGCAGCAGCCCGTCGGCGACCTGGGCATCGATGACCTTGCCCACCATGGCGGCAATCGCTTCCTCGCTGTGGTCGTTGAGGCTCTTGGTGGCTGCTTCACAGGCGTCGGCCATCATCAGGATGGCGGCTTCCTTGGTCTGCGGATTGGGGCCGGGGTAGGAGAATGGTGCAGGGTCCACATCCTCGTCGGGACGTGCCTCCTTGGCCTTGTAGTAGAAGTAGCGGGTCACGCCCTTGCCGTGGTGCTGGGCAATCAGGTCCTTGATGACCTTGGGCAGGTCGGCATCCTCGGCAATCTTCAGGCCGTTGGCCACATGCTCTATGACAATCTTGGCGCTGTCCTCGGGCCTGACGAGATGGTCGTGGGGGTTCTCCCCGATCTGGTTCTCGGTGAAGAATGCGGGATTCTGTGTCTTGCCTATGTCGTGATACAGGGCACCGGCTCTCACGAGCTGCATGTTGGCTCCTATCTTGAGCGCCGCCTCGCCGCCCAGGTTGGCAACCTGCAGCGAGTGCTGGAAGGTGCCGGGACAGTTGGTGGACAGCTTGCGCAGCAGCGGATTGTTGATGTCCGACAGCTCAAGCAACGTCATCGACGAGGTGAAGCCGAACAGGCGTTCCACGATGGGTATGATCAGGAAGGCAAACGACAGGATCACGCAGTTGATGGCAAAGAAGGCGAAGTAGTACCTGTCGATGCTGCTGAAGTCGCCCTCGGTGATGAGCGTCATGGCCACATAGGTGATGCAGTAGGCGATGAAAATCAGTGCTGCACACCGCACGAGCTGGGTGCGCTTGGTCAATTCCTTGACCGAGACGATGGCAATGATGCCGGCCAGGAACTGCATGATGATGAATTCGGCTTGGTGGCTGGTGGCAACGAGCGAGCAGATGAGCACGGTCACGATGTGGACAAAGAAGGAAGTGTGGTCGTCATAGAACGACGACACGATGATGGGTACCAGGCCAAACGGGATGACATACAGCAAGTTGTACTTGAACTTCACGCTCAGCAGTACGGCCACGACAAACACCGTGATCAGCGTGATGAGGAACACCATGCGGCGCAGGCTCTGGAACACGTTCCTGCGCAGCATCTTCATGAAGAAGTAGAAGGCCAGCATGAGTACTGCCACGATGAGCATTTGCCCCAGCAGGTTGAGGGTCTCGTCGACATTGCGCTGCTTGTTACGGTTCAGGATCTCGTTCTGGTAACTCTCGATGGCTGCGGCCTTCTTGGGCGTGACAATCTCGCCGCTGGTGATGATGGCTTCGCCCATCTGGACCGTGCCGGGCGAGCGCAGGGCATTGTGCAGGTCTTCGCCCAGCCACTTCTCGTTCTCGTCGCTGTCGAGCGTCATGTTGGGCACCAGGTAGTTACGGATGTCCACTGCGTGCAGCGCTTCTTGCAGGGCTGCGTTGCCCTTGAGTGAGTCGGCAAGCCAGGAGTAGGCCTGCCTGACGGTTCTCATGTTGGTGGCATCGACCACTTGCAGCTGGTTATTCCCCACCAGGAAACGGATCTGCTTGCCGGCGCTGATGTCGTCGGCGGCCTCGTTGTCGACGATGCCGTCATTATAGAGTTGAGCCACGGCCTGCAGCAAGGCTTGTGAACCGGGACGCCCTTGTAGCACCCTGAGCAGCAACGCTTGCTGCTGCTCGCCCTTCTTGAGGTCGAGCGTATATATCTTGGCAAAGTTCTGGTTGACGCTGTCGGTGATGTGCTTGCGGGTGGCTTGGTCGAGCTCGATGTCAAACTCAAATTTTGCCTCCAGTCGCGGGTGTCGCCACGGCTTGCCCACCTCAAAGCTGTAGGTGCGCGTCTGCTCGCGGCTGAAGAACAGCGTCGACGCGATGATCCCGACGGCCAGCAACAGCAGCAGGGCAATGATGAGGTTATGCTTCTTTTTCATGTTTACTTATTAGCTTTTGGCATGCGGGGGTGATGCCTCGGGTTTAACTCATTCGGGTGGCTACGTTCACGCCCTTGATTTTCTTGATTTCCTTGCACAGGGCGGTCACGGCCGTAGCATCGCTGATCTGCACCACGAGGTCGCAGTTGAACACTCCCTGGTCGGCGGTGACGTTCATGCGCTTCATGTTGATCGACATGCTTGTCGAGATGATGTTGACTATCGACTGCAGGATACCCTTCTGGTCGATGCCCTGGATGTTGATGGTAGCCTGGAAACGGTCGGTGTGGTCTTCCCAGCTGGTCTGCAGCAGCCGTGAGCCGTAGCTGGCCTTGAGGCGCGCCAGGGTGGGGCAGTCCATCTTGTGGACGACGACCTGCCCGGCCTCGTTGAGGAATCCCACGGTGTCGTCGCCTGGGATGGGATGACAGCAGTCGCCGATGATGTAGTTGCTCACCCCGTTGCGAGTGGTCAGGCGGTAGATGGCCTTGGTGTCGATGGCTTCGCTGGCCTTGGTGGTAGTCTCTTTATGGCTTTCCCTGCCCTTGAAGGGGTTGCGGCGCCACCAGGTGATGCGGCTACCCTGGTCTTTCTTGCTCACCAGGTCCTCGTTGAGCGCAATCTCGCCGTTGCCGATCAGGAAGAACAGCTCTTCCTTGTTGGCGATGCGCTGTCGGGTGATGGCCTGCGACAGCACTTCGTTGCTGTACTCGATGTTGTGCTGCTCCAGGAATTCCATGAAGCGCTTCTCGCCCTTCTCGATGATGAGTCGGCGCTGATGCTTGAGCGCAGCGCGCAGCCTCGTCTTTCCCTTGGCGGTGACGAGCAGTCTCTCCCATTCGGCCTTGGGCGATGCCGAGTTGCTGCTCAGCACCTCCACCTGGTCGCCGCTCGAGAGCTTGTATGACAGGGGCACCAGCTTGTGGTTCACCTTGCCGGCAATGCAGTGTGTCCCCAGGTCGGTGTGCAGGATGAAGGCCATGTCAAGCACCGATGCCCCCTTGGGCAAGGTGATGGCTTCACCCTTGGGTGTGAACACGACAATCTCGCTGGCAAACAGGTTGAGCTTGATCGTGTCCAGGAAGTCGATGGCATTGGGCTCGGGCTCCTTGAGGATGTCGACGATGGTGCTGAGCCAAGCGTTGAGCTCCGACTCTTCTTCACCTTCGCCAATCTTGTATTTCCAGTGGGCAGCAAAACCGCGCTCGGCGATGTCGTCCATCTTGCGGCTGCGTATCTGCACCTCTACCCAGTCACCGTCGGGACCCATCACGGTGACGTGCAGGGCGCGGTATTTGTTCACCTTGGGTGTCGTCAGCCAGTCACGCACCCGGTCGGGGTGCTTGGCATAGACCTCGGTGATCTCGTTATAGATGTTCCAGCAGATGCGTTTCTCGGCACTCTCGTCGTCACACTCAAACACGATGCGGGCCGCATACAGGTCATACACTTCCTCAAAGGGGATGTGCTTGTTCTGCATCTTGTTCCAGATCGAGAAGCACGACTTGACTCGGGTGGTGAACTCATACTTCAGCCCCATGTTGTCCAAGCGCTCACGTATCGGGGCCGAGAAGCGGGCAAAGAACTCGTTGCGGCTCTCCTCGCTGTCGGCAATCTGATTCTTGATGCGCTCATATTCTGCCGGGTGGTTGTACTTGAAACTCAGGTCCTCGAGCTCGGTCTTGATGGCATACAGGCCCAGGCGGTGGGCCAGCGGAGCGTAGATGTAGAGTGTCTCGCCGGCAATCTTGTACTGCTTGTTGGCGGGCATCGACGCCAGCGTGCGCATGTTGTGCAGGCGGTCGGCCATCTTGATGAGCACCACGCGTATGTCCTCGCTCATGGTGAGCAGCAGCTTGCGGAAGTTTTCGGCCTGAAGTGATGCCTTGGCGCCAAAGATGCCGCCCGAGATCTTGGTCAGCCCGTCAACGATGCGTGCGATTTTTTTGCCGAACTGTGCCTCGATGTCTTCTACCGTATAGTCGGTGTCCTCGACAACGTCGTGAAGCAGCGCCGCGCTGATGCTCGTCGACCCCAGACCGATTTCCTGGCTGACGATGGTCGCTACGGCCAGCGGGTGCATGATATAGGGCTCACCTGACCGGCGACGGATGCCGTGATGGGCCTCCCGGGCAAACTTGAATGCCTTGTCAATGATTTCCACTTTCTTGCGGTGATTGCTTGACAGGTAACCGTTTAGCAAGTTCTGGTAGGCCTCATCAATCATGCGGTCTTCCATTTCGGGCGATATGTTGTTGTTCTGCATCATGGGTGGCTAGCGTTGTATTCAAAGCTACAAAGGTAGTAAAAGTTTCAGTTTGCTGGGTACAGTTTGGAGTTTTTTATCGTCAAGTCATCCTTGGCCTTGACTGGGCGGGCGCACTCCCGGTGTGGGCGCGGTGACGTTGAAGCGCCGTTGCCACGTGGCGTCCTCGGTGCTCAGGGTGACCGTGCCGCTACCGATGATGATCTCGTTGACTGGTGAGCACCCTTGCGGCAAGCGCAGGATGGCCCTCACCCGTCCGTTCTGGTCACAGATCTGAATCCCCATCCTGGTGGCAACCCACAGGTTGCCGTTGCTGTCAAAGGTGATGCTCCTCACCTCCAGCGACTCGCTGGGATCGTCGTTGTGCAGCCAGTAGAAGGGCTCGCCACAGGTCAGGCTGCTGTCCTGCAGGATGAATTGCCACACGTAGTTCTCGTCTTCGCCCTGCGACCATGCCACGGTGGTCAGGTCGGGGTAGATGACGCGCTTCACGGGTAGCTTGTCCACGCCGCCGCTGATGCGCGTCCAGCCCCTGTCGTCCTCGACCAGCAGGGCCTGCAGGAAATCGTTCTGCGTCTTGCCCACGGTGGGCTCGGGGCGGCCCCAGTCGCGCCACATCCACTCCATCACTTGCGGGAAAATCTGCGTCGAGCGCGTCACGTTGTGGCCTCCGTCGCTCCAGTCACACTGCAGGTCATAGCCGGCAAACTCTAGGGCACTGGCCAGCATCTGGTTGCCCTCATACCAGTGGCCGAATAGCGGGTTCCACACGTCGTTGCTCCCGTCCTGGATATACACGCGCAGGGCCACCGGCTCGGTCTTGCGCACCAGGGCCTGCAGGTCGTTGCCGCCGCGCATGGCCACAAAGGTGCCCACGCCCGTGAATACCTTGCCGAACAGGTCAGGACGGTGCCAGGCGGCATTGAAGGCCGCGATGCCGCCGCTGCTCAGGCCCATGATCATGCGGTCGGTAGGGCGGCGCGACAGGCTGATGGCTTTGCCGCGCGGGGGCGTCATCTGCTCCACGGCGGGCAGCACCTCCTCATCAAGGAAGCGGACAAAACTGTCGGTCGTCGAGTCAAACTCGTAGCTGCGGTTGTAGCGCAGCACGGTGCCGTCGGCGCCCTTGACCACGCCTGGCTGCAGAAACACGCCGATGGTCACCGGCATCTTGCCGGCGGCAATGAGCGAGTCCATCACCTCGGGGGCACGGCACAGCACGCCGTCGAGGCCCACATACAGGGCCGCCGGCCGCTTGCCGTCGTATTGGTCGGGAATGTACACCTGGTAAGTGTGGGTGGTGCCGGGGTAAATGCCTGACTGCGGCAACTCACCCTCAATGATGACGTGCCCTGCTGTCATGCTTAGTGTCACAGCCACAAAGAGCATCGCCAGGAAAACTCGTTTGGAATTCATCTTCTTATTTATGGTTTGTTTTACTGGCGCAAACTTACATAATTTGCTCCACTGGCGCAAATTTAACGCAAAAAATCGCCCCACGATGCACAGTGGTCGTGGGGCGAATGTCATCATGCCCGTAGTGCCATTAGCCGGGCGAAACAGGGATTTGTGGCCTGTGGCCTCAATCGGCACCCGTGAGCATGTTGATCAGGACGATACAGTCGCTGATGTCCATGTTGCCGTCACCGTTGACATCGACATAGGCGGGTAACTCCTCTCCGTTGGTCATCTTGCTGATCAATAGGATGGCATCGCTGATGTTAATCTGTCCGTCGCCGTTGGTGTCACCGGGTCCGCAGCCGATGAACGGCACAATGTGATTGAACTGCCCCCATGCCTCATGACCGGCGTAGGTCTGCACTGACCCCTCGGGGACAAAAAGTGTCGCCATTTCGTAGGTCGAGCCCGAGCACGGGCCGTAACTCACCGTCGGGGGCGTCGTGCCCTGGCAAATCACCTTGGTGATTGACGGACAGGAAACAAACACACTCTCACCGAGCGTAACGACGCTCTCGGGTATGGTAATGCTGGCCAGATTGGTGATGGCAAGGTAAAAAAATGACGTGCGCCTCGCCGAGGAAGCACACGTCATGGTGTTTTTAAGCTGTGAGTAATAAAGCTTGTTTTACAGCACCCTGCAGGCGCCCACATAGCGGCGGCTGTAGTAGCTCTCGGTGTTCTTGCTCTCAGTCACACCGCTGCTGCAGGCCGAGTGGATGAAGTGGAAGGTATTGTCCTCGTTGACCTTGGTGACGATGCCCACGTGGCCCACGCCGCCACGGCCTGAACGGCCCTGGAAGAACACCAGGTCGCCGGGCTGGAGGTCATTCTTCTTAACTTTCACGCCGTCGCTGATCTGGCCTCGCGATGAACGGTCGAGCTGGATGCCGAAGCGCTTGAATACGTAGCTGGTAAAACCTGAGCAGTCAAATCCGCGGGGCGACATGGCGCCGTAGCGGTACGGGGTGCCGCGAAAACCATAGGCATACTTGATGACCTGGTCGACGATGTTGCTGCGGCTGTTTTGCTCTAGCTGTTCGAGAACGGTGCCCTGCCTGCGGTTGTCAAGTCGCTGAGCTTGGGCGGTGACACCTGTCAAGGTGATGAATAATAGAATGAATAATGCCGATAAACTTATTTTACTCTTGATAAAACTCATAATTGTTGATTTAGAGGACTGGAAAATCCGCTCATCGGCGGCCTTTTCGTCAAGGGCATCGAGAACGATTTCAATGCCGTGCGCCCTGGTTTGCGTTGCAAAGATAGTCCAACCTGACAACCTTGCCAAACATCGTAAACACTTGTAAACATTTGGCAATTTTCCCCGTTTTAACATTTTGTTCCACGCTCAGACCCTATGGATAGGGCGATGCAGCCAATGTCCAATGTTTAAATTTTGGAAATTAAAAATGAAAAAGTTTACACTTTTTAACATTAAATGGCATACTATAAGATTTATTTTTTGGATTTTTTCTATCAAAACTGCTCATCAAGAAAAGAAAATGGCACCACAAGATTGCATTTTGCAATGCTGTAGTGCCATTTCGTTGAAAAAGTGGTTAGCCCATCAAGAGTGGGCTCTTCTCGTGGCCGATGGCTCCCCTGTGGCCATCGCCCGTTGTGGAACATTTTGCATGGGCGATTCCACTGGTGCTCGGCGCCGTGTCAGTTGCTGATAAAGTAGCCGCCGTTCGACGGCATCACGCGATACTGGCGCATCCCCACCTTGTTGGTGATGGCAACACCGCTCACGGGGCCTCCGTTGCCGGTCAGGGGGTTGAAGTGGGAACCGCAGCGGGGACACACGGCGTCATAGTTGCTGTTGTCAATCGACAGGACGATGTCCTGACTGGCCTCGACCGGACACGACAGGTCATAGGCCATGGGGGTGTCGATGCCCATCATCAGCAACACGCCACCAAAGCCGGTATAGGTGTTCACGTTGTAGGGGAAATTGGCCGGAATGCGCTTGATGCGGTCAAAGATGCGGTACTCGCCCATGCCGTTTACGCCATAGGTGTTCCACAGGGCATAGCTGCCCAGGTCGAGACGCACAGTGAACCGCGGCACGGTCTTGTTGTCGATGTGTTCACAGCCGCTGGTCACCGCCAGGGCGAGCAGCGCGAGCAGGGTGTAAATAGCTTGTCTTGTCTTCATTTTTCAATTATTTAATGTATAAATAACGTAAAAACCGCCTGTTTGATTGTGGAGTTCGTCTTTTTTATATAATTTTGCGTGATTAAAACCGTTACAAGCCTACATGGAACCTTTATTTTCCATCATTACCGTCACCTGGAATGCAGGCGAGACCATACGCCCGACTCTCGAGAGCGTCCAGCGGCAGACCAACAGTGACTACGAGATGCTCATCATCGATGGCGCATCGACCGACGACACGCTGTCCATCGCGCGTCAGGCGTCGATTGCGGGCCTGCGTGTGTTCAGTGAGCCCGACCATGGCTTGTACGACGCGATGAACAAGGGCATAGCGCGCTCTCGAGGCCGCTACATCATGTTTCTCAATGCAGGCGATGCGCTGGCTGGCGACACGGTTTTGGCTCGGCTCGCGATGCTCACAACCGACAACCCAGGCGTCATCTACGGACAGACCCAGCTGGTCGATGCTTCCAGGCAAGTGGTGGGCAAGCGGCACTTGACCGCTCCGCGCCGTCTCACGGCCGACAGTTTCCTCAACGGCATGGTGGTCTGCCATCAGGCTTTTGTGGCCAGGCGTGACCTGGTGCCGGTCTATGACCTGCGATACAAGTTCAGCGCCGACTACGACTGGTGCATCAGGGTGCTCAAGGCCTCTTCGCTCAATGCCTATGCCGGGCGCGAGCCCATCATCAGCTACTTGGCCGAGGGCGTGACCACGCGTCACCACCGGGCCTCGTTATGGGAGCGCTATCGCATCATGTGCCAGCATTACGGCATGGCACGTGCCACCCTGGCCCACTTGGGCTTCATACCCCGCTACCTGAAACGTCGGTTGCGGGGCGGGGCCAACAAGCAGTGATGAGCTGCTGTTCAAGACTTGCTACCATGTTCATCACGATGACATGACATAACTAACCATCAACAAAGAGAAGATCAATGAGCAACTATATTATCAAATCAGTCAATTTCATTAAGCGTGGATGGCGGCGCTTCAAGGCTTGGTATAAAGGCCTGTACCGCGGTCGCCCCTGGTGGGCCAAGACGCTGGCAGCCCTGGCCACTTTCATCGTCCTGTTCATACTTTATCTGGTTGCGGTCGACGTCAACTTCCTGTGGCTCTTCGGCAAGTCGCCCAGTACCTACAGCATCATGCATCCGCGCAACCCCGAGGCAAGCTACCTCTACAGCGCCGACGGCAAGACCATCGGCAAGTACTACGACGAGAACCGCACTCCCGTGGCCTTCGACTCCATCAATCCGCAGTTCTTCAAGGTGCTCATCGACACCGAGGACGAGCGCTTCTACAGCCACCACGGCATCGACTTCGGAGGACTCGTGGCCGCTTTCAAGGACATGGTGCTCCATGGCCGGCCCCGTGGCGCGAGCACCATCACGCAGCAGCTGGTCAAGAATATGTTCCGCACCCGCAGCGACTATTCCACCGGACTGCTGGGCTATATACCTGGCGTGAAGATGCTCATCATGAAGAGCAAGGAGTGGATCATCGCTACCAAGCTCGAGATGTTCTACAGCAAGCAGGAAATCCTCGAGATGTATGCCAACACGGTCGACTTCGGCAGCAATGCCTACGGCATCAAGACGGCCGCCAACACCTACTTCAAGACCACGCCCCGCAACCTCAAGCTGGAGGAGAGCGCCGTCCTCGTGGGACTCCTCAAGGCCACCAGTACCTATAATCCACGCATCAACCCCAAGCACAGCCTGCGTCGCCGCAACCAGGTACTCAAGAACATGGTCGACCGCGGCGACCTCACTCAGGCACAGTACGACTCGGTATCGTCACTGCCCATTGACCTGAAGTATACCGTCGAGAGCAGCTACGACGGTGTGGCGCCTTACTTCCGTGAGGCCGTGGCGCGCGAAGTCGACGCCATAGCCAAGGCTCAAGGACTCAAGCTGGACTTGGAACGCGATGGACTCAAGATCTACACCACACTCGACTCCAAGATGCAGGAATATGCCGAGCAGGCCGTCAGCGAGAAGATGAAGGTTGTCCAGCAGAACTTCAAGAACCACTGGGGCAACCAGGACTGCTGGCTCGACGATAACAACCAGCCCATTGCCAACTTTGTCGAGGACAAGGCGCGCAACACGCCCATCTATCATGAGTTGCTGGCTCGTTATCCCAACGACCTGGACTCGGTCAACTACTACATGAACCAGCCCCACATGGTTCACCTGTTCGACTACGAGAACGACTCCCTCTACATGGAGATGAGCTCGATGGACTCGGTGCGTTATATGCTCCACTTCATGCACTGCGGCTTCATCGCCATGGAACCTGGCAACGGCCACATCAAGGCCTGGGTGGGTGACGTCGACTTCGATACCTGGAAGTATGACAAGGTCTATGCCAAGCATCAGCCGGGCTCCACGTTCAAGCTCTTTGTCTACGCCATGGCCATGGAGAAGGGACTGGTGCCCTGCGACCGCCGACTCGACGAGTACATCGACACGCTGGTCTATAATGAGGATAAACAGGAGATGGAGCACTGGCGACCCACCAATGCCAACGGCACCTTCACCGGGGCCGACATGACCCTGCGGGCCGCCTTTGCCCAGAGCATCAACAGTGTCACCGTGCGCGTGGCTCGTGAAGCTGGCTTCAATGAGATTGCCCAGCTCGCACGCGACATGGGCATCAATTCACCCCTCGACCCCAAACCGGCGCTCTCGCTCGGTGCCAGCGACGTCGACCTCATGGAGCTCGTGAATGCCTACTGCACCGTCGTCAACGACGGTATGCGGCACGACCCGGTCATCGTTACGCGCATCGTTGACCGTGACGGCAAGGAAATCTATCGGGCCCCCGACCGACAGCAGCGCGCCATGACCTACCGCTCGGCCTGGCTCATGCAGCAGATGCTCATGGCTTGCCGTACCGATGCCGGTGGCACGGCAATGGCCCTCAACGGCTACATCACCAGGCCGCTCTATGACGTGGACCTGGGCGGCAAGACGGGCACCAGCAACCGCCATGCCGACGCTTGGTTCGTCGCCGTCTCGCCCGGACTCGTCTGTGGCTCGTGGGTCGGTGGTGAGTACCGACAGATTCACTTCCGCTGGGGCGCGCTGGGACAGGGTAGCCGCACGGCTTTGCCCATCTGTGGACGATTCCTGCAGCTTGTGCTGAGCGATCCTCAGTACCAGAAGTATCACTTGCGTTTCCAGCCTTGCAAGGAACCCATCAGTCCTGACCTCTACTCGGGATGCTCGGCACTGGGCAACGTCGAGGAGTTTGACTCGACGATGCTCGACTTCGACGAGGACTCACTCGCCATCCCGTTGACCGACGACTTCAACCCCGACGAGAAACTCAATGTCGACGACCCCGCGGTCCCCGACTCGATATAGCACATCCTACCCCCATAACCGGCCGGCGGCTCAAGCATCATCCATGTTTGGGCCGTCGGCTTTTATTATCGTTGATTTTGCTGTAGAGTGCGGTCGACCGCCATTCATCGCCTGACGGTTTTCGATAGTGAGTGTAAAATTTTTGGACACTTTTTGCCGCAATTATCGGTTTGAGGCGATTTTTTTGCTCTAAAAGTTGCCTTGCGATTTCTGCGTGCCTAACTTTACATCGCATATTCAACGTGGGTATGGTCAAGGGCTTGTGACGAGCAACCTAAACATAGAAGGATTGAATAGCAATTTTGGATGATATATATACACACTGGACACGGCCCTTGGCAATACTCAATTCACGTCATTTTTTTATCAGCTCCCTTGCGCTCACTGTCAAGTCCCGCTTCGGGCCCCGGTGACGTGGACGGCGACGGCCAGGTCGTGATTACCGATGTCATCGGCATGATCAGTCTGGTCAGCTCGGGTGCCGAGTTGCCGGCTTACTGCGACGTCAACGGCGACGGCGAGGTGAACATCACCGACATCACCACCCTCATCAATATGATTGTGATGGCCGAATAGCCAATCACACAGATATACCCTATCGTGTGCAGCGTCCCACCTAAGCGATGGCGCTGCACGCGCGTTCTTATGCCGCTATGGATAGCCTAGACTGTATGATTTTTTGACACAATCGTAAAAATAATTAATGTTTTACGCGATTTGAGGCATTCGGGTTTGTTTGTGTT
The DNA here is from genome assembly GCA_946409635.1 of uncultured Prevotellaceae bacterium. Lineage (GTDB taxonomy): Bacteria > Bacteroidota > Bacteroidia > Bacteroidales > Muribaculaceae > Sodaliphilus. The sequence continues at coordinate 15,676 of CAMJXD010000018.1, forward strand.
GTGTTTATATTCTTAATTTTGCCACACATTGTTAAATACTTCAGTCAACAACTCATATTTTAATACGATGAAAAAATTACTTTTTACACTATTGATGGTGGTGCTGACAGGCACCATAGCTGTCGCTCAGGACGACATGGAAATAACCGTTTCTCCGACAATTACTGTTGATACGATTATCGGAAAAGGATTTGCGCAATATCGTATCACGATAACGTCTGAACCCGATGCCGACATCTATTACAAGATTATGACCCAAGACGATTACTATGATGGCACTCCCGACACCATAGCATGGAAATCCTATAGTGCCCAGTTCACGCTGAGCTCTGAGAACATGGATTTCAAGATTATTGAGGCCTATGCTATCAGTGACGGAAAACTCAGGAGCCCATCTGCCTATTGCTATTTCGACGCATGCATATATTACCCCTGGGACTTTGAGCAGGACGGGATTTACTATGCCATCAGTGATGATGCCGACGACGAGGTACTCGTTACTTATTATATGTTGCAGTATCAACCCACGACCCCTACCTATACAGGCGATGTCGTTATCCCTGCCGAAGTGACCTATGGCGGAATACGATATACGGTAACAGGCTTTTATGGTGAGGCATTCGTTTACTGCGGTAAAATGACCAGCATTTCTCTCCCCAACACTATCCGGTCGATTGGGTTCCGCGTGTTTGAGGGCTGTAGCGGCCTCAAGAGTGTGAAAATCCCCGACTCGGTCACTAAGATAGAAGGCTTGGCATTCAGCTATTGTACGGGACTCACCAGTGTTGAAATCCCCAATTCGGTCACCTCGATAGAATGGCAGGCATTCCTCTGTTGCAAGTCACTCACCAGTATTGAAATTCCTAATTCGGTATCTGTTATTGAATGTGGGACTTTCAGCGGATGCGAGAATTTGGCCAGCGTGACGATTCCGGAATCGATGACAAGCATCGATGAAGTTGCCTTCGCTGATTGTTACAGCTTAAAGACTATGATATGTAAAGCCGTTACCCCGCCTGCAGCTGACCATATCTTCTATAGTGGGGATGGGGATGGCGAATATGCCGTCAATATCTACGACCAGGCTACCCTGTTTGTGCCCAACGAGTCGATAGAGGCTTACCGTAATGACCTCGAATGGGGAAAGTTCACTCACATCGTGCCGTTTATCGGTGCCGGCCCCGGTGACGTTGACGGCGACGGCCACATCGTGATTACCGATGTCATCGGAATGATCAGTCTGATTACTTCGGGAGCCGAGTTGCCGGCTTACTGCGACGTCAACGGCGACGGCGAGGTAAACATCACCGACATCACCACCCTCATCAACATGATTGTGATGGCCGAATAACGGATCGAAACACATACCCTATCGCGTGCAGCGCCTCACCTATGCGAAGGCGCTGCACGCGCGTTTTTCATGTCCCGTCAGCTATGTTGTATGATAATTTGACACTATGCTGTAAAACTTTTAGACACTTTGTGATTTTGGGGTTTGGGGATTTGTCCTTGAGGAACTGCAAGTACTATTTTTGCATTGTCGGGCGGGGGAGGGATAGAACGCCGCCGGCCGCCTGGCGAGAATCGAAATGTGAAAATTGTATCAATTAATCATCAATCAATGGAATTATGAAAAGGAATAGTTTATTGTTGCTTGCAACACTCATGTTGATGTGCACCCATGCGCTGACGGCGGGGGCTCAAGAGAATGGCTCCGTGCTGCTGACGGCATCGGGTGCCCAGGGTACTGTCACACCTGGAACTGTGGAATTGGCGACCCGGACTGACATGCCGGTGAAGGCCGAAATCAGCATCACGAACACGGGAACGGTGGCTTTTAACACCACGATTGCGTTTTTCAGCAACTACGGATACTTTGTGTTTGACGACGACAACGACCGGAGCGACATCGCGCCCGGTCAGGTCATGAAGTGGCACGTCACCTATTGCCCGGCCTCTGCCGGAACCCACACTGCCCAGCTGAATGTGAATATCGGCGGCACGCTGCATTATGTGTCGTTCTCGGGCACGGCATACGGGCGCGGCGACACGAACAACGACGGCCGCGTGGACATCAGCGACTTGACGGAGCTGATCTCCTATCTGATGAATGACGATGGCGCTGTAGCCAGTCTGCCCGCTGCCGACACCAACGGCGACGGCGAGGTGACTGTCACCGATGTAACGACCCTGATTGCTTATCTGCTGGAAGATGCCTGGCCCGTTGTTGAGGAGCCTGTCGAGCCCGAAGACCCCGTCGAACCCGAGACCGAGACGTTCACGGTGGGCGGTGTCACCTTCAAGATGGTGGCCGTCAAGGGCGGCACGTTCACGATGGGCAGTGATGACTCATATGCTAGCGCAAAGCCCGCCCATCAGGTGACCTTGTCATCTTACTGCATCGGCGAGACCGAGGTAACGCAGGCATTGTGGCTGGCGGTGATGGGCAGTAATCCGAGCTATTTCAAGGGCAATCTGCAGCGTCCCGTCGAGAAGGTGACGTGGTATGGTTGCCAGTCTTTCATCTCTAGGCTGAACGAATTGACGGGCCGCACCTTCCGCCTGCCCACCGAGGCCGAATGGGAGTTCGCGGCACGCGGCGGCAACGAGAGCCAGGGCTACATTTATGCCGGCAGTGACACGCTCGACGACGTGGCTTGGTATGATTACAACAGCTGGGATCAGGATGATGGCCGCGGGTCGCATCCTGTGGCCACGAAGGCGCCCAATGAGTTGGGCCTGTATGACATGAACGGCAACATCACCGAGTGGGTGCAGGACTGGCTGGGCAGCTATAGCAGCGAGGCCCAGGTCAACCCCACGGGCGCGAGCACGGGCGTCATGCGCGTGGGCCGTGGTGGCAACTGGTCCGAAAATAGTTGCAGTGTGGTCGGGCGTGGCGCCAGCAACCCGAGTGAATGCTGGTTCCACTATGGACTGCGCCTTGCCTTATAGGGTAGGGAGCGGTCAGCGTGCCGTCCCGCCCCGCGCATCGGTGGCGAGCAGGCGGTGACCCAAGCGGCAATAGATGCACTTGCGGGCTTCGCAGTAGTTGCGGCGCAGCTGGATGAGGGCTTGGCTCGTCAGCGCGTCGTCACACTTGATGCCTGCTGCCCTGAACATCGCGACGATGCTGTTCTGCTCGGGACGCAAGTCCTCCAGCAGGGCAACGGCACGGTCGGTCATGGCATAGTCGTCGGTGATTTCGCCGCGGGCATAGTAGAGTGGGGCAACGGTATTGATGAGCACGATGTCGATGCTGCTGTTGCTCAAGGCTCTGCCTGCACTGGGCGACGGCTTGCCGAAGGAGTAGTGGGTAGTCCAGTAGCCGCTCAACTCGACGTCAAACAGTTGCCTCAACGCCTTGGTGTCCTCAGCGTTGATGATGTCGTCCATCAGGTTGAAACCGCCGTGGACAAACTGCGCCAGCAGCGCGATGCGCCGGTAAGGAAAATTCTGCGGACGGCTGCGGAACAGCCGCCAGGCTGTGCCCTCGATGGGGCGCAGCGAGAATTTGTTGGCCAGGAAGGCATACTCCCGCATGAGCTGCTGGTAGTAGGGCTCGCTGTCGTGGGCCCCGTTCAGCAGTCCCGCCTGGCCCAGCAACAGAGCCTCTACCTGCAGCAGCGAGTCGCTGTGCTTGTGCAGCAACCGCAGCGGCGTGACCCTTGCCAGCCGTTCAAAAGCGTCATTGTTGATGCCGAATCCCAGCGTCCTGGCCAGCAGCACGTAGCAGATGTCTTCCCAGCTGCCGTGATAGCGGTCATAGAGTTCCCTCACGCGGTCTACCTTGCCGTGCAGCCGCTCAAAGGCCAGCGCCTCGATCCACTCGGTGACGGTGAGCTGCGGCACTTCCTTGATGCGGGCGGCACAAGGCAGCTCCACCCGTGCATTCACCAGGCGGTCATAACTCTCGTTGAAGCGTGGCGATACCCTCAGCTCGACCTGGGGGATGAGTTCACCTCCCGTGCGGTAGACCGGGGCGTCGTCTTTCTCGACGACGTGCAGGATCACGCTGTCATAGGCCGGGTCATCGTCGTGGTGGTGACGCTTCCAGTCGCTGGCGCGCACGTGGATCTCCACGTTGCCCACCCACACGTGACCGTCAATCTCGACCTTGGCGTTAAAGAAGTCGGGCCCCGAGTCGGTATTGAGCAGCCCGGGGTCGATGACGCGCACGCGGCGGCCGTCGCCCGTCACCATGTCCTCACTGAGCCACAGCTTGTGTTGCCAGATGTATTGCAGTAGTCCCTCCATCGTTGCCTCGATTGCTTGAACGAGCGAATTTACTGCTTTTTTCTTTCATGGCGGCTATGATGATTCAAAAAATGGTGCCATCGTGATGCCGGACACCGTTTTTTTGCTACCTTTGTCACATCGTGATACGACTCCTGCGACATATCAGGCAATGGCTCGACAGCCACTATGCGACCTCGGTGGCGCTGGCTATTTTTATGTTGGCCCTGTGGCAACTGGCGGTGGCCCTGTTCGGCGTGGACCTGTGCGACTCGGGCTACTACCTGACTTTCTTTGACAACATCTTCTCGGCCCCGCAGGCTGTCGAGTACAACTTCATGTACTACCTGAGCGGGGTAGCTGGCGGCGCGCTCCAGGCCTTGTTGCCCGAGCAGGGCAGGTGGCTCTTCATGCGCATGGCCGGCGTGATGTGCAACGTGGGCGCCATGGCGGCCCTGGCTTGTGCCTTGAGGCGTGTCGTCCCGGCCACGGCGGTCATCCTGGGCATGCTCATGGTGGTGGCCTCGCTGGTCCAGTTCCCCTACACGTTCAACAACGACTTGATGAGCGCCCTGCTGTGGGTCGCTTCCTTGGCCTTGGCCTTCAAGGGCTTGACCGGCGGCCGTTGGTGGCATCTGTTGCTGGCGGGCGTTATCGTCGGCTTGAACATCTTTACCCGCATCCCCAATGTGCTGGCCATTGGCCTGGCGGCGATGCCCTTTGTCGCTCATTATTATAATATGAGGACCTGGGGCGACTCGTGGCGGCAGTGTGGCGCGATGCTGGCAGGCATGGTAGCCGGAGCATTCGCTGTCATTGCCCTGATGACTGCTCTTGGGCACTGGGACGTTTTTGTAATGAACATGAGCGACCTCATCGGCGTGGCCACCGGTCGCAGCGGGGCTGCCAGCCACAATGCGGGCGGACTGATTAGGGAGATGCTGGGCTTTTACGGCCAGTGTCTGCTGGTCGGCCTTAAGGCCTTGGTCCTGTGGCTGGCTTATTGGCTGATCCGGCGCTATGTCCCCAACGCTATAATCCGCAGCGCGCTTTATCTGGCGATCACCGCCCTGCTCGTCTACTTCATGAGTCATCAGTCCCACATCATGCACCCGCTCTGGGTGATGTGTGTGGTCGGGCTTGCATGGGTCATTGGCAAGGGTGGCTTTTGTGCCGTGGCCGCATGGCTGGGATTGTACATGCTGCTGGTGTTCCCCCTGGGTAGCGACGGAGCCACCAACAACGGCGCCATCATCGCCTGGATGGCCGCACCCCTGGCCGCCCTCCTGTGGCAGCGGCGGCACAACGTCGTTTTCTTGCTGGCCTTCATCGCTGTTGGCCTCTTTCAGACCCTGACGGTGGGCGCCTATTTCGATGGTGGCCCCCTGTGGCACAAGACAGCTGCCATCAGCGATAACCGCGCCTCAGGCATCCTCACCACACCACAGCGGGCCCAGATAATCAATGAGACCTTGTCAGGACTCAAACCCTTCCTCCACGAGGGCGATACCCTCTTGTGCTACGGTAGCATCCCCATGATGAACCACCTCACCCGCACCGTGCCAGCCATCGGCTGTTCTTGGCCCGAACTGCTCAGTGCCCAGGCTCTCAACGCCCGCTTTGGCGCCGCTGGCCATAACCGCCCCGCCGTCCTGCGCCAGAAGTTCAACAACCTGGGGCCCTACTGGAGCGACCCCACCGACGATTACCTCACCTCTTACACCATGACCGACGACAAGTTCCTGCAGCAGGACAAGATGGATATCCTCAACCGGTGGATGGCTCAAGGCCAGTACCGCATCGTGTGGCAAAATCGGTGGTTTACGCTCTATGTATCTAATAAATAATGGTTTGGCGTATTCTTAATAGAGACATTAAAAAGAATTTTCGATTTTTTCTTCCCGAAAATTTGGTCATGTCAAAAACTCGCCATATCTTTGCACTCGCTTTTGAAAAGGTACCTTAGCTCAGTGGTAGAGCAGTGGACTGAAAATCCGCGTGTCCCTGGTTCGATCCCCGGAGGTACCACATCAAAAACACGAAGCGACCGACTGCCCGCGCAGCCGGCCGTTTTCTTTTGTGTGGATGTATGGGAAATGGGCATATCTGCGATGAAAAATAAAAAAATTTTAATATCTTTGTGGCTCAAACTTTAAATTAATGATTCTATCAACCGATATTTACTTCTAATACATAATAAGGCAATGAAACAATTCTTCCGCTTTTCCCTCCTGTTGCTGGCCCTGCTGTTGCCCGCACTCGCCACGGCCCACGATTTCGAGGTCGATGGCATCTGTTACAACATCAACGGCAACGAGGCCACTGTCACCTACTATGGGTCAAGTCCTTACGATGCATCCCATAGTTATTCAGGCTCTGTCGTCATCCCGGCTACCGTTACCTATAGTGGAACCACCTACCCGGTAACTGCTATCGGCAACTCAGCGTTCTCTGATTGCAGCGGCCTGATCAGCATCGACATCCCCAACTCGGTGACTTCAATCGGTGACGGGGCGTTCTACAACTGCAGCGGTCTGACCAGCATTGCCATCCCCAACTCGGTGACTTCAATCGGTAGCGGGGCGTTCTTTTACTGCTCTAGTCTGACCAGCATCGACATCCCCAACTCGGTAACTGAGATCGGTATGAATGCGTTCAATTCCTGCACTGGTCTGACCAGCATCGTCATGCCTGAATATTTGACTAAGATCAATGAGGGAACGTTCTCTGACTGCACTAGTCTGACCGGCATCGACATCCCCAACTCGGTAACTGAGATCGGTAACTTTGCTTTCTACAAGTGCAGCGGTCTGACCAGCATCGACATCCCCAACTTGGTAACTGAGATCGGTATCAATGCGTTCTATTCCTGCACTGGTCTGACCAGCATCGATATCCCCAACTCGGTGACTTCAATCGGTGTATCTGCTTTCTGTAACTGCACTGGCCTGACCAGCATCGTGGTAGAAAGTGGCAATCCAAAATATGATTCGCGCAACAACTGCAATGCAATTATAGAGACTGCCTCTAATACTTTAATTTATGGCTGCAAGAACACGGCTATCCCCAATTCGGTAACTGCTATCGGTAACTCTGCTTTCGACAACTTCAGCGGTCTGACCAGCATCGATATCCCCAACTCGGTAACATCTATTGGTGAGGGGGCCTTCTGGGGCTGCAGCGGACTGACCAGCATCACCATCCCCAACTCGGTAACATCTATTGGTGACGGGGCGTTCCATGACTGCACCAGTCTGACCAGCGTCAACACTCATGACTTAGATGCATGGTGCAAAATAGACTTTAATAATTTCTATTCAAATCCATTGTATTATGCTCAGCATTTGTTTATTGATGGTGAGGAAACTACAGATCTTGTAATCCCCGAATCCGTCACGAGCATCGGTGGGTATGCGTTCTATGGCTGCACTGGTCTGACCAGCGTCACTATTCCTAACTCGGTGACTTCTATCGGTGAAGAGGCGTTCTCTTGCTGCAGCGGTCTGACCAGCGTCACTATTCCTAACTCGGTGACTTCTGTCGGTGGCAAGGCGTTCTATAACTGCTCGGGGCTGACGGATGTGTATTGCTACATTGCTGACCCCTTGAGAGTATCGCTTGCGGGTGATGCATTCGATTTGTATGACGGGGATGATGTCTCTAGTCGTACGCTTCATGTGTTGCCAGGGACGACTGAAGCCTATTATTATAATGAGTGGTACTGGTATTTCGAACAGGTTATTGAGGACTTAATCCCTGAACCTGAACCCCTGCCGGGCGACGTGAATGGCGACCGTGAGGTCAATATTGCAGACGTCAATGCCGTCATCAATATCATTTTGAGCGGAAATGGTAACACTACTGCTGCCGACGTGAATGGCGATGGCGAAATCAACATCGCCGACGTCAACGCCGTCATCGACATCATCCTTAACCTTGTTGTAGTGGAAGAACACGAGTGGGTTGACTTGGGCTTGCCCAGCGGTACGCTATGGGCCACGTGTAATGTAGGTGCCAGTAACCCCGAAGAGTTAGGTTCATATTTCGCCTGGGGCGAGACCGCAACCAAGGATTTCTACGACTGGAGCACCTACAAATGGTGCAACAACAACTACATGAAGATGACCAAGTACTGTACCGTCAGCAACTACGGCAACGACGGCTTTGTCGATAACAAGACTGAGTTGGATTTCGAGGACGATGCCGCTTATGTCAACTGGGGTCCCTCGTGGCGCATACCCTCGTACGAGCAGTTTGAAGAGTTGTGTACCAGTTGCACCTCGCTGTGGACTCAGCACAATGGCGTGAACGGTCTGATGTTCACCGGTCCCAACGGAAACAATCTGTTCTTACCCGCCACTGGCATGCTCTGGGGCAAAGGGCTTGGTGGCGTGGGTGCAGACGGCTACTATTGGTCGCGCACGCTCTACAACTACCCCAACGATGCTTTCATCTTGATCTTCAAATCAAATGTTTTGTCCTACTGGGACTGCTCCTACCGCAGCATCGGGTTGACCGTCCGCGCCGTGCGCGCCTCCAATTAGTCCCCTCTCCCTCTATCTTTGAGGTGCACCCCAAAAGTTTTGTGTCCAACTTTTGGGGTGCACTTCATTGGCGCGGATGCCTCTGAACGTACGCTTCATGTGTTGCCAGGGACGACTGAAGCCTATTATTATAATGACTGGTACTGGTATTTCGATCAGGTTATTGAGGACTTAATCCCTGAACCTCAGCCGGGCGACGTGAATGGCGACAATGAAGTGAACATTGCAGACGTGAATGCCGTCATCAATATGATTCTGGATGGAAATGATGACAATACTGCCGGGCGACGTGAATGGCGATGGCGAAATCAACATCGCCGACGTCAACGCCATCATCAACATCATCCTGACTGGCTCCTGGAATTAGATATAACCGGTTGCCAAAATGACAACCGAGATTGAGCATAGGTGATTCAATGTGAGCCTTGGTGAGTATTCGGCAACAGTTTAATCATTTGAATATCAGTGTTGTCGAGGACTCATTTGGACTCATCGAGAGCCATCTATAAGAGCCCGGAGGTACCACATCAAAAACACGAAGCGACCGACTGCCCGCGCAGCCGGCCGTTTTCTTTTGTGTGGATGTATGGGAAATGGGCATATCTGCGATGAAAAATAAAAAAATTTTAATATCTTTGTGGCTCAAACTTTAAATTAATGATTCTATCAACCGATATTTACTTCTAATACATAATAAGGCAATGAAACAATTCTTCCGCTTTTCCCTCCTGTTGCTGGCCCTGCTGTTGCCCGCACTCGCCACGGCCCACGATTTCGAGGTCGATGGCATCTATTACAACATCAACGGCAACGAGGCCACCGTGACTTCCAAAGGTCTATGGTATGATATGTTTTTCGTTGGGTATGTAGGCTCTGTCGTCATCCCGCCCACGGTCACCTACAATGGAACCACCTACCCGGTAACTTCAATCGATGAAAATGCCTTCTATTGTTGCGACAATCTGACTAGCATCGACATCCCCAACTCAATAACTAAGATCGGTAACTTTGCGTTCGGGAACTGCCCTGTGCTGACCAGCATCGTGGTAGAAAGTGGCAATCCAAGATATGATTCGCGCAACAACTGCAATGCAATTATAGAGACCGCCGATAATACTTTAATTGCTGGCTGCAAGAACACGATTATCCCCAACTCGGTAATTTTAATCGGTGAGAGGGCGTTCGAGGGCTGCGATGGTCTGACCAGCATCGTCATCCCCAACTCGGTGACTGCTATCGGTAACAAAGCGTTCTACAGCTGCGATGGTCTGACCAGCATCAATATTCCTAACTCGGTGACTGCTATCGGTAACGGGGTGTTCGAGAGCTGCAATGAACTGGCCTGTCTCGTAGTAGAAAGTGGCAATCCAAGATATGATTCGCGCAACAATTGCAATGCAATTATAGAGACCGCTGATAATACTTTAATTGTTGGCTGCAAGAACACGATTATCCCCAACTCGGTAACTTCAATCGGTGAGTGGGCGTTCTCTTACTGCTTCGGCCTGACCAGCATCACTATTCCTAACTCGGTGATTGCTATCGGTAACGGGGCGTTCGAGGGCTGCATAGGACTGACCAGCGTGGACATCTCCAACTCGGTGACTTCTATCGGTAGATATGCATTCCTCAACTGCGGAGGTCTGACCAGCATCGTCATTCCTAACTCGGTGACTTCAATTGGTAAAAACGCATTCAATAACTGCTGGATGCTGACGGATGTGTATTGCTACATTGCTGACCTCTCGGGCGTATCGTGCGGGAATGAACTATTCTATACGGATTTCAGTAGTGATTACTCTAATCGCACGCTTCATGTGCTGCAGGGGACGGCCGATGCCTACAGGGCTGATGAGAACTGGTACCCGTATTTCGGGCTGATTATTGACGACTTGAAGCCTGATGTGCCTGGTGACGTGAATGGCGACGGTGAGGTCAATATTGCTGATGTCAATGCCGTCATCAATATCATCTTGAGCGGAAATGGTAGCACTACTGCTGCCGACGTCAACGGTGACGGCGAAATCAACGTTGCCGACGTCAACGCTGTCATCGACATCATCCTGAACGGCACCGGGAATTAGATATAATTGGTTGTCAAAATGGTAACCGCCGTTGAGACCTGGTAATTCAAAGTGAGCCTCGGTGATAGAGTTTCCGAGACCGGAGGTACCACATCAAAAACACGAAGCGACCGACTGCCCGCACAGCCGGCCGTTTTCTTTTGTGTGGATGTGCTCGGTCGCTCATCCGTTCGTCCGTTCGTCCGTTTGTACAATGAGTACATGATGGCGACTGAGACTTGACTTGTTCCCTGATTTCTCACGCATTCATGAATGAACGGACGAACAGATAGGGGCTGTTCTCTGTATGATTTTTTGACACTTTTTCGATGATTACTTGATTATTGTCTCTAACATTGGCAAAAGGCTTGTTTTCTTTTAGGGTATTGATTACCTTTGCCAATGCAATTTAATCATTCCAAATACCCGAATCCAAGATGAAGTTAATCCAAACCATACTCCTGCTGCTGGCTCTGCTGCTGCCAGCCACAACCTCTGCCTTTGACTTTGAGGTGGATAGCATCTACTACAACATCAATGGCAACGAGGCCACTGTCACTTATGGAACAACCAGATATGCCGGTGATGTGGTCATTCCCTCGGCTGTAACTTACGACGGTGTGACCTACCCGGTCACCACTATCGGCCAACATGCGTTCCGCTACTGCTTCAACCCGTTGAGTGTAACTATCCCCAGCTCCGTCATGACCATTGACGATGAGGCCTTCTTTAATAGCTTTGGCCTGTCGAGCATCATGGTGGACGGCGGTAATCCAAGATTCGATTCCCGCGACAACTGCAAGGCCATCATTGAGACTTCGACCAACACTTTGATTGTTGGCTGCAAGTGCACTGTCATCCCCAACACTGTCACTGCTATCGGAGACGGTGCGTTTGAAGCCTGCGGCCTAACGAGCATTGATATTCCAAATTCGGTTATAACTATTGGTTCGCGTGCGTTCAACTACAATGACTTGACAAGCGTGACGATTGGCAACTCGGTGACCACCATCGGTGACCATGCTTTCTCTCAATGCGATAAACTGACGAGTGTGGAAATCCCCAACTCGGTCACCACCATCGGCAGCTATGTGTTTTGGGGATGCAGTAACCTTGCAAACGTGACCCTGGGCAACTCTCTTACCGCTATCAGCGATTATGCTTTCGATCAATGCAGCAACCTGACGAGCGTGGATATTCCCTGCTCGGTCACTACTATCGGGGAAGATGCGTTTGCTGCCTGCCGTGCCATGACGAGCGTGACACTTCCCAACTCGCTCACCTCCATCGGTAAGAGTGCGTTCTGGAACTGCAACAATCTGACAGGCCTGACCCTCCCCAACTCACTCACCTCCATCGGCCCTGGGGCATTTTGGTTTTGTGACGGCCTGACCACTATGGACATCCCCAACTCAGTCACCACCATCGGCTACAGTGCGTTCAGGGGCTGTGGCAACCTGACGAGCGTGACCCTTCCCAATTCCATCACTGCCATCAGTGAAGGTTTGTTTGAAAACTGCACAGGGCTGACGAGCGTAGAGATACCTAACTCCATCACCTCCATCGGCGATGACGCTTTCAGGGGTTGCACCAGCCTGGCAAGCGTGACCATCCCCCATTCGGTCACTACTGTCGGTAATGGTGCTTTTCAATTTACGCCCTGGTTTGACAACCAGCCCGACGGACTGGTATATGCTGGATTGGCCGCTTATAAATATAAAGGCACCATGCCTGATGGCACAAGCATCATTTTGAAAGACGTCACGGCAAGTATTTCCCCCTATGCGTTCAATGAGTGCAGCGGCTTGACGAGCGTGGTAATACCTGGCTCGGTCATCTCGGTCGGCTATGTGGCATTCGACGGTTGCAGCGGCCTGACAAGCGTTGAAATCCCCAACTCGGTAACCACAATCGGTCAATGGGCTTTCCAGAACTGCAGCGGCCTGTCAAGCGTGGAGATTCCTAACTCGGTCATCTCGGTCGGCTATGGGGCGTTTTCAGGCACACCTTGGTACGACAACCAGCCCGACGGGCTGGTATATGCTGGATCAGTTGCTTATTCCTACAAAGGCCGAGACACAATGCCCGACAGTACCAGCATCATTCTCAAAGACGGAACGGTGAGCATCACTCAATATGCATTTGCCAACTGCCGTGGGTTGACGAGCATAACCTTCCCCAACTCGCTCACCACCATCGGCGAAGAGGCATTTGGTGAATGCACTGGTCTCACGACCTTGACAATCCCCGGTTCCATTACCGCCCTTGATGATGGCGCATTTTGGGGTTGCAGTGGCTTGACCGATGTTTACAGCTACATTGCCGACCTCTCAAATGTGAAAAGCGGGAGCACTTTGTTCTGGGTATGGTCAGGGAGTTGGATACCAGAAGAAAAAGATAGTTACGACTATTCAGGTCGCACGCTTCACGTGCTGCAAGGGAAGGCTGATGCCTATCGGGCCCACGAGATGTGGTATCCCTATTTCGGCCAGATTGTTGACGACTTGATGCCAGTGGGCCCGTCTGGCGACGTGAATGGCGACCTTGAGATCAACATCGCCGACGTGAATGCCGTCATCAACATCATTTTGGGTGAAAATGATGACAATACTACTGCCGACGTGAACGGCGATGGCGAAATCAACATCGCCGACGTCAACGCCATCATCGACATGATCCTGGACTGAACCCAGAATTAGTTATAACTGGTTCTCAAAATGACAACCGAGATTGAACCTTGGTGATTCAAGGTGAGCCACAGTGAGTATTCTGAGATAGTTTAATTATTTGAATATCAGACTTGTCTGTAGCTTATTGAGCCTCATTATGGCTAATCCGTCCAAGTCCAGAGGCACCACGTCAAAAAACACGAAGCGACCGACTGTCCGTGCAGCCGGCCGTTTCTCTTTTTTCAGAATCCCATCAATCAGCGATCCGGGTTTACACCAAGGGCCAAGTCTCCCCAGGCCAGCTCGCCATTTCGGCCTTGGGCCAAGTCTCCCCAGGCCAGCTCGCCATTTCGGCCTTGGGCCAAGTCTCGCTGGGCCAGGTTGCCATTTCGGCCTTGG
>CAMJXD010000019.1 GCA_946409635.1 uncultured Prevotellaceae bacterium
GGCTGGCCCGAGGGACGCATCCCCTTGAGCGAGTGTGCCATCTATCTGGCTACCAGCGCCAAGAGCAACAGCGCCTATTTGGCCATCGACGCTGCCCTGGCGCTGGTGGGCGAGACGGGCAACGCACCGGTGCCACTGCACCTGCGCAATGCCCCCACGGCGCTGATGAAGCAGCTGGGCTACGGCAAGGACTACCGCTATGCCCACGACTATCCTGGCCACTTCGTCAACCAGCAGTACATGCCCCAGGAGCTGAACCACCCACAGCTGTGGCACCCCCAGGACAATCCGGCCGAAGCCCAGATGGCTGCACGGCAGCAATCGCGCTGGGGTAACAAGAATAAGGAATAAGCTTCTACTATGGCGCTACACAACCTGATAGGTCAAGAAGGGGAACAGGCGGCCTGCGACTACCTGATCGGCAAGGGATATACCGTGCGCGAGACCAACTGGCGCCTGGGACACCTCGAGATCGACATCGTGGCCCATGAGCGGGACACCAACGTGCTCCACATCGTCGAGGTGAAGACGCGCTCGGGCGATGTTGACCATCACGACCCTATGGAAGCTATCACGCCCAAGAAAATACGCAATCTGGTGAATGCCGCCAACGGTTACCTCGGCGCCTTTGACCTGAAGATGGCCGTCCAGTATGACGTGATGATCATCACCGGCACGGCTCCCGATTTCCACATCCAGCTCATCGAGGATGCCTTCCAGCCACCGCTGCGCACAATACGTTGACAGGCCAATCACTGGCGATGGCTCCTGTTGCGGGCCTGGGTCGGCGTCATGCCGTAATACTGGCGAAAGACGCGTGAAAAGTAAGCCACATCCTGGAAACCGCACTTGTCGGCGATATCGCCGATGAGCATATCGCGCTCGTTCTGCAGCAGGCGCATCGCCTTATCCATGCGCAGCATGGTGATATAGGCCGTAACGCTCTTGCCGGTCAGGGTCTGGATCTTACGCCTGAGCTGGCTCTCACCCATCTTGAAGGCGAGCGCCAACTTGTCAAAGTCAAGTTTTCCGCCTCCAGCCGACCGCTTGTCGACCTCGGCAGCAAAGCGCATGAGGAAGTCCTTGTCCTCGGCACTCATCTCGTCGGTCGTCGACTGGGCGCTTTCGACCGGTTCTTGTTCGGCCGGCTGGCTGTAGACCTCGCGCAGCACGCGCCGGCTCTCAAGCAGCCTGATGACCCAGATCTTCAATTCCTCAGAGACAAACGGCTTGACAAGATAAGCATCGGCCCCGGCTTCGACACCGCGCACGCGGTCAGTGTCACTGGTGCGGGCGCTGAGCATGATGACGGGAATGTCGCACAGCGAGCGGGACTGCCTGATGCGACGACACAGCTCCAAGCCGTCCATCGACGGCATCTTCACGTCGGTAATGATGAGGTCGGGCACCAGTTGGCCTGCCTGAGACAGGCCTTGCACTCCGTCCGAGGCATAGTGGATCTGATAGTCTGGCCCAAGCACCTGTCCCACGAGACGGGCCACGTCGAGGTGGTCCTCGACAATGAGCACAACGGGCTTGTCGGCGTCGCCGGCTTGTTCGGGATGCTGAATCGTCTCGTTCTGGGAGCGCCTCACCACTCGTCTCACGGGGGCAATGGCCTGGTCGAGTTGCATCTTGATGTTTCCGTGGCCATGTTTGCATGGCAACTTCACGGTGAATATCGACCCCTGGTCCTTCATACTGTCGACCGCGACGGTGCCGCCCATGGCCATCGTCATGTCGCGCACCACCGTCAGGCCGATGCCCACCCCGTCACACAGGTGCTCGGCTGTGGCCGTGCGATAGAAGGGCTCAAACACATGCGGCAGGTCGGCCTTGCTGATGCCCATGCCGTTGTCAGCGACACGAATCACCAGCATGCCGCCCTCGACATGAGAGGTGACGGTAATCTTGCCCAACTCACGGCTATAGCTGATGGCATTGTCGATGAGACTGCCCAGTATTGAGGTCAGGTAACGGGGCACGGTGTCAATCTCTACACTGTTCTCACGCGGGGCATAGGTGAGCTCGATGTGTTGCTCCACGCAGCGTTCGCGGTAACTCTCCAGCAGCATGCGGATGAATGTCACGGCATCGCCGTGGCGCCAGTCCAGCTCCTTGATGGCACTGCGCACACCGCCCACCTCGAGGATGCGGTCGACGAGCACAAGCAGATTTTCGCCCTGTTGCTCAATCAGGAGCGCATTCTCACGCTGCTGGGCCGAATAGGCATGGGCGTTCTTGTCGTTGACGATACCGTCCATGGCGCCCATGATGGCCGTCAGCGGGGTGCGCAACTGGTGCACGACGTTGGTAAAGAAGAGCGACCGGGTCTCCTCGATCTGTCGCATGATGCGCTGGGTGCGCGAGCGCACACGCACGGCATACACCAGCGCGGCAATGATGGCAGCGGCCATCAGCAACAGGACCATGGTGAAGATGACTTGCATCGAGTGCTGACGCTTGAGGTTGGAGATATCGCGGGTGAGCAGGTCCAGCTCGCCGCTGGCGCGCCCGCGCTCATAGTTCACTCGCTGGGAGCGCATCTCGTCATAGCGCTTCAGGCCGTAGATGCTGTCATACAATTCCTTGCTGTGCACATAGTGGTGCAGCGCTTCCTGGGCATTGCCCTCAAGCAGCGAGAGCTCGTAGTGGATGTCGCTGGCCTCGGCCTGGTATTCCTTGCTGCCCGTACGGGTGGCCTCGGCGACGACTTCATCAAGATATCGGCCAGCCTCGGCTTTCTCGCCGAGCAGGATATTCACGCGTGCCATGGCCAGGCCGGCACCCATCCAGTGCCAGCTATCGCCCAGCTCCTTGAGCATATCGTAGGCCTGCTTATACTCCTTCAGGGCATGGGAGAAACGGCGCTCGTCCAGATGCAGGTCACCGAAGTGCTGATGGCACAACGCCACGCCCAGGTCACTGCCGGCTAGCTTGTTGTACTCCATCGACTTGCGAAAGTAAACCCAGGCCGAGTCGATCTCGCCGATAGCGCTCTTGATGGCACCCAGGTTGCCATAGTTCATCGCGATGCCCACGTTGCGCCCCAGCCGCAGTTCACCGGCCAGCGACTGGCGCAGCACGCTGTCGGCGGTATAGTAGTCTTGCATCTCGATCTCGATGTTGCCGATGCCGTTCAGTGCCGTGATGCGAGCCTTCAGGGCATCGTCGCCATCACGCTCGCTGTAGACATCGATCAGCTTGAGCGACTCATAGTAGTAGCCGTTGGCCATACTCAGGTCGCCCATGCGACGGTAGTCGGTACCTATGTTGTTCAGTGCCAGCGATATCTCGATGGTGTCGGAACACCGGGTGGCCACTTCGAGACCGTGCGAGTGGACGGTTAGCGCCTCACCAAAGCGCGACTGGTTGCGCAGCACGCGCCCTTGACACCTCAACGCGATTATCTCGCTCATGTGGTCGTTCTGCTCTCGAGACTGGGTTGCCAGGGCTGCCAGCGAGTCGGCGTCCTTTATCTTGCTCAGCATGCTGTCGAGCTGGGCATAACGCGTCTTGTCTACACAGGAGCTTGAATCACCATGCTTGCAGCCGGGCACCGTCAACAGCACCATGACAGCCAGCAAGGCGGCTGCCAGGCGTCCTAAGCAAGGGACTATCGGCCGAGGGCATATACTCATATTTTCAAGGGCGATACAATAAAAAAAGAGATTCGCAACTGCAAATATACTAATCATTTCCCGTAATCTCATAATAATTGCATCGTTTTTTCAAATATTCACCATTTTCAACCATGTGCCTAGCGTGACGGAGCGTTTTTTTGTAGTGAATAGACGCCGTGTCAAGGAAAATGCGTAATTTTGCAGTTTCAGATATGATGGAGAAGAAAAAGAGCATCTTTCAGCAAGCCGGTGAGTGGGGCATCCCCTTCGGCCTGTATCTGTCGTGCGGAGCCGTGGCATTTATCTTTGCCGACTGGTTCGCGCCGTTGTCGATGGTGTTTTTTGTCCTGATGCTGTGCACGCCGCTTGTGAGCTACTACTTCCAGCGAAGGCGCTTCATCCAGGACGACGGCTTCACCGAGTACTCGGCACTGTGGATGCTGGGCATCATGCTCTACCTGCTGGGCACGCTGGTGGCCAGCCTCACGGCCTACCTGGTGCTGCAGTATGTCCGACCGGGCTTCATCTACGACCAGGCTGCAGCGGCCATCGAGGTCTACAGCAAGATGCCGCAGATGCGTGACAGCGAGATGCTGGAGGTGCTCCAGATGATGGTGGACAAGCACCGGCTGCCCACACCCATCGAGATGGTCTTCAACGTCTACTGGCTGGTGACGTTTGTCGGGTCGGTAACCAGCGCACTGACGGCCCTGCTGGCTCAGCGCCCCATCCCGGGCAGGCATCACCGGCAATGACCCGCATCAAGCCAGGCTTTAGCATAACGATATCAAAACTACTATACTATTAATTCTCAAGACATGGATATTTCAGTCGTAATACCACTATATAACGAGGCCGAGTCGCTGCCCGAGTTGGCCGAGTGGATCGAGCGCGTGATGGACGAGAACAAGTTCAGCTACGAGGTACTGTTCATCAACGACGGCAGCACCGACGACTCATGGGACGTCATCAAGTCGCTCCACGCTCGCAATCCGCGCTTCAAGGGCGTGTCGTTCCGCCGCAACTACGGCAAGTCGCCGGCACTCAACACGGGATTTGACAAGGCCCAGGGCAACGTGGTCATCACCATGGACGCCGACCTGCAGGACAGCCCCGACGAGATTCCAGAGCTGTACCGCATGATCACAGCCGATGGCTACGACCTGGTGAGCGGTTGGAAGAAGAAACGCTACGACCCGCTCAGCAAGACCATACCCACCAAGCTGTTCAACGCCACAGCACGGCGCGTGAGCGGCATCCACAACCTGCACGACTTCAACTGCGGCCTCAAGGCCTACCGCCACGACGTGGTCAAGCACATCGAGGTCTACGGCGACATGCACCGCTACGTCCCCTATCTGGCCAAGATTGCCGGTTTCACCCGCATCGGCGAGAAGGAGGTCAAGCACCGTGCCCGCAAGTACGGCACCACCAAGTTTGGTCTCGACCGTTTTGTCAACGGCTACCTGGACCTGCTCACGCTGTGGTTCCAGGCCAAGTTTGGCGTCAAGCCGATGCACTTCTTCGGCCTGCTGGGTAGCCTGATGTTCCTGCTGGGCTTCATCGCCGTCATCGTCGTGGGCGGACACAAGCTCTACAGCATGTACAGCGGCCATAGCTACCGCCTGGTCACCGACTCGCCCTACTTCTACCTGGCCCTCACGTCGATGCTGCTGGGCACGCAGTTGTTTCTCACGGGCTTCCTGGGCGAACTCATCATCCGCCACAGCAACGACCGCAACCACTATGAGATAGGCGACGAGATCACCGACGACGCCCAGCCCGCACTCGAGGCCCGCACCCGAGTGGATCAGCTGCCCGACCAGATTGCCAAGACCGTCCCCAACCAGCCTGCCAATCCATGAGACGACTCGCCTTACTGCCCCTGGCCTGCCTGACACTGCTGCTCACCCTGGCAGCGGCCTGTAGCGACGACAGCTGCTATGACAACGGCAGCAGCCTGCCGCTGGCTACCATCTGCCTGGGCACCACCAGCCAGAGCGTGGGAGGACTCTCAGTCATGGGCATCGGCGTGCCAGGCGACAGCTTGCTGGCCGACTCGGCCACGCTCTCCGAGATCTACCTGCCGCTACGGGCTACCTCGACGGCCACCAGCTTTGCCGTCACCCGTCGCGTCATGCGCGGCAACGGCCTCGTCGTGTTCCACGACACCATTTCCATCGGCTATCGCCCCATCGAGTATTTCCACTCCATCGAGTGCGGAGCCATGTACAACTTCGACATCACCAGCGTGACGACCACTACCGCGGCCATCGACTCGGTCGTGCTGCTCACGCCCACCGTCACCAACGCGCGCACCCCCGCCCTGCGCATCCATTTCACCGACTTTGCCCTATGATGACTCGTCAAGCTACACATCCTGCCAGTGTCATCAGGGCGACGCTCCTCTTGATGACATTGATGCTGCTGGTGGCCCTGTCGGCGGGAGCACAGGAGCCCGACAAGCGGCACGTCACGCCCGTCAAGCCCGCTACCAACCGCGTGCAGCCGCCGCCCAAGGGTACCGATGAGAAGATCATCCAGCAATACATCAGCGGTGACAGTGCAGCCGCCGTCGCCGAGGCCCGTCGCGACTCGATGCGCCGCGTCTACACCCACTACCCCCTGCTGACCGACGTCTCGGTCGGTATCAACTTCATCGAGCCGATGTTCATGGCTTTAGGACAGAGCTATGCCAGCGTCGACGTCAACGCTACGCTCAACATGTGGAACCGCTTCCAGCCCGCCATCGAGCTGGGACTGGGCTGGGCCAGCAACGCGCCCGACGACAAGAACTTCACCTATCGCGGCAAGCCGTCACCCTACTTCAAGGTGGGTGCCAACTACAACTTCTTGTTCAAGAACAGCCCCGACTACCAGGCACTGCTGGGCTTGAGGCTGGGATACAGCACCTTCACCTACGACGTGACCGACGTCGATTACAGCAACATCTACTGGCAAGAGGCCACCAACTTTGACCTGCACGGCGAGCACTCCCACGCCCTGTGGGGTGAGGCCGGAGTGGGACTCAAGGTCAAGCTTGGCGGTCACGTGTCCATGGGCTGGATGATACGCTACCACGGCATCTTCAACTATGGCAAGAACGCTCACTCCCGGCCCTGGTTCATTCCGGGCTACGGCCCTCGGCGCAGCTCGCTGGGATTCTCCCTTGGGCTGAGCTACACGCTGCCGCTGCGCCGACAGGCATCACGCCGACAGGAGACCACAGTTCAGTAATCGCAACTCTTCTTTTCCACCACAATACATCAGGCTATGAAAAAGAACAACCGCATCATGCGCCCTCGCCGGCCTGCATCCACACTGCGCATCGACAAGCTGCATCCAGCAGCCCGTCCCGGCTGGTACAAGCGATTCAAGCAACTGCTCGACAAGGCCTCCCGCCGCCTGCAATAAGACAAGGCCCAAGCAGCCCGCGGCTACCGCCCAATCACATCGGCAAACAAGACATGTTCACCGCTCGACGCGGCATGGCTGCCACGTTTTCTGAGGGGGTGTTAATAGTTTTTTTGCCGAAATTTCAAAAAAATTTTGTCAGTTCAAAAAAAGTTCGTAATATTGTAGTCTGAAAAGCCGAGAAAAATGGGGTTAATCCTCACATATTCTTGATTTTCAATGATTTATCAACAATTGAGCCTCACCCCCGTCCATACTCGGCGGCGGGCGTTGAACCCAATGATAGAAACTGAAAAAATACTAAAATATTAATTAACATTATTACTAACAATTTAACTCATTAAACTATGAAGATTAAAAATTTACTTCTTCTTGCTGCTGTAGCATCGGTTAGCATGAGCGCTTTTGCCGATGACCTCCAGACTGGTGAATGGGCAACCCTCGATGACGGATCCCCCGCCATGATTGGCCAGGCAACCAAGGACCACCTGTTCGTACGCGGTGACTACGCCGACATGGGTGACATGAAGACCTATGACAACGTAGTTAGCTTCAAGGCTGGTACCCCCCAAACCGTTTGGTTGTATCTCGACGACGATGAGATCTATCAGAACGAGAAGGTTCAGGCTCTGCCCCCCATTGCCTACAACAAGGCTGGTGACCTCTACAACGAGATTACTTATTGCTCGTTCCAGTGCGACCTCTACTTGCCCCAGGGCATCGAGATGGTAAGCGTCGAGGACGAGGATGGCGAGGAGCAGTTCTACGAGCAGGGCGATCGTCTGCCCAGCACCATCATCTTCAAGTCTGGTAAGAATGCCAACACCAAGGTCGTTGACGGTATCACCTATGACGTGTACACCCTCATCGTTTCCAACATGGAGGAGTATGGTACCCACTTCTCAGCTAAGAACGCCAGCAAGTACAAAGCTAATGGCGCTCTCAAGAAAGACGCTACCCTCATGGGTATCTTCCTGCAGAACAACAACCAGACCGAGGTTGAAGGCCGTCTGGCTGACATCATCATCGCTAACCAGGAGTTTGGTCTGCGTGAGACCTTCACCGTTGAGCCCAAGTGGGAGCCCAATGACTACCGCTTCATCTACTGCACCGGTGGCAACAACGAGACCCAGCGTTTCCAGCTCTACAACCGCGTAGCCCTCTATGGTAGCGTGAGCGTAGTTGAGGACCTGGCCGAGAAGACCATCAACAACGTGAAGTTCTACAACATCGCTGGTATGGAGAGCAACGAGCCCTTCGACGGCGTGAACATCAAGGTCACCACCTACAACGATGGTACCACCAGCACCTGCAAGGTGATCAAGTAATCTAGAAGAACACTTGATAAAGCAAAAAGAGCCGCGGGCATCAGGCCTGCGGCTTTTTTTTGTGTACCCTGTGCGCACGTCCGGCACACCCGGCTCGTTGTGACAGCAGCATCACCATTGGCCCGGATGCCGGCCGGCAGGTCGCATGACTCCTCGTTGACGGGGCATCCAGCTGTCGCCGATGAGCGACGCACTGGGCTGTGCAGCAGGCCTGTACGGCCCGTTGTCGTCCAGCAGCAGCAAGCCTATGGCGCGGGTCATCAGTATGTCGTCATGCTTGCCCTGCTTGGCCGCATACACGCCTCGGTTGCACTCATAGGTGCGCATCTCGTTGACAGCTTCACGGTCGCGCTCCACATAGCGGCCCTCGCGCAGGGCTTCTATGAGCGCGGTCACGGCCTCTTTCTTGGTCTTGACATTGGTGTGGAACCCCAATTGGCCCGATTCGCGCCGGTACAGGCGCTTGTACACCTTATCCAACCGGTGAAGAATGAAGTTGCTCTCGCCGGCACGCGACTCCTCGTTGGTGAGCGTGTTGCTCTCGATGGCCAGCACGGCTCGGTTGTAGAGCGTGGCCAGCTGCGCCGACTTCCACGCCAGCTGGTCATGGTCGATGTGGCCGCGCCACTGGGCCACGATGGCAGCCTTGCGCACGTTGTCGCGCTTGCGCCACACGGCAATCACCGAGTAGTCGCTGCCGGGACTGCGGCCGCCCACGTCCACGACAACAAGATACTTGACCGCTACAGGCGTCGAGGTCTCGGGCAGTTCCCACACCCTGAGCAGTCCGTTGCTGGCCTTGACCAGCCTCACGTCTTTCAGAGCCAAGTCACCGCCGGGTCCGGCACCGGTAATGTCGCCCGTCATGATCGGTTCCTCGTCGCATCCCTTCTCCAGCTCATCGAGATGCTCGGGCGCAAACGGGTTACTCCCCGAGGCCACAAAGGCCTCAAGCGCATTGCTCGGATACTCGGCCATCATCATCGACTGTTTACTGTACTCGCGGCGCTTGTGGTGATACCAGTTGATCTGCTCCAGCGTGAGCCCGTCCTGCCACAGCTTGCGCTCATAATCGTCCATCGCATCCCACAAGGCCTGGGCATCGTCTACGTCCTGACGGTAGATGCCTATCTCATACCACGGCACGAACAACGCTTCCTTGTCGCTACGGCCCATCTGGGTGCGCACCCATTCGTCATGGAAGTAGTCCCCCACTCCATTGGCCGTCGACTCCAGCACCACGACGGTGTCGGGCTTCATGGCGATGCTGCCGCTCACGCTGCGCACCAGGTCGTCGGGGCTGTGCATGTCGCTGGTTTTCCAGAAGGCCACCTCGCTCAGGTGGGCCATCGAGAGATCGTAGCCGCGCACGGTATCCTCGCTGCGAGCGGTGCTGGTGAGCACCAGGCAGTCGCGCGCAGCCAGTTGCTGCACGTTAGGCTGGCCTTCAAGCTTGGTGAAGCGCAACGCTTCGTCCGGGTCGTCGAGGAGTTCACGGGGGTAGTACTTCAGCAACAGGTTGTACATGCGCTTGATGCTCTTGCTCGTCACGTGCATGTGACCGCAGATGAGGCTGTTCCAACCCTTGTGCCTCACTAGCTGCATCCACGCCATGTACATCTGCACCAGCGTGGACCCGCCCCACTGGCGGGCCTTGAGCATGATGACACGCACGGGCTGGCGGGCTGTGCGCTGTTCTTCCATCAACGCCAGCAGTCGGCGCTGTGGCACGTTGGGTATGAGCGCCACGTTGCGACCGCTCATCTTGTCCTTGATGGTCACACAACGGGCACACCAGTACTCAAAGTCCTCGACAATGCGGCATCGCTCTTGCTCAACCCTGTCGAGCGTGGCATATTCGGGATGACGATCCACCACTGCGCGAGGCACCAGGCTCCCAGCCACCTCTACCCTGTCGCCCCAGCAGCCGATGCCCTTCAGCGGGTCATAGACATCGGCGGCCTCGGCAGCGGCACGGCGGCGCTCGTTTTCCGCCACGATATCTTTTATATTATATAATGTGTTGCTCATGGTTTGTCTTTATTGAAACGGTTATACGAGTTAACGCCACAATAGCCACTATCTGCCGTATAGAGCAACGTGGGCAGCAGCAGCGACCCGCTGGCCATTGCACCGTCCACTTCCAGCCTCACGGTTCGGGCTCGAGCGGCGATGGCGGGCGCTGCCAGCGGCTGGTCCACGTCGCCGTTGACCACGGTCTCGCTCATCACGCTGTCGCCGGTCATGATGCCGCGTTGGCCCATCACCTTGAGCGTGAGAGCGGCACCGGCTGCCGACAAGTGCCACACCACCCGCTTCAGCGATGCGCCCAGCAGTTCATCCAGCGGCACGGGATGGCTATGCCACGACACGGCTAAGACGGCTTCCTGCTCACGTTCCAGGTCGAGCACTTGCCCCGATGGCGAGACGGCAAGGGCATGCCGCGGGTCGCTGTAGAGCTGCGAAATCGCTACCGTGCGGCGGCTCATTCTGCCGCTGGCCATCCTCACCACGGGGTCACCGCTCGATGGCAGCATCCACAGTTCCTGCCAGGCGTTACACCACGCCAGGGAGCGGTAGTCGACGTCGCGCTGGCACACTTCCAGCCGCGAGCCCGACAGGCGGCACAGGTGCCCGTGTCGCGACACAAGCCACACGTCGCTTCCGGCCTCGACCGGCGACACGCCGGCTATGACGGTGCGGTCCACCAGGCGCGCTTCGCCCAGCTGGCCAGTCGCTCCGTGGGGCACGGCATAGATGCCGTCGTCGGTAAACACATACACGGCATAGCGCCCGAAGCCACCGGCATACAGTGCTCGCGTCACTACGGCCAGTGCCAGCGGCACGGTCCCCAGCACAGCGCGGCGGTGGGCTTCGACAAGCGCGTTGCCGGGCACGCTCACCACGATGTCGCCGCCCGCCGTGCAGCAATACAGCCTCCCGGCAGCATCGGCCGAACAGGTCACGTCGGTCAGCGTGGCCATGGTCGCCGTCGAGGCACACTGGGCATTGGTCAGTGTCAACGCTTCTATGGGGGCTACAAAGTCGGCGCCCGTCATCGTTGCGGCGGCCGGAGCCGTGGCGATGAGGGTCCACGGCGATGAGGCCAGCTGCGACGCCACCTCGGCCGCGCTGCGACGCGCCAGTCCCATTTCAAGCACATACTCTCGCGGCCCTGTTGTGCGCCGATAGCAGCGATAGTCGAGCACGCGGCCTGATGCCAGCAAGCTGGCCTCGCGCGTGGCCAGCACGTCGATGCTCTTGACCAGCGGCAGCCAGTCGGCTGCGATGCCTTGCTCCACGCCTATGGTCAGCCCGTAGTGGATCATCTGCATCACCGTGGCCTGGGTGCCGGTGAAGCCGTTGCTGCTGGTGGTGACGTTCGCCGTGATACGGTCGGCATTGGCCAGCGTCTCGTCGCCCACCCTGACAGGAGCACTCATCCACAGGTAGCTGTCGTCGTGCAGACGCACGGCCCAGCGCACGAGCATCGGGCCGCAATGCCGGCCTTGGGCCACAGCGGCTCCGGTGAGCGAGTCCCAGGAGGCCCGCATCAGGGCCGTTAGCGAGGCGACGTAGGTACTGGCCAGCGGGGCCTGCCACTGGCTGTAGGGTGTGTCAAATGTGATGCCGGCCACCTCGGCGCTCGAGGTCTGGCAGGCGGCAGTCAGCGACAGCCGCGGGCATGCCGCAGTCCAGTCCAGCACAGTCCAGGCTCCGCCGTCGCGCTGCGACAGGTAGACGAGGCCCCCGCGTGTCACGACAACGATCAGCCCGCCTATGGCATGCGCGCCCACAATCAGCGCGCCCACGGTCGCCACGGCAACGCCGTCTACCCTTAATGTGCCGTCGAGGCTGGTCACACGGTGGTCGCCGTGCACGAGCAGCAAGCGCTCGCCCACGCCGATGGTTCCCGCTACAACGGGCTGTCCCGTGACCTGCAACGCTAGTTCCTGTTCCCTCACGTTACTGGCCAGCATGGCAGTTCCACACGGTGCCGCCTCGCCGTTGACAAGGGGCACCATCCCGACCGGAACCAGCCGGGTCTTCCTCATGGTTGATTTGCGTGTTTTCATGGTTCTTTTTCTTTAATAATTATGGGAACGATATAGCAGTTGACCCTGCGTTGCAACGTCTCTGCATTAAACCGTGCTAACGCACGGGAAATTAAAAATAATTAATTTTATAATTAATTTGTCTAATTTCCCGCCCGAAAGGGCGGGAGATACCACCGATGGGCCAACTTCTATATCATTGTCAAAATTTAACAATGGTGATTTCTCAAGTAACTATTCAGCGAAAAAAACTCGCTTGGTTTCACGCTAAGCCGCTAAGTCGCTAAGATGTTGATTTTAAGACTTATCCATATTTTTTCTTTGGTGGCTGCCATAATCGATTCTGAACATATTGAGGCCTTAAAAGAAGACGTGTATATTCATTATGGCTTTGATAACTAAGACCTTAGCGACTTAGCGACTTAGCGTGAGTTTTTCCGTCGTGCCGATTCGCTGAATAGTTACTTTCTCAATGCAGTTCACGACGTGAATGCCACGTAGTTTCTGGGCTACAAAGGTAAGCATCCCAGCCGGTACCAGTCCATGCCAAAAAGCGCACCCATCAAAACAGGCAGGAGTCCATTGACGGGCTCCTGCCTGTTGAATGCAATATTTAATCCCTCGATGGATTACTCGTCATACCACTTGCCAATGGAGATGTAGTTGATCAGCTGGATGGCATCGGTAACGTTAACGTTTCCGTCATAGTTCACATTGGCGTTAGTCATGTCAATCAGCGACCAGTCACCCGACTGGATGGCGTTCAACAGCACGATAGCATCGGTAATGCTGACTTGACCGTCGCCGTTCACGTCGCCGCGCAACCCTGTTGAGACCTTGGCCGGAACACTAATCTCGACCTCGACGACATCGCTGACGTTCTTGCCGGGTGCCTGGGCGGTAGCCTGGACGGTTACAACCTGGTCTTCACTGGTGCGGGCAATGGTGTAGGGATTCTCGGTTACGGGCTCTCCGTTCACGAGGATCTGGTAATCGGCGCCGGGCTCGACGGCAACGGTGATGATGACGGCATCGTCGGTCACCTCATAGGTAACCACGGGATTGGCGGTCTTGCCAATCAGGAAACTGCTCCCGTCGGTAAAGTTCAGCTTGTTGGCCGTGAACTCATAGCCCACTCCGTAATAGCCGGGATAGGTGGTGCCGTTCTTGTAAACCGGGGTCGCTACATAGGTCTTGTCCCAGGCAATCTCGGCCGGAGAAGCTGTGCCGCGGGTGTCGGCCTGGCTCATGTAGTCGCCGCCCCAGTTATACATGATGTCACCAAAGGTCATTCCGTTCTGCTCATAAGCGCTGAAGTCGCCGTACTGGATCGCCTGGAAGGGGAAGGTCATCGTGCCGTCACCATAGACCTTCATCACATAATCACGGCCACCGCCGCCCCACAGGTTCCACACCACAACGGTGCTGTCGTCCTGCTGATGCATGTACACGTCGACCTCCTGTTGGGCCTGATTATAGGTGAAGGTGTGCTTGCCGTTGGGCAACTTGAGCCACGTGTCGCGAA
The DNA here is from genome assembly GCA_946409635.1 of uncultured Prevotellaceae bacterium. Taxonomy (GTDB): domain Bacteria; phylum Bacteroidota; class Bacteroidia; order Bacteroidales; family Muribaculaceae; genus Sodaliphilus. Next base: position 13,946 of record CAMJXD010000019.1, read on the forward strand.
TGACATCGGTCAGCATGCCCGAGATGGTGTCGTTATACACCCGCTCACCCACGCCGGGGCCCACAAGGGTCGTCTTGACCTGCTTGACGACATAGACAAACCATCCGTCGGCAAAGTGCAGCGATCCGTCATCGCCTACCGTGCCCTCGATGGCCGCAGGCTCTGTGCCGTTGACCAGCGAAGCCTCGTCATAGAGGTACAGGTACTCGGTCGTGTCGTTGTACTGGTAGCTGTTATAACCCAGGGCCACCGTGTCGGTCCAGTGAAAGCAAGCCATCTGTCCCACCTGCATCCGGGCCGTGTTGTTGGCCAGGTCAATGTCGATCACGTGAGGGACATTCTCCAGGCAGATGTAATAGTTATAGTCATTGGCATTCTCGCCCTTTTCCACAGCCACGTTCCAGCCGCCGTAGTACACGGGCACCGTCAGCGCCATGGAGTCGCCCTGGTTGTCATAACGGTAGGTCATACCAAATATCACAGGATTGGAGTTGAGCAGCGCATCCTCGGCAACCAGGCGGCCAGGGACTTGCTGGGTCAACGGGCTGACGCCGGGCACAATCGACGGCCTCATGGCCTGTCCGGCATTAACGGCAGGGCTCAACTGGCCGATGCACGCCTTGCTCGACAAGGCTTTGCCCGGACGGCCCTCCACCAACTTGGCATTGTTGAACTGCGGCGTTACGGCCATTGCTGTCATGGCAACGCACACAAACAAACATGCTAAAACTTTCTTCATATATCTAAATATTAATATTTAATGAGTAAAACTTGATTTATCCTTAATGTGTTTCCACCCTGCGGGCTGCGCCGTCAGTCGGCCAGCAGCATGCCGCCGGCCACCTGGGCCGACACGCCATCACCCATGCTCAGGGCTACCATCGCCAGAGCAAACGGTGCGGCGGCAGCGGGGCCGTTGCCCGTCACCACATGGCCGTCGACGGCCACCGACGTCGTCCCCCAGTTGGCTCCGCCCTCAGGCGTCTCCATGCCGGGATAGCACACGGCATCACGCCCACTGAGCACACCCAGCGGGGCAAGCACCACGGCCGGCGAGGCGCAGATGGCGCCTATCAGGCCACCGCGCTCGTCGTGGGCCTTGAGCTGATCGCACAGGGCCTCGTGCGCAGCCAGGTTGGGTGCACCGGGAACTCCGCCTGGCAGCACCAGCCACTCGGCATCGCTGTAATCATTGTCGCCATACAGGCTATCGGCAAGCACGGGCACACCATGGGCGCCCGTGACCTCACGGCCTGCGTTGATCGACACCGTCACCACGTGCATGCCGGCGCGACGCATCACGTCAACACACGTCAAGGCCTCCACTTCCTCAAAGCCATCGGCCAGAAAAACAAAACTCGTTTTCATTCCTTTTCCTTATTATAATTAGTTATTCTAGATGAGCGACCTGATTTGGCCAATCTGCCTGATAAGACCGATCGGGCCAAAAGAGGGTACTAAATTACCCCTTTTTGCCCAAAAAAACGGCTTTTTTCAGAAAAAAATGCTTTTTTTGAAAAAAAACCTCGATTTTTTTTGGTAGTTCCAAAAATTGCAGTACCTTTGCATCGCTTTTGACAGCAACGGGCAGTTAGCGCAGTTGGTTCAGAGCATCTGCCTTACAAGCAGAGGGTCGGGGGTTCGAATCCCTCACTGCCCACCCAGAGATGGTCCTGCATCGCATGATGCGGGACCATTTCGCTTATCTACCCCACCCCTGGTTCAGCTGAAAAAATGCGGGCCGTAGTGAGGCCTCACCCGATAAAAGGTGGGGGCGGTGTGGTCGAAGGCCACAGCAAGGCCAGCGGCCTTGAACTTGAAGTAACCCCACGGCGCACAGGCCGTAGGCCTCGTGTGGCGTGGGGTATAAGGCAAACCGCAGACGGGCCTCGTCGAGGGCCACTCACGTCAGGCGGTAGTCATTCCATTCTATTCCGGCATTCTGCAAATGTTGATGACGATGTGATAGATGGCAGTGACAGCACTCATGACAAATCAGTTTTAGGCGGCAAATTTACAATAAAACCAGCACAATGACAAGCGATGTTTTTGCCTGACATGAGTGGCCCTCATTCGAGGCCCGTCCGATTGGCGTTCTCGACCGGCTGTGCCATGATTCAGTTGCCGGCTTTTAATCGGCCTAACGGCCGAAGAGTTAAACCAAATTTTGTATAAAAAAGTAAGCACTTAGCGACTTAGCGCCTTAGTGTGAGGTTTTTGTGCTATGGATTCGGTGCACAGTTACAGCATGGCTAAACAACTAAAAACTCTTAAAAACACGCCTGGATTCAAAAATTATGAGTAGCTTTGGAGTTTGAAACTGATTATTGCAACCGTCCTATCATGAACAAGAGGTCACTTCTACTCATATTGCTGCTCGTGATGGCAGCCAGCATGCCCGCTGCCGCCCAGCTGCGACTGGGCGTGCGCGGCGGCCTCACGGTCAACAAGCTCCACTTCGACCGCGACATCATTGACAGCAGCAACCGCCTGGGCTACTCTGTCGGACTGGTGCTCGATGCGGGTATCCCCGTTGTGGGCATCGGCATCGAGGCCAGCGCGATGTACACCCACCGCAACAACCGGCTCTCAGACCACGACCGCATCTACAAGCGGCACTACCTCGACATCCCCCTTTATGCCCGCTACCGCTTGACCATTCCCGGCGTGGCACACTACATGGCCCCGGTAATCTTCACCGGACCCGACTTCTCAATCCTCTTTGACGAGGACAAGCCCGGCGACAACGTGACCGGGCGCCGCACCTACATGTCATGGGACGTGGGCGGCGGCGTGGACCTGTTCAACCACCTGCGACTCACCGTCACCTACGGCATAGGCATGTCTAAGGCTTTGAAGGTCGTCAACCGCGAGTACAACGGCGACATCGTCAGCGGCAAGGACAAGCACTGGACACTCAGCGCTGCCTGGCTGTTCTGACCCTCTCATCACACTTCATCGACAACAACCACACAATCAATCAATAATGAAAAAGTTAACCTTACTCATCGCAGCCCTGCTGCTCACCACTGCCGCCGCAACGGCTCAGACATCTTCGCGCTGGGGCATCACAGCCGGCGCCAACTTCAACGAGATTCACTTCAAGCAACACGACATCGTGCCCAGCAAGCGCACCTGGGGACCACAACTGGGCGTGACGGGAGAGATGAACTTCAGCGGCATCGGTTTCGGCGTCGAGGGCGCACTGCTCTACACGCTCCGCCAGGGCAAGGTGAACTACGGAGCACGCCCCATGTGGGACGCCGTGGGTGCCGGCAACGAGACGGTGTCGATGCACTACCTCGACGTGCCCCTGCACCTCAAGTTCAAGTGGCACCGCCTGGGCGGTTTCGAGACCACACTCATGCCTCTGCTGTACGCGGGGCCGCAGTTCTCGTTCCTCGTGGGAGCCAACCATCGCAGCCTCAACGCCTATCCGCCCGTCAACGTCTACATCGACATGGGCGCCGGCGTCGAGATCATGGAGCGCGTGCAGCTGCGTGCAGGATACAATTTCTCCATCGGACAGTCCTTCCACACCAAGCTGCTCGACGACAACTTTGCCAAGAACCGCACCTGGTACGTCAACCTCACCTGGTTCCTCAAGCGATAGAATTAAGGGTCCGTAAGTCCTCCCCTACAGCATCTTGAAATCCATGAGACGCTACGCCGCCATTCTCGTCGCCCTGGCCATCGCCCTGGCTGTCTGGTTCTGCCCGCGACACACCATGCGCTACTACACTCACCAGGGCGTGGTGTGGACCACCGACTACCACATCACCTACGAGGCCGACCGTGACCTGGACGACAGCATACAGCTCATCCTGGGCAAGATCGACATGAGCGTCTCGCCCTACAACACGGCATCGCTCGTGAGCGCCCTCAACCAGGGCAATGTCTCGCGCGTCGACGACTACGTCAAGCGGCTGCTACTGGCCTCCATCGACATTCACAGCGCCACTGGCGGCGCCTTCGACCCCACAGTGATGCCGCTGGTCAACGCCTGGGGCTTTGGATACGAGCATGGCGCTGCACCGTCGCGGACACAGCTCGACAGCATCCTGCAGTTTGTGGGACTGGACAAGATCTCGCTCCACGGCGACACCCTGGTCAAGCAAGACCCGCGCGTGATGCTCGACTTCTCGTCGATTGCCAAGGGGATGGCCTGTGACGAGATAGGACGCATGCTCGTGCGCAACGGCGCCGTCAACTGGCTCGTCGAGATCGGCGGCGAGGTGATGGCAAGCGGCGTCAACAGCCACGGCACGCCTTGGGTCGTCTCGGTCGACCTGCCCCGCGACGAGCAGGATACCGTCACCCACGAGAGCGCAACGACACTCACACTCGACAGCGCAGCAGTCGCCACCAGCGGCAACTACCGCAAGTGGCGTGAACAGGGCGGCAACAAGCTCTCACACATCATCGACCCCATCACCGGCAGCAGCCGCGCTGGCACTCTGCTCAGCGCCACGGTCATTGCCCACGACTGCATGAGCGCCGACGCCTGGGCCACGGCATGCATGGTCATGGGCCAGGAAAAAGTGAAAGCCATGATGCAAGGCCAGTCAGACCTGGGCGTGATGACCATCAGCGCCGACACCGTCACCGGCAGCCTCGTCGTCTGGAGCAACGCCGCCTTTGCCGACCGCATCAACCTGCATTAATCCCACGCCAGGCCCGGCACCTCTCGTTACGGTTCTCCCCACTGGGTATTGAGCCAGTCAATCTTGCTGTGGATATACCGCTTGTACTTGTCAGCTTCACCCTCGATGGAATGACCCGACCATCGTGCGGCATCGCTATACCAGGCTCGACGAATCCTGGCCACATGGTTGTCAATGTACTCGTCAATGTCAAGGCCATTGAAGCCTGAACCGTAAAACTCATGCCAGCGCTGTCTCACCACCTCCTGAAAATGCGGGAATAATTGGTGTCAATCATGTAGATTTTTCTCAAAACATGACGTTATTATTACAACGAAGAAGCCCTACTGTTTATTGTAGTTCCATAGCTCCGGCTCACGTGACACAGCCCTAACAAACAACACAAGAGACTGACTTATAACAAAATAAGCCGCCCTCCCCTGTTTTATAAAAAATTATAAAAAATTAACATAATCCTTTGGGGCCATCCGTGTGAGATTCAACGGCGCGACAACAGGCCCACCGACACCTTTCCCTTTCTTTGCCGATAGTCTTACCTTATCCAGCGATGATGAGCTCGATGCCCCGGTCCTCGACCCTCTTGACCACCTTGGGCGACACCCCGGCATCGGTGATGATGATGTCAACGGCATCGATGTCGGCAATCTTGGCAAAGCCACGACGACCAAACTTGCTGCTGTCGGCCAGCACGATGGTCTTCTGGGCAGCGGCTATCATCTTCTGGTTGAGCGATGCCTCGCGCATCTCGGTCGTGGTGATGCCGTAGTCCATGTCAATGCCGTCTACACCCAGGAACAGCTTGCTGAACGAGCACTGCGCAAGCACACGCATGGCAAACTCGCCCACCACCGACAGGCTGCTGTGACGCAACATACCGCCCAGCTGGATGATGTCGATGTTGTCGTGCTGCGACAGGATATTGCTCACGGCAAGCGACGCCGACACGACGGTCAGTTTCTGGATCGGCTGGATGTTGCGCGCCAGTGCATGAACCGTCGTCCCCGATGCAATGCAGATGCTGTCGTTGCGCGTGATCAGGCGCGCGGCCTCACGCCCGATGGCGTGCTTCTCGTCGGCTGCCAGCTTCTCCTTCTCGTTCACCGGACGGTTGTTGATGTAAGGGTTCACCAGCACTGCCTTGCCGTGGCTACGGTACAGCTTGTCGCTCTTCTCCAGGTCGGTCAGGTCCTTGCGCACGGTCACTGCGCTCACGTTCAGCTTCGACACCAGGTCCGACACCTGCACCGAACCATGCTTGATGAGCTCCTCCATGATCATCTCGTGACGTTCTTCCTTGGTCATAGACTTTTGAAAAAAAATTAACGGTTAGCTTTCGTTTTGATGCCGCAAAAATAATCAAAAGACAAATATGCACCAAAAAAATGCGATAAAAACTTACGAAAAATATCCAAACGAAACACCCACAAGCAAGAAAAACGAAATTTCAACTTTTGAATTAGCACAAAAACGAAAGCACCACGCAAGCAAACGAAAGCGCCGTTTTTAATAATTCTTTGATTTTATGATTTTATTAAACATTTAATTATCAGATGATTTACATAAATATCTGGTAGTTAATTTCAAAATTAATACGAAATTATTTTGTCAATTCAAAAACACATTATAAATTTGCAGCGAAACTAATTGACTAGATTCGTTACGTCACCTAATTAACGACAATTGATGGCAACAAACGAAATATATAACAAGGAATATGACGTGATCATTGTGGGCGGCGGCGCTACAGGCGCCGGCACCGCAAGGGATTGCGCCCTGCGCGGCCTGAGCGTGCTGCTGGTCGAGCGCAACGACTACAGCACGGGAGCCACAGGCCGCAACCACGGCCTCATGCACAGCGGCGCGCGCTATGCCGTCACCGACGGTGAGAGCGCCAGCGAGTGCATCAGCGAGAACATGATCCTGCGGCGCATTGCGCGACACTGCGTCGAGGAGACCGACGGCCTGTTCATCACCCTGCCCGAGGACGACCTGCAGTACCAGCAGACCTTTGTCGAGGCTTGCCAGCGTGCCGGCATCCGAGCCGACGTCATCGACCCCGACGAGGCGCGACGCCTCGAGCCGGCGGTCAACCCCGCCCTCATCGGCGCCGTCCGCGTCCCCGACGCCTCCATCGACCCCTTCCGCCTCACCGTGGCCAACCTGCTCGACGCGCGACTGCACGGCGCCGCCACACTCAACTACCACGAGGTCGAGGGCCTCATCATCAACCAGGATCGCGTCCAGGGCGTGAAACTGCTCAACAAGCTCAACGGTGAGCACGTCGAGGTGCACAGCCGCGTCGTGGTCAACGCCGCAGGCATCTGGGGACAGCGCATTGCCCAGCAGGCCGGGGTAAACATCTCGATGTTCCCCGCACGCGGCGCCCTGCTCATCTTTGGCCACCGCGTCAACAACATGGTCATCAACCGCTGCCGCAAGCCGGCCAACGCCGATATCCTCGTGCCCGACGACACGGTGTGTGTCATCGGCACCACCAGCGACCGCATCCCCATCGAGACGGTCGACGACATGCGGGTCACCCGCGAGGAGGTCGACGTGTTGCTCAACGAGGGCGTCAAGATCGCCCCGTCGCTGGCCTCGACCAGAATCATTCGCGCCTATGCGGGCGTGAGGCCGCTCGTCGCCAGCGACAACGACCCCAGCGGACGCAGCATCAGTCGCGGCATCATCTGCCTCGACCACGCCAAGCGCGACGGTCTGGAGGGCTTTATCACCATCACGGGCGGCAAGATGATGACCTATCGTCTGATGGGCGAAATCGCCACCAACGCCGTCTGCGCCAAGCTGGGCAACACGGCCCCCTGTGTCACCGCCCAGCAGCCCCTGCCCGGGTCGGGCGAGGGCTACGACGACCAGCGCGACACCACCAAGCGCTACAGCTTCGGACAGCGCGCGGCCATCGGCAGGCATGGCTCTCTGGCGGCACGCATCGAGAAGGACAACGACATCGCCGGCGCCCTGGTGTGTGAATGCGAGGGCGTTACCGTCGGCGAAATCAAGTATGCCATGCACCAACTGCACGTCCACAACCTGGTGAACCTGCGCCGGCGCACGCGCATCGGCATGGGAACCTGCCAGGGCAAGCTCTGCTCTTGCAGGGCCGCTTCGCTCATGGGCGAAATCAACGGCAACGTCAAGGCGGCACAGGAAGACCTCGCGGCCTTCCTCGACGAGCGATGGAAGGGCATGAGACCTGTCGCCTGGGGCGACACCCTGCGCGAGGCACAGCTCACGGCGGCCATCTATGAGGGCCTGTGCGGACTCGACATGGCCGTCGATCTAAAAGGAAAGGAGGACGTGCAATGAGAATGGACACTGTCATCATCGGCGGAGGCCTGAGCGGCCTCACCTGCGGCATCGCGCTGGCCAAGCGCGGACAGCGTGTAGCCATCGTGGCCAGCGGACAGAGCACGCTCATGTTCAACGGCGGCTCGATGGAACTGCTGGGCTGTGTCGACGGCAAGACCGTCACATCGCCGCTCCAGGCCATGGCCACCCTGCCCCAGGGGCACCCCTACAGCAAGATCGGTGTCGACCGCATCGCCACCCTGGCCGAGCGGGCCACACAGCTGCTGGCCGACACGGGCATCAGCATGACGGGCAGCGCCGCTGCCAACCACTGGCGCATCACCCCCATGGGTGTCGCCAAGCCCGCATGGCTCACACTCAGCGAGAATTTCAGCATCCAGGACCTCGACAACCTGCCCTGCAAGCGCTTGGCGCTGATGTGCATACGCGGCTTCTTCGACGAGCCCAACGGCATGCTGGCCCACGGCCTGCAGCAGCTGGGATTTGAGGTCGATAAGATAGAATTCACCACAACCGACATCACGGCACTGCGCCGCAGCCCCAGCGAGATGCGCGCCTCCAGCCTGGCCAAGCACCTGGGCGGCAACAGCGCCCTGCAGCGCGTCGCCGACCAGATCAACAGCCTGGCCTCACATGCCGACATCGTGCTCTTGCCCAGTGTCATCGGACAGAGCGATGACGACGGCTACCGGACCTTGAAGACCCTGGTCAACAAGCCCCTGCAACTCGTCGCAACACTGCCGCCGTCGGTAGCTGGCATGAGGATGCAGACGCTCATGCGGCACTACTTCAGGATGCTGGGAGGCAACTATCTCATGGGCGACTCGGCAGTGAGCGGCACGTTCGACGGCGATCGCCTCACGGCCATCACGACGGCCAAGCTGGGCGACATGCCTCTCAAGGCCGACAACTTTGTGCTCGCCGCCGGCTCGTTCGTCAGCCGCGGACTCGTGGCCGACTATGAGCGCATCTACGAACCCGTGCTGGGCGTGGATGTCGACGCCGACACCGATCGCGACCGCTGGACAAGCTTTGGCGTGCTGCAGCCCCAGCAATACTTCCGCTACGGGGTCGCCACCGACCAGCAGCTCCATTGCCTCAGGCAGGGAAAGCCGGTCGCCAACCTGCACGCCATCGGGTCAATCCTCAGCGGTCACGACGCCGTGAAGATGGGCGACGGCACCGGTGTGTCATTGCTCACGGCACTGGCCGTGGCCGACAGCATCACGGCCAGGTGAACGCCTGCCTCACACCGCCCTGCCACGAGCCATGAAGCTGGCTTTAAATAGCTTCGACCAAAGATTTAGACTTAGATAGATAACGATTTGATTGATGATTTTTTAGAGGGAACTATGGCTGAACGAATGCAACTCTGCAACCTCAGCGAGAACAACTTTGAGCAATGCACCAAGTGCAGCATCTGCACAACGGTGTGCCCGGTTGCCGCTGTCACCACCGACTACCCCGGCCCCAAGCAGGCCGGACCCGACGGTGAGCGCTACCGCTTGAAGGACCCCGCCTACTACGACAAGGCACTCAAGCTGTGCCTCAACTGCAAGCGCTGCGAGGTGGCTTGCCCCAGCGGCGTGCACATCGCCGACATCATTCAGCGCGCCCGCATGAAGGCCAGCGAGGGACACCGTGCCAGCTTGCGCGACACGATGCTCGCAAACACCGACCTGCTGGGCACCATGGCCAATCTTGTCGCCCCCATCGCCAATGCCACACTGGGGCTCAAGCCCACCAAGCTGGTGATGGACAGCGTGATGGCCATCGACAAGAACCGCACCTTCCCTGCCTATAGCCGCCAGAAGTTCACCACCTGGTTCAAGCGCCACGCTGCCAAGGACCAGGATGCCTACCCCAACCACGTGAGCTATTTCCACGGCTGCTATGTGAACTACAATTTCCCCAAGCTGGGCCAGGACCTGGTCAAAGTGATGAACGCCATCGGCTACGGCGTGCATCTGCTTGACAAGGAGCAGTGCTGCGGTGTTGCCCTCATTGCCAACGGGTTGTACAAGCAAGCCAAGCGCCAGGGTCGTGTCAACGTAGCCAGCATCCGCAAAGCCGTGAACATGGATCACCACACGGTTCTCACCACAAGCTCGAGCTGCACTTTCAACCTGCGCGACGAGTATCCCGCAATGCTTGACCTCGACAACAGCGATATCCGTGACGGCATCTCTCTGGCAACAAGATTTATCTATAACCTTGTGGATGAGGAAAAAGTCAAGCTGGTCTTCAAGCAAGACTATAAGCGTCGTATAGCCTATCACACAGCCTGCCACATGCAACGCATGGGATGGCAACTCTACAGCATTGAATTGCTGCGCATGATTCCAGGATTGGACCTGCAAGTGCTGGAACAGGAGTGCTGCGGCATCTCGGGCACTTATGGTTTCAAGAAGGAGAATTACGAGCGCTCACAAGCTATCGGCTCCATCCTGTTCAAGCACATCGAGAATGCTCATGTGGAAGCCGTCGCCACCGACTGCGAGACCTGCAAGTGGCAGATCGAGATGTCCACCGGCCTGCCCGTCGAGAACCCCGTCAGCGTGCTTGCCGATGCTCTCGATGTCGAGGCGACAAGAAAAGCAAACAATTTGACAGACTGATTATCAAAACTATATAAATAACTATCTAAACTAAAAATCAAAGAAAATTATGGCAAGTTTTTTAGCTCCCCCGGCCTATAAGCCCGAGCGTACCGACGCCAACGTCGATGCCGACTACAAGCGGCTTCGCTGGCAAGTGTTCATCGGTATCTTCATCGGCTATGCCGGTTTCTACCTGGTGAGGAAAAACCTCTCCATGGCTGTTGCCCCGCTTGGTGAGCTCGGCTTCAACGAGGCCGAACTCGGTGGCGCCATGGCAATGAACGCCTTGGCCTACGGTGTCTCCAAGTTTGTCATGGCTAGCATCAGCGACCGCAGCAATGCTCGTCGATTCTTGCCTCTGGGCTTGATCCTGTCGGCAGTAGCCATGCTGTTCATGATTGTGCCCGTCGTGGCTATCGGACCCGAGAACAAGGGATTGGCCATCACCCTGATGGGTGTGTTCAACTTCCTCGTGGGTTGGTTCCAGGGCATGGGCTGGCCTCCGTGTGGCCGTGTGATGACTCGATGGTTCTCCATCAAGGAGCGCGGCACCTGGATGAGCGTGTGGAACTGCGCTCACAACGTGGGTGGCGCCCTCGTCGGCCCCATGGCCGGTTATGGTGCACTGTGGTTCGGTCACTGGTTCTTCGGTGCTAACAAGGATCTCTACTTCCTCATCGGCACCTACGCCTTCCCTGCCGCCGTGGCAATCTTGATTGCAATAATCGCCTATGTGCTCATCCGTGACACCCCTCAGTCTTGCGGCCTTCCCTCTATCGAGAAGTGGAGCGGCAGCGCTTCCAAGAACTACGACGAGAAGAAGAGCGAGCAGTCGCTCAGCGTCAAGGAAATCTTCCGCACCGTCCTCTCTAACAAGTTCTTGTGGTACATCGCGCTGGCCAACTCCTTTATTTATATGGTGCGCTACGGCTGCCTCGACTGGGCTCCCAAAATCCTGGACACCCAGGGTGCCGACCTCAAGAGTGCCGGTTGGGCCTACTTCGCATTTGAGTTTGCGGCCATTCCCGGCACCATCTTCTGCGGATGGCTCAGCGACAAGGTCTTCAAGGGCCGCCGTGCCATGCCCACGATGCTCTTCATGGCCATCATCATTGCAGTAATCGTGGTTTACTGGCAGTTTATCAACAACTTCTGGGTTGTTGTGGGATGCCTCATCGCCATCGGATTCCTGATCTACGGTCCGGTGATGCTCATCGGTGTTCAGGCTCTTGACCTGGCACCCAAGAATGCCGCCGGAACCGCTGCCGGTCTCACGGGATTCATGGGTTATGTGCTGGGTACCAGCATCCTGGCCAACACCGTGCTGGGCTATATCCTCAAGCTGGCCAAAACCGATACCGGATACAACTTCAGCAACTACTTCTTGCTCCTGATCGGCGCATGCGTGCTGGCCATCCTCTTCATGGCGCTCACCTACAAGGAGGAGCAGTACCTCGTGGCCGACCGCAAGGGCGAGAAGGTCGAGGAAAAGAAATAAACAATTATCACCATAATTATTAATTAAAACTACTTTACAACTTATGTTTAAGAATCTCGTACGAGTAGGCTTGTTGAGCACCGTTGTGCTTGCAGCCTTCACCTCATGTGAGGAAGAACAGCAGTTCACCAATGAGAAGCTTGACGCCAAGCGTGTCGAAGTTCAGGTACTGAACGACGACCTGGCCAAGGTTCGTGACTATGTGCCCCTGTATGCAGTCATTGCACACCGCGGCTCCACCTTCTGGGCTCCCGAGGAGACCGAGGCTTCGTGGCGTTGGGCCCGCGAAATGGGCGCCGACTACCTCGAGAGCGACGTGCAGTGCACCAAGGATGGTATCGTCCTGGCTAACCACGACGAGAACCTGAAGCGCACCACCAACATCGAGAACGTCTTCAGCGAGAACGTCCCCGCCAGCCGTGTGGACTTCTACATGAGCCTGGGATTCTCGCGTGCTGACGCCGAGGCCCAGTACGGCCGCGACATGGCCGCCTTCCGCCCGTTCTACACCTTGAGCTACTACTATGCCGAGCTCCTCATGCTCGATGCCGGCAGCTGGTTCAACGAGAGCTCGCTCGAGCAGGCTCGTCCCACCTTCAAGGCTACCGAGAACGGACGCTTCGAGAACGGTCACATCGTGTACAGCAACGGCCTCTACATCAGCGCCATCCAGGACCAGATCGCCTATGCCCAGGGCAAGCGACTCATCCGTGACGCCAATGGCCGCCGCGTGCTCACCTACAAGATCAAGGACGAGTACAAGGGCATGACCCTCGAGCAGATCTACAATGCCATCAAGGCCAAGGGCGAGTACAACGCCAAGTACATGGACTTCATCGAGTACGACTTCGCTAACGCCTACGAGGCCGACCCCGAGGACACCGGCAACCGTCCCGGCATCTATGTCGAGTTCAAGGAGAGCTGGCTCAACCCCGGCAACATGGAGCAGCGCGTGTATGACGTGCTGGCCGAGCAGGGCTGGAACATCATCACCAACGATCCCGGCGACCAGCCCTTCTACAAGAATGGCAAGGTCAACGTGGGTAACACCCGCGGCCGCGTCATCCTCCAGACCTTCTCGTTCGACGCCCTCCGTCGCGCCAACGACGTCTTCAAGGGACGCATCCCCATGTGCTACCTGCTCTGGATCAGCGAGCCCGCCTATGCCACCGACATCGCCTATGACACCCCCACCGGCTATGCAGCCTTCATCAAGTGGGCTCAGGACAATGGCGCTCACATCATCGGCCCGGCCATCAGCGGTGCCCCCAACAACTATCCCGAGATGAACGCTCCCTGGCAGGCCTACATGATTCGCCGCGCCGGCATGATCAACCACCCCTACAGCTTCGACAGCTGGGCACAGATGTGCAAGTACATGGGTTACTACAACTACGGTTGGGAGACCGAGTTCGACGACTTGCTCCGCCTCGAGATTCCCGCTACCCCCTACTGCACCACCAGCTATCCCAGCAGCGTGCCCGTCTACATGGACGGCTTCTTCACCAACCGCACCGAGATGTCACTGCGCTACATGATCGAGAACGGTTTCCGTGGCAACTCCGCACTGCCCAACCCCTTCCACGCTGGACAGAAGTATGACAACTCGCAGGCCAACGTCACCGTTCCCGATGCCGTTGCCACCCTCGAGCGTCTGGGCTACTAATCCGTTATTGCTGTAATTAACTTTAACAACATTAAATCGACACATTCCCATTATGAAGAAATATATTTTGATGCCTGTTTTGGCAATCTTCGCTTTGACAGCAGCTGCCCAGGACTTCGACACCGATCCTACCCTGGAGCTCGAGAACGCCGAGAAGGAAGTGAAGTTCACCGTGGGCGCCCGCATGATGGCCGACGCTGCTCTCTATCACTCCGACTTCACCCCGCTGCAGAGCGGTGCCTCGATCACCGATGCCCGAATCCGCACCTCGATGTCCTACAAGGACTGGTACTTCTATGCCGACTTCGGCTTCGGCGGCGGCAAGTTCTCGCAGAAGAACATCTTCCTGCAGTACAGCCACCTCGACAACAACGACAACACCCATGCCGTCAAGGTCGGTTACTACAACGACCCCGCCGGTTCGATGGCTCGCAACACGTCGCTGGGTAGCTACCACTTCATCAGCCGTCCTGGTTCCAGCTACGCACTGGGCGAGGGCCGCGAGCTCGGTATCAGCTACAAGTATAACACCAACCGCTTCATGGCCTATCAGGGTGTGTTCACCGAGAACCAGTACAACAAGATCGACGCTGGCTTCAACGGCATCACCGTGGCCGGGCGCTATCTGTTCCGTCCCATCGCCGACGAGGCTCAGACGCTCCACGTGGGTGTCAGCGCCCGCTGGGCTCATCTGGGCGGCGGTGAGGTCTACAACAACGTGCTCAAGAAGTCGCTCTACCTGGGACAGTCACTCGAAACCCTCGTCGACGAGGATGAGCAGTTTGTCAGCGCCGACCTCGATTGGGCCAACAACGTGCTCAACCTGGGCGCCGAGGCTCTCTACCAGAACAACAAGTTCTTTGCACGCGGTGAGTTCTTCTACAAGCACGTCACCAAGAAGCGCGACAGCTACTCGCTCTTCATCGATGCCCAGAACAACATCGACGGCTGGGGCGACATCGAGTGGTGGGAGAACGCCAACAAGCTCAAGAACAACAACTTCTTTGGCGGTTATGTAGAGGCTGGCGTACAGCTCCTGGGCAACGGCTACAAGTACAACCACCAGGAAGGCGTGCTCGGCGGTCTCGACGGCAAGTCGCTCGAGCTCGTGGCTCGTTACAACTACACCGGCCTGAACAACCTCACCGACGGTGAGTACTACAATGCCGGACGCGGCCACTACTATGCCAACGGCTACATGGAGGATTGGCCCGGCACCGGCGCTACCAGCGTTGGCGGTGGTGACATCCACAGCGTCACCGTGGGTCTGAACTACGCATTCAACAAGTATGCCCTGTTCATGCTCGACTACACCTTCCACAAGCTGGACAAGCCCTTCTTGCCCAACGACAAGAAGTTCCACGTGGCTCAGGCTCGCGTGCAGTTCACATTCTAAGTGACAAGAAACATCAGGGGACTTCTATTAATTAGCTTGAGGTTGATTTATAGAAGTCCCCATAAATCAACCTCTAACTACTTATCAGCATATACTTTTTATTTCAAGAATCAACTTTTTTCCTATCAATCAATCCCGCCTAACCCGTGATGGGCCAGGCGGGATTTCTCTTTTATTAACGTGTCAGTTGTCAGCTGTCAGAATGCGGATGCCACTGACAACTGACAACTGAAAACTGAAAACCGAAAACTACCTCACCCCTGTTTTCCGCACTATCATTTTGCCAAATGAAAACGAGTCTGATATACAGTG
>CAMJXD010000020.1 GCA_946409635.1 uncultured Prevotellaceae bacterium
CCTTGGCGAGGTCTTTCGACCTCATGCTTGCCCCCGCTAATTTTCCGCTGAGCCACGAATTAAGCTAATTCAACTAATTTTGGGCCTACAAGTAACAGCCCCACCGCCACAATGAAACATGGCGGTGGGGCTGTTGTTTATGTGCTTACAGTCGTTGTTGCAGCTCCAAGGGGGCTACTCATTCTCGCTGAGCATGATGGTCAAGAGCACGACGTCGGTGATATTCACTTTGCCGTCCTTATTGACGTCGGCGGCATCGAGGTCGATAGTGAGTTCGCTCCTGGTACCGTCTTCAAATTTGCCGGGTTCGGACAGATAGGTTATCAAGATCACCACGTCGCTGACGTTGACCATGCCGTCGCCGTTGGCATCGCCAGTCACCACTACGGGCTCGGGATCAACCGGCTCACCAGGTTCGTCCTGTCCCTCAACGAGATAGACGGCTGTCACGTCCTTGAGGCCAAGCTGCCCGATGTTGAGCCAAGCAGTGTTGGCCACCATATAAGAGCCCTGGGGCTGCGGGAAGAAGCCCAGCCTGCCCTGGTCATCAACACCGAGTGCCAGATAGTCGTCGGTGGCTGCGGTGGCTTGCTCGGGAATGTACTCGGCCATCTGGTCGATAACCGTGAAGGAGCTGTGATTGATGAAGTTGCTGAAGTAGTTGCCCATCAGGAGGTCGCTGGTGAGAGGCATCTGGGTAGCATTGGCAATCTGGCCAACGGGGACAATCTTGTTGCCGCTGACATAGGGAGACTTGCACTTGAGCAGCACCGGTGTGGCAGCGGGGACGGTATCGCCCTGGCCGTAGAGCTTGACGGCCCTAGCGCAGAAGAGGCTGTCGTCCTGCAGGGTGACCTCCTTGACGGTATAAGCGCCCTCAACGCCGCCGTCGAGCAGGAGGAGGAACGGGAAGTCGCATGTTATCGAGGTCCAGTAGCAGCCATCGGCATCCTTGACCTGCTCGGTCGCGGGTTTCACGCCCAGGAACGTGGTCTCGATAGAATTCAGATTGACAGGCTCGATCCACCAGTGGGCTTCCTGATAACGGGGGCTGGTACCGGCCGAGAGACCGAACCCAAACTCGCGGAAGACGCCATTGACCTCGGTAGCTGTGATTTCGTTATAAATCTTGGTCTTGGCGATGTAGGTATCCAGGCCTTCTTCCTGGGTTGTCCAGAGTTCGATGTCCATGGGGAGTCCAGTGAGAGAATAGGTGCTGACGCCCTGTGCGCAGAGACTGGTCTGGGTCATCGAGGGGATGTAGATGATGCTACCAGGATCGCTGCACTGAGCCGAGTCGCTCTGCATGAGGATGCAGGGCCAGAAGGCATCGGGATTCTTAGACCAATTGAATTTAGTACCCTTGATGGATATAAAATCACGGGTAAAGGCATTGTGTACACGATAGAATCCCGGCTCGCTAAATTGCGCCGACGCAATCATAGCGGCCAAACAGCAAATAATAAAAACAAGATTCCTCATAATTTATATGCTAGGTTAACAAGATGACTTAATCATGGGCACAAAGTCCCGAAGCGCCGCGCGACGCCAGCTTAGTTCAGTCAAAACAAATGGTTTACCCAGGAAAGCCCTACCCGGAAAAATACACTCACTTCAACCAATGCGCAAAATTAAAGACAAATTTCTGTATTTGCAACTTTGTGATTAAGAACTTGCTAAAATCATTTCAAATTTACCCATTTTGAGAGTCATCGTGTTGAATAACACTGAGTTTGAGCAGGGCTGTTGCGACAACGGAAATTAAATTGTAACTTTGTGGGCTGTAGAAATCACCATCAACAAGAATGACATGGACCGACGACTGATAGCCATATTGACGGCACTGATAACGGGGCTGGGCATCGCCCATGCCGAGGGATGGATACGCATCAACCAGCTGGGTTACCTGCCCGAAGCGATGAAGGTGGCCGTCGTGATGAGCGATGAGAAGACTGCCGTGAGCGAATTTGAGCTGGTAGACGCCTATAGCGGAGAGACCGTGTACCGGTCGACAGCCACACGCGACACGGGTCCGTGGGGACAGATGCAGGCCACATGCCGCCTGGACTTCAGCGACTACCGGGGCGAGGGAGCCTTCCGTATCGTGGCTGCCGGCATCTCGTCGCCCGTGTTCCCCATCAATAGCCGTGTGTGGGACGGCACGGCCGACTTTGTGCTCAACTACATGCGGCAGCAGCGGTGCGGCTTCAACCCCTACCAGCGTGACAGTTGCCATGTGAAGGATGCCTACGTGCGCTACCACCCCGACAAGGAGGGCCAGCGCATCGACGTGACCGGCGGTTGGCACGATGCCGCCGACCTGCTGCAGTACACCACCACGAGCGCCAACGCCATCTACCAGATGATGACCGCCTGGCAGCAGTGCCCGGAAGCCTTCGGCGACCATTACCAGGCCAACGGCCTGAAAGGGGCCAACGGCATCCCCGACATCATCGACGAGATCTACTGGGGCCTCACGTGGCTCGACAAGATGAATCCCGCTCCGGGCGAACTGTATAACCAGATTGCCGACGACCGCGACCACATAGGCATGAAGTTGCCCAAGGACGACCCAGCCGACTATGGCTGGGGTCCCAACAACGGGCGGCCCGTCTACTACATCGACGGCAAGCCGCAGCAACGCGGCAAGCTGATGAACGCCACGACGGGCGCGGCCAGCACGGCGGGCAAGTTTGCCAGCGACTTTGCCCTGGGTTCACGTGTGCTGGCACCCTACTATCCCGAGTTTGCCGCCCACATCGGTGCCAAGGCCGCCGCAGCCCTGCAAGTGGGCATCGACAAGCCCGGCAATGCCCAGACGGTGAGCGTGGTCTCGCCCTACATCTACGAGGAGGGCAACTGGGTCGATGACATGGAACTGGGAGCCATAGAACTGTTCGGCATGACTGGCGACACCCGCTACATGGGCCAGGCAGTGCGTTATGGCCGCGACGAGCGGGTCACTCCCTGGATGGGAGCCGACACAGCCCGCCACTACCAGTGGTACCCGTTCATGAACATGGGGCACGTGCGCATTGCCCAGACGGGTATCGTCGATGAGCGGACACGAGCCGAGTTCATCGGCAACATCCGCGAGGGCCTCGAGCGTGTAAAGCAACGCGCCGAGCAGACGGGCAACCCCTTCATGTGGGGCGTGCCGGGCATCTGGTGCAGCAACAACCTGACCACCGCACTGCTCACGCAGTGCATCTTCTACCGCCAGCTCACCGGCGACCGCCAGTTTGAGGAGATGGAGGCGGCACTCAGGGACTGGCTCCTGGGCTGCAACCCGTGGGGGACAAGCATGATTGTGGAGCTGCCCCGTGGCGGCACCTACCCGCATGCCCCGCACAGCAACTATGTGATGGAGGGTGTGGGCATGCCCACCGGCGGCCTGGTCGACGGTCCGGTGTATGCCACGATCTTTAACAGCCTCAAGGGCGTGACGCTGTCGCAGGACAGACTGAATGCCGAGGGCAACACCTATGACCGCTTCCAGCCCGGTGACGTCGTCTTCCATGACAACACCCACGACTACAGCACCAACGAGCCCACGATGGACGGTACCGCGTCGTTGACGTTCCCCTTCTCGTACTATGAGATGGAGGGCCGGAGCGCCAGCGGCAAGTTCACTTGGAACGAGGGCGCCATCGTGCGCGGCGACACGACCCGCAAGCGGCTGTGCCTGGTCTTCACTGCCGACGACCGTGCCGACGGCGCAGAGCGCATCATCGGCACACTGGACAAGCACGGCATCAAGGGGGCCTTCTTCTTCACGGGGCGGTTCCTGGAGCTGTTTCCCGAGGTGGTGATCCGCCTAGTCGCCGGGGGGCACTACGTGGGCAGCCACAGCTACGGGCACCTGCTGTACTGCGACTGGACGAATCGCGACTCGCTGCTCATCGACAAGCAGCAGTTCCGCGACGACATCATCCGGAGCTATGAAGCACTGGGGCGCTACGGCATCACGCCGCAGCAGGCGCCCTGGATGATTCCGCCCTATGAGTGGCACAACGCCACCGTGGCCGCTTGGGCCCGCGAGATGGGGCTTCAACTGGTCAACTTCTCGCCCGGGACGGCCAGCAGCATGGACTACACCTATCCCGGCATCGAGGGCGGCAACAGCTACCGTGACAACCGCTGGCTGTGGGACCGCATCATGCGCTGTGAGCGCGAGCACACCCTCAACGGGCAGCTGCTGATGATTCACCTGGGCACCGATGAGCGGCGCACCGAGAAGTTCTATGACCTGCTGCCCGACCTGATCCAGGAGCTGAAGGCTAAAGGCTACCAGTTCGTCTCCCTGCCCGAGATGCTGGACAAAAACTAACCTGTCATGAAGCGTAACAACACCACACTGTCGATCTGCAAGGCGATAGCCATCATCCTGATGTGTGCCGGTCATGCCGAGGGCCCTACCCTGCTGGTGACCTTCATCTACCTGTTCCACATGCCGCTGTTCTTTATCGCAGCGGGCTATTTCTTTGACAAGAAGTATCTGCAGGACCCGTGGACCTTCTGCAAGAAGCGGTTCAAGGGGCTGTATGTGCCGTTTGTCAAGTGGAGTGTGTTTTTCCTGGTTTTCCACAACCTGTTCTTCAAGATAGGGTTGCTGAATGAGCAGTTCGGCAACTGGGAGGGCGGCGTGACGCACCCCTACACTTGGCACCAGGTGTGGCAACGGCTGGTTCACATCGTGTTCTCGATGGGCGGCTATGACGAGTTTCTGGCTGGCGCCTTCTGGTTCTTCAGGGCGCTGCTGGTGGCGAGCATCGTGTTTCTGGTCCTATACCTGCTGCTGTATAACCGCCGCCGATGGCTCAACCACGACAGCGTGCCCTGGGTCATCATTGTGCTGACGATTGGCTTTGCCTGGTTTAAGGTATATAACCAATTGACCATCAGCACGCTTGTACAGGGAGGCATACGCGACTGCTGGGGAGTGATGTTCTTTGCCATGGGAGTGCTGTATCGCCGTCACGAGCAGCGCATCCCCGAGCACTGGGCCTTGACGCTGCTCTATGCATGCCTGATACTGGGCGGGTCGTACCTGGGTTTCCAGGGCATGGCGCTGCATGTGAACCTGAGCACGGTGTTCACGCTGCCAGTGACGGGAGCCATCGGATTCCTGATGGTGCATCACGTGGCCAAGTGGCTCGACCGCCACGAGGGCATGGTGAAGCGCTTCATGGTGTATTGCGGCAACAACACGCTGTACATCTACGTGTGGCACATCATCTCGTTCAAGATTGTGTCGGCCATCAAGATATGGTACTATGGCCTGGACTGGGGCCAGATAGGGTGCCACATGGTTATCCACGAGCACTCGACGACCGACCTGTTCTGGGTGCTGTACACCATCGTGGGCACCGCGGTGCCGCTGCTGGGCATCGCGCTGTATCGCAGGCTGACAAAGGAAGGGAGTGCTATTGTGAGGAGGAAGGCTTGACGGGGCGGGGCCTGCTGATGTAGTAGCAGGCCAGGAGAACGACAAGCAGGATGGCGATGGCTATCGGGACATTGAGGAAGTAGGTGCCGGCGGCATGTGAATCACCGTTCTCGAGCAGATAGGCACCATAGTTGATGTTGAGCAGGGCCGAGAGGAGCGTGAAGGCGCACACAAAGGCCATGACTACGCGCCACAGGGTGCCCCAGATGCCGTAGCCAAAGAGCTGCCTGTAAGTGACAAAGACCATCGCACTGCCCAAGATGACCACAAGCCATCCCAGGCCGGTCATATCATAGAACATATTGAGCAACAAGAACAAGACCGTGCTGAACACCTGAATAAAGAAACCCTGAGGCAGGGTGTGCCGCGTGTTGCGCGGTGCAAAGCGGAAGATGTAGTAGTTGGGTACAATCAAGAAGGAGAGCAGGATGAGCGAGAAGACGTCGGGGTGGGTGTTGAGCCACTGTAGCACGCCGCTCAGGTAGTCGCTGGGCGGCGGGAACATGCCCTTGACGTGAGTGTTGAGCCACTCAAAGGCATCGTTGACATAGGCCATCTTCTCGCCATGGCTATAGAGCATGCCGTGGATGGCACCCGTGAGGAAATCGACAATCACACCCAGCACACCGATGAGCACGAGCATCTTGACGGGCGGGAAACTCACCTGCCGCTTGCCGCCGATGTAGTCACTGATGAAGTAGCCCGGCCGTAGCAGGAGCTGCACGATGGAATAGAGCAATGAGCGGTTGTGCAATCCCCACACCTCACCGATGCTACGGAAGACGCTCTTCCAGCCGATGGGGCCGATGCCGCCCTGTTGTGAGCAATAGGGGCAATAGTTGCCCACAAACTCATGCCCGCAATTGCTGCATCGCTGCGACGCATGGGACAAAAACTCGTTGTCGATGGGGTCGTGCTGCCACTGCCTGAATCGCTTGTATATGGATTTGAGACTTATCATCACCCCGCTGTTACTGATTATAACTATGTGCAAAGATACATCTTTTCCCGCAAACATGCGAATAATGTAACTATAATAATGTATAATAACTTTATAACGCCGCAAGATACTTCATTTTATTTAATTACTGCAATTATTGTACCATAAGCCCTTCATATTCAAAGAAATGTAATACCTTTGCCGCAATTATCATAGTTTAATAACCAATTTTAATAAAAAAAAGAATGAAGAGTATTCAAGTTTTGTTTACGGGCGTAGCCCTGTTCGCGTTATTGTCGTGTGGCGGCAATGACGGTTCCAACCAGCAACAAATGGTTGTACCCACCGCCCAGCAGCAACCCGTTCAAGCCGCTCCGGTAGATTCAACCATGGCCCAGGCTCAGGCTCAGGATCCCGCCCAAGCCCAGGCTGCCGCCGCTCCAACGGCCCAGTCGCTGCCCGCCTCCATCACTGCCTTTATCAAGCAGCGTTTCCCCAACGCTTCGATCGTGGGAGTCGAGCCCGATTACGATAACGGCGGTGTGGAGTATGATGTATACCTCAACGACGGTACAAAGATCGATTTTGATGCCAACAACCAGTGGGATCAAGTGGAATCGATGAAGGGTGTTCCCGCCTTCTTTGTCCCCAAGGCTATCGCCAATTATGTGAGAGGCAGCTATCAGAACCTGGCCATCACCAAGATCAACAAGGAGTACCACGGTTACGAGATTGAGCTGGCCAACGGCCTTGATCTGAACTTTGACCGCTCAGGCCGCTTCCTGAGCATGGACGACTAAGCGCCACCATCAAGGAAAATCAAGCGCCGGGGCTATTAGAGCCTCGGCGCTTGTCATATAAAAAGATGTGCAATTGCGTGGATTACTCGTCGTCGCGACGGTCGTCGCGGCGGGGACGACGCGGGCCACGATTTCCGCCCTGGCGGTTACCACCGCCCATGGGTCGACCACCACCGTTGCCACCCTGACGGGGACCACGGTTGCCGCCGTTGCCGCCGTTGCCGCGCGGGCCACGGCCATTGCCACCCTGCTTGCGCTCGTCATAGCCCTCAGGCTTGTCCTGGAGAGCACGCATCGAGAGGCGGAACTTGCCGGTCTTCTTGTCAATCTCGATGAGCTTGACAGTGACCTCGTCGCCCTCGTGCAGGCCGCTGGCCTCCATGTTCTCGAGGCGGTCCCAGCTGATCTCACTGATGTGGAGCAAGCCGTCACGGCCAGCCATAAACTCGACAAACGCGCCGAACTCGAGGATGCTGACCACCTTGCCGGTGTAGATCTGTCCCTCCTCGGGCACTGCGGTGATGGCCTTGATGCGCTCGACGGCAGCCTCGATGCTTTCCTTGTTGGCGGCAGCGATCTCGACGATTCCCTTGCCGTCAACCTCCTCGATGCTGATGGTGGTACCAGTCTCTTCCTGGAGGCCCTGGATAACTTCTCCACCCTTGCCGATAACGGCACCGATGAATTCCTTGTCGATGACCATGGTGACGATGCGGGGCACGTGGGGCTTGTAGTCCTCGCGGGGAGCGGGGATGGCCTCGTTGATGAGGTTCAGGATGTGGAGGCGGCCTTCCTTAGCCTGGTGCAGTGCCTGCTCGAGGATCTCGTAGGGCAGACCGTCGCACTTGATGTCCATCTGGGTAGCGGTGATACCGTCGACGGTACCCGTCACCTTGAAGTCCATGTCGCCCAGGTGGTCTTCATCGCCCAGGATGTCGCTGAGCACGGCGTGCTTGACGTTACCCTCGTCGGTGATGAGACCCATAGCGATACCAGCCACGGGCTTCTTGAGCTTGATACCGGCGTCGAGCAGGGCCATGCAGCCGGCGCAGACGGTTGCCATCGATGACGAGCCGTTGCTGCTGAGGATGTCGCTGACGATGCGGATGCAGTAGGGGTTGTCCTCGGGGATCATGCGCTTGAGTGCGCGATGGGCCAGGTTGCCGTGACCGACCTCGCGGCGGCTCACGCCACGGGGAGCGCGTGCCTCGCCGGTCGAGAAGGCGGGGAAGTTATAGTGCAACAGGAAGCGCTCGTTCTCGTGACGGAGCACGTCGTCGATGAGCTTCTCGTCGTCCTTGGTGCCCAGGGTTACGGTAGCCAGGGCCTGGGTCTCGCCACGCTTGAACAGGGCCGAGCCGTGGGGATAAGGCAGGTAGTCGGGCTCGCACAGGATGGGACGGATCTCGTTGGTCTTGCGGCCATCCAGGCGGATGTGCTCGTCGAGGATGCAACGGCGAACGGCGTCGCGCTGCACTTCCTCGTAGTAGCGCTTGATCATCGGTTCCTTCTCCTCACGCTCCTCCTCGGGGATGGTCTCCATGAAGTCGTCGTAGGCCTTCTGGAAGGTCTCGTTGCGCCACTGCTTGTCGGCCTTGCCAGCCTGAGCCACAGCGTAGCACTTGGGATAAATCTCCTTGCGCACGCGCTCGTGGAGTTCCTCGTCGTCGGTCTCGTGGCAGTACTCGCGCTTGGCGACGCCCAGTTCCTTGGCCCACTCCTTCTGGATCAGGCACATGGGCTTGATGGCCTCGTGTGCAGCCTTCAAGGCGGCAATCAGGTCATCCTCGCTCACTTCGTCCATTTCGCCCTCGACCATCATAATATTATCGTAAGTCGCACCTACCATCAATTCCATGTCAGCTTTCTCAATCTGCTCAAACGTCGGGTCGATAACGAATTCACCGTCGATGCGTGCTACACGCACCTCGGCAATGGGCTCTTCGAAGGGCACATCGCTCACAGCGATGGCTGCCGATGCGGCAAGACCGGCCAGCGCATCGGGTGCGTCAACACCGTCGCTCGAGAACATGATAATGTGAACGATGGTGTTAGCGTGATAGTTAGAGGGGAACAAGGGCCTGAGGACGCGATCGACCAGTCGAGCGGTCAAGATCTCGTAGTCGCTGGCGCGACCCTCGCGGCGGGTGAAACCACCGGGGAAGCGGCCATAGGCCGAGAATTTCTCCTTGTATTCAACAGTAAGGGGCATGAAGTCCACGCCCTCGTCGGCCTCCTTGGCCGAACATACGGTGGCCAACAACATGGTGTTGTTCAGCCTCAATTCAACAGCTCCATCGGCTTGCTCAGCAAGCTTTCCAGTCTGCAGAGTGATCTCACGTCCATCACTCAGTACGATGGTTTTAGTAGTAGGTGTCATAAAAATTACAGATAATAATGTAAAAAATCGCGCAAAGGTACAAAAAATAATCCACATAACCGTCAAGAAATCGGCATTTTAACGACAAATCCAGTTATTAAAAAAAGAAGGCAATAAAGACAAGAAACACAATCTATTGATTATCAATGAAATAACATTTTATCTTGATTGTCTTTCTTGTCGGGGTTCGGAGACTGCAAAGGGATGTAAGTTTTCCAGCGGTAACAAATGATTTTTTGCCATGGCAACCGCACCAAAATTAACTCAAATTGATGTGGTACACCCGGAGGGTGACCTTTGAATGCCCCTGGTAAGGCAATCTGCTGAGCGATAGCGCAACGGATTGCCTCACCAGGGGGAACGCTCCATCAAACCAAGTCGCTGGAAGCGACCCCATGTGACAGAAGCCGAAGTGGGGTCGCCTCCAGCGACAGCCTATTCCTCACCATCACCCCCAGTGAATCAGCCTTCCTCGCTATCGCTCGGCAGCCTGATTTACTGGGGGTTACTCAGATAGCCGCCCTTCGGGCGTCTAATACTCATTTTGTCAGCTAATAAGTAAATGTTAATTTTGGTGCGGTTGCCCTGGTTTTTTTTACGGGAAAAATTGGATAATCCTAAAAATGTTTATACTTTTGCAACAACAATGTTAACAGGGCTGAAAATTTTTCAACTTTTAGTTAAAATGTTGTTAAATTGCATAGTTATACGACCATTGACATGCTGATAATCAACAATTTAAGCAAAAGCGCTGTCAGAGACCATCTTCCATTAAAACAAGGATTAAGACCATTGAACAGCTTCAATCACTACAGGTTTTTTCTTGGTCAGAGACCATCTTCCATTAAAACAAGGATTAAGACGTGTCTGCAGGAAAGATTCGGTAGACCTTGCCACTGGAGTCAGAGACCATCTTCCATTAAAACAAGGATTAAGACGGGTACGCCATTTTTAACAGGTCAATATGTTGTGCGCTGTCAGAGACCATCTTCCATTAAAACAAGGATTAAGACTCTCACCAAAGCAATCCATAAATCCTGTAATGCCAAGAAGTCAGAGACCATCTTCCATTAAAACAAGGATTAAGACATTGTTTTTGACAGCAATTGTGTCGTTGGCAGTGACGTAGTCAGAGACCATCTTCCATTAAAACAAGGATTAAGACAATGAAAATGGCAACAACAAGAACCATTGCCCACCAGGTCAGAGACCATCTTCCATTAAAACAAGGATTAAGACGTAGTGGTACCAGTACGAACACCTTCCTGTGCTCGACAGAGTCAGAGACCATCTTCCATTAAAACAAGGATTAAGGCCCTGCGGCTGTGGTATATCACCATGGCCGCAGGGCCTTTGTGTGATGGGGGTACAAGCCAATGGCTTTTTCCGCTGAGCCCCGTTATCGGCTCGTGTGGGAAAACTATTCACTATCGGCTGTTACCTGTTTACTGAAAAAGTATTACCTTTGCCAGCAGACTATTCACCAACTAACTCATAAACTTTTAAAAACCTTAATTAGGAATGAAGAAATTATTCATGATGATGCTGGCCAGCCTGGTGTGCCTGGGCATGGCTGGACAGAAGCCTGTAGCCACGACGGTCCCTGGCGACCCGATGGCAACCCAGTGCTACACACTGAGCAATGGCCTGAAGGTGTTCTTGAGCGTGAACCACCAGAGTCCGCGCATCTCGGCCCACATCGCCGTGCGCACCGGCTCGCGTAACGATCCTGCCGAGACGACCGGTCTGGCCCACTACCTGGAGCACCTGATGTTCAAGGGCACCAAGCAGTTCGGCACGAACAACTATGAAGCCGAGCGCCCGTTGCTCGACACGATTGAGGCCCGCTACGAGCAATACCGCCTGGTGACCGATCCCGAGCGCCGGCGCGTGCTGTACCACGAGATTGACAGCATCTCGCAGCTGGCTGCAAAGTACAACATTCCCAACGAGTATGACAAGCTGATGGCAGGCATCGGCGGTCAGGGCACCAATGCCTATACCAGCACCGACGTGACCTGCTACACCGAGGACATTCCCGCCAACGAGGTTGACCGCTGGGCCCGCATCCAGGCCGACAGGTTCCAGAACATGGTCATTCGCGGTTTCCACACCGAGCTTGAGGCCGTGTACGAGGAGTATAACATCGGCATTGCCAGTGACAACGAGAAACTGTTTGAGGCCTTGAGTGCCAAGATGTTCCCTGGCCACCCCTACGGCACCCAGACGACCATAGGCACTCAGAACCACCTCAAGAACCCGTCGATCACCAACATCAAGAACTACTTCAATAACTACTACTGCCCGAACAATGTGGCCATCTGTATGGCGGGCGACTTTGACCCCGACGAGGTGATCGCGATTCTGGAGCGCCACTTTGGCAGCTGGAAGCCCAACAACAATCTGACCCGTCCCGAATTTGCTCCCCTGAAGCCCATCACGGCCCCCATCGACACCACGGTTGTGGGCCAGGAGGCCGAGTTTGTGGCCCTGGGCTGGCGCTTTGGAGCCGGCAACTCGCTGGCCAACGACACGGTTGACATCATTGCCGAGATGCTGGCCAACGGCACAGCAGGCTTGATGGACCTGAACCTGAACCAGACGATGAAGGTGATGGGCGCCGGAGCCTTCAGCGACCAGATGACCGACTACTCGATGCTCCTGATGCTGGGTTATCCCAACGAGGGCCAGAGCCTGGAAGAGGTGCGCGAGCTATTGCTGGGCGAGCTGGCCAAGCTGCGCAAGGGTGACTTTGACGACGACCTGCTGGTGAGCGTGATCAATAACAACAAGCTGCAGTACCTGCGTGCTCTGGACAACAACGGAGCCCGCACGCGCCAGCTG
Organism: uncultured Prevotellaceae bacterium; assembly: GCA_946409635.1. Lineage (GTDB taxonomy): Bacteria > Bacteroidota > Bacteroidia > Bacteroidales > Muribaculaceae > Sodaliphilus. The sequence continues at coordinate 12,414 of CAMJXD010000020.1, forward strand.
GTCAACGCCTATATCAACCATGTTGATTGGGCCCAGGAGGTGGGCAAGCTGGACCGCATGGCCGGCATGACCAAGGAGCAGATTGTGGCCTTTGCCAACCGCCACCTGCTGGACAACTATGTGTGCGTGTACAAGCGCATGGGCGAGGACACCACTGCCAAGAAGATTGACAAGCCCGCCATCACGCCCATCCCCACCAACCGCGACATGAAGAGCGACTTTGTGCGCGACATCCTGAGCGAGATTGTCGAGCCCATCCAGCCGCAGTTTGTTGACTACCAGAAGGAGATGACCGTGGGCCAGACCGGCAAGAAGCTGCCGCTGCTGTACAAGCACAACGACCTGGACGACCTGTTCACGTTGACCTACAAGTATGACTTCGGCAACACGGCCGACAACCGCTATGACGTCGCCCTGACCTATCTGGACTACCTGGGCACCAAGAAGATGAGTGCGACCGAGTTCAAGCAGCGCCTGTACAAGCTGGCCTGCAACATCTCGATGAACGTGAGCGACAACGAGACCTACCTGACGCTGAGCGGCCTGAGCGAGAACATGCCCGAGGCCTTGAAGCTGGTTGAGGACCTGATGCAGAATGCACAGCCCGACGAGGCAGCCTACCAGAGCATGGTTGACCTTATCCTCAAGAGCCGCAACGATGCCAAGAGCAGTCAGGACGAGTGCTTCAACCGTCTGAACGAATATGGCATGTATGGTGCCCGCAACGCGTACACCAACATCATGAGCACCCAGCAGCTGCGCGACACCAAGCCCGCCGAGCTGCTTGGCCTGGTCAAGGGCCTGCGCAACATGCAGCACACCGTAGTCTACTACGGCCCCATGACCGAGAAGGAGCTGAACAAGTGCCTGAGCAAGGTGCACAAGACTCCGAAGCACCTGGCCGCCGTTCCCGTGGGCACGCCCTACATGGAGCAGGCCACACCGAAGGCCGAGATTCTGCTGGCCCCCTACGAGGCCAAGAACATCTACATGGTGCAGTACCACAACGAGGGCACACCGTGGACGCCCGACCGCGCCGCCACCATCAGCCTGTTTAACGAGTACTTCGGCGGCGGCATGAACGGCATCGTCTTCCAGGAGCTGCGTGAGGCGCGCGGCCTGGCCTACTCGGCCGCTGCCTACTATCGCCAGCCCCGTGAGATGGGTCATCCCGAGTATGCCATGACCTACATCATCACCCAGAACGACAAGATGATGGACTGCGTGCGCGAGTTCAACAACATCGTGGGCACCATCCCCCAGAGCGAGGCCGCCTTTGCCCTGGCCAAGGAGTCGCTGATGAAGAAGCTGGCCTCTCGCCGCACTGTTCGCGGTGCCGTGCTGAACAGCTATATTGCTGCCAAGCGCCTGGGTCTGGACTACGATATCAACTCAGTGGTCTATAACCAGCTGCCTGGCCTCAAGTTGAACGACATCGTGAATTTTGAGCAGCAGTCGATGGCAGGCAAGCCCTACCGTTACCTCATCCTGGGTGACGAGAAGGAGCTTGACATCAAGGGCCTGGAGCAGATTGCTCCCATCCGTCGCCTGACGCTGGAGGAAATCTTCGGGTACTGATTGACTGCCCGTCATCATTGATCACAGGGTCCTTAAGGTCGATAGAGTCCTTAAGGACCCTAATTTTGGCCATGGTATAGAAGTTGGCCCGAACCCTGCGGGGCTAATGCCAATTTCACGAATTAATCATCATCACCAACACTAAACCTTCCCTGGACAGCAATGATAATTATTAGGGTCCCTAAGGTCGTTGATGACCTTAGGGACCCTAACTGTATCAGGAGGAAATTCTAATCTCTAGCTTTTAACTGGCCAAGGGCTTTCTTGCAGATGCCCTCGTGACGGGTGACCATGTAGATGAGCAGGATGTTCAATACCACAATCTCGAAGACGAAGTAGAGCCAGGGCACATTACAGAGCACTGCGATAAAGCAGGCAATGATGCGGGTGTTGAAGGTGAGGATGTTGGTATACTTCATCAACGGCAGGCTCAGGCCGCGGAAGTATTGACGGAAATCTTCACTGGGCACGCCGTCCTCGCCGTAGCGCTCGCCCAGAGCGGCACGCAGGCGCTGCATGTTGGGGGTCCAGCGCTCCTGGTTAGAGGTATAGCCACTGTAGAAGAAGAGTACCAGCTTGCTGAAGAAGTTGGCTCCCCAGCTCAACTGGTTATACTGGTCCTTGAGTTTGGCGGCGCTGTCCAGCTCGCTGCCCTGCTTGCCCTTGAGGAAGAAGAGGTGGAACTGGCGGTAACAGTCGGCCATGGCAGCCTGCAGGGCATGGCTGGCACCCGAGAGGATGCCCAGTGTCCAAGCCAGCCACTCATGCTCGGCAAAGAAATGCGGCCCCGTCAGGCTGTCACCGAAGTGCAGCTCGCGGAACACCAGGGCAAAGCCAATGGCCGCGAACCAGAAGTCACCGCTCACGCCGTCCAGGATGCGTCCCATGCGGGAATACTGCTGAGTCATGCGTGCCAGCTGGCCGTCGGCACTGTCAAAGGTGTCGGCCCAAGTGATCAACAGCATGCCCACCCAGTTGAGCCATGCCAGGTAAGGCTGGCCGAAGTATAGCAGGATACCGCCGGCCACACCCATGAAGATGCTGGCGACGGTGATGGCATTGGGGCTCACGCCCAACTTTTCAAAGAACTTGGCCCACAGGAAGCCCAGGGGTCGATGGAAGTGCAGGTCAAACCACTCCTCGGTGTCGGAGGACTTGAGCGACGACTGATATTCTTCTCTTAACGTCATGTTTTCCAGATTTCAGTTATACAGTTCTTTTCCTCTAGATGGTCTAGAGTTTCTAGATTGTTAGAGAGATACGGATTTCTCTACTTTACAGGCCCAGGTGGGTCTTGGCCAGGGCGAGTACGGCCTTGGCGATGTGGGGTGCCGACTCGTTGCGGCACGGAGCGAAGCTGGGCCAGTCGTTGAAGTCGATGATGCGGATGGTGCCGTCGGGGTCGACGATGCAGTCACCGCCGTAGATGACCACGTTGAGCTCCTCGGCAGCCCTGGCGCAGATGTCCTTGAGCTCCTTGAGGTCGATGTCGATGCCCTGGCTGTGGCCGTTGACTTCTTCCCATCCATACTTGCTGTGTCCCTCGTCGAAGGGGTAGAACCAGTAGAAGAACTGCGAGTCCTTGACGCCGTAGAACTTCACCAGGTCGCCCTGCAGGTGAACGTTGATGACGGCACGAGTGATACCGCGGTAGAAGTACTCCTGGAGTACCTCCTGTGCCTCCTCGGGGTGTCGCACATAGCTCACGTCCTCCTTGTGCATGGCATGGAAGTCGCCACGCTTGATCCAGCAGCTCTTGAAGCCGGCCTTCTTGAGACGGTCCTTGATGTTCTCGTTGGTGTTGACGATGAGGCTCTCGGGGTAAGGGATGCCGTTGCCCAGCAGGATGCGCGTCATGCGCTCGCGGGTACAGTTCTCGATGCCGTAGCCCGAGTTGATGACGAGCTTGCCTGCGTCCTCGAGCTGCTGCAGCTTGGCGATGCTCTCGCGCTCGCGACACATGGCCAGCACAACGGGTTCCTGGATGTCGGTGTTGTTGAACTGTTCCTCGCTGTAGACGTTGACCTGGCAACCGCGCTTGCGCAGCTGCTCGGCGACGAGGTTAAAAATTGCCGTGTCGTTGCCTATGTGATTGGGCGAATAGGCCCCTGCGCGCATGATGCCCGCAATAGTGATGTCTGCCATTAAATCTTGACTTTAAGTTAGTTGAGCGGGCACCGTGCCCGCAATACGAACCGCAAAGGTACATAAAAAATGACATAGGTCATCCAAATTCGCCAGAAAAAACGAGAAAGCGAAGTGCAAAAGAACTGGATTATTTTTGAGACTTTGTGCTTTTTGACATGGTGTAGGGGTGATGGCAGGCAGTAATTTTGCAGCGAGAAAACACTAGATGGTCTAGATGGTCTAGATGGTCTAGATGGTCTAGAGGAAGCATAAACACTAACAATTGAATACCATGAAGACACCAACAAGCAACGAGCAGCACACCCGAGTGCTACAGGCGGCCTACAAGGCCTGGATGAACGCGGCGGGGCTGCGCAAGACCCGCCAGCGCAACAAGCGGTTCACCTATGGCGACCAGTGGGGCGACTACATCCGCGACCATGAGGGGCGACTGATGACCGAGAGCGAATTTCTGGCCCAGCAGGGCTGTATCGGCATCACCAACAACCTGATACGCCAGATGGTGAAGACGATTGTGGGACGCTACCGCTCCCATTACCTGAGCCACGGCGACAAGCCCGAAGCGACCGCACTGGGGCAAGTGCGCCAGGACAACGAGCTCGACGAGCTGGACAGCCGCGCCCTGGAGGAGTTTCTCATCTCGGGCTGCTGCATCCAGCGCGTCGACACCAGCCACAAGCCCGGCGACGATGCCCGCGTGAGAGTAGACAACGTGAACATCAACAAGCTGGTGGTGGGAGGTTTCAACGACACCCGAACGTGGGACTGTGAACTCATCGGTCAGCTGCACGACCTGAACATCGCCCAGCTGCTGCGCCGAGTGGCCGGCGGCAACCAGCGCAAGGCGGCCTGGGTGAGGAGGCTCTACACCGACGGAGCCGAGGAGCGCATCGCCGACTTGAGCACGCGGCTGGGAGCCGACTCGCAGCTGGGCAGCGACTTCTGGCACGCAGCCGACGGCAAGTGCCGCGCCATCGAGGTGTGGACGCTCGAGAGCCGTGAAGTGATCGTGTGCCACAACCGACGCGAGGGCACGCTCAGCGTGGAGCCGGCCAGCGCCGCCCACCGGTTGAAGGGGCGCCCCGACGTGGGGACCCGCTGGGACATCGCCACCGTGTGGCACTGCCGCTGGTTCAGTCCCATGGGCGACCTGCTGAGCGAGTATGACTCGCCATGGGAGCACGGCGGGCATCCGTTTGCGCTGAAGTTCTATCCGCTCACCGACGGCGAGGTGCATGCCATGGTCGAGGACCTGATCGACACCCAGAAGCACGTCAACCGCATGATCTCGCTGCTGGACCAGATTATGCGCTCCAGCGCCAAGGGGGTGCTGCTCTTTCCCGAGAATGCCCTGCCCGACGGATGGACGTGGGAAGATGTGAAGCGCTGCTGGTCGAGCGCCAACGGGCTGCTGCCCTATGACGGGCGCCGCGGCGAGGCCAAGCCAGAACAGATCAGCGCCAACGGCACCAACATCGGCGCCTTCCAGATGGTGGAGCTGCAGATGAAGCTGTTTGAAGAGATCAGCGGCGTGAACGGCGCGCTGCAGGGCAAGCCGACCACGGTGAACAGCGCCAACGTCTACCAGCTGCAAAGCGACAACGCCGACATCGCCCTGAGCGACCTGTTTGAGACCTTTGAGTCGTTTCGCCGCCAGCGCGACCGCAAGATGGCGGGCATGCTCCACCAGACCCACTAGACTTATCCGGTTTTGTTTAACTGAAGTTTTGCAAGCATATACCCCCTTAAACACTTAAAAACCATGAACAACCAAGCAATCGAGAATCAGCAATGCGAGGCGGTGACGCCACCGCCCTTTCGCGAGAACGAACAACGCCAAGACCTGCCCGCGCAAGAGCCGGCCTCCTCCCCCACCCTAGCCGAGCGTATGGCCTCGCTGGACCTGGACGAGGAGACGGCGGCAGCCATCGAGCGCCTGACATCGGGCCTTGACCCGACGACAGTCACGGCCGACCTGCTGGAGACCCTGGCCCGGGGCATCAGCCACGACAATGACGTGGCCAATGCCGACGCGGCAGGCTACCTGCGTGGCCGCAACGAGAAGATCGAGGCCGTCATCCACCCCGAGCCCGACGACGAGCCCGCGCAACCGCACCCTGTGTTCCCGCGATACTGCCGCCGCAGCATCTGGGACTGAAACTGAAGATTCAAGGCCGTGTGCCTTCATTAGTTCCATTGTTTTTTTTAATTATTCATTTTTTTAATCTTTTACACAAAACCATGAACATCATCAATTTTACCAAGGCCATCCGCTGGATGCGCCGTCACAAGAAGTTAGTCCTCTTTGTCATCATCATGATCCTGATGGCCATTCTGGCCTCGTGCATGGGTAGTCACGCAGGTGCCGGCACGCTTGCCATGGGCATGCTCATCACAGGCATCGACGGAGGCAAGCACGTAGTAGACGGTCCGCTCACGACCGACCTTACCAACGAGGGTTCGCCCGACCTGCTGCTCAACGAGATAGACCAGCAGATTGTGAAAATCCGCCCGATGTCGACCCCCATCGACCAGATTTCGCGCTTTGCGGGCAGCAAGCACACGGGCAGCATGGTCGTTGACTACTACAGCGTGGACACCAAGCCCACCACGGCCAAGCTGACGGCCGACGTGCCCGAGACCCGCACCGCCGTGAGCGGCGAGACCCCCACAGTGGTTATCCACACCAGCAACGACGAGATCTTTGACGCCACCGACACCATCCTGGTGCAGGAGACACCGGGCTATGACGCCCACGGTGAGAGTTCCCAGGACCTGATGCTCTATGTGGTGGGGCGCGACAGCAACGGCGTGACGGTGATGGCCGTCAACGGCCCCACGCTTGAAGGGGTGGACAACTGCATCCCCAACATCATCACGGGCACGACGCTGATACGCATGGGCCGTGCCGCCAGCGAGCTCGACGTGCAGTCGCCGCAGTTTGAGGCGCTGCCCAAGAAGAACCGCAACCTGTGCCAGATCTTCAAGATGCAGGTCGAGCAGTCGACACTGCAACGCCTGGCCAACAAGGAAGTGGGCTGGACGATGAGCGACCAGGAGGAGGCTGCCGTGTATGACATGCGCCTGGGCATGGAGAAGTCGTTCTTGTTCGGCTCGGCGCGCAAGCTGTGGGACAACAACAAGAAGGAGTACATCTACTTCACGGGCGGCATCTGGAGCCAGGCCGGCAAGGAGCACTACATCGAGTCGCCCAGCGACCTGACGCCCGACGACATTGTCAAGCTCATGCGCGACGCCTTCACGGGCAACGCTGGCAGCAAGCGCAAGATCCTGATCGGCGGCAGCGAGCTCATCAGCCGCATCAGCAAGCTGGACTACACACGCGTGATCACCGCTGGCCAGCACGTGAGCAAGTGGGGCATCGACTTCACGGAGTTGAGGACTAAGTTCGGCTGCCTGTACCTGCTGCTGAGCGAGGTGTTTGACGAGGTGGGCATGGAGAGCGACGGCATCGTCATCGACCCCGAGTATATCCAGAAGTACACCCATATCCCCTTCAGCACCGAGCAGCTCAACCTCAAGGAGAGCGGCGTGCGCAACGTCGACGCGCTGGTGATGACCGAGGCTTCGTGCCTGGTGCTGCGTTATCCCAAGGCGCACATGCGCGTGATGATACGATGAAGTACTTCACCATCCGTGAGCTAACCCGCTCTGACACGGCCCGCTGGCTGGGTATCGACAACACGCCGCCGCCCAGTGCCGTCAAAGCTCTCCATGACCTGGTGGACCACGTGCTCGACCCGCTGCGCGAAGCCTGGGGCGGCCCCATCAGGGTGAACAGCGGCTATCGTTGTCCCGAACTGAACAAGGCCGTGGGCGGCACGCCGTCGAGCCAGCACCAGCGCGGTGAGGCAGCCGACATCACCGTGGGGTCTAGCAGTCGCAACCGCCGCCTGCTGGCCCTGATCAAGGAGCTGAAGCTCCCCTACGACCAGCTCATTGACGAGAAAGGGTGCCGCTGGATCCACGTGAGCCACCGTGCGGGGCACAACCGCCGCATGTTCATGAAGTTCTGATCATCACCCTCCACCGATTGCAAAAAGGGCAAGAATCGACACAGGATTCTTGCCCTTTTTTAGTAGGTTGTTATCTCGGTTTACCGGGAGAGGTAGTGCTTGACGTCGATGGCGGCGCGGCAGCCAGCGGCTGCGGCGGCGATGGCCTGGCGGTAGTGCGGGTCGGCGACGTCGCCGGCGGCAAAGATGCCCTCGACGTTGGTCATCGTGTCATGGCCCGTGAGGCGGATGTAGCCCTGCTCGTCGAGGTCAACCTGTCCGCCCAGGAACTCGGTGTTGGGCCTGTGGCCGATGGCGAGGAAGAAGCCGTCGATGGCGATATCAAACAGTTCCTCCTTGTCGGTGCCCTTGAAGCGCACCAGATGGGCGCCCTCCACGCCGTTGTCGCCAAAGAGGCCCACGGTGTTGGTGTTGAACAGGATCTCAATTTTCTCGTTCTCCTTGACACGCTGCTGCATGGCCTCGCTGGCACGCAGGTAGTCCTTGCGGACGATCAGATAGACCTTGCTGGCCAGGTGGCTCAGGTAGTCGGCCTCCTCACAGGCGGTGTCGCCGCCGCCCACGACGGCCACGACCTTCTTGCGATAGAAGAAGCCGTCACAGGTGGCGCAGGCCGAGACGCCCTGCCCTGCATACTTGGTCTCGTCGGGCAGGCCCAGGTACTTGGCCGTGGCACCGGTGGCGACGATGATGGTGTCGGCAGTGAGTTGCTCGCCGCCGTCGAGGGTGACCAGGAAGGGGCGCTGGCTCATGTCGATACTGGTCACGAGTCCCGAGCGCATCTTGGCGCCCAGGTTGACGGCCTGCTGGCGCATGTTGTCCATGAGCTGGAAGCCGTCAATGCCCTCGGGGAAACCGGGGAAGTTCTCGATGGTGGTCGTCTGGGTGAGCTGGCCGCCCACCTGCAAGCCCTCGATGAGCAGGCAGTCGATGGCCGAGCGCACCAGATAAATCGCTGCGGTATATCCGGCAGGGCCGGAGCCGATAATCAAACTTTGAGTATGTGTCATTTTTTTTAGTTTTTAGTTTTTAGTTTTTAGTTTTCAGTTTTCAGTTTTTCATCACTTCGTCGAGGTAGTCGTAGAAGGCGGGATCCTCGCCCACGATGACTTTAGCCACGTTGCCCTGCGGGTCAATGACGACCTTGGTGGGGAAGCCGCGCACACTGTAGAGTTCCAGCGGGTTGTCGCCGTTCTCGTCGTCCTTGTCCCAATAGACGTGCAGCCAGGGCAGCTCGTATTGCTTGACGGCATTTTTCCACTTCTCGACGGTGTCGTTGCAGTCCACGCCCAGGATCTCGAGCTTGTCGTTGTACTTGGCATAGTATTCCTTCATGTCGGGGATGCCCTTGATGCACCACTTGCACCATGAGCCCCAGAAGTCGATGATCACCCACTTGCCACGCAGCGAGCTCAGCGCCAACGGCTTGCCGTTGATGTCGTTGAGGGTGAAATCGGGAGCCAGCGAGCCTACCATGCCCTCTTGACGGGCTTCCTCCTCGCGCTCCTTCTGCTCGGCGGCCAGCATGCTCTTGTACAGGTTAGCGGCCACGCTGCCACGAGCGCGCTCGGTCAACAGCGCGGCGACAGCTTCCATATCATCGGTATCATCGAGTTGAGACAGCAGCGCGGCGGCGGCATCCTGGTCGGGATGTGCCTTGACATAAGCCGTCACGGCATCGACAAGAGCCTGGTTGAGAGCCGGTGCTTTTTCTTCATATTCCTTCATCACCACATCCTCGGGCACACCGTTCATCATCCTGTGCTGGCACTCGCCCTCAAAGTTCTTCAAGGCCATCAAGGGCTCCTCGATGCTGCGCTCGGCCAGATTGTAGTCCACATAGAATTGCGATCCCTCAAGATGAGTGATGTTGTTGGCATCCTTCTTGAAAATCACATGTTCGCCGGGGATGGCCGGAACCGACATGTACCCCTTGACTCCATTGTCAACATCAACGACAAAGAGCTTTGCGGCATCCTTGAGTTCGCAGGACATCTCTATCAGCTGACCGGTGACAGGATATGTCTCCTCCATGATGGTATTGCTTGTTGCCGCATCCACCACGACCAGAGCCACAGTGTCCTCTCGTCCCTCAAAGGTGCCACTCACCTTGAACTCACTTCCCTGGGCCGCTGCGCCCAGCGCCATCATGCCCGCAAGCATGGAAAGAAACAATTTCTTCATCGTCTTGATTTTATTATAATGATTTGTTGTGGCAAAGGTAATAATAATCACATCAAAAAACAAATCTTTCAAGCAAACTTACAGCATTCCCCTTTTTCAAGATTCGGGTGACTGACATGCAGACACCCGAACCCGTCAAGAAACACATATATATACTTGAAATAATTGAACGACCAGCACCTCTCGGCTATTAGTTGCCCAGGAGTTCTGCGAGTTTTTGTGCCAGGGCCTCGCCGCGGGCATCTTCGCCCGATGCGATAACGGTCAAGTCCTCGGCATTGAGCAGGAACATGGCCGGAATAGAACGCACCTTGTAAGCATCGGCAGCGCCCATAGTGTCCAGGAAATTGGGCCATTGCAGTTGTTCCTGCTGGAGGGCCTTGCGCCATGCGGCCTCATTCTTGTCAATACTGATGCTCACCACTTCAAATCCCTTATCCTTGTAGAGATCGTAGAGTTTTTTGACATTGGGAATCTCCTTGCGGCAGGGTCCACACCACGATGCCCAGAAGTCGATGAGCAACAACTTTTTGCCCTGTGCCAGGTCTTCAAGTGTCAGTTCCTTGCCGTCATCGCCTTTTACGGTCAATTGTTTGGCTTTCTGGCCAGTATCACCGGCTGGCATGATCTCGTCAATCATCTTCTTGCCGTACCAGCTCTGCTGTGCCTCGGGCGATAGAGATTCATAGAGAGGCTTATCATTGGCTGAAAAATAGGTCCACAGATAGATGGCCATCATCGGGCCCCAATAAGTATCCTTGTTCTCATCGACGATGCCCTTGTAGGTCTCCTCTACCTTGGCAAAGAAATCCTTCTCAGCTTTATCGAAGGCCTTGTATTCCTCGGTCTCCATAATCTGTTTCTCTCGGGCACTGTCCTTAGCCATTCGGGCTTCGTTAACCTGTTGGATAATCTGGGCGTGCTGCTCGTGATAGTCATTGAAGAGCTTGTCGAGATCGGCGCGACGCTGCTTGTAAACATTGAACTTGTCGGTCAGCGGTGATCCCTTGACAGTGACGTCCCAAGTGTAATTGATTACTCCGTTCTGGTCGGGCTCACCCTTGGTGGCCTTGCCCTCAATAGTGATATCTCCCATCTCGAGCATAAAGGTCTCGACACCATACGAGTCTTTGACCATGAGGTTGACACAAATGGGCATCGGCAGGCTGTCGCCAATCTCACCCTTGAAGGTAAATTTACCGCCATTGACTGTAGCCTCGGCAATAGGCGATTCATTGTCGTGACTCATAGGCACGAGTTGCACAATGGTGCCATCGTCAAGTCCGGCAACATTACCCTCGACCTTATACTGACGGGAATTACAACTGCACACGAGCATGCACAACAGGCATGCGAATAATACGTTCTTCATTACTCTATAATCATTTAACGTTCAACATTCTGGGTTACGGTACCATTGCCTGAATTAGTTACAGCACCCATGGGGAAGGGCATTACCCACATGTGACTGTTAGGCGAGAGCGAGTAGTTCTTGCCACCCTCGACCTTGGTCAAGGTGCGGGCATGAGCCGGCTCAAGGTTTAAGCGACGAGCGTCACAGAAAGGGATGATCGTCTGTACTAAGGCATCATCCTTGACCTTGACGATCAAGTCGATAGCGGCATCGGCACTGGCAGCGGTCAAGTCTTGGTAGAACTCGGGAAGGATGCGTTTCTGGCGCACCTTGTTGAGCACCTCCATCGCGCCGGCGACATTGCCCGTGCGGGCCAGGCACTCGGCTTGGATGAGATAGACCTCGGTTGTCGTCAAGCCGCCACGGTTATAGTAACCGCCCGTGTTGGGGTTGTAATAGGTGGCACCTGCCATGGTGCGGATTTTCCAGCGGCTCATGAAGTGGGCATCGCCCTGTTCAAAGCGGCTGCCGCGGTCTTCACGCATCTGCAGGTCATTGCCCGAGTAGGAACTATTACCATGACAAAAGATGTAGTTCTCCACATAGTCAAAGCCCATGGGCGAAGTGATCGTCTGATAGACGTCAGGGGCACTCAGTATGTCAGCATTGTCATTGTAGAACTGTACCCAGTCAAACAGTTGATTATTGCGTTTTAGCGCCTCATCGGCATTGGTCAGGGCTTCCTGGTAGTGGCCCATCTGCAGGTGGACGCGTGCGGCCAGCGCATAGGCGGTCGCCTTATCGGCATAGAGCACGTTCAATGCCTTTTCGGGCAGTGCAGGCAAAGCCTCGTTAATATCCTGAAGAATGAAATCATAGATTCCCTGGACCGAAGGCTGCGTGTAGGAAGCACCCACCTCGGCACTGGTAATCAGGGGCACACCGCCATCGGTAGCCGCTGTCGCTGCGTCATAGGTCTTGGAATAATAGTTCACGAGGGTGAAATACTTCATGGCCCTCAAGATCTTGGCCTGTGCTACAACTTGCCCCCGCTCGGCATCGGTGGCTTCGGTCGCTGTGGGCGCATTCTTGATAAGCAGGTTGGCGGTAGAGATACCGGCATATCCATTGTAATAGGTTGTCTCATCACTCTTGTTCATGGCAACGCGGTCAGCATCCTCATTCCAGAAGTAGTTGGCATTCCACAACTCATAATAGGACAGGTTGCCATCCGAAACATAGCGATCGTTGAGCAGGAGGATCGCCTGTGTCACATCTTCACGGCAGTTAGTGTACTCATCGGCAAGCATGACCGAGAAGTCGTTGAGCGTGGTGGGAATCTTCTGTCCCTTAGGCACATTGCTCAGATAATCATCACAACTGCACAAGCATGCAAGCAGCACCAGGCAGGATCCTAAAAGCAGTCTATTTATCTTAGTTTTCATATCTCTCAATATTATAGTTGTTAGTTGTTATTTTCCGGTTTTTTAGAAATCCAGATAGAGGCCGAAGACATAGTTGGGTGCATTGTAGCCACCCAACAGGTACTTGGCCGAGGTGCTCTTGGCAAACGTCACGGCATTCTCCACATTGAACTGGAGGCGCGCACGGCTCAGGCTGATGTTACGCAGCCAAGCGTTGGGGAGGTTGTAGGCCAGCGAGATATTAGCAAGGCGCAGATTGGTCGCGCTGATGACATTATTGTCGGCATAGCCGTAAATCGTGCGCGACGCATCGCTGAACAAGGGGTTCTCGCCAAAGATGGCTGCGGGTATGTCGGTCTTGACCTCATCACCAGGATGACGCCATCGGTTGGTTATATCCTTGTTGACTGCACCCAAAGAGGTCACATAACTCCACAGCGTGTAGTTATAAGCCGAGTTAAGCATGGGCAGGTCGGTATTGCGCATCTTGTGTCCACCCTGGAACAGCCACATACAAGACAAGTCAAACTGCTTGTAGCCCAGATTGAGGTGGAGCGATGCCATGTGCATTGGCTCGGTGCTGCCTGCATAGATGATAGCGGCCAAGTCCGAAGGATTAGAAGCCGTTGCATTACCCGAAGCATCCAGCACCTGAGGCAGACCGTCGGCGCTCAAGCCAGCCCACTTATAGGCATAGATGGCATTGTAAGGATTGCCCACGATGGGATAAGCATCGGGATAGTCAAGCTGGAGGAAATAAACCGGAGCCTCCACATTGACATAAACCACCTTATTATTGTTATAGCTGTAGGTTGCCGTAGCATCAAAACGGAAGTCGGCAGTACGGACAATCTGACCGTTCAAGGTGAGTTCCACACCACGGTTACGCATCTTGCCATTGTTAATGCTATAGGTCGTGTAACCGAAACCCTCGGTAGGCACGCCCATCGTGTTGGCCAGCAGGTCAGTACCCATCTTGTTGTAGAACTCAATGCTACCGTTCAGGCGATTGTTCAGCACTGCGAAGTCCAGACCGATGTTGGTCGTGGTGGTTTTCTCCCAACGCAGGGTGGGATTGGGACGGGTGTTCACCGAGCCATAAACACCGCCCACGTTGGCGTTATTGTAATAGCTTGCTGTCATATAGGGGGCTGCATCCTTGGCGATATTACCGGCAATACCATAAGATGCACGAAGCTTAAGACGGTCCACCCAGCTGACATGGAACCACGGTTCACGGTCGATGTTCCATCCGGCGCCAATGCTCCAAATGGGCTTGTTCTGGTACTTGGAGCCCGTTCCCCACAAGTTGGAGCGGTCCCAACGGATGCTTGCCGAGAGCATGTACTTGTTGTCATAGGTATAGGCTGCATTGGCAAAGAAGGACACGAAGCGGTTGTCGATATTACGCAGCGATGCGAAGTCTCTGGGGTTCAAGCCGTAGCCACCCATCAGGCCATAGGTATTATACAGCACATTCTGGTCAACCAGCGAGAAGGTGAGCATGTCGGGGTCATAATTATAGAGCGTGTTGTTGTCATAGTCGATGACCGTCTTGCGCACCTCATGACCCAGCAAGGCAACCAAATTGTGCTTGTCGGCAAAAGTATTCTCGTAATTCAACTGCTGACGGAAAGTGTAGGCCTTGGACGTCTGGTTAGAGCGGTAATAAATGTGACCCAGGGGCACATTCAGCGTTGCCTCGCCTGTACCATAGTCATCGCTGGCATACTGACCGACCAAATTACGGACATAATAACTGTCCTTGTCATAGAGCTGATGCGCCTTGTCGTAGGCATACTCATACTGGAACATCACATTGTACTTGAAGTTCATTGGCAGATCGATATCCAGCTTGGCGTAATTGCGGCTGATGAACTCATTAGTGGTGCGGATATTGCGGCCAATTTCATCAAGCGGGGTGATGTTGTAATCGGGAAGACCATAACCCATGAGAATTGCAAGGTCTGACGCTCCAAGTCGGGATTCCTGGGTGGAGGTAAAATTGGTGCCGTCGTCGTTGCGCAGGCGGTCATAAGGCATATAGGAGTAACCGGGGTTCATGGGATCATAGGTTTGCAGGTTACTCTTCTTGTAATAGGTATAAGTTCCGACGTTCAGCATCAACCAGTCGGTAATATCCAGCTGGTCACGCAGGTCGATATCCCACGAATTGTCGTTGGTGAACTTGTCGTTCATCTTGTTGTTGCGGTAGGTGACAGCAGCACGGAAGTTATTGTTGTCACTTGCACGGCCCACGCTCAGGTGATACTGCTGGTAGAAGGCGTCACGCTTGGCATACTTGGCCACATCATCGAAGTAGCGGTAGCCCATCGATGCGAGCTGATTCAAACGGCTCTCCATTTCGCTTTGCGAGATGTTACCTGCATAGTAGTTGGCAATGGTCTGAATACCTTGTGAGGTATAGACCTTGTCGTCGATGATAGAGCGGGCATAGTCGGCAGCGCCATCGCCCTGCAGGTTGGGGTTAGTTGCGGCCCACTCGCGCTCCAGGTCGATGATGTCGGCGGCATCAGTCAAGCGGCTCTTGTTAAAGGAATAGGGATGCCAGGTCAACGATGTGTTAAAAGACACATTGGTGCGCTTGCCCTTGGCCTTCTTGGTCACAATGACAACGACACCATTGGCGGCACGGGCACCATAGATGCTGGCTGCAGCTGCATCCTTGAGAATGGTAATGCTCTCAATCTCATTGACATCGATATTGGGCACGTTTTCGTTTAGCCCACCCCACTCGTCATAGCGAGTCGATTCGACGGGGAAGCCATCGATCACATACAACGGGTTGGTCACACCATTCATCGTTGTGGTACCACGAATGAGATTGCTGTTGGTGTTGAAACCGGCGACCTCACCCTCAAGCAACTGGGACAAATTATCATAACGCTTGTTAATGAGATTGTCGGCAGTCACCTTGGCAAACGAACCCGTGGCTCTCTCCTTGGAAATCTGCTGATAACCCGTCACCACCACATCGTCCATGACATTGGCGTTATCCTCGAGGATGAGCACACTGTTGCTGGAAGTGGCCTTGCGCTCAACGGTCTTCTTGCCGATGTAGGTATACACGAGCGTGCTGTTGGGATCAACACCCTCCAGCATATAGTTACCGTCCATGTCAGTCACGGTGCCGATGTCGGTGCCCGAGACGCGCACGGTAACACCGATGAGCGGTTCACCATCGGCATCCACAACTTGACCCTTGACCGTACGCTTGGGGGCATCGGCATCAGCGCGGTTTCCGCTCTTGGAAACCTGGATGAAGCGGCCGTCAACTTTACTGGTCAGTGGCAGGCCCTTGATGAGTGCCTTAACCGCATTGGGAGCGGTGGCGTTAGTCACATCGACTGTCACCTTGTAATCTTTGACAGCCTCATAGGGATAATTGATCTTGTAATAACCTGATTGTTGCTCCACTTGCCTGAAAGCGTTGGGCAACGGCGTCTGGCTGACCTTGAGAGTCACCTTCTGCCCCTGTGCCAGCACCGCCAAAGGCAGTATCAGCAGGCACAACAATGTGATGAGTTTTCTCTTGTTCATTTGAAATACAGATTTAGTTTAAGATTCAACTTATTCTGTCCTTAATACTGAGAAAAAATAAGCGGGGTACAAGACTCCGCTTAATAACTTGACAATTTAACATTTTTTAATCAATGACAATCACACCGCCTTCTATGCGGGC
>CAMJXD010000021.1 GCA_946409635.1 uncultured Prevotellaceae bacterium
TGGCGTTGGGCTTCTCCTTGATGCGCTCGATACCGCGGAAGATCTGGGCCAGGTTACCCTCGGGAGCCAGCTTCTTGTACTCCTTGCAGAAGGAGCCCACAAAGTCGTCCTGGGCGGTCTGGTTCTTAGACACGTTGTCGATGGCCTGGTTAAACTTCTTGTCAGGATTGTTGTTCGCGAGGGCGCGCAGGATGTCGGGCACCGAAATCTGCAGTGTCACGTTCATACCACCCTTCAAGTCAAGGCCGAGGCCTAACTCTTTCTCACGAACCTGCTGGAAGGTGTAGTATCCGAGATACACCTTCTGATTAGCGAGGGAGTCCAAACATTCATTGAGCGCTGCCTTGTACTTGTCGTTGCTGGTGTCAGGCGACTTGATGCCTGCAGCGGCAAGTGCCTTCTTCTCGGCCACGTTCTGATAGTGATTGCTCACAAACGTGAACGACAGATAGAAGGCGCAAATCAACAACAGTGCAATGGTAAGGACTCTGATAAAACCTTTAGTTTGCATTTGATTTGTTAATTATTTAATTAATTTTTGTTAATTTTCGCTTCATTTGACTTTTTCAGCCTGCAAATATACATCTTTTTCTGATTCTAAGACATAAAAAAAGCAAGTTTTTCCCATTTACCTTATTAAAATTAAGAAGAAAAGCCCGTTTTTGTGTGTTTTTGATGTGCTGGCGGTTGGCCTTGGCACATCAAAATGAGGTGTGCCACGATTCTGCATGACACACCTTGTTTTATCGTAAAAGTTGATGCTCAAGCCTCAAGCCCGCGGTCGATGCCTTGCTTGAGGGCCTCGACGTAGTTGTTGATGCGCTGCATCTCGCGGGGAATGTCCACACGCTGGGGGCAGTGGTCGACACACTGGCCGCAGCCGATGCAGTGGTCGGCCTGGCGAAGCTTGGGCACCGAGCGGTCATAGCCGATGAGAAACGCGCGGCGGGCGCGGGCATAGTCGGGGTCCTTGCGGTCGCGGGTGAGGTTGCCCTCGGCGATGCACTTGTTGTAGTGGGTGAGCACGCCGGGGATGTCGATGCCGTAGGGGCACGGCATGCAGTACTTGCAGTCGTTGCAGGGGATGGTGTTGTAGCCCACAATCTCGTCGGCGATGCCGTACAGGAAGTTCTTCTCATCGTCGTTGAGCTCCTCGAGCGGGCAGTAGGTGCACAGGTTCTCCTTCAGGTGCTCCATGTAGGTCATGCCGCTCAGCACGGTGAGCACGCCAGGGAACGAGCCGGCATAGCGGAAGGCCCACGAGGCGATCGTGCGCTCAGGGTCACGCTCGAGAATCTTGCGTGCCAGCGGCGTGGGCAGCGAGGCGAGGCGTCCGCCCAACAGGGGCTCCATGATCACGGCGGGAATCTTGCGCTTGCTCAGCTCGGCATACAGGTACTCGGCGTTGGTGTTCTCCTCGCTGAAGTCTTTGGCGTGCCGCCAGTCCAGATAGTTGAGCTCAATCTGCACAAAGTCCCAGTGATACTTGTCGTGGTTGGCCAGCAGGTAGTCAAACACCGCAATCTCGCCATGGTAGGAGAAGCCCAGGTTGCGTATCACGCCCTTCTCGCGCTGCTCCATCAGGTAGTCGAGGATGCCGTTGTAGATGTACCGCTGCCTGAACAGCTCCATGGCCTCCTCGCCCGTGCCGCCGCCTATCGAGTGCAGCAACAGGTAGTCGATGTAGTCGACCTGCAGTTCCTTGAGCGAGTTCTGGAACATCTCGATGCTGGCTTCACGGGTCTGGGTCTCGGGTGCGAAGTTAGAGAGCTTGGTGGCGATGAAGTACTCGTCGCGCTTGTGGCGGCTCAGGGCGATGCCCGTGGCCCGCTCGCTCAGGCCGCGACTGTAGGCGGGCGATGTGTCAAAGTAGTTCACGCCGTGCTCAATGGCATAGTCCACCTGCTTGTTGACCATGTCCTGGTCGATCTCGGCATCATTGTCGCGGCCGTAGGGCTTGCCGTTGGTGGCAGGCAGGCGCATCATGCCGTAGCCCAGGATCGATACCTTCTCGCCGGTCTTGGGATTGACGCGGTAGGTCATCTTGCCGATGGGCGGCTCCTGCACGGGCCCTTTCTTGTCGTCGCCCGTGGCGCAGCCCACGATGGCCGGAGCTGCAGCGGTCGCTGTGCCCAGTCCCAGGGCCTTGAGGAAGGTGCGGCGGCTCAGCCTCTTGCCGCCCTTGTTGTCGTTATGCTTGTTGTCGTTCATATCTCAGTCTGTTGTAATGCTAGTGGTAGAGTGGTTAAATCTGGCTGTGGACCTCGTGGCCCTCGACATAGATGGCGCTGAAGGGACGCGCCGGGCACACATACTCGCAGGTGCCGCAGCCGATGCACATCGCGCTGTTGACGGCCGGTACCATGGGCGCATTCTCGTCGTTGGGGTTGCTCGACACCATCATGATGGCTCCGGCGGGGCAGTGGCGGGCACAGTTGCCGCAGTTCACGCCGTCGTTGAGGATGATGCAGTTGTCCTTGACCCACACGGCATGGCCCACGATGGTCGACGACTTCTCGGCCACGGTGATGGGCTTGATGGCTCCGGTGGGGCACACCGTGGAGCACGTGACACACTCGGGACGGCAAGCGCCGCGCTCAAAGCTGAGCTCGGGCTGCATCAGTCGCATGGGGTCGGTCGACGGGCGCAGCACACCGTTGGGGCACTTCGAGACACACAGCTGGCAGGCGGTGCAGTGCTGGGCAAAGTTGCGGGCGCTCACTGAGCCCGGGGGCGTCAGCGGCGTCTGGCGCTTGGCGGGCACCTTGTCCTCGATGATGGCAAGGCCGCCGTCCACCTTCTTGGCGGCTTGGGCCAGGGCGATGTCGGCACCCACGATGGCTGTGCCCACAAGGAATGCCCGGCGGGTACCGTCGGCCGCAGCGCTCTGGTTGTCGCCCTCGGCCTTGACGGGCTGTGCAGCAGCCTTGGGATGGCCATAGTGCAGGGCACCAAAGTTGCACTTCTCCAGGCAGTTGCCACAGGCCACACAACGCGTGTAGTCCACCTTGTGGGTCTTGAAGTCGATGCACGATGCCTTGCAGTTCTTGGTGCACAGGCTGCACGACTTGCACTTCTCGGCGTCAAAGTACACCTTCAGCCATGAGAAGCGGGCCAGCTGGGCCAGGATGGTTCCCACGGGGCAGATGGTGTTGCAGTAGGTGCGTCCGCCGCGCCATGCCAGCACCACGATGAGGATAAAGGTGGCCACGGCGATGATAAAGGTGGGCATGCTCTTGATCCACACGTCCACGCTGTAGAACGTGTAGCTGTCCATGCGCTCGGCAATCGAGGCCAGCACATTGTTGCCCCACTGGTAGACGGGCAGCAGCAGGTTGGTCACCATGCGGCCGTAGCTGCTGTAAGGGGCCAACAGGGCCACCAGCGAGTGGATGCCGGCAACAAGGGCCACGATGAACACGGCCAGCACGCCGTAGCGCAGCCACCGCCGCTCGGGGCTGGCTGTGAAGCGGTTCTTCTTGCGCTTGCCGTGTATCCATGACACGATGTCCTGCAGGATGCCTAGCGGGCAGATGACCGAGCAGTAGATGCGCCCGCAGATGAGCGTCAGCAGCACCAGTGCCACGATGACCACCACATTCAGGGCCAGCAGCGCGGGCAGGAACTGGATGCGTGCCGTCCATGCCAGGTAGTGGTGGAGCGTGCCGCTCACGTCAAGAAACAGCAACGTCACCATGAACATCATGATGGCTGCCAGAGTTATACGTATTTTTCTTAACATAGATGAGATGATTTTGGGTACAATGGTGAGTAGTTATCAGTTGTAAGCGCAAAGTTACTGATTTTTCTGCTCATTGTGTGCTGTTGTGTCAGTTTTTTTGTGCCGCAGGGGAGCAAAAAAGCGTTTTGTGCCGCCAGTTTAGCTTAAGCCCGAAGAAAAAAACTGTGCCGGGACGGTTTCCCCGTTCCCGGCACAGTGTCTTGTAGTGTTGTCCGGATGGTTGTTATCCGGATCCAGAATGTCGATTACTCAGTTACGCCGCCGTTGCCGTTCAGCACAAAGTTGATCATCAGGGTAGCGTCGGTGATGTTGACCTCGGTGTCGCCGTTGTAGTCGGCGGCCTCCATGTTCATGCCCTCGGCACTGCCGTTGCTGACGTAGTTGATGAGCATGATGACATCGGTGATGTTCACCTGGCCGTCATTGTTCACGTCGCCGGGGATGAAGGTGGGATCGGGAGGAGTTACCCAGTCGCCAACGGTGAAGGGAACGGGATCGTTAAAGAACCAGTTCCAGTCATAGTTGTTGGGGAAGTAGGGTGACCAAACAACTACGTAGTACTTAGTGCCCTCGGTCAGGTTGTAGGAACCGCTGATGTCGATAGTGGCGGTCTCATTCTCCTGCAGGTCCACGTCGGTAGTTTTGGCAGCAGTGGCAACGGTATACTTGCCGTCGGTGCCCCTGGTGGCGAGAGCCCAGCGGATGGTACCCTGCCAGGGACCGCTCAGTGCCTTGACCTCAAACGAGCCGCGCACGTCGTCGGCGGGCATGATCTCCTGCAGATAGCTGGTGCCGGTCACTACCACACCACCGTTCTCACCCTCCTCGGCGGGACGGATGCCCATGATGGCATACTGGTCGGCGTTGAAGCCTTCCTTATAGTCATCGTGCTCATAGGGGGTGTCGCCATAGATGCGCGGCGACAGCAGGTCAAAGCTGAACCAGCTGTTGTACTCCTCGGGCTGGAAGCCCCAGATGATGCGGACCCTGCCCTCTGAATCATAGCCGTCCATCACAAAGGCGTGACCGACGTGGGCGTTCTGGGTACCGTCGTTCAGCACGGTCCTGTAGCCAAAGTAGAGGACGGGACGACCCTCATCGAGCTCGGTGTAAACCATCTCGCGCCAGGTCTGCTCGGCATAATTGGCCTTCTGCAGGAACTGCACGTTGGGGTTGTAGTCAAAGTAGGCAACCATACCCTTGATGATCTGGTCATAGCTGACGTTAGTACTGCTGGTCGAGAACTTGGCCTGGAAGGCGACAGCGATATCATAAACCATCTGTGCAACATCTTGCCAACCGGAGGTATAACCCTGATAACCGTTCTTCATGTTGCGGTACTTGTAGCTGTGGTTAAAGTTGGCAGTGGCAGTTTTCTCTTGGTCACCCAGCATGTAGTGGAAGGTGTTAGAGCCGTTACCGTAGGCGGGATACTGCAAGCCCTTCATGATGTGGGCAAATGCGATGGGCACACAGCCGGCATAGCAGTGCTCACCGTTGTAGGTGGGGTAGTACTCGTTGTACGGTGCAAACTGGTGCCAGTGGGGACCCTCGCCGTAGTCGTTAAGGAACATGGGCTTTACACCCTCAGGGTTCATCCTGATCGACGGTGCCTGAGCCTTCTGGGGGTTGGAGCGCAACCACTCCATGCTCTTCTGGTAAGCCTTGAGCATGTTCTTCAGGGGCTCGGGAGCCAGATTCATGTCAAACGAGCCGCTGTAGCTGTAGGCCAGCACGGGATCGGTCGTGTCATCACCCGAGACAATCACGTAGCCCTGACCGCCGTCACGGTTGAACACATAGTAGTCGGCCTTGCCGGTCGTGTTGATGCCGGAATAGTTCAAGGTCATCTTTACATTGGCCGCGTTGAGCTTGGTGGTCTTGGCAAACTGCTGCTGGGCAATGGCCATGGCCTGGTCAACGCTGACACTCTTAGCCTCAATGTTCTGCGAGAAAGCCGCAAACACTGACAATAACAAAAGTAACTTCTTCATAAAAAAATTGGAATTAATGTTAATTATACTCAAATCTAGAAGGTCGGAACTAGTTGTTTGATAATTGTATGCAATATATCGGTGATTAAGATGGCTATTGATGGCATCATAGATGTGTAATCACAGGTTGATTATTACTCAAAACCACTTATTTTACTTATCGGCGGCAAAGTTATATGTTTTCTTGGGATTGACAAAAGAATATGTCGTAAATCTTATAAAAATTCAACGAAATTTTTACCTTCAGCCATGGCGGCCCACTCGTGCCACGGCCCTTGATTAGCGCGCTCCAAGCCCGTCCACGCCCAGTGTGAATAGCACTTTTGAGAGGCTCAGCGGAAAAATGGTGGGGTTGCCTCAATTCAAGGCCGCTGGCCTTGTTGTGGCCTTAGGCCACGCTCTTCCCCCACCTTTTATCGGGTGACCCGAAACGAGGCCTGGGCCGAGTGCAACCCCTGCAGCTGTCAAGGCTCTCGTCCAAGCACCATCGGGGCGGCAGTAAGTTTTTGATGCCCTGACCAGCCCTAACGGGCTTCAGAGTAAGCTCCTTTGCGCAAGATTACCATGAAGGGATTGATATCGATGAGTTTAAGCAACCGAAACCTTTTTCCCGGACAACAATAACAGTAATAAAGGACTTTAGCGCCATAGCGCAAGACTCCGCTCCAGGATGCTGAAGAACAAGAGGGAGGCAGATGGCCTGCCCCCCCTCTCGTCGTGATGATTAGAAGCTGATACTTTTTTCCCCAGGGCTTTTACCTTTAATGATTCAAGAGATAATTGATAAGTGTCGTCACATCGGTGATATTTGTCCGGCCGTCGCTATTGACGTCGGTGGTGTCACCTGACGACGATCTTCTTGCCCTGGTGGATGTAGATGCCGGGCGTGGCGGGAACGTCACGGCCCACATTGCGGCCCGTCAGGTCATAGTAGTTCCCGTCAAGCGTGCGGCCCGGCCTGTCGGCCACGGCCTCGTCGATGCCCACGTCATCTAAATACCATATCGTCTTGTAGATGATTTCTCCGTTCTCGATGACGTGGCTCAGATAGTAATTCTGGTAAATCATGGGCGAGACTGCTATCTTGTCACCCGTTACAATGCCTATACCGAAATATAGCGGTGTGCTGTTTGGCGCGTCTCGACCGATGCCTTCAATCTGTTGAAAACTTCTATAAACGGTACCCGTATAGCGCTTGGCCAAATGCCTGCCTACAACAATTGTATCGACCTGAAGCTGACTATAATCCGTCTTGCCGCCATATTGATTAAAAAAATCATAGATATTGTCCCAATAGGTTACGGGATCTTGAAAATCATAAACCAAAAACTCTTCACCGTTATAAGTGAGAACATTATAATTATTGTCATAGTCAAGGTCCACAAAACTAAAAACAGGACAATCACTATAATACTTGCCGTCAGGAATAATGCCATAAACCACTTTGTTCTCTTCCCGCAGATATACTGGTATCGTATCACTCTCTTCATTGATGGCATCACCACTGTATACATGCATGGCCTTATATGCCTTGCCATTGATAACGGTGTCGCCTTTAATCTCAAGAGTGCGGTAACCAATGACCTTCAAGCTTCTAACGTAGTAGTACACCCACTTCACCCCCTCCCGCACGAAGGGCACATATTCGTATTCCTGTGCTGAGGCTTGTGAGAGGCCGATCAACGTCAATAAAATCACTAAAATAGCCTTTTTCATAATCGTGTATAATTTATGTTGTTTGACGCAAAAATAGCTATAATATTTCAGCAAACAACGGGATTAATTAAAAAAAATGAAGGATAGACCGCAAAGGTTGCCCCTTTCTTCACACTAAAGCCAGCCTCAAGTGACACCGTCCCTGAGCTGGGCGTTAGTCTGGTTACTGAATACCAAGAGGCCGGTGATGACGGCCAGAAACAATAATAACTTCTTCATAATAGTTTGAGATTTAAAAAAAGATGATGAAAAATAAAACTGCTATTCCACTGTGAAGTATCCCTCATACACATTATGATTGGATGAGGTGATGACAATGCTGTATTCATCAGCAGGAAGCGAGGATACATCAACATTGTCACCGTAGCCGCCAACCTGGGTCGATATGGCGGTAAAGAGCGTGGACTGCGAGATGATGTCCACCTCATAGTAGCTGGCATACCCGTCGGCCTCGATAGAGATGGCCATGTCGTCAGCGTCAAAGTACACCTCAGGGGCATCTGCCGGAAGGTAGTGCTCGGTATGGTCATCGTGGCCTTGATGCTGGATATTAATCTGAGAAACTCCATCACCTGCCGATGAACTAAAAGCTACGAAAAGAAAGATAAAAAAAAGAATTTTTGTTTGCATAGATTTCTCGGTTTATATTCGTGATTTCTATGCAAAATTAAACAATTATAATCTTGTCGCAAAAAATAAGACCAAATATTTTTAATTATAATGCGCTGTCTTACAGCACATTAAATATAACCCCATCAAATCTTGGTGGAATCACACACCTCAAAAGGCTCTCAAAGTTCGTTTTTCATGTATTTTTCTACAAACTCATCAAATGTCATATCAAGGCCCATCTTGAGTTTGACGATATTTCTTCTACCGTTAGTCACACTGTTCACATGACTGTAATTGAGGCATATTTTAATAATCTGCGGAGAGATTTTAGCACAGAGCATCGTGAACAGCCTGAGTTCTTTCACGGTGAGACTAGGATAATTTTTCTCAACAAAAGAGACAATGCCTTTTAACTCGACATTAACCGACATCTTCATCTTGTCCCAAAACTCGTCACTTAATTCTACGGTCAACGGCTTATAAATCTCGCTCAAACCTCTTACTACACTTGACAATGTGACAATGCGCCGAGTGCGGTCTTTTTGCTCTTTTAAGGATTGAAATTTGATGCTGCTGAACAGCTCATTCAGGGCATCAACGCGATATCCAAACATTTTAGAAACATAATCGGGGGTCAGGTCAGAATCGCGTAGCTTTTGCTCCAGCCTTGTAATGGTGTCATCTAACGTGCGCTCCAAGTCGGCTCTTTCTTTGTTTCTTTTTTTGATGGTATGCCGCAAACGGAATATCAGATAGATGAGTATCAAAACCACTACTAATAGCAGGGAAGAGACAAGACCCAGAAAACGCTTGCCCTGGCTCTCAGATGATGCAAGGCTCTCGGCATCAATCTTGTCATACTCAAATTCTGCCGCTTTCACTTTATCCTCTTGTTTGTCTGTAATATAACTTATTCCAGATTTATGCGATTTGACAATGTTCTCGCTGTAATTTGGCAGATCATTTTCGGCCTTAGCGAATTCAGCAAAGGTTTGGTACATATTCATGCTGTCGACCTGATCGCATGGTGGCGGGGTCGCTTCGAAAACCAGTTTAGCTGAATCTGGTTGTCCTACCTTGAGATAAGACCATATCGCATAATAGTAGAACTGTGTCTCGCGGCTGTATTGCCTGCCGTTGCGGAAAACGTCCATGGCCAGTTCCTTGGCAGCGCGATAGTCTTGATCATGATAGAAATAGAATCCTGCAAGTTTAGACTTATAGGTATATTGCTTGGGGGAATTTGTTTGTATGGCTAGGTTAATTGCTTCATTCAGATAGGCCTTTGTTGAATCCGGATAGACGAGACCGCAAATAGCCCCTAAATGTCCATAACATGAAATTAGGTAATTAGTGTCTTTTACAATTTCAAAACAACGGATTGCATCCTTTAGTCGGATAATAGCGTTGCTATCCTGAGAGAATTCATCCTGATAAAGCGTCGCAATGCGCATTTTAGTATATCCCAGGTTGAAGTAGTCGTCGGGGGCGGCGGTGGATTCGGCGTGCTTGTAGTAGATCATCGCGCTGTCGGGGTGGCCCAGCTCCTCCATCACGGCGCCCTTGTAGAGAAGGGCACGGGTGAGCTTCTCGCACTCGCCGCTGTGGGCGAGGTAATAGTCCACGGCGCGGTTGATGTCGCTGTCGCTGGTGGCCGTGACATAGCAGCGGTAGCGCGCCTGGGTGAGCAGCAGGTCATGGTAGGCACGGTCGGCCGCCGTCGCCAGGCTGTCGCGGTCGACCGCCTGCACGATGGCCAGCGCGCTGTCGGGGGCCGAGCGCATCAGGCTGTCGGCTGCCGACAGCCGGCCGTCGTAGCGCGCCGCGCCGCCGCATCCAGCGACCACCGTCACGAGCACAGCCATCATCACCGATATGATTGTCACATAACCTCTCATGGGCCATTCCTGATTCACTGCGTGGCATTGAAGATTGGATTCATAATTAATAAACGTAGCCTCCACGCTTTTATTATATCCCCGCGCTCCCCAATGAGAGAGCTTGCGGCCTGTGCGCCGTGGGGTTGCCTCAATTCAAGGCCGCTGGCCTTGTTGTGGCCTTCGGCCACGCTCTTCCCCCACCTTTTATCGGGTGACCCTTTTGAGACGGATTGCAGTGTCCCAGTCACAGCCCGCGTGCAATAGCTGATCGATGGGTACAAAAAATGAACACCGCGTTTCACAACGCGATGTTCATTTAGGATGAATAGTATTAATATTTCCAACTTTGCTGCAAAGGTACGGCTTTTGGTTGGAATGGCCAAATTATTATTGTAAATAATTGTTATTATTAGTTAATTGATTTCAGTAGTGAATATTTAGAAATCAACCTTCTTTATTCATTCAAGATCATGTTAATCAGTGTGGTAACGTCGGTGATGTTGACCTTGGTGTCACCATTGATGTCGGCGGCAAGTTCATTGATAACAATAGTGCTTTCTTCCGACAGATAGGTGATGAGGGTAATCACGTCGGTGATATTGAACAGCCCGTCGTCGTTGACGTCGCCAGGGATGAACTCGGGCAATTCGGGCTCCCAGGTGCTCTCGTAGCAGATCTCGATGTCGTCGATCAGGCACGAGCTGCCCGAAGCCTTCAGGCGGAACATGATGGGCTGGTTGGTGGGCAGTGAGGTGATCGTGGCCGAGGCCGTGCCGCCGGCTGCGACATAGAACTGATAGGGGTAGGTGTCCAGTCCTTTCCAGCGCTGGCCGTTGTTGACCGAGTACTGTGGCGTGACATAGACGCCTGCCGTCGACGGGTTGTAGATCTTGAAGCGCACCACCTTGGGTATCTTGTTCAGGTTGCCGGCGGTGTTGAAGTAGCCGCCGCTCATCATGGCCACGACGTGTCCGTTACCCACATGGGCGGTGTCCACGACGGCACAGTCGTAGAAGTCCCAGTTGGCATAGACGCCTGCCACGCCGCGCTCGTTGAGCGTAGCGCCCACGGGCATCTTCTCAAACGTCTCGATCGAACTCTTGGAGCTGTCGACCACGACGTTAAAGGTGATGATGCTGTCGGCCTCGGTGATGCCGGTAAAGGCATACTGGCTCAGCTTGCCGTCCCACGTGCGCAGGTTGGGCTGCGTGGCGTTGGTGATCGAGGTCACGTTGGTCGTCCCGGGGAAGGGGTCGCGCGGGCTGTCGTTCATGCCGTTGAAGTTGGCGCGCAGCAGCTCATAGTAATTGTGGTTGGGATTGGAGTTGACCAGGTTGTTCTCCCACACGTCGGGATTGGTCGAGTCGACGCGCCACACCAGCATGCCGGGGCCGGGCAGGTTCTTGTCCCACTTCACGCGCTGGCGGTTCTCGATGATGAAGTACTCATGCTTGTTGGCGGTGTTCAGGCGGTAACCCGTGTTGCTCTTCTCCAGCGCGGGAACGCTGATGCTGCCCTCGCCCTCGATGAGCACCGGCTGGGCAAAGCCCAGGGCGTAGCGCTCAAACAGGCTGTAACCGGCTGGGTTGCGGCCCATGTTGTTCTTGAATCCGCTGGCCATGATCGACCATGTCAAGGGATAGGCGTGGTTGACGCCGCCGCTGCCGTCGTTGTCGGTGTCATAGAAGTCGGGCAGACCCAGGCAGTGGCTGAACTCGTGGCAGATGGTGCCGATGCCGGCGATGTTGTTGTACACGATATAGTCACCCTCCTCGCCCATCATGCCGGTTGAGCAGGCATAGAGCTTGAAGTTCACGCCGTCGAGCACGGGCGACTCGCTGAAGTCCTTCATGTGGGGCCACAGGTAGTCGCGGTTGTTGCTGCTGTAGTCCGAGCCGTGGCCGGCTACCAGGAAGAAGACCATGTCGGCCGTGCCGTCGCCGTCGGTGTCATACTGCGAGAAGTCCACCTCGGGGTCGAGCGCCTCGAGCGCGGCAAAGAAGATGGAGTCGCACTTGAACTGGTGGGCATCGGTGCAGGCATAGGGGACCTCGACGGGACCCAGGATGTCGAAGTGGGGGTCAAACTGCTGGAACGAGTTGTCGTAGTAGTAGTCGCGGACGCTGCCCATGCAGTCCACCTTGGTGCCGGCGGGCAGGGTGAAGCCCTTGTAGTCATGGCTGTTGACCATGGCGTCATAGAAGTCCAGCGGCGTGTAGTTAGAGGGCACGTAGTCCTCAAATTTCCTGTCCGTGTAGTTGATCAGCACGATCAAGCCGCGGAACTTGCTGTAGTCCATGTGTCCACCGTGACCGATGCCGCGCAGCAGCTCGTTGCGGTGGCTCTTCATGCTCTTGCCGCGCTGGACCATAGCGGGGCTGGTCAACCCCTTGGGCATGGCGGCGAGGTAGGCACGGTCACCGGCGGTGCGGGCATCGCGGGCGATACAGGTGCTTGGAGCCAGGGTGTTGCCGTCGAGGCGGGCATAGGTGTAGTAGCCGGCCTCGTTCTTGACGACGGTGTAGCCGTCGGTGGTCGTGAGGTAGTTAAAGAACTCGTCGCCGTGCAAGACTACGGTGAGCTTGCTGCCGTCGGGTTGTGTCACTTGTCCCGGCGTCGGGTCGGCGGGCGTTGCGTGTGCGCTCAGGCAGCACATCAGTCCGGTCACAAGAATAGTTAGAAAGTTTCTCATTGTTCTGTAATCTATTAGATTTGGTAATTAATAAATAAAGATGTATCTGAGTTAATTAGCGTCAGGCAGTCATGTTTTGTTTTGGAGTAGTCTTGCAAGTTGGAGCTGCAAGTTGGATAAGCATTTGCCGCGACGGGCGGCTGTTGGGTGCGAGTGGGAGAGCCGGAGATGATTTTGATACTTGAAGGGAGCTTCGAGCAATCACCGTTGCGGCACATTGTCTTGAGGCTCCCTCCAGGTATCATCGTCATCAATGGTTGAGGATCATGTCGATGATCAGGTTCACGTCGGCGATGTTGATCTCGCCGTCACCGTTGACATCGGCACCGGCCAGCATGTCGGGGTTGTCGGTCCCGTTCAGGATGAGGTTGATGGCCTCGTTCACGTCGGCGACGTTGATCTCTTCATCCAGGTTGACGTCACCAGGAATAACCATGGGCGGCCAGGTCTCCTGATAGTAGGCCTTGATGTCATCCAGGTAGATGTTGACCTTGTTGGAGCCCGACGTCTGGTTGAAGCGAAGCATCAGCGGCGCGTCGGTGGGCAGCATGACCGATGCGGTGCTCTGGCTGTGTCCGGCCACGGTGAGCACGCCGTTTGACGGTGCTGTCCAGGTCTCGCCCTGGTCGTCGGAGTAGCTCAGCTTGACGTTGGCCGACATCGACGTGGGGTTGTATACCGTGAAGGTGACCATGTAGGGCTTGATGCTCAGCGGACGCGACGTCGTGAGCTGGCTGGGCTTCTTCATGGCTACGGCCTGCTTGCCGGTGCACTTGCCGTCGCCCGGGTCGGCGATGGCACATTTCACAAAGTCCCAGTTGCTGTAGGCACCCTTCACGCCTGTCGCGTTCAGGTCGGCTGTGACGGGCATCGTCTCAAAGTCCTCGACGGCCGTCAGGATGGAGTTGTCCTCCGTCAGGTCAAAGCCGATGACCCTGTTGCGCTCGGTGATGTTCTTGATGATATAGGGGCTGAACATCTTGTTCCACGTCTGCAGGCTGGGATCGGTGATGTTGGTGATCTCGGTCACGCCGGCCGTGCCGGGGAAGGGGTCGCTGCCGCTGTCCTGACCGCTGTAGCTCGCCCTGAGCAGGTCGTAGTACATGTGGTCGGGGTCGCAGTTCACCTCGTTCATCCACCACACGCGCTCGTCGGTCGAGTCAACGCGGGCTATCATCATGCCGTGTCCGGGCAGATATCTGTCCCACTTGCCCGACTGGCGGTTCTCGATCAGGAAGAACTCGTTATCGATGTCGGTGTTCAGGCGGTAGCCCGTGTTGGACTGGTCCAGGGCCTGCAGCGTGTATGCCCCCTCGCTGTCGAGCAGCTCGGGCATGGTGAAGCCCAGGGCGTAGCGCTCATACAGGCTGTAGCCCACCGGGTTGCGGCCGAAGTTGTTGCCGCTGCCGCCGGCCATGATCGACCACTCGCCGGGATTGCGGCTCTCGCCACCGGTGCCCGAGTAGTCGGTGTCATACAGGTCGGGAAGACCCAGCACGTGGCCAAACTCGTGGCAGAAGGTGCCGATGCCGTTCACGTCCGACCAGTAGCTTTCCCAGCCGGCAATCTCGGTCGAGCAGGCATACAGGCCGAAGCCCACGCCGTCGAGCATCGGAGCGTTATAGAGATAGAACATGTGGGGCCACAGGTAGTTCTGGTTGTTGCCGCCGTAGTTGGCCGACAGGCCGGCAACCAGGAAGAACACCATGTCGACCTCGCCGTCGCCGTCGCTGTCATAGTCGCTGAAGTCGACCGTCTCGTTGGCCAGGCGCAGCGCCTCGCGGAAGACGGGCTCTGAACGGCTCGTGCCCTGCGGATAGGTGCAAGCGAAGTTCACGTCGATGGGACCCACCACGTCAAACTTGGGGTCAAACACGTGGGCCGAGTTGTCGTAGAAGTAGTCGCGCACGCTGCCCGTCATGTTCACGCGGCGGCCGTTCAGGGTATAGCCGGTGTAGTCGTGGGTGTTGACCATGTCGTCATAGAAGCTGCTGGGGTCGGGCATCGAGAATTTCTGGTCGGTGTAGTTGATCAGGATGATCAGGCCGCGAAACCGATCGTAGTCCATCATGCCGTCGGCACCCACGCGGCGCATGGCGCCGTTGCGGCGGGCCATCATGCGGCGGCCAGTCTGGGCCAGGCTCTGGTCGGTCAGGCCCTTGCCCACCGTTGCCAGGGCGGCGCGGTCGGCTGCCGAGCGGGCCTCGGCGTTACGGGCGATGATGTCGCCGGCAACGAGGCGGCCGGCCTCCAGGGTCGCATAGGTATAGTACCCGGCCTCGTTCTTGAGCACCGTGTACCCGTCGAGGGTCGACGTGTAGTGGAAGAACTCGTCACCGTGCAGGGTGATCGTCAGCCGCGAGCCGTCGGGCTGTGTTACTGTGATTGGGGTAGGGTCGGCGGGAACGGCCTTGGCGGCCATGCTCCACAGTCCGCAAGCAAGAATAAAAAATAGAATCTTCTTCATAGCTGCAATTGATAAAGTATTTGTTAAGTTCAGAACATATATTACTATCGTCGTTATGGTAATGTGTACCAGAGGGCTGGTTCAACACGGGTTGCTGTGATGTCTCCCGGGGGATTGATGGATATGATTATTAAGCATGGTGGATGAGGCTGTGTCATCATTCAGGGCCGGTAAATGACGTCCAAATCTGTGCTTTACCGGGAGGCATGAATGATGACACACCTCGGCTACGGGGCCTTGCCTTCATCGGGATGCCCGACAGTATCCACCATACCGTGCAGCGTTTTAGTCAAGTATCAGGCCAATCAGGTCATTGACGTCGGCCAGGTTGATCTCAGCGTCGGTATTGACGTCGGCACGCATGAGGGTCTCGTCGTCGGCTGTGGCTTTGCCGCCCAGGATCAGGTCGACCAGGGCATTGACGTCGGCCACGTTGACCTCGTCGTCGCCATTCACGTCACCGCGCTTAAACTTGATGGGACCACCCTCTTCTCCAGTGTAGTAGAGCGTGAAATTGTCGGCATACACAGCCGCAGTCTTGCTGCCACCCACCTGTCCGATCCTGAAGGTAGCACCCTGGTGGTTGTTCAGCTCCAGGGGCCAGTAGCAGGTGCCCGTGGTCTTGCCCTTGACTTCGGCCGAAATAAGCCCGGCCGAGGTCGAAGCCCTCGTCCACGTCGCTCCGCCGTCGGTCGAGTACTCCAGCGAGAACTTGGCGGCCGTCGATGAGCTGTTGAACACCGTCAGGCTTGCGAGATAGAAGTCGTAGTACACGGGAGTGGTGCTGTAGATCTGGCTCGGCAGTTTCATCATCACGCTGTTCTCGCCCTCGGCCTTGTCGTCGCCGGGTGCTCTCACGCCCGACTTGACAAACGTCCAGTTGGAGAAGTTGCCTGCCACGTCCTGTTCGCTCGTGGTCGTGGTGGGCTCCATCTCTTCAAAGTCCTCGACCAGCGTCTGCAGACCGCCCTCTTGCACAACGGTAAAGCTGATAACGCCGTCCTTCTCGCTGATGCCCACAATGTTGAAGTCGTTGCCGTAGCCGGCCCACGTGTTCAGGTTGGGGTGGGTATCGTTGGTGAGCATGGGGTTGCCGGTCGTGCCGGGGAACGGGTCACTGGCCAGGTCGCCACTGGTGGTGTTGCCCGCGCGCAGCAGCTCATAGTAGTTGTGGTTGGGGTTGGCATTGACCTTGTTATTGGCCCACACGCTCGCGTTGGTGCTGTCAACGCGGGTCACGAGCATGCCGTGTCCCGGCAGATAGCTGTCCCAGCCGGTGTGCTGCCTGTTCTCGAGGATAAAGAACTCTTTGTTGACGGGTGAGCGCAGGATGTAGCCCGTGCGCGAGGTGTTCACGGCCTCCATACTGTAGGAACCGGTCTCGGTGATCTCGACAGGATTGGCCCACCCCAGCGCATAGCGCTCATACAGGCTGTAGCCCGCGGGCGTGCGGCCATAGTTGTAGTCAGCACCGCCGGCCATCAGGTCCCAGCCGCCCGGGTCATGGCTCTGGCCGTTTTCCTCATAGTCGGTGTCGTAGAAGTCGGGAAGTCCCAGTACGTGGCTGAACTCGTGGCACACCGTGCCGATGCCCTCAACCACCACGCTCGACGGGGTGTTCTCCCAGCCGTAGAGCTCGGTCGACGAGGCGTAGCGGTCCATCCACTTGCCGTCGTAGGAGATGAAGCGGTAGTTCAGGTTCGACGCGTGAGGCCACAGGTAGCCGCTGTTGTTGCCGCCGTAGCTGGCCGAGTAACCGGCGACAATGAAGTAGATCATGTCCACCTTGCCGTCGTTGTTGTTGTCATACTTCGAGAAGTCCACATCGGCATTGGCTGACTTGAGCGCGGCCTCAAAGATGCTGCCCGAGTAAGTGCGGCACTGCGTCGACTTGCGGGTCGAGCGGTAAGGACCATACACGTCAAAGGGGGGCTTGAACACGCCGTTAGACTGCTCGTTGAAGTAGTCACGCACGCTGCCCAGGCAGCTCACCTGGCGACCCGTCTTGGGGTCGGTGAAGCCCGTCAGGCCCTCGGTGCTGAACAGCTCGGTATAGAATGCCTTGGGATCCTCGGCATTGAAGGTCATGTCCGGGAAATCGACCAGGATCACCAGTCCGTGGAACTTGTCAAAGTCAAAGTTCGACAGGTCCACATCGCGCTTGATGCGGCGCACGTTGGCCTGCGCAACTTCTTGCGAGTCGATCAGGCGCTTGGGCGTGCCGGCCAGCAGGGCCAGCTCGATGCCGCTGCGCTTCCCGGCGTCGTGGGCCAGGACCGTCGTGGCAACCAGCTTGCCTGCCTCACGACGGGCATACACATAGCCTCCATCCTCGTTCTGGAGGATGGTATAACCGTCGGCAGTGACATTGAAGTGATAGAATTCGTCGCCCTCGAGGCCGATGGTCAACATCGTGCCGTCGGGCTGGGGCACCTGAACGAGTCCCTTGTGGGCCGGGATGGCCAGGGACT
This sequence comes from uncultured Prevotellaceae bacterium, assembly GCA_946409635.1. GTDB lineage: Bacteria > Bacteroidota > Bacteroidia > Bacteroidales > Muribaculaceae > Sodaliphilus. The sequence continues at coordinate 17,575 of CAMJXD010000021.1, forward strand.
GGAGGCAGATGAATGCTGTAGCAAGCAATAATAAAGATAATTTCTTCATCATCATTAAAGTCTAGATGTCTTATTTGGTTAATTCATTTCGTTTTTTGTCACAACTATAAGAGGTCTTGCAGCCTTCCTCCCTGGGGACGGGTCGTTGCAGGGCCTTCTTGACATTTCTTTTGGGCCGCAAATTTAGTGTAAATTCTGACATTTATACAATATATAAGGGAAAAAGTAACCTTTTTTATGAAAACTCGGCCTTTGGCCTGTCAACACGCCTGCTGCGTGTCATAAATGTTTTTCCATGTTTTTTCCATGCGTGTGCGTAGCAATTTGAGGCCCGTTGGCGGAATCATTAGTGAGTAAATATAGTCTGCATGAAAATGTAGAGGCGACACTCCTAAGTGCTGTGCACGCCCGGGAAAAACGGATAACGGAAAACACGAGGTCACAGGAACCATCCCTGTTCTACCCTGTTGAGAGTAAAAACTCGAGTGTTCCACGAGTTGTTAATAATTTAGGGTAGTTTTGAACAATTCACCGATTTTAACTGAGTTTTTGACGGTTTTTTGACCGAAAAATTGTTTCTTTGCAGTCGTGAAACAATCGTTCGTTTTGGGGCTTGATTCTCAGCCCCCCACGACGATACAAGGAAACCTAACGTGCGGCAAGCACATTTTTTTTGACAATAATCACCTCATGGGAAAGATAATAGCGATAGCCAATCAAAAGGGTGGCGTGGGCAAGACCACGACATCTATCAACCTGTCGGCCGCTCTGGCCGGCCTGGGCCTCAAGGTGCTGCTCATCGATGCCGACCCTCAGGCCAATGCCACGTCGGGCTTGGGCGTCGAGAACAAGGACATGGCCTCGACGGTCTATGAGTGCCTGGTCGACGACTACCCCGTGCGCAGCGCGACGGTCGCTACCGGCGTCGAGGGACTCAGCCTGCTGGGATCGCGCATCGACCTGGTGGGTGCTGAGCTGGAACTGGTGGAGAAAAAAGGCCGTGAGCGCGTCATGAGCAATGCCATCAGCGACGTGAGGGACGACTATGACTACATCATCATCGACTGCAGCCCGTCGCTGGGACTGATTACCGTCAACGCGCTGACTGCGGCCGACAGCGTCATCATTCCCGTCCAGGCCGAGTACTTCGCCCTCGAGGGCATCAGCAAGCTGCTGAACACGATACGCATCATCAAGGGCAAGCTCAATGCGGGACTGCGCATCGAGGGATTCTTGCTGACGATGTATGACGCGCGCCTGCGCCTGGCCAACGAGATCTTTGAGGAACTCAAGGGACACTTTGGCGACATGGTCTTCAACACGGTGATTCCCCGCAATATACGCATCAGCGAGGCTCCCAGCCATGGCCTGCCGGTGACGGTCTATGACCCGACGTGCCGCGGCGCCACGAGCCACATACAGCTGGCACGCGAGATCATCGCCCGCAATGCCAGGGGCTGACAGGATTAGTAACATTAACAAGACGATTAATATAATACTCAACAATATGAAACGCAGTGCATTAGGCAAGGGCCTCGACAGCCTCATCTCGATGGATGACATCCAGACGGGCGGCTCGTCGGCCATCAACGAAATACCCATTGCCCAGATATCGCCCAACCCCGACCAGCCTCGACAGGTGTTTGACCCCGAAGCGCTGGACGAGCTGGCTGCAAGCATCCGCGAGCTGGGCATCATCCAGCCGCTCACCCTGCGCAGCGTGGGCGAGGGCAGCTACCAGATCATCTCGGGTGAGCGCCGTTACCGTGCCGCCACCCTCGCCGGGCTGGAAACCGTGCCGGCCTACATCCGCACGGCCAACGACAGCGAGGTCACCGAGATGGCCCTGATCGAGAACATCCAGCGCGAGGACCTCAATGCCATCGAGATTGCCCTCACGTTCAGGAAGCTAATCGACCAGTATGACCTGACCCAGGAGCGGCTGAGCGAGCGCATCGGCAAGAAGCGCGCCACGATTGCCAACTTCCTGCGGCTGCTCAAGCTGCCCGCCGAGGTGCAGCTGGGCCTGCATGACCGGGTCGTGGACATGGGACACGCGCGTGCCCTGTTGTCGCTCGACGACCCCAAGTTGCAGCTCAAGCTCTACAACGAGACCGTCAAGAAGGGCCTGTCGGTGCGACAGGTCGAGCAGCGTGCCAAGCAGATGCAGCAGGCGGCCGACTTGTCTCGTGCCCAGCAGGAAGGCTCCGGCAAGCCCGTCAACGTCAAGGACTACGAGATCCTGCAGCGCCACCTGGCTTCGTCGTTCGGCGTACCGGTCAAGTTCTCATGCGACCGTTCGGGCAAGGGGAAAATCACTTTCCCCTTCACGACCGAGGAGGAGCTGGAACGCATTATCAGCATCTTTGATAACCTGAAGAACGCTTGACCCCTGCCTCTATTGACTTGCCGGTGAGAACGATGACGATGACATATCGCACGCCCCGATGGCTGCAGGCAGCGGCCCTGCTGCTGTGCCTGCTGTGCACGGCCCTGCCGGCCATGGCCCAGGAGGTGCCCACACTCGTCGAGCCCGTCGAGCCCGTCGACACGGCCGCGACGGTGCGCGCCATACATCACGAGCGCCAGCCGGTGCTGCTCAGCGATAGCGCCGCGCTGCAACGCATGCCCGTGCGGGTGGTCAATGCCGCGGGCGACACCGTGAGGTTTGCATCGGTCGACTCGGTGCGTGGGCTCGAGAACGTCGAGATTCTTGTCGACAGCACGGCATCGCCGGTGATGGGCAAGGTGCGCGTCTTCAATCCCGACCCGCAGCGGGCACTCTGGCTTTCGGCCCTGTGCCCCGGACTGGGACAGATCTATAACCGGCGCTACTGGAAGTTGCCCATTGTGGTCGGCGCGTTTGTCGGCCTGAGTTACGGCGCCTCGTGGAACAACCGCATGTACAAGGATTACTCCAAGGGCTATCGTGACGTGATGGACGACGACCCCGACACCCGCAGCTACATGGACTTCTTCCCGCCCACGGTCACCGAAGCCAGGCTCGACAAGGACTGGCTGCAGAAGGTCATGAAGAGCAAGCGTGACTATTACCGTCGCTACCGCGAGATATGCGTCATCGCCATGGTGGGCGTCTACCTGATCAACATCGTGGACGCCTATGTCGACGCCTCGCTGGCCCACTTCGACATTTCGCCCGACCTCACCCTGGACGTGGCACCCACAGCCATCAGCACCGGCATCACCGGCGAACGCCTGCCCTCGCTGGGACTGCAATGCGCCTTCAGCTTTTAAATTGACACAACGAACTTAACGACATGACAATATGAACAGACAACGACGACTCTTCACCCTGCTTCTCGCGACGGCTCTGGCAGCCCTCACACTAGTGGCTGCACCCCGCGAGAAGAAAAACATCCTCTCGTTGAAGAACACCATCACCGATGACGACATCGTCTTCCCCGAGAGCTTCGATACCGACGTGCACAAGTTGATGACCAACTGGTATCTGCAGAACTATGCCGTGCTCGATGCCGAGGTCGAGAACAAGAACCCTGGCGAGGTAGGGGAGGAAACCTACATCCGCCGCCTGGCAGCCATCCCCTCGGTCATCGAGATGCCCTACAACCAGGTCGTGCGCAAGCACATCGAGCGCTACGTCTACCGCAGCCGCACCCTCATCGAGGAGATGCTGGGCATGAGCCTGTACTACATGCCCATCTTTGAGCAGGCACTGGAAAAGGAAGGCCTGCCGCTCGAACTCAAGTACCTGCCCATCGTCGAGAGCGCGCTCGACCCCACGGCAACATCACGCGTGGGAGCCGCCGGACTGTGGCAGTTCATGATCGGCACCGGCAAGGGACTGGGACTCGAGGTGAACTCGCTCGTCGACGAGCGCCGCGACCCCTATCGCTCCAGCGCCATGGCAGCCAAGTACCTCAAGAACCTCTACCAGATCTACAACGACTGGTCGCTGGCCATCGCCGCCTATAACTGCGGACCCGGCAACGTCAACAAGGCCCTGCACCGCAACGGCGACAAGGGCGACTTCTGGGACATCTATGAGTACCTGCCCCGCGAGACCCGAGGCTATGTCCCCGCATTCATCGCCGCCAACTACGCGATGACCTACTACAAGCAGCACAACATCAGCCCCTCGCTGGCCCGCAAGCCCCTCATCACCGACACCGTCAGCGTCAACCGCCGCATCCACTTCTCACAGATCTCCCAGGTGCTCAACATTCCTATCGAGGAGATACGCACCCTGAATCCGCAGTTCCGCGCCGATGTCATCCCGGGCGACAACCACCCCTACATGCTCATCCTGCCCTCACAGCAGGTCTACAGCTACATCCTCAGCGAGGACAGCATCGACAACTACCGTGAAGACCTGTATGCCCACAGGCCCATCGTCGAGCCCGGCGGCGACACCCCCACCACCGAGGAATACCTCACCGGACGCACAGCCAGCGGCGACGTGCGCACCATCAACCACAAGGTGGGACGCAACGAGACCGCATCGTCAATCGCAGCACAGTATGGCATGACCACCGACGAGCTGCTGTCGCTCAACGGCAAGACCAGCAGCCGCGTGCGCCGCGGCGAGACCCTCAAGGTCAAGGCACCCGTGCACAGCAACGCCAGCGCCGACAACGACGAGATGATGGCACTCAATACCCCGGCCGACAACGACAACGAGACCGCCACAGCCGACGACCAGCCCGCCAGCGAGCAGGAACAGTTCGACGAGGTCAAGAACATCGAGCGCCAGGCCGCTACCAAGGCCCCCTACAAGGGCTCCTATACCGTCAACGTCGACGAGGAAGCCAAGACCCAGGCCACCAAGGCATCAAGCCACAGCGACGACCAGACAGCACGCCAGAAGGCATCACGCAGCAACTCGCGCGACTGGCGCGACCGCAACAACAAGTATAACAAGGAGAACCGCAAGAGCAGCCGCGACAACAACGCCGAGTACAGCTCCCGCCACAGTTCCAAGGGCAGCTCCCGCCACAGCAAGTCCAAGACCCAGTCCAAGCCCAAGCAGCCCACCGAGGTCACCGTCCAGAAGGGCGAGTCCCTCACCAAGATTGCCGAGAAGACCGGCGTGTCGGTCAAGGAACTCGAGCGAGCCAACGGCATCGAGGACGGCAACAAGATCAAGGCCGGTGACAAGATCAAGATTCCAGCCAAGGGCGAGACTCAAGCCTCCGACAAGAAGTCCAAGTCGTCAGGCAAGAAGGGCAGCAGCAAGAAGAGCAGCGACAGTAATTCCAAGTCGGCCAGCAAGAAGTCGGCCGACAAGCAGTCCGGCAAATCTTCCTCCGGCAAGTCCAAGTCAGGCAGCTCCAAGAAGTCTAAATCCAAGAGGAGATAATCAGCAACAACCACGCGTCAGGTCCACAATCACCTCGCGCGCAATCAGCAATCCAGCCGCGGCAGGAACAAACGCGTTACTGCCCGGCTGTTTCTTTCCGTCGACATAGACCGGCACATCCGGGTTCCACCGTGGCTCCTCCTCGCTGTAGACACACTTGAAGTGGTGGATACCCTCGCGGTGCAGCAGCTTGCGCAGCATCCGCGCCAGCGGGTCGATGCGCGTCGAGTCAAAGTCAGCCACCCTGAAGGCCATCGGATCCATCTTGTAGGCAGCCCCCATCGAGCAGATGTGCGGCACCCCCAGCCTCAGGCACCGGCGCGCAATCTCCATCTTGGCCGTGATCGTGTCCAGCGCGTCCACCACATAGTCAAAGCACCCCATGTCCAGCTCGTCAGCATTCTCGGGCAAGTAGAACATCTTGTGGACCGTAACACGGCACGACGGATTGATGTCGCGCACACGCTCAGCCGCAACATCCACCTTGGCACGCCCGATCGTGCTGTGAAGCGCATAGATCTGCCGATTGATGTTCGACACGCTCACCGTGTCATTGTCCACCAGGTCAAGCGCACCCACGCCACTGCGCGCCAGCGCCTCCACGACATAGCCGCCCACACCGCCTATGCCCAGCACCGCCACACGGCACTCAGCCAGGCGCTTCATCGCAGCCGCACCCAGCAGCAGCTCAGTACGCGCAAACGGATTCTCACCCATCTGATTCAGGTCCTTGTCTTCCATATCCAGTCAACTCATTTTTTGACCGCAAATTTACAACAACCCCTCTCTACAGCCCCCGTCGATCACCCAAAAAATCACATCCAGCTCAAAAAATGTCCCTTTTTTTGCCAACGATTCAAAAAAAACACTTACCTTTGCACCCGCTCTGACGCCCAGATGGCGGAATCGGTAGACGCGTTGGTCTCAAACACCAATGGGGTAACACCCGTGCCGGTTCGACCCCGGCTCTGGGTACCAAGCAAATAAGCAATGCGCTGTGTCTCAAACAGATACAGCGCATTTTACTTGAACATTACTTGAACTTTTTGAAGCACTAAGTATAATTTTCTCTATTATTTCTCGTATCAGTGTTTATTGTTTTCTTAATATTCAATCTAATTGAGATGTTACTCTTTGTGTTTTATGTTGTTGTAAAAATTAAAATTATCACTTATAATCAATGCATATTTGACCATTAAAGATATACATTTAAGATCTCATTGCACACGATTAAGATTAGGCAGCGTTACTCATTTGTGACAACACTTTATTTGCATTCTTTTCTGCTTTACTTATCTCAGCTTCATTTATGATGTTATGGTCTGAGTCATCAGATTTAAGTACCAATTGCACTTTGCACATCTCATATAACACTCCTACAATCAGAACCATATTTTCAATAACTAGTTGTTCTTCAGATGTTAAATTTTGCCAAATGATGGTCTTCTCTTTATATGATTTAATAATTTTCCGCATCTTATTGAGTTGTTTAAGGTACAACGAACGCATCCGCATTAATATGGTATTATAGCTCTTAGCTGTACTTTGCAATGCAAAAAGGTAATTGCATATTTTATTGATTTTTTGCTCATTAATTTTCATTTGTTCCCAGGCTTTATTTGCTTTACTAGAGAGTTTAGAGCCCGTACAACTAAAAATGATACCTCCGACTAATAGTCCTACGCCTAATGCTGTTACCCCCAAGATTAATTCACCCAGTGCCATTCCGCCACCACCAGCAGCAAGTGAGCCTCCACCAAGAGCTGCTAGAGTTGCATTTGTTGCAGCCGCGCCGCTCAAAGTATAAATTGCAGTTCCGGTAGACGCACTACCAAGAGCCATAACAGCCGCAGTAGTAGCTCCAGATGCAGCATATGCTCCAGCAGTACCTAAAGTAGCTCCTCCTAAAGCGCCTAAAAGGACACTTGCTCCAACTGATACTTTCTTAATTTCGCTACCGTTAAACTTTGGAATATATACATCGCCGATTTTTATATTGACAAATTCAGGACGATTTTTAATCCGTTCAAACAAATCAGAAAAATGTTGGAATTCTGAAAGGACTTTCATTTCATTCTCGCCCAAAGTATCCATTGCTTTGCATGCACTTATATTCATCCTCTTGAGGCGAGCATGATTTGAATCATTTCTTTTTTGAGCTTCTTTTAATTTATCATTGGCTTGTTTCATTTTAACACCGCCATAAATACCGAGTCCGACACCCGTTGTTCCCGTGACAGCTGCGGCAATTCCTAAAATCAAAGGTAATGGCATGTCTATTCTCCTTTCTCTACTAAATTGAGTAATGACATATAAACTGAGACGTATGCATCTTGAAGATTGATCGCGTGCTCAATAAAAGCATTATCAAACTCAAATGCATTCGCTAACTGTTTTATTAACTCTCTTTCTTCAAAGGCATAGTTGCCATCAGCAAATGCCAACGCCATTAATTCCAAAAAGATGATTCTTTTGGTTTGCACCGTTGAAGTCTTTGCGACTTCCTCTATAATCATAGAGGTATCACCTTGTTCGTCAAGGCTGCAGACGGGTATCTGCATTTCGTTTGCGTATGCAGACAATACCAGCTTTTCTGATTCTTCTACAATGCCATCAGCTTTGACTATTGCTACAGCAAGTTTCAAAAAATTATCCTTTTCTTTTGGATTAAGTGAATTTAAAAACATTTCTTTTTATTTTTTAATTTGTTACATATTTCGTAGTTGTATTTATAAAAATCTTCACGAGTATATTCTTCTTTGAAGAATTGGTCATAACATTCATCTACCCGGCAAAACAGAGGCCGCTCTTCATAAATACTGCAAAGATTTCCTTTAAGATATTTACAAACACCATCACCTCTATCCAAATCTGCATAGATAGAAATGCCTTTTAGATGTCGGCAACATTCACCGCACTTATCACATTCAAACATTACTGGAATTTTAATATGCTGTTAGGATCGGACATAAAAGAACCAATATCCTCCCCAAAAGGAGATGCAATTTCTAGCCTTTTATATACAGTTCGCAAAGCAAAATTCAATTCTTGTTGATTATCTGCATTTTCGATGATGAATACAGCATCTCGATATGATTCTACTTCTTTTTTGAATTTCTCTAAATCAATATCCATCAATTTGGCACAATATTCTTCCAATAACTGAGCCTGCTTACGATAGTAAACAACAATATCATCAATAGTTGGGATTGAATTCAACAATTGCACGATCTTATTAACCACAGAATTTCTGTCCAAAAGATAAAGAAGTGAACAACTCATGATGCCTGTAACTAAAGTAGCACAAAAAGTTTGCACAATATTTCCGACAACTGGAATAGCACCAATGCCCGTTTTAGCAATTAAATCTCCTACTAATGTACCAACAACAACACTGGCTCCGGTTGCGATAATTTTAGCAGCTGCCCTAAACCGTTCTCCAAAAGGAAGGAAATCTGGGTTGAACAATAATATTTTGGTTGCTTCAACCAAAGAAGCCCATGACTGACGAATTATCCTTACGATATTCTTTTCTGTAGTAAAGAAGATATTGCAAAGAGTTGTTGTCAACGATGCTAAAACACCACCTATTGCACCCTCAATAAACTTTTGCCATATTTCCTTGTATTTCAACTTCGCATTTTCATAGCCTTTTTTAATGCCAAAAGCTATACAGCGGAATAACGCTTTACCTTCCTCTTTCCCTTGCTTTATTTCATCTCGGACAGAGAACCATATTTCAGTGAAAACTAAGCCAAGAGCTTGACGCAATCCCATTGCAACACCCACTTTCCCAGCTGCTTTGGCTGTATCTTTGAAAAATACGGGACTCGTGTAGTAAGCTCTATTAATTTTGTCATCATAGGCTTTTCGAGATTTATCATACTGAGCCAGCATCCTTTCTCTTGTTTTTGTATCAATCTCAGGATGGGCATTAAGATAAGCTTTCATATCTACTTCTGATAATGGAGCATCGCAACCATGCTCCTTTTTCCACTTATCGTTTACATGACGGGCCCAACTTCCCATTGACGCATTCATACTTTTATTAGTCCAGGCATAATTGTCATCAGAATTAGCAAGATCAACTCCATTCAAACCAGACAATATACGACCTTTATCCTCATGGATACCTTTACATTCAACTACATGATCTAATTCAACCCGGAGTTCCTTTGGAATAGCCGAAGCCTTTGCATATCTTAAACTCTTACCAGTATACACATCTTTTATTAAAGTACCTTTTTCATTATATTCTTTATGAGCTAAACGCTTTTTGTCCCGGTACCTACTATCTGCACGATAGTCTACTTCCTTATAAGCTATTTGATTATTTGATGCTACTTCATTTCGCTTATTCTTATAAGTCATTTCCTTGTCTTTACCAATCTGACGCACATTATGAATTGTATCAACATCACCTCCATATTGATCCTGTACTAAAAAGTCAAGTCCAAAGGATGTAATTAGACTCTGAATTACGATTCGTTCGTACTGCTGAAATATGCTATTATAAACATTAGTTTCAACATCATAGTTATCATCTATCTGCTTTACAAAATTCTCAGCCATATCTTTAATCAAGAAAGCGCAAAAAGTAATAAAAATATATGGGTATTATTTGGGTGTTGTGTCTATTGCTTATTTAACAATATAAGAATTTGTTATTAAGCATTTGAATTTCCATTTCACAACTAATTCGCAAAGTTATTTTTAATCTTTGATGTTTGCAAGATTTTTTAGAATAATTTCGCTCAATGCGAGACTCAAAAATTGTGCATAGTTTTTAAGGAGTAGTTGTTATAGATGAACCAATCAATACTTTTGTTTTACTTGAACTTTACTTGAACTTTTTGTCATTTCTACTTATTCATATCTAAATCTATCTAAGTTGTCGATTGTCATAAAACATTGATTATATGTTAGATATGATTAGTCTTGATTAGATATAGTGAGGCTGAGAACAATCCGGCTCTGGGTACGAGTTTGACTCGAAAATAAGAGGGTGTGTCATAATTCAGTTATGGCTCACCCTCTTTGCAAGTCAACCGCCTGAGAATGGGATATTTTTCAGGCGGCTGTTTTTTCTTTGTTTTGTCTGTACGCTCGATTCTCATGAGGTAAAGACCGAGCTGTGACGGCAAAATGGCAAAAATGGGGCGTATTTCCTCCGTTTCAGGCGGATTTTGCGATTTTTGCGGCCATTTTCTTGATGTTGAAGGCGATGGCGAAGAAGGCAAAGTCCATGGTGACCTTGTCTTTGCCGAAGTGGCGGAAGCGTTTGTAGTGCATGTTGTTCTTCATCTGCCCGAACACGGCCTCCGGCTCTATGGGTCTTTTTGAGCGGTGTTCGAGCCCTTTCTCGGAGGTGAGGTTTT
>CAMJXD010000022.1 GCA_946409635.1 uncultured Prevotellaceae bacterium
TTCTTTTTTGCGAGCCGGAGGCTCGCAATACTTCGACAGAAGGGAAGACAAGAAAGACAAGAAGGACAAACTTTCTTCTTTTTTACGAGCCGGTGGCTCGTAATACTTCAACGGGTGGGAAGACAAGGGGGATAGGGTTTCTTCTTTTTTAAAAGAGGGGAAAAAGAGAATCCCGCATGGGAAGGGCGGGATTCTGGGGGAAATTATAGTTATTGTTTTATTATTTTCCTTTTTTCTTGGCAAGCATCTGTCGGGTGAACTTGGCCTCGGCTTGCTTGAGCTGGAAGAGCTGCTTCTTGGAGAGGATCTTGGAAAACTTGTCGAAGTACTTGGACTCGATTTCGCCTTCCCGCATCCTGGTGTTGGAAAGGGCTGATGCCGCAGCCTCGTAGTCGCGGTCGGATGGATTCTTCTTTTTCTCTACCTCGGCGGCGAGTGCTCTGGCGTTGCGGTTGACCTCGTAGATTTCTCGTTCCATCTGCTCGTAGAGAGGCATGAACTGCTTCTGCTGCGAAGGTGTGAGGCTGAGCTCACGGATAATCATCTCATGCTTGGCTTGATACATGTCGGCAGCGAACTTGGTGCGTCCGTTCTGTGCGAGTGCAGTCGCTGTGATGGCGAGCACAAGCATGATGACAGTAAAAATCCTCTTCATATCCAATCCTCCTTGCCTGTGGTCTATTGATTGTTGATGTCCTGCTGGTTACTCATCATGACGGAGTCCTCGTAGTTGAGGATGTCGTAGTCGCTGACGGAACCGCTCATGATAAAGTCGTCCATGTTGCTGTTGTCGTCCTGCAACTTCTCGGCGACGGCCCGGACGCTGTCCATGTTGCTGTTGCTGGTGAAGTGTGTGAAGACGTTCATCATGCACCACACCCCAGCAAACATGGCGGCCATGTAGACAAGCGGCCTGATGCGTTGCCAAGTGGTGGGCTTGACGTCGACGGGCGTGATTTCGACATCGGGCAGCATGGATGCCATGCGCTTGTTGAAATCGTCGAAGTAATTGTCAGGAACCTTGAATCCTGAGTCCTTACCGTATTTGGTTAATATTGTGGAGTCTTGTTGTTTCATAACGCATGTTTGACTAGCGAATGTCAAAAAAGTTTAATGGGTGATGATAAAAATTATTCTGTTTCACCTAAAAATTGTTCTATTTTCTTGACCGCATGGTGGTAGGATGCCTTGAGCGCCCCCTCGCTGGTGCCAAGAATCTCGCTCATCTGGTCGTACTTCATCTCGTCGTAGTAACGGAGGTTGAAGACGATGCGCTGCTTCTCGGGCAGCGAAGCGATGGCCTTCTGAAGGTTGATCTGTGCCTGGTCGCCATCGAACCACTGGTCGCCCTCGAGCTGGTTGACGAGGAAACTGTCATCGTCATCGATGGAGAGCTGGTTGATGACCTTCTTCTTATTGACAAAAGTGATGGACTCGTTGATGGCGATTTTGTAGAGCCATGTTGAGAGCTTGGCGTCGCCGCGGAAGTTGTCGATGCTGGTCCAAGCCTTGAGGAAGGTGTTCTGGAGCACGTCGTTGGCGTCGTCATGGTCGATGACCATGCGACGAATGTGCCAGTAAAGCTGTGAGCTGTAGTGCTCGATGACCTTACTGAAAGCCGACTTGCAAAGCTTGGGGTCGTGGAGTTGCTCGACGACCGCAGCCTCGTCATATTTCTCGCGTGCTGCCATAGCTGAAAATTATTTTGAGCGGTAAAGGTAGCAAAAATTTTGCCATCGTGCTTTAAAACGTCAAAGATTTATGATTTTTTTAGTTTCTGTCACCGTCGGAACTGGCTGGGGGTGATGCCTGTCATGCGCTTGAAGAACTTGACGAAGAACGAAGGGTTGGGGAAGTTCATGTCGTCGGCGATGGTGGCGATGGGCTTGGAAGAGTGTCGAAGTTCGATCTTGATGCGGGTTATCAAGGCGTCGTCGATCCACTGCTTGGCGGTCTTGCCGCTGACCTGGCGGATGATGGTGCTGAGGTATCGCGGCGTGAGGCAAAGGTGTCGAGCATAGAAGTCGATGGTGTGGTGCTCGGGTGCATATCGTGATGCGAGCTGGACGAAGTGGGAGAACAGTCGTTGCTCCCGCGAAAGGTTGAGCGAGGAGGACTGCTCATGCTGTTGCCAGAGGTGGTTGACGAACCACAGCAGGGCGCTGAGCAGGTGCAGGGTGACCTGACTGCTGTGTCCTGGCATGCCAGTGTGTTGATGGATCATGTGGTGGATGTTGTCGTAGAACGAAGCCTCATGGGGCTGGAGGTGAAGCTGGAAATCGCGCAGGTGTCCATCGAAAGCCCCAGGGATGCTGTTGCCGATGGCGAGCTGAAAGAGGTCGTCGCTCATGGAGATGCCGAGGGCCTGGATGTCGGGCGAAGCCTGTCGATACTGTATGATGCCGTTGGTGCCCAGGTACAAGAGGTCGCCTGCCGTGATGTTGTGGTCAATCATGTTGAGCGTCATGCAAGCCGAGCCACGCGTGATGAGCAAGATGCGCATCTCGGGCAGCAAGGTGGGCGTGCCTGAGAACTGAGCCGCGATGATTGAAACCTGTACATTGCGTGCCACGACCAGGTTCTGTGAGATGTAGTTGCCCACCATGAGCTCATCGTTGGACTGGATGAGCTGCTTGAGTTGAGCCAGGTTGAGTTGCCGGATGTCGTCCATGTGGAGAATAACTTTAAAATTTTGGACGTAAAGATAGCGCTAAAAACGGTTGTGGACAAAAAAAAGAAGGAATTTGTACAAAAAAGCCATTATTTTCTAGTTTTGGATAGCGATGGAAAAACGGGTATAGCGTAATTTTGCAACGAGTAAACAAATCGAACTAATTATGAAAAGGATAATGACAATTGTGGCTGCCAGTGTTCTGGCCGTGAGCACATGGGGCCAGAGCCTGGAAGAGTGCCAGCAGGCCGCCGAGCGCAACTATCCGCTGATTGCCCAGCATGACCTGATTGCGCGCACGGCCGACCTTACCGTGGCCAACATCCAGAAGGGGTGGCTGCCGCAGGTGACCGCAACGGCCCAGGCGACATACCAGAGCGGAGTGACCGCGTGGCCCGACGAGATGAAAGGAATGCTGCGGCAGACGGGCATTGACATGAAGGGCCTGGCGAAGGACCAGTACCGCGTGGGCCTGGACGTGCAGCAGACGCTCTATGACGGCGGCACGATCGGCGCCCAGAAACAGGTGGCACGCGAGCAGGCCGTGGTGGAACAGGCCCGGCTGGATGTGAGTCTGTATCAGGTGCGCCAGCGGGTGAACGAGATGTACTTTGGCCTGCTGCTGCTGGATGACCAGCTCAGGCTGAACGCCGACCTGCAGGAGCAGCTGTCCTCGAGCGAGAAGAAGCTCACGTCGATGGTGAAACACGGCACCGCCGCCGAGTGTGACCTGAACAACGTGAAGGCTGAGCGGCTGAACGTAGTGCAACAGCAGACGACGCTGTCGTCGCAGCGTAGGGTGCTGGCCGAGATGCTGTCGAGCTTGTGCGGCATGGAGGTGACTGAGGTGGTCAAGCCCGGCATCGCCGCGCCGATTGAGGGCAATAACCGTCCCGAGCTGCGCCTGATTGACAGCCAGTTGCGCCTGGCTGATGCCCAGGAGCGATTGCTGACGGCATCGCTGCTGCCACGCGTCGGACTGTTTGCGCAGGGCTATTACGGCTATCCGGGATATAACATGTTTAAGGACATGATGGGCCGAGCGTGGTCGTGGAACGGCATGGTGGGCGCGCGGCTGACGTGGAACATAGGCGCGCTGTATACCCATCGGAATGACAAGGCCAAGGTGGAGCTGCAACGCAAGCAGGCCGAGAACCAGCGTGACGTGTTCCTGTTCAACAACCGGCTGGACCAGATGCAGCAGAACGAGGCCATCGCCCGTTACCGCAAGCTGATGGCGCAGGATGAAGAAATCATCGCGCTGCGCGAGCAGGTGCGCAAGGCCGCCGAGTCGAAGCTGTCGCACGGCATCATCGACGTGAACGACCTGCTGCGCGACATCAACAGCGAGAATGCAGCCCGAGTGCAGCAATCGATTCACGAAGTGGAGCTGCTCAAGCAGATGTATGACCTAAAATACACGACTAACAACTAAACAACCAAGATAACGATGAAGAAGATGACAATTATTGCAAGCGCGGTACTGCTGTTGCTGGTGGCTTGCGGCAAGAAAGAGAAGGCGTATGACGCCACGGGGACGTTTGAGGCCACGGAGGTGACCGTGAGTGCCAAGGCTACCGGAGAGCTGAAGACCTTTACCGTGAGTGAGGGCCAGACGCTGGAAAGCGGGGCCCAGGTGGGGCGCATTGACACCTACCAGCTGGAGATGCAACGCCAGCAGCTGGAGAGCCAGCGCAACCAGCTGGCGGCCAGCAAACGGCAGCTGTCGTCGAACCGCACTGCGACCAACAGGCAGCAGCTGGACCTGAACAAGCAGCTGTCGTCGATCCAGCAGCAGATTGCCAACGCCAAGCGCGAGCGTCAGCGGTATGCCGAGCTGGTCAAGGACGGCGCCGTGCCGCGCAAGCAGCTGGACGACATCGACAACCAGATCAAGGTGCTGAACCGACAGCTGGAGGCGACACGTGACCAGATAGGCAGCAACAATGCCGCCCTGGCCGAGCAGGGCAAAGGCCTTGGGGCACAGATGGACGGCATCGACTCGCAAGTGGCGGGCATCGCCGCGCAGCAACGCCAGCTTGACGACCAGATCGCCAATGCCGAAATCGTGGCCCCGCAGGCTGGCACCGTGCTGGAGAAGTATGTGGAGCAGGGCGAGTATGTGACCACAGGCAAGCCGCTGTTCAAGATGGCCGACGTGGAGACGATGTACATCAGAGCATATGTGACATCGGCCCAGCTGCAACGGATCAAGGTGGGGCAGGCATGCAAGGTGTTTGCCGACTATGGCGACGGTCAGAAGAAAGAATATGCCGGCACGGTGACGTGGATCTCGAGCCGGTCGGAGTTCACGCCGAAGACCATCCTGACCGACGACGAGCGCGCCGACCTGGTGTATGCGGTGAAGGTTGCCATCCAGAACGACGGGTATGTGAAGATAGGGATGTATGGCGAGGTGAAGTTCTAGCTTGTCGAGAAAGGCAAGATAGAATAGAGCACAGACATGAAGATGAATGCGATAGAGGTAAAAAAGGTGTCGAAGGTCTACGGCGCCGTGAAGGCACTGGACGAAGTGTCGCTCGAGGTGAAGCAGGGCGAGGTGTTCGGCCTGATCGGCCCAGACGGAGCCGGGAAGACGACGATGTACCGCATCCTGTGCACGCTGTTGCTGCCCGATAGCGGCACGGCCAGCGTCGACGGCTATGACGTGGTGGGGCAGATGAAACAGATCAGGCGCAGGGTGGGCTACATGCCCGGGAAGTTCTCGCTGTACCAGGACCTGACGGTCGAGGAGAACCTGCGTTTCTTTGCGACGCTGTTCGGGACGACGGTCGAGGCCGGCTATGATAGCATCAAGGCGATCTACAGCCAGATTGAGCGATTCAAGGACCGCAAGGCCGGAGCGCTGTCGGGCGGCATGAAGCAGAAGCTGGCGCTGTCGTGTGCGCTGGTGCACCAGCCGAGCGTGCTGCTGCTTGACGAGCCGACGACCGGTGTTGATCCCGTGTCGCGCAAGGAGTTCTGGGACATGCTGTCGGGCCTGAAGGAGCGAGGCATCACGATAGTGGCGTCGACACCGTATCTCGACGAGGTGAAGCGGTGTGAGCGCGTCGCCTTTCTGGACAATGGCCAGGTGCGGGGCACCGGCACGCCGGAGGAGATACTGGATCGCTTTGCCGACGTGTTCAATCCCCCCAGCATCGACCACGATCAAGGCGGGAAGGTTCAGGAAGAGAACGTCATCGAGGTTGAGCACCTGGTGAAGGCCTTCGGGCGTTTTCATGCCGTTGACGACATCAGTTTCGGCGTCAAGCGCGGAGAGATTTTCGGCTTTCTGGGTGCCAACGGAGCCGGCAAGACCACCGCGATGCACATGCTCACGGGGCTGAACCAGCCGACGAGCGGCACGGGGCGCGTTGCGGGCTATGACATCAGCCGTGAGCACGAGCAGATCAAGCAGCACATCGGCTACATGAGCCAGCGATTCTCGCTCTATGAGGACCTGACGGTGAAGGAGAACATCAGGCTGTTTGGCGGCATCTACGGGATGAGCGACGCTGAGATTGCGCGCAAGACCGACGAGCTGCTCACCCGGCTGGAGTTTGCCGAGCACAAGGACGACCTGGTGGCATCGCTGCCGCTGGGGTGGAAGCAGAAGCTGGCATTCTCGGTGAGCATCTTTCATGAGCCAGACATCGTCTTCCTGGACGAGCCGACCGGGGGCGTGGATCCCGCGACGCGGCGTCAGTTCTGGGAGCTGATCTATGAAGCAGCCGATCGCGGCATCACCGTGTTTGTCACAACGCACTACATGGACGAGGCTGAGTACTGTGACCGCATCTCGATCATGGTTGACGGCAAGATCAAGGCCATGGGTACGCCTGACGAATTGAAACAGAAGTACAACCAGCCCGATATGGACCACGTGTTCACCCATCTGGCTCGCCAAGCCACGCGCAGCAGCGATTAGAGTTTTTTTGAGACTCAAAACTGAAGAATAAAAATGAAACAGTTTATCTCAATGGTTATCAAGGAAGGGAAGCACATCGTGCGCGACAAGCGGACGATGCTCATCCTGTTCGGCATGCCGCTGGTGTTGATGCTGCTGTTCGGGTTTGCCATCACCAACGACGTGCGCAATGTGCGTACCGTGGTGGTTACCAGTTCGATGGACCACATGACGCAGCGGGCCGTGAATCGGCTGGCGGAGTCGGAATATTTTACTATTGTGGCAACGGTGGCTACGCCGCGCGAGGCCGAGCTCGCCATACGCGGCCAGAAGGCCGACCTGGCCATCGTGTTCGGCCCCGATTTTGCTTCGAAGCACACGGGGGTGCAATTTATCGTTGACGGTGCCGATCCCAACATGGCACAGCTGTGGACGAGCTATGCTACCGCCGTGATTACCAACGCCGACAGTGGCGTGGTGAACGCCAAGATGCTGTATAACCCGCAGCTGAAGTCGGCCTATAACTTTGTGCCGGCAATCATGGGCATGCTGCTGATGCTGGTGTGCGCGATGATGACGTCGATCTCGATTGTCAGGGAGAAGGAGAAGGGCACAATGGAGGTGCTGCTCGTGTCGCCCGTGAAGCCGCTGATGATTATCATTGCCAAGGCGATACCCTACCTGTTGCTGGCCTTTGTCATCCTGATCATCATCCTGCTGATGGCCCACTATGTGCTAGGGGTGCCGCTGGCGGGGTCGCTGTTCTGGATCCTGTTTATCTCGACGATCTACATCCTGCTGGCGTTGTCGCTGGGGTTGCTGATTTCTAACGTGGCCCAGACGCAGCTGGTGGCGCTGTTGATGTCGGCGATGGTGCTGCTGATGCCCATCGTGATGCTGAGCGGGATGCTGTTCCCGGTGGAGTCGATGCCCACGGTGCTGCAGTGGATATCGGCCGTGGTGCCGCCGCGGTATTACATCGAGGCTATGCGCAAGTTGATGATTATGGGCGTGGGCGTTGAGCAGGTGCTGCGTGAACTGGGCATCCTGTCGCTCATGCTGGTGGTGCTGATGGGCCTGGCTCTGGCTAAGTTTAACCAACGACTCGAGTAGAAGCCATGACACTGAAATATCTCATACAGAAGGAGTTTATCCAGATCAGGCGCAACGCCTTCCTGCCGCGGCTCATCGTGGCGTTTCCCATCGTGATCATGTGTGTGCTGCCGTGGGTGATGAACATGGAAGTGAAGAACGTCAAGGTGAGCATCGTGGACAATGACCGGTCGACGTTGTCACAGCAGCTTGTCCACAGCATTGAAGCCAGCAACTACTTTATCTATAGCGGACAGCAGCCGACTTATCGTGCCGCGCTGCAGGAAATGGAGCGTTCGCACGCCGATGTGGTGCTGGTCATCCCGCAGAATTACGGGCGTGACGTGGAACTGGGCCGGCAGCCGCAGGTGCTGATTGCCGCCAACGCCGTGAACGGCACCAAGGGCTCGATAGGGTCGTCGTACCTGACGCAGATTGTCACCGCGCAGGCTCGACCCGAAGTCGCCGCGATGCAGTCGCAGGTGTCGACCTTGTTCCTGTATAACAAGCACTTGAACTTCAAGCTGTTCATGATACCCGCGCTGTTTGCCATCGTGATGATGCTGATGACGGGTTTCCTGCCGGCGCTCAACATTGTGGGTGAGAAAGAGGCGGGGACGATTGAGCAGATCAACGTGACGCCGGTGAACAAGTGGTCGTTTATCCTGGCCAAGCTGATACCGTACTGGATAATCGCCGTGTTTGTCATCACGGTGTGCCTGGTGCTGGCCTGGGTGGTGTATGGCATCACGAGTGCAGGCCCGCTGTGGCTGATCTATGTGCTGGCGTTGTCGCTGGCGCTGTTCTGGAGTTCGTTTGGCCTGATGATCAGCAACTATAGCGACACGATGCAGCAGGCGATATTCGTGATGTGGTTCTTTGTGGTGCTGATGCTGCTGCTGAGCGGGCTGTTCACGCCGTCGCGGTCGATGCCGACGTGGGCCTATGGAACGACGTATGTGAACCCGATGTCGTACTTCATCGACGCGGTCAGGACGGTGTTTGTGCGCGGTGGCGGCCTGTCGAGTGTGTGGCACCAGCTGGCAGCGTTGCTGGGCATAGGCAGCGTGATGGCCGCATGGGCCGTGATGAGCTACAAGAAGAATTCCTGACAAGTCGTAAAAAAAAATCAAGTTACTGAAGTGGTGAAGCCACTTCAGTAACTTGAGGTGTAACGTGTATCGTGCTGGGGTTAATTGGCCTGCGGGAGGAGCCGGCCGCTGACGGTGAAGTCGAGGTCGGAACACTTGAAGGAGCCGCTGATGACCCTGCACTGGTCGTTGAGGTTGAAGGTCAGGTCGGTGATGGTGTACATGTTCTTGAAGTTGGACTCGACCTTGTCGGCCGTGACGGTGTATCCCGTGAGGGTGGGCGTCACCTTAAGGCCGTCGTAGCGGATTTCGGTCTCCTGTACGGTGCCGACGATGTTGGGCACGAAGTTGCTGATGCTGAGGATGCAAGTCTCACCCTTGGCATCGATGGTGAACAGATAGGCCGACTGCTCATGGTTGAAGTGGTTGCCGTTGTCGGGATTGGTGACCGTCGTGGTGACGTAGCCATAGAGCAGCTGGGAGGTGGAGTAGACCTGTCCCGCATTGTCGTTGATAGTGAACCAGAGGACGCCCGTGTTGGTGTCGAGGTATCCGTCCAATCCGCTGATGGAGCTAGAGGCCTGTGATACAACAGTCTGGAAGTGATAGAGTCCCAACTTGGTGAAGGTCATGTCCATGACGGGAGTGGATATGGAACGCTGCTGATTTTGAGCATCCTTGAAGTCGGTTGAGAACTGGATGGTCTGGTCGGTGTAATTGATCTCGACCTTGGCCGATCCTTGAGAGAAGATCACCTGCTGGCCGTTGATGGCTCGGTTGTTGACGGTGACGGTGACTGACTGCTTGCTGACCGGGTCATCATTGTTGATGCAAGAATCGAGCATCAACGTGGCCGTGAAAGCCAAGAGATAGATAAACAGTTTTTTCATTGTCGATGATGATGTAATAATATTGTTGATAGTGATTAATAGGCGTTATAGTCGGGATAGGCCTTGCCGGTAGCCGTGGCGGTTGCGCTGGAGCCGATCATGTAGTTGGCCTCGAACTGGTCGTCGACGAGATTGACGGTGGCGTTGAACGTCTTGAACGGATACTTGTTGGTGGTTCTGATTGTGGTGCCGAGCGAGTCGGTGTAGTGCAAGACGTAGTAGGCGTTGGTGTTGAGGTTGGAAGCATTGATGGTAAAGCCGTCGGGCGTGACGGAGTAGGGCACGCTGGCTGCCGTGATGCTGTTGAAGTACTTCCTGTCCTTGGCGTGAACGACCTGCATGACAATGATGCTGGCTGTGCCGGCCTCGGGCATGACGTTGAACTGGTACATGGCGTTGTCGACGGTGTTGGACTTGGTGGTGTCGTCGTAGGTGAGGGTGGTCTTGGTCTTGAGGAAGAAGACCTCGGGGGTCATGGAGATGACGCGGATGCCGCCGGGCGTGGTGTAGTCGTATCGCATGGCACCCTGGTTGATGTCGACATAGCCGTTGAACGAGCTGATGCTGGGCGAGCGCAGCTCAAAGAAGCCTAAACGCTTGGTGGTAACGGCGATGTCGTCGATCTTGAACACCTGGTTGCCGTTGCCGTCGTTGTAGTTGAGTTCGAGTGATGCCTTGTGGCTGACGGTGTCGAGCGTGAGCTTGTTGCGGGTGGTGGTCATGCCCATGACCACGCCGGACGTGGTGTTGTACATGTGGTTGAACATGGTGGTATTGACCGTGAACTTGCCGTTGCCGCGCTTGGGCTCGTCGTCGTCGCTGCAAGAGATGGCACCCAGGATGAGTCCCAGGGCCGCTATCATCAAAAGGATTTGTTTCATATCATCTAATAAATGGTGTAAAGTGAATTGTTATGTGGCGACAAAGATACACCTAAAAAACAAACGGCGCACTGAATCTTGCGCCATTTGTCATGTTTTTTGTATTAAATCTCGTTAAAAATCGCGACTATTGCAGCTTGCCGCTGTCCTCGAAGTGTCCGCCGTGGGCGTCAAATGAGATGGAATAGGACTTGGCGGCGGGGCTCACCGTGCACACCAGGTTCTTGAGCTGGTATTGCTCGTCTTCCATCGGAATCCATCCGCCAGCGCTGGGCATGTCCATCTCGGCCACGAGGTTGGTGCCGGACATGGTATAGGTCTTGCCGTCGCTATCGAGGCTCGCGGGAACATTCACTCGCAGGTTCATCTTAGGAGCTCTGGGAGCAAACTGGATGTTGTACATGTAGATGGTGGCCTTGTCGTTGGTCTTGTCGATATCAAAGACGAAGTAGAGGTCGCTCTCGTCGACATGAACGCTTACCAGGTTCTGGGTCACGGGCGTGTCAGGCTCATCGTTGTCACCGCATGCGGAGCACAGCAGGCCCAGTAATGCGGCTAAGCAAAAGATAGAAAAGAACTTTTTCATTAGAATTTGTTATAATTATGTAATATGTTAGTTAACAGGTGTTTGATAAGCTGTTTGGGGCGCAAAATTAGGAAAAAAGATTGAACGCACCAAATGTTTTTAAGCAAATAGTGGGTGCAACGCTCTAAATGCTATGTGAACACTGTGTGGAAGTAAAGCACTGCTACCGTTAGGTCGCTTGCGTCTCGTCCCCCTTCCTGCTGCTACTGATTGTGTTGTCAGAAGTTGAGGCGTAGTGTGGCGCCGAGGCTGCGTCCGTGTCCACGCTGGAGGAAGTGGTGCTGAATGGAGACGAAGTAGAACGTCTTGTACTGGGTGTCGGTGAGGTTACGGCCCCACAGTTGCAGGCTGTAACGGGGTTGTTGCCAGGTGATGGAAGCGCCCATGAGGGCGTAGAAGGGCTGTCGCATGGTGTTGGCCTCGTCCCAGTAGATGTCGCCTGCTGCCCGCACGTCGGCTGCCAGCGTGATGAGCTTGTTGTCATCGCCGCCCAGCTTGAACGACTGTGCTGCCTCGGCAAAGAGGGTGTGCATGGGTGCATAGGGCACGCGCTTGCCGCTGTGGTCGACCTTGCCGTCGTCGTATTGCCTGAAGGTGGCGTGAGTGAAACCATAACTTAAACTGAGGTGTGTTAATCGTGTGGGCGTGACCGCCATGGTGAACTCGGCGCCCCAGCTGTGGGTCTTGCCGGCGTTGGTCATCATGCGCCCCGTTGTGGTGCCCGGAGGGAAAACCGTGAGCTGCCTGTCGCGACAGTCCATGAAGAAGAGTCCCAGGTCGCTCTGGACGCGTGCGTCCCAGCATTCAAAATGTCCGCCCAGCTCGTAGTTCCAAGCCTTCTCGGGCTTGTAGCCGACCATCTTGTCGATGTCGTACTGGACTCCGATGCCCATCATCTTCATGAGCCGTTGCTGTAGCACATCGCTGAACATCTGTGTATTGAATCCGCCGGCCTTGCTGCCGCGCGATGCAGCGATAAATACCGTGTGGTTCTTGCCCGGCCAAGGGTGCCACGTGATGCTCACGTGGGGGAGGACGTCGAAGAAATCCTTGTTGAGGGTGCCGTGGTCGTCGATGTCGATGTCGCCGTGTGCAAACATCTCGCCGGTCGCCGTGAGGAGGATCTTGTATCCCGTGTGTGTGACGCTGTGGTGGTTGAGCCGTGCGTGCTCGTAGTCAAGACGCAATCCCGCCAGCAGAGTCCACTGTCCCCAGTGATAGGAACTCTCGTGGTAGAGAGCAGCGCCCCAGTTGGGGCTGGTGAAGTGGCTGCCCAGCAGGAAGGAGCGGGTGTCCCATGTGATGTGATACTGGGACATGGCATCGTTGAAGTTCTTCTCGATGAGTTGGTCGATGCCGTAGTCATAGAAGGTGACCGGAGCGTCCATGCGGTAGCGGCGGAAGAATCCGCTGGCCCCTGCGAGCCAGTTGTAGCCGTCGGTCTTGTTGTGGCTGCGTGCGATGAAGTCCTGCGTGATGGCATGCTCGCGTCGAGCCTGGGTGAGGGTGAAATAGTCGTGTGGCGTGAAGTCCTGGTCGAGCGTCATGTTGTCGTCGATGTACTGGTAGCTGGTGATGCTGGACAATGTCCAACTGTCGAAGTCGCGTCGCAGTGTGAGCCCGTCCATGACAGAAGTGCGTCGGTAGAAGCACGTGTCGTTGTAGGCAATGCGTCCCGTCTCGACCCACTCGTAGGGGTATCCGCCCTGGCGGCTCACCGTTACCGAGGCGACGTTGTTGAGGTACCAGCCGTCCTGGCTGCGCCACTCGACCTTGGCCCTAGCGGTGAACAAGCGTTCCCAGTCGCAACGCTTGCCATTGTACTGATTGGTGAACTCGCCGCCGGTCGAGGCATACAGTGCCGAGATTGAGATGCCGAGGTCGCTGTTGAAGCGGCTGTAGTGGCTGGCACCGGCGCGCCACGTGCCGTGGCTGGCTCCCTCGACGACGGCGCGGGTACCCTGATAGTTGAGTGGTGAGAGGGTGTAGACGTTCATGAGTCCACCCAGCGTATTGCGCCCGTAGAGGGTGTTTTGCGGTCCGCGTAGCATTTCGATGCGCGCGATGTCCATGATGTCGATGTCGTAGTTCTCCTTGGTCATGACAGGCACGTTGTCGACCGTAAGCCCCACTGCAGGCTGGTCGATGCGCGTGCCGATGCCGCGGACATAGACGGTGGAAGTCATTCGGCTGCCGTAGTCGGGCAAGAAGATGTTGGGCACGAGCTGTGCGGCTGTTTTGGGCGATTGCACCAGGTCTCGTTCGGCTTGTTGTCGGTCGATGACCGTGAGAGCTGTCGCCTGGGTGCGCATGTCGGCGCTCTGCTTGATGGCCGTGACGGTGACCTCATGTAGCGAGAGTGTGTCGGATAGCGCCCGGGCCTCATCGGCCGGGGCCGCCGTCGCTGCCGTGGTTGCCAACAGGCAGGAAAATATGATGTTTGCTGTTTTTTTCATGGCTGCAAAGGTACGAAGTAATTGGGAAATAGAGATGATAATCGTTTCTAAAAATCGACTTGATGCACTGATGTGTCGATAATGATATGGGCTATATCATTGCTATAAATTATTGACATTTTTGTTACTATTTTAAAAAATATCATTACATTTGCGAGATTTTTTAAACCTAATCGAGATTTTTAATTTAGTCAATATAATTACGTAAACATCCTATTTTGATCAGACAATGGAAAGAAAGACCGTTATTAAAACCGCGTGTGCATTGTGCCTGATGGCGCTGAGCTGGCTGCCGATGAGTGGCCAGAATGCTCCGATGCGAGGTGACGTGGACGGCAACCAAGCTGTGAATGTCACTGACGTTATTGTGCTGCTGAACTACCTGCAGTATAACGATGCGAGCATGATCGACATGACTGCTGCCGACGTGAACTACTCAAATAGCGTAGACATCTCGGATGTCATCGAGCTCATCAACTACTTGATAAACAACGTGTGGACCGATGTGCCCTATGAGCCAGTTATCGAGACGTTTACCGTGGGTGACGTGACATTTAACATGGTGAAGGTGACGGGCGGAACGTTCATGATGGGCGCGAGCGATGATGACGCGTTGGCCAAGTCATGGGAGAAGCCGCGCCATGAGGTGACGCTCAGTGATTACTACATCGGCGAGACCGAGGTGACCCAGGGATTATGGAAGGCCGTGATGGGCAGCAACCCGAGCTGGTTCCAGTATGCGTATGAGAGCGACTATGCTTACACCGACGACCTGACCCGTCCGGTCGAGAGGATGACCTATGCCAACATCCAGTCGTTCCTCACCAAGCTGAAACAGAAGACGGGCAAGACCTTCCGTCTGCCGACCGAGGCCGAGTGGGAGTTTGCTGCGCGTGGTGGAAACTACAGCAAGGGCTATACCTTCCCTGGCAGTGATGACATTGACGAGGTGGCATGGCACACCGGCAACTCATCGTTGTACGTTCCCAATGCGGACCGATATGAGAACATGCCGCATCCCGTGGGTACAAAGGCTCCCAATGAGCTGGGCATCTATGACATGGGTGGCAATGTCGCCGAGTGGACCAGCGACTGGTACGGCCTGTACAGCGATGCCGCTGTGACCAATCCCACCGGTCCTGCCTCAGGCACTGCCCGCGTGGTGCGTGGCGGCAGTTGGGGCCAGGCATGGCGCATGAACCGCGTGAGCTACCGTTACGAGGGATTTCCCACGTCGCCCAACGTGAACACCGGCCTGCGCCTGGTGCTGGTGGAGTAAACACTCCATTAAGATAATACTGTGGAGTGGGGGATGCGCCGTGCGTGTCCCCCGCTTTGCGTTGTTTTCAGACAACGTTGCACTTTTTCAGACAACATGGACAACTTTTTAGACAACGGGGACAACTTTTTATTTTGGCATCGGCTATTTTTTACAAGCCAAAGGCTTGCACTACTCCAACGGGGGATTTTTTTTACAAGCCGATGGCTTGCACTAGTGCGACGGGGGGTTGGGGGGTGGGATGGGATGAGTTGTTGACAAGAGGGAAAAATGGTGGGCTGATGGTTTGGCTGATAATTTTAAAATGTGTATATTTGCACCGCAATTTGGGGCGTCGAAGGCGTGATTGCTTGTGCGGAAAAGTGCAAGTGGTTGTGCGTGAGATGCTTTGGGTGCATTTGTGTGTATATAATAACCTGCCAAAAATTATAACAAAACAATAATAGAACTTCGTTTTATGGATTTATCAATTTTCGGAGTACAGAGCACGACGATGGCGATAACGGCGGCGTTGACCGGTGTGTTGCTGGTAGTGGGTGCCCTGGTAATCGCGTGGCTGATAGGCCCGCGCAGTTACACCAAGAAGAAAGGTGAGCCGTTTGAGTGCGGTATCCCGACTCGTGGCGACTCGATGGCCCAGTATCATGTGGGCTATTACCTGTTTGCGATCCTGTTCCTGATGTTTGACGTGGAGACGGTGTTCCTGTTCCCGTGGGCAACGATCTGCAAGAACATCGGCAGCCAGGCGTTGCTGGCTGTGGGCACATTCCTTGTTATTCTGGTTTTAGGTCTGGCATATGCCTGGAAGAAAGGAGCGTTGAGATGGAAGTGAAGATCAAGTCGATGAAGCATGAGGACTTCAAGGACAACGAGTATATTGATAACCTGGTGGAACAGCTGCGCGCCGGTGGCACGAACATCGTGGTGGGCAAGCTGGACCAGTTGATGAACTGGGGCGTGAGCAACTCGCTGTGGCCGTTGTGCTTCGGCACGAGCTGCTGCGCTATCGAGTTTATGTGCCTGGGTGCCGCGCGCTATGACATGGCTCGTTTCGGCTTTGAGGTGGCTCGCAACAGTCCCCGCCAGGCCGACTACATCATGTGCCAGGGCACGATCAACTACCGCATGGCTCCCGCGCTGAAGCGCCTGTATGAGCAGATGGCCGAGCCCAAGTATGTGATTGCCTGCGGGTCGTGCACGGTGAGCGGTGGTCCGTTCAAGAACAGCTACTGTGTGGTCAAGGGCGTTGACGAGATTATTCCCGTGGACGTGTACCTGCCCGGTTGTCCGCCGCGTCCCGAGGCCTTCTTCTATGCCCTGATGCAGTTGCAGCGCAAGATCAAGGTGCAGAAGTACTTTGGCGGTGTGAACCGTAAGGAGAAGCTCGATGGGCTGCAGTACATGAAGGAGGAGTCCAAATAATTAACCCGACAAAAACCATTCAACAGATATGGCAGAGATACAAGACAAAATCACGCAGTTGTGCCCTCAGGCTCAGGTCGACACGACGGGCGAGTTCCCGCTGGTGACCGTTGACGACGCTCAGTGGCATGACCTGGCCCGTGCGCTAAAGACCCAGTTGCACTATGACGTGCTGAGTGCCGTCGTGGGCATGGACTGGACCGAGGCCCTGGGCTGTGTATATTACCTTACCAATACGAGCACCCACGAGCTGCTGCACGTGAAGGTAGCGACCGCCGACCGTGAGAACCCGCGGCTGCACTCGGTTGTGGACCTGTGGCCCGTTGCCAATTTCCAGGAGCGCGAGGTGTATGACTTCTATGGCATCGTGTTTGTCGGTCATCCCGACATGCGCCGCATGTTCCTGCGCACCGACTGGGTGGGTTACCCGCTGCGCAAGGACTATGACCCGGCCAGCAATCCGCTGCGCCTGGAAGACGAGACCAACGAGGACTACACGTGCCGCTGGGTCGAGGATGAGAACGGCCAGGTGAAGAAGGTGGACGGCAAGGTGTTTGAGGACGACGAGTATGTGGTGAACGTGGGTCCGCAGCACCCGTCGACCCACGGCGTGATGCGTTATCGCGCGAGCATCGACGGCGAGACGGTGAAGAAGATCGACGTGGTGAGCGGCTACATCCACCGCGGCATCGAGAAGCTGTGTGAGAGCCTGACGTATCCCCAGATGCTGCTGTATACCGAGCGCATGGACTATATGGCTGCCCACATGAACCGCCACTGCATGTGCATGTGTGTGGAGAAGGCGCTGGGCCTGGAGGTTCCGAGGCGTGCCGAGCTGATCCGCCTGATGATGGATGAGCTGATGCGCCTGTCGTCGCACCTGTTGAGCTATGGCTGCTTGACGATGGACCAGGGCGCGACTACGGCGTTCTTCTACGGATTCAGGGAGAGAGAGTTGATTTATGACATCTTTGACCGCACGTGCGGAGCGCGCATGTCGATGAGCTATAGCTGCATAGGCGGCGTGGTGGCCGACGTGCATGAGGACTTCATCAAGGACGTTCGCCACGCGTGTGACGTGATAGAGAAGAACCTTGCCGAGTACCACAAGCTGTTCACTGGCAACGTGATTGCCGTGAACCGCATGACCGGTGTGGGCCTGCTGAGCAAGGAAGATGCCATCGCGTATGACATCACGGGCCCGTCGGGCCGTGCCAGCGGCTGGCACTGCGACGTGCGCAAGACCAACCCGTACTCGTTGTATGGGGAGTTTGACTTTGACGAGGTGGTCTATGAGAACGGAGACTCGATGGACCGCTACATGGTGCGCATGAAGGAGATGGAGCAGAGCATCAAGATCCTGCGTCAGGCCTGTGACAAGCTCGAGGCCGAGGGCGTGCAGGGCGAGTACTGCGCTCCCAAGGTGCCCAAGGTGATGAAGCTGCCCGCTGGTCACTGGTATCAGCAGGTGGAGGCGAGCCGCGGCGCATTTGGCGTGTACATTGAGAGTGACGGCGGCACGAAGCCCGTGCGCGTGCACTTCCAGTCGCCGTGCTTCAACCTGATAGGCGTGGTGGACCTGACGTGCCGCGACAACCTGATTGCCGACCTGATCACGATCACGGCGTCGCTGGACTTTGTCATTCCCGATATCGACCGCTAGAGAACGAGTTAAAGAGAGAACGAAACATCAAAAAGCATAACAATGGAGAAATATCAAGATATCATCGACTTTACGTCGCTCACACAATGGCTTGACCAATGGATGAACAGCTTCATGCCAAGCTGGCTGACGACGACCATCGAGTGTGTGCTGGTAGCCGTCGGGCTGCTGGTGGCCTACTCGCTGATCGCGATGTTCTACATCTTCTACGAGCGCAAGGTGTGCGGCTGGATTCAGTGCCGTCTGGGCCCGATGCGCGTGGGCAAGTGGGGCTTGCTGCAGGTGTTTGCCGACGTGATCAAGATTCTGCAGAAGGAGCTGATCACGCTGTGGAACACCGACAAGTTCCTGTTCAAGCTGGCTCCGTACCTGGTGCTGATTGCGTCGATGCTGACGTTTGCGTGCCTGCCTTGGGGCAAGGGCCTGCAGGTGATTGACATGAACATAGGCGTGTTCTTTATCATAGCCGTGTCGTCGATAGGCGTGCTGGGCATCCTGCTTGCCGGCTGGTCGAGTAACAGCAAGTACACGCTGATAGGCGCCATGAGAAGTGGTGCCCAGATGGTGAGCTATGAGCTGAGCTGCGGCATCTCGATCTTGACGATTGTGTGCCTTGCCGGCACGATGTCGATTACCGGCATCGTGGAGGCTCAGGCCGACGGCTGGTTCCTGTTCAAGGGCCACCTGCCTGCCATCCTCGCGTTCATTATATATATCATTGCGGCCAATGCCGAGAACAACCGCGGCCCGTTTGACCTGCCCGAGGCAGAGCATGAGCTGACTGCCGGCTATCACACCGAGTACTCGGGTATCCACTTCGGCTTCTTCTATCTGGCCGAGTACCTGAACCTGTTTATCGTGTCGGGCATTGCCACGCTGCTGTTTCTGGGCGGCTGGATGCCGCTGCACGTGCCCGGATGGGACGGCTTCAACCAGCTGATGGACTATATACCCAGCGTGGTGTGGTTCCTGGGCAAGGCATTCTTCATCACGTTTATCTTCTTCTGGATCCGGTGGTCGTTCCCGCGCGTGCGTATCGACCAGATGCTGGCTCTGGAGTGGCGTTACCTGATGCCTATCGGTCTGGTGAACCTGGTGGTCATGGCCATCATTGTCACCCAGGGCTGGTACTTCGGCTCGTGATGTAGCGCAAGCTAACAATAAGCAAGAAAACACAAACAACAATCAATAAAGCAATCATATCAGATCATTATGGCTGAAAATTTTGGAAAAATAACCCAGGTCATCGGACCGGTTGTCGACATCGCGTTTGAGCAGGAGGGCGCTTCACGTCCGCCGATCTACACTGCGTTGTCGGTGGAGCGTCCTGATGGCAGCGAACTCATTCTGGAGGTGGAGCAGCACGTGGGCGAGAACACGGTGCGCTGTGTTGCTATGGACAGCACCGACGGCTTGAAGCGCGGTGCGCGCGTGAAGTCGCTGGGCCGTCCCATCAGTGTTCCGACGGGCGATCAGATCAAGGGCCGCCTGTTGAACGTGATAGGCCAGAGCATCGACCACCTGGAGCCGTTGAAGGAAGGCTCACGTCGAGCCATTCATCAGCCGGCTCCCCCCTTCAGTGACCTGTCGATCTCGCAGGAAATCCTGTATACCGGTATCAAGGTCATCGACCTGATCGAGCCGTTCTCGAAGGGCGGTAAGATCGGTCTGTTTGGCGGTGCCGGTGTGGGCAAGACCGTGCTTATCATGGAGCTGATCCACAACATTGCCCACGGCCACAACGGCTTCTCGGTGTTTACCGGTGTGGGCGAGCGCACCCGTGAGGGTAACGACCTGCTGCGCGAGATGATCGAGAGCGGCGTTATCAACTATGGTGACAAGTTTAAGGAAGGCCTGGAGAAGGGCGAGTGGAACCTGAAGGACGTGGACATGAAGGCGGTTGAGGGTTCGCAGGCTACGCTGGTTTTCGGCCAGATGAACGAGCCTCCCGGCGCGCGTCTGCGCGTGGCCCTGTCGGGCCTGACGGTTGCCGAGCAGTTCCGCGACCAGGACGGCGGCGGCAAGGACATCCTGCTGTTTATGGACAACATCTTCCGCTTCACCCAGGCCGGTAGTGAGGTGTCGGCTCTGCTGGGCCGCATGCCGTCGGCCGTGGGTTACCAGCCGACGCTGGCCAGCGAGATGGGTAAGCTGCAGGAGCGCATCACGTCGACCAAGACGGGTTCGATTACCTCGGTACAGGCCGTGTATGTGCCTGCCGACGACTTGACCGACCCGGCACCTGCCACGACGTTTAACTTCCTGGATGCCACCTGTGTGTTGAGCCGCAAGATTGCCGAGCTGGGTATCTACCCGGCCGTTGACCCGCTGGCGTCGACGTCGCGCATCATGGACCCGAACATCATCGGCGAGGAGCACTATGATGTGGCCCAGCGCGTTATCCACCTGTTGCAGAAGTATAACGAGCTGCAGGACATCATTGCCATCCTGGGTGTCGAGGAGCTGAGCGACGAGGACAAGCTGGTCGTGTCGCGTGCCCGCCGTGCCCAGCGCTTCCTGTCGCAGCCCTTCTTTGTGGCTGAGCAGTTCACCGGCCTGCCCGGCGTGATGGTGCCGCTGGCCGAGACGATACGCGGCTTCAAGATGATTCTGGACGGCGAGGTGGACGACCTGCCTGAGCAGGCGTTCCTGAGCGTGGGCACCATCGACGAGGCCATCGCCAAGGGCAAGAAGCTGCTCGAACAGAACTAAAGAGAGACTATACATTATATTATTAATATAAAACATGACACTGAAAATCATATCGGCAGAACAGATCGAGTTTGAAGGCACCGTCGAGCAGGTGACTCTGCCCGGCGTGATGGGCCGTTTCCAGGTGCTGAACAACCATGCAGCGCTGATTGCCGCTCTACAGGCCGGCACGATGAGCTATGTGGCCGAAGGCAAGACTGTGGAACGCGAGATTCACGGCGGTGTGGCCGATGTAAAGGATAATGTGGTGTCGGTGTGCTTGTATTGACAGAGCAATGAAAAGCAAGATAATAACCGCGGTTGTCGCCCTCGTGATTGTGGCGCTGATGGGACTGGGCTACTACAGTGCAGCCCAGCATCGAGCCCAGGGTCACGGCAGCGAGCTGAACCCCAAGGAGACGATCTTTGAGCACTTGGGTGACGCTTACGGCTGGGAGGTGCCGTTCAACCACCATGCCCGCATCCCGCTGCCCATCATCGTGTGGGGGCAGGATGGCCTGCACTGCTTCATGAGCGACCGCATCACCGGTGGTGAGACCTATGAGGGCTTCAAGATCTCGACAAGCGAGGAGCACCACGGCAAGGTCGTGCAGCTCATGCCCGACGGCAGCGAGGTGCGCCCCTGGGACTTCTCGATCACCAAGAACGTGGCCGGCATCTTTATCGCCGCGCTGCTCGTGGTGTGGATGGTGCTGGCCCTGAAGCGGTGGTATGCCCGCCAGGGCATGAAGGCGCCTCGAGGCTTCAAGGGCGCCCTGGAGCTGGTGGTGGACTTTGTGTATGGTGACACCATCCGCCCCATCATGGGCAAGCATGCTCCCAAGTATGCGCCCTACCTGCTGACGGCCTTCTTCTTCATCCTGACGATGAACCTGCTGGGCCTGATCGTGGTCTTCCCTGGCGGAGCCAACCTGACGGGCAACATAGCCGTGACACTGGTGCTGGCCCTGTTGACGTTCCTGATCACCACCTTCAGCGGGACCAGGGAGTACTGGAAGGAAATCTTCTGGCCCGAGGTGCCCATGATGCTCAAGTGCCCCGTTCCCATGATGCAGTTGATTGAGACGCTGGGCATGTTCACCAAGCCGTTGGCCCTGATGGTGCGACTGTTTGCCAACATGATGAGCGGCCACATGGTGGTCCTGGTGCTCGTGTTGCTGATCTTCATCTTCACCAACCTGTTTGGCGTGGGTGTGGGCATCGGCACCAGCATCTTCTCGGTGGCGTTCACCCTGTTCATGCTGCTGCTTGACGTGCTGGTGAGCTTCATCCAGGCCTATGTGTTCACGATCTTGAGCACCATCTTCATCTCGATGGCGCTGGTTGAGCCGCATGAGCACGAGGCCAAGTAATCCACTAAAAAAACAGAACAATTACAACAACAAAAAATATTAACAACTAAAAAACTCAAACACTATGTTAGGAATGATTTTATTAGACGCTATGGCCAACCTTGGCGCAGCAATTGGAGCAGGTATCGCAGCAATCGCAGCAGGTATCGGTATTGGTAGGATCGGCGGCTCGGCCATGGAGGCTATCGCCCGCCAGCCTGAGTCGACCGGTGACATCCGCAGCAACATGATCGTTATCGCTGCCCTGATCGAGGGTGTGGCTTTCCTGGCCCTCATCGTTTGTGTACTGGCTATTATCATGTAATTTTCCTGGTCTCAGATGGAACTTTTCACGCCTGAATTTGGCCTGGTGTTTTGGATGTTTGTGGCATTCTTGTGCCTCTATTTCATCCTTGCCAAGTGGGCATGGCCCTTCATCATCAAGAGTATGGAGGACCGTGCTGACCTGATTGACAAGGGTGTGGCCTATGCACAGGAAGCCAAGTCGCATCTGGACAATGCCAAAGCCGAGGCCGACAAGTTGATTGCCGAGGCCCGCAACGAGCAGGCGGACATCCTGCGCGAGGCAGCCAAGATGCGCAACGAGCTGATTGAGAAGGCTCGTGGCGAAGCTGCCGAGGAGGCGAAGAAGGTGAGCCAAGCAGCTCAAGTGTCGCTTGAGCAGTCGCGCAAGGAGGCCGAGAAGCAACTGCGCAGCGAGGTGGGCGACCTGGCGCTGCAGATCGCTGAGAAGGTGATTCGCAAGAACATCTCGAGCGATGACGCGCAGCGTGCGCTGGTTGACCAATATCTGAGTGAGGTTGAGACTAAAAACTAACGCGATATGAGTGACGGACTTATCCCACGCCGATATGCGAAAGCGTTGTACAAGTTTGCCGTGGAGAACGGCGACGCGCAGGAGATCTATGAGCTGTTGAAGACGCTCAGTTTCCGCTATGCCGCAATCGACGAGCTCAAGCGTGCGGTACTCAACCCCGAAATCTCTGACGAGGCCAAGGGAGCCTATATGCTCAAGAGCATGGGCGCCAAGCCCGGCAGCTCGCTGGACAAGTTCCTGCTGCTGTGCGTGCGCAACAACCGAGCCGAATATCTGCAGAAGATATCCCTTGCCTATGTCGATCTCTACCGCGAGGCCCACGAGATTGCGCATGTGGTGATTACCACAGCGGTTCCCATGCCCGAGGCCGAGGTCAATGCCATTATCGACATCGTGAAGCGTCGGTTGGGTGCCAAGACGCTGGAGATTGAGCAGGTGGTTGACGCCGAACTGATAGGCGGCTTCACCGTCAAGATCAACGGGCTGGTGCTTGACGCGTCGGTAAAGAGAGAGTTGAACGAATTGCGGTTACAACTGCAAAAGAAAAACTGAAATCCAGATTATTAAGAGATGATTAATCCCAGTGAAATATCTGATATACTGAAGCAGCAGCTCGTTGATGACATCGCCAAGCGGCAGGTGGCCTTTGAGGAAGAGGGCACGGTGCTGGAGGTGGGTGACGGTGTGGCTCATGCCTATGGCCTTCACAATGTCGAGGCCAACGAGCTGGTGCAGTTTGAGAACGGCGTGACCGGCGTTGCGATGAACCTTGAGGAGAGCGACGTGGGTATCATCCTGCTCGACGAGGTAGACACCGTGACCGAGAACATGAAGGTTCGTCGCACGGGCGAGATTGCGTCGATCGAGGTGGGCGAGGGTCTGCTGGGTCGCGTGATCAACGTGCTGGCGAAGCCCATCGACGGCAAGGGACCGATTGAGGGCAAGAAGCTGCGTCTGCCGCTGGAGCGCAAGGCTCCTGGCGTCATCTTCCGTCAGCCTGTGAACCAGCCGTTGCAGACGGGCCTGAAGGCCATCGACTCGATGATTCCCATCGGTCGCGGCCAGCGTGAGCTCATCATCGGTGACCGCCAGATTGGCAAGACTGCCATTGCGGTGGACACCATCATCAACCAGCGTGCAGGCTATGAGGCCGGCAAGCCGGTATATTGCATCTATGTAGCCATTGGCCAGAAGGCGTCGACCGTTGCCGCGCTGGTCAACAAGCTCGAGGAGAGCGGGGCGCTGCCCTATACCATCGTGGTTGCCGCAACGGCAGCCGACTCGGCGTCGATGCGCTACTATGCCCCGTTTGCCGGAGCAGCCATCGGTGAATACTTCCGGGACACCGGCCGCGATGCTCTGGTGATCTATGACGACCTGTCGAAGCACGCTGTGGCCTATCGCGAGATCTCGCTGATCCTGAAGCGTCCGTCGGGACGTGAGGCATATCCCGGCGACATCTTCTACCTGCACAGCCGCTTGCTTGAGCGTGCTGCCAAGATCAATGAGAACCAGGCCGTTGCCAGCGTGATGAACGACCTGCCCGCACCGCTGAAGCCCATCGTCAAGGGCGGCGGATCGCTGACGGCACTTCCCATCATCGAGACTCAGGCCGGCGACGTGAGCGCCTATATTCCCACCAACGTGATTTCAATCACCGACGGCCAGATCTACCTGGAGTCGGCCCTGTTCAACTCGGGTATCCGCCCGGCCGTGAACGTGGGTATCTCGGTATCGCGTGTGGGTGGTAATGCTCAGATCAAGTGCATGAAGAAGGTGGCAGGAACGCTGAAGATTGCTCAGGCCCAGTATCGCGAGCTCGAGGCGTTCACCAAGTTTGGTGGCGACATCGATCCTGTTACGGCGCGCACAATCGACACCGGTCGCAAAAACGAGCGTCTGCTCGTGCAGCCGCAGTACACGCCGATGCTCGTCGAGGAGCAGGTGGCCATCATCTACTGTGGTGTGAACGGACTGTTGCGCGACGTGCCCCTGGAGAAGGTGGCCGAGTTTGAGAAACTGTTCCTGCATTACCTGCGCGGCAAGCATCAGAAGGACGTGCTAGACGTGCTGCGAAGCGGCAAGATTGACGACGACGTCATGTCGAAGCTCAAGGATGCTGCAGCCCAGGTGGCCGCCAAGTATGTGGAAGCCCCTGCCAGTTAAGATTTCAGCAATTTAAGTTCGCAAGATGTCAACATTAAGAGAACTCAAGACGCGAATAGGTTCGGTAGCCTCAACGCAGAAGACGACGAGTGCAATGAAGATGATCTCGTCGTCGAAGATGCGCAAGGCCACTGGCCAGCTGCAGCGCTTGTCGCCCTATCGCCACATGGTGCAGCACGTGATCAGTCACCTGCTGGTGACCGACCAGCAGTTTGACTCGCCGCTCATCGCGGAGCGCGACGTGCATCGAGTGGCGCTGGTGGTGTTTGGCAGCGATGACGGCCTGTGCGGCGGCTTCAACGTCAACATCTTCAAGCAGTTGCTGGTGTGCATCAAGCAGGTGCGTGAGGAATACGGCCCTGAGGTGGGCATCACCGTGGTGCCCGTCGGCAAGAAGATGGCCAAGGCCGTCGCGAAGATTTGCGGCAAGGACATCCAGATGGAGCAGGTGGCCCTGAACACGCGTAGTGACAGCGAGGAACTGTATGCCTTCACCGACCTGATGAAGACGCGTTTCCTGGAGCAGACGTTTGACCGGGTGGAGATGTGCTACATGCACTTCATCTCGACCGGCAAGCAGGAGTTCACGCGTGAGCAGCTGCTGCCCGTGAGCTACCAGGGCCTGGCCGACAACGTCGACCCGCGCGCTGCCAATAGCCCGTGCCTGTTTGAGCCGGACGCCAATACCATCTTCAACACCGTGCTGCCGCTTCACATCAAGTCGATGCTTCAGGACGTGTTCATCCAGAGCACGGCGAGCGAGCAGAGCGCGCGTGTGATGGCGATGCAGGCCGCGAGCGACAATGCCAAGGAGCTGCTAGACGAGTTGCAGCTGGAGTACAACAAACTGCGTCAGCAGGGCATCACCACCGAGCTGCT
Source organism: uncultured Prevotellaceae bacterium (assembly GCA_946409635.1). GTDB lineage: Bacteria > Bacteroidota > Bacteroidia > Bacteroidales > Muribaculaceae > Sodaliphilus. Next base: position 25,868 of record CAMJXD010000022.1, read on the forward strand.
TGACATTTTGGGCGGCCAGGTGGAGCGCTAACGCTAAAATGTAACGAAACCAAGAAAAGAGAAATAAAATGAGCATTAAGGAGTATTTCGTCTCAATCTTCAAGGGCTTTTACAGCCTGATCAAGGGCATGGAGGTGACCGGCAAGGAGCTGGTGACCCCCAAGGTGACCGAGCAGTATCCCGAGAATCGCGCCGAGCTTCAGATTCCGGAGCGGTTCAGGGCCACGCTTGAGTTCATCTATGACGACAACGGTTACCACAAGTGTATCGCTTGCGGCAGCTGTGAGCGCAATTGCCCCAACCAGACCATCAGCATCACCA
>CAMJXD010000023.1 GCA_946409635.1 uncultured Prevotellaceae bacterium
TACCCTTTGCTCTCCGATGGATTTCAGGGTGTCTCATTGCGGAAAACAAGAAAGACCATGCAAGACCGTCTTCGACGGTCGCAGCTTGGCCACCAATCAGGGCAAGACAAGTGCATCGAAGAGGAACTTCTTGATGGTCAAAGCTCTGCCACCATGTAAGTTCATCTTCGGCTCACCCCCACTGCCATCAGCTGTTCTGTACAATGCCGCAAGCGCCGGGAAAGCCTCAGGGCCGTTCTGTGACTTATCTACTATTTAATTAGTTAATTCTATTAACTTTTAGAATTAATTTCTTAATCTATGTTAATTAATTTGGAGAATTCAATCTTTCCGTTATACCTTTGCAGTGTACTAGTTAAGTAGTACACTAGATAGGTGAATTATTAACCACTTTAAATATCTATCAATTATGTTACACATCAATCACATCAGTTTCAGTTACAACAAGAAGGCCGGTGACCTGTTCAGCGACTTCTCGTTGTCACTAGAGCCAGGCAACGTCTACGGCCTGCTCGGCAAGAACGGAGCCGGCAAGTCCACCCTCATCTACCTGATGACGGGCCTGCTCACGCCCAGTGAAGGCGATGCTCGGCTCGACGGCGTCAACGTACGCAAGCGCCTGCCACACACCATGAGCGACATCTTCCTCGTCCCCGAGGAGTTTGAGCTGCCACGCTTAACCCTCAAGAACTACATCAAGATCAACGCCCCCTTCTACCCCCGCTTCTCCATGGAGGACATGGAGCGGCACCTCGACGTGTTTGAGATGGCCGACATGATGGACGTCAAGCTCAACACCCTCTCCATGGGACAGAAGAAGAAAGTGTTCATGGCCTTCGCCTTTGCCACCAACACCCGAGTGCTCATCATGGACGAGCCCACCAACGGACTCGACATTCCCAGCAAGAGCCAGTTCCGTAAACTCGTCACCACCTCCATGACCGACGACAAGATGATCCTCATCTCCACCCACCAGGTGAGAGACATCAGCGACATCCTCGACCACGTCGTCATCATCGACCAGAGCAAGGTCCTGCTCAACGCCAGCTTTGCCGATGTCATGGACCGCATCGCCTTCAGGCCCCTGCGCGACGGTGACGAACCTCTCTTCGTGCTACAGAGCCCCTTCGGACCGCTTGCAGCGGTTCCTGCCAACCAGGACGAGGAAACTAAGGTCGACCTCGAGATGCTCTTCAATGCAGCTCTCCAGAGTCCCGACGCTATCAACCAGTTATTCACCTCTCAAAAGTAATCACCCGCTATGAATACCGTCAATCAAACTTTCAACTGGACCCGTTTCACGGCCACTCTGCGCAAGGAAGTATTCGAGAACTGGCGAGCCATCATGTTCACCCTGCTCGGCACCTACGGACTGCTCACCATGGTCATGATTATTGGCAACATCGTCGTCCTTGACTTTGATACCGATGGACTTGACATGATGGAATCCATGATGCCCCAAAAGGTGGTTTACGTCATTCTCACCTTCGCCGTCATCATCGTCTCCTCACTGTCGTTCAGCAAGTTAACGAGAAAGTCGGGGCGCACCGACATGTTCACCTCACCCTCATCGACTTTCGAGAAATTTGTCGTCAACGGCGTCGTCTATGTGCTTGGCTATATCGTTTCTTTCTTCGTCCTGGCACAACTGGCCGACCTCACACGCATCGCTATCTTGAATCTCCTGGGATATGATGGCTACCTTCCCGGCCCCATCAACTTTACCACCAATCTGGCAGGTGATTTTGCTTTCGGATTAGGTAGCAAGATATTCATGGATTCATTTGGGCAGGCCTATCTGTGGCTCAGCCTGCTGGCCAGCTCAGGGCTTTACCTGATGGGCAGCGTCATGTGGCCACGCCTCTCACTGCTCAAGACCTTTGCTGCAATCTATGCCGTCGAGATGGTATTCTTCATCATCATCGGCATCATCATCGCGGTTTCAGGCGGCATAATGCCCATTGCCGATTGGATTGCTCAGCACATCGACAGCCTCCCAACCATCTTTGTGATTATTTCCATAATCCAGATCGTTGTCACCTGGGGACTCGCTTGGTACCTCTTCAAGCACAAAGACGTCATTTCACTCAAGTGGTGGAAATAACCTAATTCAAGTTGACTACTATGAACTTCAAGGATAATAAAGCAATCTACCTGCAGATCGCCGACCGCATCGGTGACCAGATTCTCGCCGGGACGCTTGTCCCCGACGGCAAGGTCCCCAGCGTGCGGGAACTCGCAGCCGAGATCGAGGTCAACGCCAACACCGTTGCGCGCACCTACGACCACCTGCAGCACATCGGCATCATCTACACCAAGCGCGGACTCGGCTACTTCGTCTGCCCTGAGGCCAAGGACACCATCATCTCACGCCGGCGTGAACAGCTCATGCAGGGCGAGATGGACTACTTCCTCGGACAGCTCAAGGCCGTCGGAATCACACCCGCCGAGCTCCAGCAGTTCTACAGTGATTACCTCAACAAGTAACTAACAGCCTGCGAATTAAACGAATTAAACGAACTCTTTTTCAACCGACAAGCGCGGATGCCAATTCGATTAATTCGGTTAATTCGTAGGCAATAAAATCACAAGACTATTATGGAAAACAAGATTGTACTCAAGGAAGAATCATTCAATATCATAGGAGCTGCTATGGAAGTTCATAAGATTGTTGGATGTGGATTTACTGAGCCCTTGTATCAAGATGCATTGGAGCAGGAGTTGCGCTTACGGGAGATTCCCTTTTATCGAGAAAAAAGCTTTTCTTTCACCTACAAGGGAATCGTTTTATCAAAGACATTCCGACCCGATTTTGTATGCTATGATAATGTAATTGTTGAATTAAAAACTGTGGCCGATTTCTCTGAAGAACATTTTGCTCAAGTTTACAATTACCTTAAGGCAACGGAGATGCAACTTGGACTACTCATAAACTTTGGCAAGAAGTCACTCGAGTACAAACGAGTTTTACCTAATTCTAAATGGAACTAACAACAATCTGCAAATTAATCAAATTAAACGCTCACCCTCTCTTCTCTTGAGAGCGGATGCCAATTCGATTAATTCGGTTAATTCGTAGGCAATAAAATCACAAGACTATTATGGAAAAGCAAGCATTTGTAGCAACGGCAACAGCCATCACAGTGGCCATCGTCTCGCTCATCACCAGCATCATCCTTTCACATTGAGTGACCCAAGACCAGCGGCACAACGCAAGCGGTCGATAACAACCTCCGGAACATCTCTTTTATGAAACCAACTAAAAACTATGCAACGATGAAAAAATATCTGTCATTACCCATCATAGTGCTCATCCTGGCAACAACAGTAGCCCTTGGCTCCTGTACCCATGGTTCCGACAAGAGCATCCTAAGCAAGAAAGTGCTGACAACCACCATCAGTATCGAGGCTTCGCCCGACCTGATTGCCGCCAGCGACATCGAGATCACCTACAAGGGCAAGGGAGGTGTTGACGTTACCGACACCATCTCTGCTACCCGGTGGGAACAACGCATTGTCAACGACTCGTTCCCCACCCTGGTCGGAATCGTCGGCTATCGCTTGCTGCCCAAGCCCAACCCCAAGTTTGACAACGACAGGGCTCAGCTCTACTTGATGATCTCCTTAGAGGACTTGACCGCCGACTGGGTCGTGTCACCCATTCAAGTCGATAACATCGCCAGCGCCAGGGTGCCTGACTATCTGGCATCAAGGCTTTGCGCAATCAAGAACTCTGACCAAGCAGCTATCCTCCCGTCCCATCTCGCCCACGAGATCTCCCTCAACGACAACGGCGACTTTACATCGTCCTTACCCAACACCAGCAACAACCCTCAACCCTCTAAAGCTACAGAACAATGAAAAAGCCCGTTTCACACTTCACTGTCATGATACTTGCAGCCGCTGCAGCTATAGCCTTGGCTTCCTGCGGCAACAGGCAAGCCGACGCCCCAAGCGAGATGCCCCTCAAGGTCACCTACGTCATCGAGTGCTCCAACGACCTGATGAACTTCTGCGACATGGTGGTCACCTATTGTGGTGACGACGGGGCCCATGTCGTCGACACCATCAAGGCCATGCCCTCCGACTCAACGGGCATCCAAGTCTGCACCAAAACCATCGGCACCCACAAGATTCCTGTAAAAATCGGCTTGGACTACACCTTTGTCCCCAAGACCGACACCCTCATCATCGACCGTCCTGCGGCTTGGCTCTACGCCAAGTGCACCATCATCGCCGAGAAAATCGGCACCAGGAATGGGGTTACCAGGTTCAGCGAGAGGACCATCAACGACAAGAACATCTTCTATAAGGAGACCATCTTGATGGGCGAAGACATCATCAACACCCGCAGCAACCTCAAGGGCATCATCGACATCTATAACGACCGCCAAGCCTACAAGCGCGACACAACCAGCAACACGTGCTTCATTGCCAAGCCGCATCCCTATGGCAAGGGACTCGCCGTCTACAAAGCCCGCTGGAACAACGACAGCATCAATTAGGGCGCCCGATGCTCAATGGATAAATAGGGACAGGCAAGCGACCATGATATTGCGCGATATGCTTGGACTTTTAAAAAATTATAGTATTTTTGCGTAGTTTTTTAAGCAATCGTTACGTCTAATGAATAGAAAGCGATAAGACACCATATATTATTTATCATTATAAAATCTTGAAGATTATGAACATGAAGAAAATCTCTAGCCTGTTGCTGCTGATGATCATTGCCTTCAGCACCAACTTGACCCAGGCCCAGTCCATGGGGGCTATCCCCGTCGACGACCAAGTGCGCATCGGCAAACTCGACTGCGGACTCACCTACTACATCCGCCACAACGACTATCCCGAGCACCGCGTCAACTTCTACATCGCCCAGCGCGTGGGCTCCATCCAGGAGGAAGAGAGCCAGCGCGGTCTTGCCCACTTCCTCGAGCACATGGCCTTCAACGGCAGTGAGCACTTCAACGGCGAGGGCAAGGGCATCATCGACTACACACGCTCGCTGGGTGTCAACTTCGGCGGCGACCTCAATGCCTACACCAGCATCGCCGAGACCGTCTACAACATCAACGACGTGCCCAGCACACGACAGAGCGCCATCGACTCCTGTCTGCTCATCCTCAAGGACTGGAGCAACGGCCTGTTGCTCACCGACGAGGAGATCGACAAGGAGCGCGGTGTCATCCACGAGGAGTGGCGACTGGGGCAGAGCGCTCAGATGCGCATGCTCGAGCGACAGCTCGAGACGCTCTTCCCGGGCTCCAAGTTCGGCAAGCGACTGCCCATCGGCCTGATGAGCGTCGTCGACAACTTCCCCTACAAGGACCTGCGCGACTACTACCACAAGTGGTACCGTCCCGACAACCAGGCGCTCGTCATCGTCGGTGACGTGGATGTCGACCACATCGAGGCACAGATCAAGGAGATGTACAAGGGCTATACACTCGACCCCAATGCCGCTCAGGTAACCCTCGAGCCCGTGCCCGACAACGCCGAGCCCATCATCGTCGTCGACAAGGACAAGGAGCAGCAGTACAGCGAGGTTTCTGTCATGTTCAAGCACGAGACCGAGACTCGCGAGGAGAAGCAGGACATCAGCTACCTGCTCATCAACTACGTCAAGAACATGATCACCGACATGTTTGACCAGCGACTCAGCGACCAGGCTCAGGAGCCTGATTGCCCCTTCGACATGGCTTACAGCTATGATGCCGACTACATCCTGGCCAACACCATGGACGCCTTCAGCATCGAGGCAACACCCAAGCCCGGACAGACCGAGGCCGCTACCCAGGCTGTCATCACCGAGGCGCTGCGTGCTGCCAAGTACGGCTTCACACAGAGCGAGTATGACCGCGCTCGTGACGAGTACCTCAGCCGCCTCGAGCGACAGTACAACGAGCGCGACAAAATCTCCAACGAGAACTTCGGTCGCCAGTACTGCAGGAACTACCTCGACGGCGAACCCATCCCCTCGGTCGAGCAACTCTACCAGATGATGAGCATGATCGCTCCTCAGATTTCCATCGACATCATCAATAGCCTCCTGCCCGAGCTCATCAGCGCCGACGGCAGCAACCTGGTCATCACCAACTTCAACCAGGAGAAGGAAGGCGCTGTCTATCCCACCGTCGAGGGACTCAAGGCTGCCTATCAGGCCGCCGTCAGCGCTCCCATCGAGGCCTATGTCGACAACACCAAGAACGAGCCCCTCATGACCCAGATGCCCAAGAAGGGCAAGATCGTCAAGGAGAGCGAGAATGCCACCTTTGGATACAAGGAACTGGAACTCAGCAATGGCGCCCGCGTCATCCTCAAGAAGACCGACTTCAAGCAGGACGAGATTCGCTTGAGCGCTTTCCAGCGCGGCGGACAGTCGCTCTACGGCGAGAAGGACTGGGCCAACCTGCAGATGCTTCCCATGCTCAACTCAATGACCGGCCTCGGCGACTTCTCCAACTCCGACGTCTCCAAGGCCCTATCAGGCAAGCAGGTGGGCGTTTACCTCAACATCGGCGACATGACCGACCAGATCAGCGGTAACAGCACCGTCAAGGATCTCGAGACCATGTTCCAGCTCATCTACCTCAAGTTCACCGCCCTCACCAAGGACGAGAAGAAGTTCAACCAGACCATGAACCTCATGGAGACCCAGCTCAAGAACAAGGACCTCATGCCCGAGAGTGCCCTCAGCGACTCTCTGCAGTACATCATGAGCAACTACAGCTGGCGCAACAAGCCGTTCAATGTCGAGGACCTCAAGCAGGTCAACATTGACCGTATCATCGAGATCGCCAAGGAGCGCACGGCCAATGCCGCCAACTACACCTTCACCTTCGTCGGCGCCATCGACGAGGCCACAATCCGACCCCTCATCGAGCAGTACATCGCCAGCCTGCCTGCCAAGAAGGGGGTCAAGAGCAACTGGGTCAACCAGAACGACATGCCTCAGGGACAGAAGATCTGCCACTTCTCCAAGAAGATGGAGTCTCCCAAGGAGTATGAAATCGTCATCTGGCACAACAACGCCATTCCACGCACTCTCGAGAACGAAGTCAAGGCCGACATCCTCGGACAAGTGCTCAACCGCGTCTATCTCCAGAAGATCCGTGAGGACGCCGGCGCTGCCTACTCCACCCAGGCCATGGGACAGACAGGCATGCAGGGCGACAAGGCACAGACCATTGTGCTCGCCGTCTGCCCCGTCAATCCCGAGTTTGAGCAGCTCGCACTCGACATCCTCAACGACGAGATGAAGAATGCCGGTTCATCAATCGACGCCACAGCCCTCAACGAGGCCATTGAGCAGCTGCTCAAGGACTATGCCACCAACAGCAAGGAGAACTGGTTCTGGGCCTCTGCCCTCGACGAGTATCTCACCCACGGCTATGACGGTGTCACGGGCTATGAGCAGATTGTCAAGGCTCAGACCCCCGAGTCGATCGCCGAGTTTGCACGACTGCTCTACAGCGCCGGCAACAAGATCGAGATCGTTATGGCCCCCGAGAAGTAATCGACCCTCAACTCTATTGATGACAATAATGAGCCGGGAAATCCCAGCGACTTTCCTGGCTCATTATTGCCCTCAACAGGATTGCTCAACGTTACCAATCCTCTCTACTCAATAATCTCTACTCACTAATCTCTACTCAATTTATGAAATCCGTTCAACACCCATTCATCCTCGCCCTTAGCCTCCTGCTCTTGGCCGGAACGATGCTTTTCTCCACTGCCTGTGGACCCGAGAAGCACAAGATTGATGATACCACCGTCCTGCCCTTCAAGGACAAGGCCGAACTCGACAATTTGCTCGCGCTGCCCATCCTGCCCGAGTACACCATCGAGGAGTATTATACCAAGACCGACTTCGTCTATGGCGACGAGCGATTCATTGTCTGCTGCAAGTTCCTCGACGAAGTCACGCCCGAGCAGGTCCAGAAAATCGTCAACCAGGTCAATGATTATCAATATCCCAGATGGCACACGTTTGACCTCGGGATTGAAAACAACATGAGGCTCTTCTTTGACCTCGACACCACATTGGCTGCCGACCGCAAGCGGCCCCAGTGCCTGGGCGACAACATCCATGTCGAGATTGAGATGATGTGCCGCGACAAAGACTCCTGGAAGGAATTTGAAGTCGTCTTCAGGAACGATCGCGCCGACCGCTCGGTCGTCGTCGACCGTGACACGCTCTCCAGCCTGCTCGGTGTCGAGTTCCCGCCGCTCACCGAGACCTCTCGCAGCGACGAGGACATCTATTATGAGTTCGACACCATTCCGTCACAGGAGTTCTACCAGGCGCTTGAGAACGCCCCCAATTGGCGGGTGTCACAACACGGCGAAATGACTTTCTATGACTATGACTACGATGATGGGAAGGTTTGGATTACTGCCGACCTCGTCAAGGGCGAAACCTCCTTCTCCTTCCATCGCGAGAAGTCAATTGGACCTGGCAGCAATGGCAGCGTCTTTGACTTGATCAAGCGATGGTTTTCATCAGCCGACTAGCATTCCTTGTTAATGGTATTAGAAAAAACTCCCCGCAGCCATGCGGGGAGTTTTTTCTTGTTGCTGGGGCAACTCCACTGCCGACTATCTGATACGGCACTACAACTGGTGTAGGTACTGTCTAAAAAATAGACAATCTGTTGTATAATTTTTAGACAATCGCCCATTTTTGCGCCACGTGGCTTGACTTATTCTCCTCCAGTGCTGTAATTTTGTATCACTCAACGCAGGCACTCGCATGCCTGACACTTGCAAGTAGCACGAAACTTAACCACAACAATTTTTAAAAAACAACACAGTTATGGAACCTAAAACTTGTATCGCCACCGTCACGATGATCGCAATGGCCATCATCACGTTCATCTCCACACTGGTCATGACCTGCTGGACTTAAAAAATGCTTTTTGTGATTGCTCCTTTTCGCAGCACATGCTACCTTTGTACCGACACAAGCAGCATGTGCTGTTAACATTTCGTTAACAGTTCCGCCCCTACTATTTGTCAATTCCGTCTTCTGTCACACTGCTGGCAACCAGCCCATTAGCATTTCTCTGTATGGTCCCGCTTGGTTGCCTTTTGACGTCTTGCCTCCCATCCCGTCAGGGTATTGCAAGCCTCTGGTTTGCACCGGCAGCAATAATTTCCTGCCGCTGTCTGTAGTTTTTACGGCCCGCTTGCGTCTAATAGACAAAAAACAAGTAAATTTGTGTGACAATTATTGTCACTGTTAACGATCAACTATACAATACAATGGCTTACCTAGACATCAATAACGTGGTGAAACGCTACGACGGCCACACGGCCCTCGATGGCGTTTCAATGCACGTCGAGCAGGGATGCATCTACGGCTTGCTCGGGCCTAACGGCGCCGGCAAGAGCACCCTGATACGCATCATCAACCGCATCCTCGCCGCCGACGAGGGCTCCGTCACGCTCAACGGCAAGACGATGACCGACAGCGACATCACCCACATCGGATACCTCCCCGAGGAGCGTGGACTGTACAAGAAAATGAAGGTCGGCGACCACATCGTCTATCTCGGACGACTCAAGGGCATGACCAAGGCCGACGCCGTCGCTTCCATGCACTGGTGGCTTGACCGATTTGACCTCAAGCAGTGGGAGAACAAGAAGATTGAAGCCTTGTCCAAGGGCATGCAGCAGAAGGTGCAGTTCATCGGCACCGTCATCCACAGGCCGCCGCTGCTCATCTTCGACGAGCCCTTCTCGGGATTCGATCCGGTCAACGCCGAGCAGCTCAAGGTCGAGATCCTCGCCCTGCGAGACCAGGGCAGCACCATCCTGTTCTCAACCCACAACATGGCATCGGTCGAGGAGGTATGCCAGCACATCACACTGCTCAACCATGCCCGGGTCGTGCTCACCGGCAGCGTGAGCGACGTCAAGCAGAGTTACAAGAAGAACATCATCGCTGTCCAGACCCTTGACGCCATTGAGCCCAATCAGGACCTGTTCTCCATCCTTCCCCAGGATCCAGTGAAGAAGCAGGACACCCTCATCAAGCTCAATGCAGGCATACAGGTCCGCGATGCCATCTCATGGCTCAACGACCACTACCGCCTCACAGGCTTCACCGAGGTTTTGCCCAGCATGAACGAGATTTTTATCGAGACCGTCAAATCCCAAAACACCATCCAGAACAATGAATAAGCTTCGACTCATCATAGCCCGTGAATACCTGTCCATTGTCGGGCGCAAGTCCTTCATCTTCATGACTCTGGGCATGCCCCTGCTGTTCATCCTCATCGCGGCAGTACCTGCCGTGCTGGCCTACTTCAACGACAAGGGCAGCGACACTCAGCACATCGCTGTCATCGACGACTCTAAGCGTTATGCCGCAGCCTTGCACTCCGACGACATGTACGACTTCGTCGTCCTCCAGGGCGACTCCACGGCCAATCCACGCGAGTTCTACGACAAAGCCGGCGGCAGCATCGACGCCATCGTGGTCATCCCGCGCGACGTCGACTCCACGGGCGTGGTCAACATCTACAGCGAGGGCACCATCACACCGGCACTGGCCTCAACTGTCAGGAGCGCCATTGCCGACACCATCGAGAGCGCACACCTCGCCGCCATGGGCATCCCTAACCTGCAGTCGATGGTACAGCAGGCTCACGTCGACGTCGATGTGCGCAGCGTCAAGTGGAGCGAACAGGGTGAACAGGAATCTTCGACCGAGGCCGCTATGGGGCTCGGATTCATGCTCTCGCTCATTACCTATATGTTTGTACTCATGTATGGCGCGATGATCATGAACAGCGTCATCGAGGAGAAGACCAACCGCATCGTCGAGGTCGTCGTCAGCAGCTGCAGGCCCTTCCAGCTCATGCTGGGCAAGATCATCGGCGTCGGTCTCGTCGGACTCACCCAGATGGCCATCTGGATCCTGCTGCTCGGCATCGTGGGCACCGTCGCCGGCACAGCGCTGGGACTCAACCAGGTCGCCTCAGCTTCTCCCGAGGCCATCGCCCAGGCCCAGGACTTGGGAGCCATGCAGACCATCATGCAGCACGTGCTGTCAATCAACTATGTGCCCATCATCCTCAACTTTATCCTCTACTTCATTGGCGGTTACCTGCTTTACAGCTCGCTCTTTGCAGGACTTGGCTCGGCTGTCGACCAGCCCAGCGACTCGTCACAGTTCACCACTCCGGTCATCCTCATCATGCTCATCGCCTTCTATGCAGCCTTTGCTTGCATGGATAACCCCTCGGGGCCCATGGCCGTCTGGTGCTCAATCATCCCCTTCACCTCGCCGGTGGTGATGATGGTGAGACTGCCCTTCGGCGTTCCCGCTTGGCAACTGGTGCTCAGCCTGGTACTGCTCTTCGGCACAGCTCTGGCCATCACTTGGCTCGCCGCTCGCATCTACCGCCGGGGCATCCTCCACTACGGCCAGAAGGCCTCCTTCAAGGACCTCTTCAAGTGGCTCAAGTAAAAAAAACACTCTACAGTCTAACGTCTAAATAATGAGAATCGTCATTCAACGTGTGACCCAAGCCTCGGTCACCATACAAGGCAAGCTCCACAGCACCATCGGCCACGGCATGATGGTGCTGGTGGGCGTCCGTGAGGGCGACACCATCGACGACATGCGGTGGCTGGCCCAGAAGACAGTCAACCTGCGCATCTTCGACGACGACCAGGGAGTCATGAACCGCAGCATCATCGACACCGGAGGCCAAGTGCTGGCCGTCAGCCAGTTCACCCTCAACGCCTCTACCAAGAAGGGCAATCGGCCCTCCTACATCCACGCCGCGGGGCACGACTTGGCCGTGCCCCTCTACGACGCCTACTGCGACGAGATCGCCACCCTGCTCGGCAAGCCCACACAGCGGGGCGTCTTCGGTGCCGAGATGCAGGTAGCACTTGTCAACGACGGGCCCGTCACCATCATCATCGACAGCCGCCTCAAGGAATGAGTCTCGCACAAGCGTGACTCGCTCTCCAGGTCTCGACACGGGTCTGGAGACGTTTTTGTGTGCATCGGCCACAAACTCGGCCATGATAATTACTTGAAAAAAATGGTTGTAATTCAAAAAAATAATTATCTTTGCAGCGGATGATTAAACACTTGGCACATATTTGGCTCCTTTCCATCGCTCTGGCAGTGGCTCTCGTCAGCTGCCATGACGCTCCGCAGCACTACGACAGCCGCCTCGTCGCAGCCGACAGCCTTATCTATGCCCAGTTTGACTCAGTCTACGCACAGCTCAAGGCCATCAACCGCAACTCGCTCAACAGCGATGCCGACAAGGCCTACTACGACCTGCTGCTCACCCAGGCCCGATACCTCAGCTATATCACCTTCACCAGCGCCAAGGATATCAACAACGCCATTGACTACTACGAGAATCATAGCCAGGAGCTGGAAAAGCTCACTCGCAGCTATTTATATAAAGGTGCCGTCATGGAGGACATGGGCATCCCCGACACCGCCATGATATTCTACAAGCTGGCCGAGGTCACTGCGGCGCCTCACGACGACTTCAACCGCGGCTATGCACAGCTGCGCATGGGCAAGCTCTACGCTTCACACAGTGCCCACGACGGACGCGATATCGAGAAACTCGAGCAGGCTGTAGAAAACTTCAGGCATTGCAACGACATCCATTACCAGATCCTCAGCCTCAAGGAGTTAGGCGCCGTGACCTACTGGTCCGAGCTCCCTAAAGCCGAGAGAATCCTCAAGGAAGCCATCTCTCTGGCCAAGCAGGAAGATGACATCGACAATTTCATCAATGCGAGCAACATCCTGGCCATGGCCTACTTCAACAGCCACGACACCAAGAATGCCTACAGGCAGCTGCAGCACATCAAGGCCCTCGACATGAGCGGATTCCCCGACAACGTGTACACCACATTTGCCAGCGTCTATGCCCACATGGGAAAGCCCGACTCGGCACAGATGTTCCTCGACTACATCAACCCCGAGACCGTGAGGGAGGGATACCCGTTCCTCTCTAACTACCTTGAGGCTCAGAGCAATATCGCCAAGGCGCGGGGCGACCTCACGCGATTCTACATGCTCAGCCACTTGTGCGACAGCGTCACCTTCACCGAGCTCAAGGATCCCTATATCGTCAACCTGATGTATGCCGAGAAGGAAATCGAGAAGCAGCACGAGGAAAAAATCAACAAGGCCGCCCAACGCAAGCAGCGCAACATCGCCCTTGTCGTGGCTCCCATCATGATTGCGCTGCTAGCATTAGCGCTGCTCTTCTACAGGCGAGCTCACCGCTACGACCGACTCATCGTCGAACTCAAGGACCAGTCCCGCAGCCAGATGAGCGAACTCACCGACATGCAGCAGAATATCAGCCAGTTGCAAATCAACGATGAACGGCTCAAGGAGTTTATCGCTTCTCACACGGGCATGATGCGTGAGATGATCGAGGCCTGCTACCACGAGCCCAACAACCGCATCGCCGAGAACATGAAGCGCATCGTCAAGTTCCAGGACAGCAACCGCGACAACTGGGAAAAACTCTATGCCTACATCGACATGGAGCACAACAACATCATGACCCGCACCCGCGACAGGTACCCCCAACTCAACGAGCGCGACCTGCTGCTGCTCGCACTCACCTGCATGGGATACTCCTATATCCAGACGGCCATCATCATGGGATACTCCAATGCCACCAGCGTAAGCGTCATCAAGCAACGGCTGGCCAAGAAAATGGGACTCGATTGCACCCTCAACGAGTACATCGAGCGCAACGCCACAGCACCCGATTGACACCACTGCACCACCACAATCACCAGTTTTCCACCCCAAATTTTGACCGCCCAATCATTGTATTAGAAAAAAAATAATAACTCACTGTAATACAGTTACTTAAAATCACCGTGTATTACGAAAAAATTTGGCCATTTCAAGAATTGGTTATAACTTTGCAGCGTAAATCTAAACATTCGTTTGTCGAAATCTAAACATTCACCCAATTATGAAACGACTTTATATCATCATCATACTGGCTGTCCTCTGCGGCATCACCGCAGCGGCTCAAGGACGTCCCAACATCAGCCACCAGTCCACCGGCAGGGACCGTACAGGTTTTGCTCTGAGCGCACCTCCGCTCATCAGCTATGACAACGCCAGCCAGCAGCTCACGATCAACGCGAGCAAGAACACAGCATACTTTGAGCTGACCATCACATCCATGGCCACTCAACAGATCGAAGTCCAGGAGCTCTTCGAGGGCACATCGGCAATGGTCAACGTTGCCATGCTCAACGACGGTACCTCCTACAAGATCAACTTTGTCGACAACAAGGGCATGACCTACTCGACCATGTTCGAGAAAAACGCCTCCTGGTCATCTCTGCCCGGCGGAATTGGACAATTTGACTCGAGCACCTGGAACCAACAGAACGACTATAACATAAAGGGAAAATAAGAGAAATGTTTAGATTTTAAATAATTAGGTATTCCTTAAATTGAGAGAAACACACATCATCCAAACTGCTGCCTGCCATGGACATGGCGGGCGGTTGTTTTTGATAGCGCAGCACAACTCTGTTCCACCCCTGCAAACCAGGGGCCTGCACTTATTGCTTTTTTGGCATTAATTCACATTCGTTATCACGCCTATGTGAAAAAATATGGTTACTTTTGCAAGTTGTAACGCGGCAATGCGGCAACACACTTTAATGACTAATAGACGATAAACACCATCGATAACAGATGATTAACCTGAGCGTAAACATCAACAAGATAGCCACCCTGCGCAATGCCCGCGGTGGCAACGTACCCGACGTCCTGCGCGTAGCCATGGACTGCGAGCGCTTTGGCGCCGACGGCATCACCGTCCATCCCCGGCCCGACGAGCGGCACATCCGCCGCAGCGACGTCTATGCACTGCGCCCTCTGGTGCGCACCGAGTTTAACATCGAGGGATACCCCAGCGAGCAGTTCATGGAACTCGTCCTCGCCGTCAGGCCCACACAGGCAACACTGGTCCCCGACGCGCCTAATGTGCTCACATCCTCGGCCGGATGGGAAGTAGAGCCTAACATGGAGTTCCTCACCTCAATCGTCGACCGCCTCAAGGAGGCCGGCGTGCGCACGAGCATCTTCGTCGGCACCGATGTCGACAACATACGCGCAGCAGCCCGCACCGGAGCCGATCGCGTCGAGCTCTACACCGGGCCCTTTGCCGAGGAGTTTGACGCCGACCCCGACCGTGCCGTCGCACCCTTCACCATCGCAGCCCAGGCAGCGCACAGCGTAGGGCTCGGCCTCAACGCCGGCCACGACCTGAGCCTGCACAACCTCGAGTTCTTTCAGCAGCACGTGCCTCACCTCAGCGAGGTATCCATCGGCCACGCACTCATCTGCGACGCCCTCTACCTGGGACTCGAGAACACTATCAAGTCTTACAAGCAGTGCTTGAAATAAAACCGTGCTTTTCACGTTATTATAACAATAGCTACAACCAATCAAACTCAAATATAACCAAATAACCAAATCGACATGTCAACTCTTAACATGATTCTCGCCCAAGTCACCACGACCGACAGCGCCCTGATGCAACAAGCCAGCGACACCATGCAGCAGGCCATCGACACCACTGCCCAAGCTCTCACCGACAGCGCAGCAGCCATCGCAGCAGCAACAGCCCCGGCCGCAGCAGCAGCCGAGCCCGTAGTCAAGGAACTATCGGTTTGGGACCTCACCATGGCCGGCGGATGGCTCATGATTCCCTTGGCTCTGCTGGCCATCGTCAGCATCTACATCTTCTTTGAACGTCTGTTCGCCATCAACCGTGCCAACCGTCAGGACCGCTCCTTCATGGACCGCATCAAGGAATACATCCACCGCGGCGAGGTCGATCAGGCACTCAAGCTCTGCCAGGACACCAACACGCCCTACTCGCGCATGATTGAGAAGGGTGTCACCCGCATCGGCCGACCCATGAACGACGTCCTTGTCGCCATCGAGAACGTCGGCAACATGGAGGTAGCCAAGCTCGAGAAGGGATTCAACTGGCTCGCCACGACCGCTGCCGGAGCTCCCATGATCGGTTTCTTGGGTACTGTGACCGGTATGGTACAGGCCTTCTTCCAGCTCGCCAGCGCCGGCAACAACAGCAACGTCACCATCCTCGCCAGCGGCATCTATCAAGCCCTGGTCACCACCGTGGCCGGTCTTATTGTCGGCATCGTTGCACTGTTTGCCTACAACTACCTCACCTCGCGCGTCAACAAGGTCATGAACAAGCTCGAGGGCAAGACGATGGAATTCATGGACCTGCTCAACGAGCCGGCCAAGTAAACATGTTGTCAGCTAGCAGTTTTTCGGTTGCATCACCTCTCAACTGAAAACTGAAAACAAAAAAACTGAAAACAAAAAACTGAAACATGGCACTCAAGAGACAACATAACACCCTGTCGATGTTCAGTATGGCATCGATGACCGACGTCATCTTCCTGCTGCTCATCTTCTTCATGGTAACTTCCACCTTCGTCTTCCCCTCGGCACTCGAGGTCAACCTGCCACAGAGCAGCGAGCAGACGGCCATCAAGCCGTCCACCCGCATCTATGTCGACAAGGACCTCAACATGTTCGCCACCCAGACCAGCGACACCGGCGAGAGTGACCTCCTGCCCATCGCCCCCGAGCAACTCGAGGGATTCATGCAGGCACTCAAGGCTGGCAACCCCAACGAGTTTGTCGCCGTCTATGCCGACGAGGAAGTCAACTACGGCAAGATCGTCGAAATCCTCGACAAGGGCTCCAAGCAGGGCGTCAAAATCGTCCTCGCCACCAAGCCCAGCGAGGCCTCACTGGGCACTCTGCCCGCCACGCAACCCGCCAGCGAGCCTGTACCCGTTCCCAACCCCTAATGCGACATCACGATGGAAGAAGATCGCCGCAAATATAGCCTCTGGGCCTTGCTGCTCACCCTGTTGATCACGGTGGGCACTCTGGCACTGCTGCTGCGCTTCACTCTGCGCTACGAGCAGTCGCCCGACATGCCCGACCTCACACAGCTCGCTCAAGACTCCATCCTCTTTGGCGGCGAGTTTGTCATGCTCGGCAACACGCTCGACAATGTCCAGAACGACCTCATGGACGAGCAATCGGCCGATCCTAGCGCATCGCCCGAGCAAGGCGACGAGCCCGACATCGACGCCGACGACATGGAAGATGCCGGCGAGGTGGCCCACAAGACTCCGCCACTGGTCACCCAGAAGACCGAGTCACCTCACAAGGTGAAAGAGCAGCCCAAGCAGGCCGAGCCCAAGAAATCCGGACCCACCAGGGAGAACGACAAGCAGGTCCAGAAACCCAAAGCCAAGGACAAGAACGCCGAAGCCCAGGAGACCAAGGCCAAAAACACCACCCAACCGAAGAACACCTCCAGCAATGCCACCAACAATAAGGTGAAAAACGCCTTTGGTAACGGCAAGGCCGGCGGTGGCGGACAGCAAGGCACTCCCGGCGGCAACTCCAGCCAGGGCGTGCTGGCAGGCAAACCCGGCATCAGCGGACTCGTGGGATACACCCTTGAGCACTGGGCCAGGCCCAACCCCAACAGCAAGTGGTCAGGCACCGTCTCGGTCAGGGTCACTGTCAATCCGCGCGGCAAGGTCATCAGCGCCAACACCACCAGGGTCACCGGTGACATCGCCTCTCACCCCGAGATGCGCCGCGCCTGTGAGCAGGCAGCCCTCAACTCCAGTTTCTCGGTCCCCAAGAACACCATGACCGAGGCCATCGGCACCATCACCTACATCTGGCACTGATACCAAGTCGATATTTCATTCCAGGGTCTTTAAGGTCTTTATCGTCCTTAAAGGCCCTCAGGTTTTCAAACTTATGGGCTTTTCACTTAACCAATAACGGGAATCACTGAATTTATTTTGTACTGTTCTCAATACATTGTACCTTTGTGATGAGCCATAACAGCCATGCCCATGAGCATTTTTAAACGACAGACCAAGCAGGAGGCGATTATCTACACAGCCGTGTGGGTCATCTTGTTCATGGCACCCGTCATCGACTTGCTCGTCAACTATGAGCCGGGACACAGCTTCTGGATCAAGAAAAGCCTGACCGACATCTGGGGATCGCTGCTGCTGTTCCTCATCGTCTTCCTCATCCACAACCACATCCTGGCCCCCATGCTGGTAGTCGACAAGAAGGTCTACCAGTACATCCTGGGCTGCGTCGTGGTCATCGGCCTGTTCCAGACCGCCCAGTGCATGCATCGACCAGGCTTCACCGATCGCGGGCCTGCTCCCGAGATCAGGGCCATGATGCCTCCCCCGCCCGATGGACGGCTGCCCATCGACCGCCACGACATCACCATGTTCACCATGATCATCCTCATGCTCGGAGCCAACCTGGGTGTCAAGTCCTACTACAAGACCGAGGAAGAGAAGAAACATCTGGCTCAGCTCAAGCAGCAGAGCCTCAAGCAGGAACTCGACTTCCTGCGTTACCAGATCAACCCCCACTTCATCATGAACACGCTCAACAACATCCATGCCCTGGTCGACATCGACCCCGACCAGGCCAAGGACAGCATCATCGACATGTCACGCATGATGCGCTACCTGTTGTACCAGAGCGACAAGCAATATGTGATGCTCAACGATGCCATCACCTTCCTCAAGAAGTACATCAACCTGATGAGGCTCCGATACACCGACATGGTCACCATCAACCTCGACGTCCCATCCTCCTGTGACGAGAACGTCGCCATCGTGCCACTGATGTTCATCCCCTTTGTCGAGAACGCCTTCAAGCACGGCGTCATCTATGGCAAGCCCTCGACCATTGACGTCGACATCCAGCAGCAGGACTCACGCCTCATCTTCCATTGCCACAACACCAAGAGCAACGTCAAGCACGAGTACGGCGGCGTGGGCCTTACCAACGTCACCAAGCGGCTCGAGCTCATCTACGGCAACGATTTTGCCCTTGACATCAACGATGGTGACACCGACTACGACGTCACCCTCAACCTGCCCGTCAAGAGCCCCGATTTCTTCAACAACAGCCCAGCGACAGGCAGCTGACCGATTCATCAACAATAAAAACAACTCAACCCTAGAAGCTATGATCAAGTGTATCGCAGTCGACGACGAACCGCTCGCTTTAAAGAAGCTCGTCACCTATATCAACAAGATTCCCTACTTGCAGTTGATGGCTCAATGCCTCAGCGCCACCGAGGCTCAGCAATTCATCGACAGCCAGCCGATCGACGCCATTTTCCTTGACATCAACATGCCCGACCTCAACGGCCTCGACTTCGCCAAGTCGCTCAACCAGGACCACAGCAAGGGGCCCATCATGGTGTTCACCACAGCCTACAGCGAGTATGCCATCGAGGGATACAAGGCCAACGCCGTCGGCTATCTGCTCAAGCCCTACGACTTCGACGAGTTTGAGGCCGCAGCCCAGAAGGTGCACGACATCGCCGAGATACGCCAGCAGGCCGCTGGCGAGGTCTCCACCCAGGTCGACGACGGCATCATCTATGTCAAGAGCGACTACAAGATCGTGCGCATCGACATCGACAAGATCTGCTACATCGAGGCCATGAGCGAGTATCTGCGCATCTCTTGCGAGGACAGGGACAAGCCCGTCATCGTCCTGCTCAGCATGAAGAAGATCGAGGAGCACCTGCCTGCAGGCCAGTTCATGCGCATCCATCGCTCGTTCATCATCAACCTCGACAAGATCAGCGAGGTCAAGAAGAATCACGTCATCATCGACGGCGGAGCCTCGCTCCCCATCGGCGACAACTACAAGGACGCCTTCCTGGGCTACATCAGCAAGCGCATCCTCACCAAGTGACACTCCTGTAGGCCGGCAAGGGGCTGGTTCTCTCCCCACATGCCAGGCCAAACTTTTCACAATAATAGTTTTTCATAGCTTTTGAGAAGGGAAGACCCACGCGGGACGCGTAGGTCTCCTTTTTAGCTTATTACCCAAGGCAAAATCAAGAAAAAAGCACTCCTGTGGTGGAGCAGTCGATTTTTTTTGTAACTTTGCACGTTTTTAAGCGATTATAATTCTCATTCAACACTATGAATATTTCCTATAAATGGCTCAAACGCTATATTGACACCGACCTGACACCTGAACAGGTGGCCGAGGCACTGACCTCACTGGGTCTGGAAGTGGGTGCAGTAGAACAAGTCGAAACCATCAAGGGCGGCCTCCGCGGCCTGGTTGTGGGACAAGTGGTCACATGCATCGACCACCCCAACAGCGACCACCTGCACATCACCACCGTCAACCTGGGCGACGGTAGCGAGCCCGTGCAGATCGTGTGCGGCGCCCCCAATGTCGCCGCCGGCCAGAAGGTCATCGTCGCCACACTGGGCACCAAGCTCTACGACGGCGACAAGGAGTTCACCATCAAGCGCTCCAAGATGCGCGGCGAGGAGTCGCTGGGCATGATCTGTGCCGAGGACGAGATCGGCGTCGGCACGAGCCATGACGGCATCATCGTCCTGCCCGACGACGCCGTGGTGGGCACACCCGCGGCCGACTACTACGGCATTGAGGACGACTACCTCATCGAGGTCGACCTCACCCCCAACCGCATCGACGGCGCCTCACACTACGGCGTGGCCCGCGACCTGGCAGCTTGGATGAAGCGCCACGGCATCAACGCCAGCCTGCACAAGCCCAGCGTCGACGAGTTTGCCATCGACCGCAACGACGGCGGCATCCCTGTCACCGTCGACAACGCCGAGGCTTGCCCCCGATATGCCGGACTGACCGTGCGTGGCGTCAAGGTCCAGGAGAGCCCCAAGTGGCTCAAGGACCTGCTGCTCGCCGTCGGTCAGCGGCCCATCAACAACATTGTCGACATCACCAACTACATCCTGCTGGGCACCGGACAGCCCATGCACTGCTTCGACCTGAGCAAGGTCAAGGGTGACCGCATCGTCGTCAGGACTGCCGAAGCCGGCACCAAGTTTGTCACCCTCGACGGCATCGAGCGCACCCTCACCGACCGCGATCTCATGATCTGCAACGCCCAGGAGCCCATGTGCATCGGCGGCGTGTTCGGCGGTCTCGACTCGGGCGTGACCGAGGCCACCACCGACGTCTTCCTCGAGTCGGCCTACTTCCACCCCACGTGGATTCGCAAGACCGCACGCCGTTTCGGCCTCAACACCGACGCCTCGTTCCGCTTTGAGCGCGGCATCGACCCCAACGAGGTCATCTATAACCTCAAGTTGGCCGCCATGCTCGTCAAGGAACTCGCCGGGGGCGAGATCTGCGGCGACATCGTTGACGTCAAGGCCCACGACTTCCCCGGATTCCCCGTCGAGCTGCGCTACGACTACGTCAAGCGCCTCATCGGCAAGGACATCCCCCACGAGGACATCCGCAGCATCGTCCAGAGCCTCGAGATGGAAATCACTGCCCAGGACGACGAGAAGCTGCAACTCGTCGTGCCCACCTACCGCGTGGACGTGCGCCGGCCCTGCGACGTGGTCGAGGACATCCTGCGCGTCTACGGCTACAACAACGTCGAGTTTACCAGCGAAGTTCACGCCAGCCTGTCCAATAAGACCGACGTCGACTTCCGCGACGACATGCAGGAGACCATCAGCAACCAGCTCACCAGCGTCGGCTACCACGAGATAATGAACAACTCGCTCACCGTCGGCGCCTACTACGAGGCTCTAACGACCTATCCCGCCCAGCTGTGTGTACACATCATGAACCCCCTGAGCAGCGACCTCAACGTCATGCGACAGACCCTGCTGTTTGGCGGCCTGGAGAGCATCGCCCGCAACATCAACCACAAGAACGCCAACCTGCGCCTGTACGAGTTTGGCAACGTCTACAGCCACGACGGCAGCATCAGCCAGCAGGAGAAGGCCCTGGCCCCCTACAGCGAGGGTACCCACATGGCCATGTGGCTCACCGGCAACAACCACGACGAGTCGTGGGCCGACAAGGTAAGACCCCTCAACGTCTATGACCTCAAGGCCGACCTCGAGAACGTGCTCGTGGGCATGGGCATCAACCTCCACGACCTGGTCATCGAGCAGTATGACGACGAGATTCTCAATCCCGCACTGCGCTACAGCAACCGCGGCGGCAAGACCATCGCCGTCATGGGAGTCGTCGACGAGGCCATCCTGGGGCGCTTCGACATCGACCAGCCCGTCTACTATGCCCAGATCGACTGGCGGCTCGCATGCAAGGTGGCCATGAAGAAGGACATCAAGTACACCGACCTGCCCAAGACCCTGCCCCTGCGCCGCGACTTGGCCCTGCTGGTCGACCGTGAGGTCACCTACGACGACATCCGCCGCGTGGTCGAGGCCAGCGAGAAGAAGCTGCTGCGGTCGATGACCCTGTTTGACGTCTACGAGAGCAACAAGCTTGAGGCCGGCAAGAAGTCCTATGCCATCAGCATGATCCTGCAGGACAACGAGAAGACCCTCAACGACAAGCAGATCGACGCCATCATGTCCAAGATCATCAAGAACCTTGAGACCCAGCTCGGCGCCAAGCTACGCTAATCTGACAACCGAAAACCGAAAATTTTAAATACAATAAAACAAAATGGGAAGAGCTTTTGAATACCGCAAAGCAAGAAAGATGAAACGCTGGGGCAGCATGTCCCGCACGTTTACACGTATCGGTAAGGAAATCACCATCGCCGTCAAGGCCGGTGGCCCCGATCCCGAAGGCAACTCACGCCTGCGCGCACTCATCGCCAACGCCAAGGCTGCCAACATGCCCAAGGAGAACATCGAGCGCGCCATCAAGCGCGCCAGCGAGAAGGATGCCGGCGACTACAAGGAGGTCATCTACGAGGGATTCGGCCCCCACGGCATCGCCGTACTGGTCGAGACCGCTACCGACAACACCACCCGCACCGTGGCCAACCTGCGCAACTACTTCAACAAGAAGGGCGGCAGCCTGGGCAACTCGGGCAGCGTGGCCTTCATGTTCAGCCACAAGTGCTACTTCCACGTAGCTCCCAAGGCCGACGTCGATCCCGACGAGCTTGAGCTCGAACTCATCGACTGCGGTGCCGAGGAGTTTGCCATCGACGACGAGGAGATGCTCGTCTCGGGCGACTTCGCAGCCAACGGCGACATCATGAAGTACCTCGAGGACAACGGCTTCGAGATCAAGAGCAGCGAGTTTGTCTACGAGCCCGCCGACTACAAGGAGCTGGGCGAGGCCGAGCGTGCCGAGGTCGACGCCCTCATCGAGGCGCTCGAGGAGGACGACGACGTGCAGAACGTCTTCACCACCATGGCCGAGGGCGAGGGCGACGACGAGTAATCAGCTCCCGCCACCCCCCCTTTACTGTTCAAAACAATCACCAGCAGTCAGAGCCATCAGCACTCAACGAGTGTCGATGCTCCTGACTGCTGGTGATTTCGACACATCGGGATGGCGGTTGCGCCGCATCTTGGGGTGGGCTATGTGCCGCAGTGTTCGGGAAAAAAATATTATCTTTGCCAGCACATTTTTTTCAATGATTGACAAGATGAAAATAAAGCATATATTGATCGTGGCGCTATTGCTGGCGGCGGTACTGCCAGCCGGAGCGGTGCTCAAGGAGAGCAATATGGCCCAGACGCTGGGCGTGCTGTGTGAGGAACTGAGCGAGACCCACCAGGAGCAGAAGGAAAGGGCTGAGCGCTTTGAACAACGCAACAAGCAGTTCCAGCGCAGCATCGCACGCGACCTGGAGCTGTGCAACAACATTGAGCTCATGCTCTATAGCCAGAAGGAGCAGAACATCTTTGACCTGGCCTATGCCTGCGGACAGGCCACCGACCTCTACAAGCGGGTGTCCAGGACGCGCTCGTTCAAGCAGTTTGAGCAGCAGCAGGACGAACAGATTGCCCAATATGAGCATCTGGTCCAGGCCCTCAACAACATTTCAGACTACCAGATCACGACTCCCGAGATGCGAGTCACCCGCGACAGCTGCATCTACCTGGCACGGGCCATCGAAAACGACATCCGCCATGCCCGCGAGACGATGAAGGACAACCACGAGAAGCGCCAGTGGGTGGCCCAGAAGGCCAAGAAGCTCAACGACTATGCCCTGTCGATGTATGAGCGCATACGCCAGAGCGTGTTTGTCAACGGCGGACAGAGCTATTTCCAGATTCTGAACCGCTTTGGCTACAACTGGAAGAACAGCAAGGAGGATATCCAAGAGAAGTATTCACACTCGCGCAAGACCCACAGCGAGTGGCGCGGCCCGCTCATCGGCTTCCTGTTTATCTTCATGGCCGTCTATATCCTTGGCGCATTGGCGCTGAGCTGGCTGATTATCAAGTTGATACCTCGCAGCTTCCTGTCCAGTGCGACTTACAGGAAGTTCCTGCCCAAACGGTCGTGCATCATCATCTGTGGGGCCGCCGCCGTGTTTGGCATCGCCACGGTCATTGTCTCCAGTATCACCGACAACAACTTCATGATCATGGCCACGCGCCTGTTGAGCGAGTATGCCTGGCTGATTGCCGTCATCACGCTGTCAATCATCATCCGCATGAGCGGTGACACGGTCAAGAGCGGCATCAAGCTCTATGTGCCCGTGCTGCTGTTGGGATTTGTGGTGTTCTTTTTCCGCATCGTCTTCCTGCCCAGCACCGTGGTCAACCTGGTCTTCCCCATCCTGCTGCTTGTCTTTACCGTCTGGCAGTTTGCCATCAACCGGCGCCACAATGCCAACGTGCCGCGCAGCGACGTCTT
This sequence comes from uncultured Prevotellaceae bacterium, assembly GCA_946409635.1. Lineage (GTDB taxonomy): Bacteria > Bacteroidota > Bacteroidia > Bacteroidales > Muribaculaceae > Sodaliphilus. The sequence goes on from CAMJXD010000023.1 coordinate 24,755, forward strand.
CTACTCGTGGATCTCACTGATCGTCATGGCCGTCTCGACGGTCATGGCATGGATGGGCTACACGCTGATGAGCGTGCAGGTGCTCATCTGGTGGATCATGCAGTTGACCCTCATCCAGACCATCACCGTCATCTACGACCTGCTGCACAGCTATGAGCGCAAGCACATTCCCAACGATGCCGACGTGAGGACGACGTGGTTCTATGACGCTGTTTACAAGATGATTGTGCCCATCGCGGCAACCTTGAGCGTGGGACTGTCGATCTACTGGGCCGCACGGGTGTTTGACCTCACCGAGTGGTGTGAGCACATCTTCCGCTACAAGTTTGTTGATGAGCCTGGACTCATCGTGCTGTCACTGGACAGGATTCTGGCATGTGTGGCATTTGGCTTTGTGTTCAACTACATCATCTACCTGTTCATCCAGGGTTATCAGATCTGGAAACAGAATCGGGCCGAGGCCAGGGCCATCTCCCTGTATGAGCGCGAGAACGACGTCGACGACAATGAGTCGATCGACATCCAGACGGTCATCGAGGACGATCCTAATGCCAAGGCCAAGGTCAAGGCCGCTTCCAAGGCCGTCACCCTGTCGATGAACATCATCAAGTACATCGGTTGGGGCATCTATGTCTACATCGTGCTGGTGACGCTACACGTGAGTCGCACGGGCATCACCTTCATCCTCACCGGTCTCTCCACCGGTATCGGTTTTGCCATGAAGGACACACTCGAGAACCTCTTCTACGGCCTCTCGCTCATGAACGGCCGCGTCAAGATAGGCGACGTCATCGAGTGTGACGGCGTGCGCGGCAAGGTGAGCAACATCAACTACCAGAGCACCCTGGTCGAGACCACCGACGGCTCGGTCATCGCCTTCCTCAACAGCCAGCTGTTTACCAAGAACTTCAAGAACATGACACGCAACCACGGATACGAGATGGCCAAGATCACCGTCGGCGTGGCCTATGGCAGCAAGGTGGACCAGG
>CAMJXD010000024.1 GCA_946409635.1 uncultured Prevotellaceae bacterium
GCTGCTTGCACTACTACGACGGGGGGAGAAGACGAGATGGGCAAGAAGGACAAGGGTTCTTCCTTTTTACGAGCCGGTGGCTCGTAATACTCCGACACTGCTGCTTGCACTACTACAACGGGGGGTAGACAAGATGGGCAAACTTTCTTCCTTTTTGCGAGCCGGAGGCTCGCAATACTTCGACGGGGATTGCGGGGATGTGACGGGTGGGAAGACGAGATGGGGGGGAAGACGAGATGGGGGGAAGACAAGAAGGACCGGGGTCCTTCTTGCCTATGGGGGGTTACATCATGCGGAAGACGCGGATGCCGATGTTGTTCTTGGAGCGCTCGAGGAACTTGTAGAGTGGCTTGGGCTCGAGCATGACCTTGCCGCCTGACATGGAGGCGTCGAGGAGGTATGGGTCGCCGGCATCGTCGATGACGATGATGCCGTTGTGGGAGACGTCGAGCCCCTCGGCCCTGGTGACGAGTGAGACGAAGTCACCGGAGCGTAACGCTGCCTTGACGGCTTTGTCGTTGAGCCATGAGCGCTTGAGGTAAGGGAAGCGGTGGTTGCGCAACTCGTGGCTGCGGATCTTCTCGACCATGACGCTGTCGTCCTTGAGTGAGCGGTAGCTGCTGGTGTGATGGGTCATGTAGTCGATGTTCTTGACCATGTAGTCGGCATGGGGGATGTCGGGTGTGACCTCGACGAGGTTGCCTCGCATGTGGTTGTCGATGATCCACTCGCTGATGTAGTGGATCCTGGTGGAGTAGTCGCCCATCTGGCCGCCGCGGTAACGGACGTTCTCGATGTTGGCAGCGACGTCGCGCCAGGAGTATCGTCCGGCCTGTGTGGCCCTGGTGAGAGCGTAGAGGTTCTCGATGAAGGTGAGGCAGTCGAGTTCATGGATGTTGATGGTGAGCATCTCGTGGTCTCCCTCGAGTGTGTGTGCGACATAGGGCGTGCCGAGCAGCTGGCGGGCGTAGAACTCGACGAGAGCGTTGGCGTCGGAGAGTCCGCTCTGCCGTCCCTTGGCGAGGAGGTCGTTGATGAGGGTGGTGTCGCTATCGCAGTGGAAACGCATCTGGGACATGGTTGCGGCCTGTGCCACTTGCTGTGCGGGCTTGCTGCCCGAGCAAGCGAGCAGCAGCAGGGTCATGATGAAAAAGAGGTGTTTCATAAAGATGTTGTCGAGTTCCTGATTGGTTAGTTGAGACAAAGGTAGTGACTTTTCTCCAATAATCACATCAAGAGGCGGTCAAAAGGCGAAAAAAAGTTTAGATGGAAAAATTAAACGTCGTCACGGTAGCGATGTCTAAAAAAAAAGTGTAACTTAGCAGGTTGAAAGATGAAGATGAACCGAATATTGATATTGCTGGCCGCTGTGGTGCTGACCGCAGGCGGCATGTGGGCCAAGGATGACGAGGTGGTGGTAACGCGGCAGCTGACGGCGGGCCAACGCAACAGGCTTCCTGAGAAGACCATCGAGGTTGAGACCAGGCGCCTGGCGTTCGGCAAGAAGGCCGATCGAGGGCTGGCCGATGCCATCGAGGCCGTGATGGACACCATTGCCCACGAGGATTACCAGAACCGGACCTTCGTGCTGATGCTGGAGCCGGGAGCCCATGGCGAGGTGGGTATAGGCGTGAGGAACGACGACATCGTGACTCGCGGCCGCCGAGACGCCGAGGCATACCTGGGCGTGCTGAGCCATGAGCGATACCACTTTGTGGTGTTGCGTGGAAAGGACAACGAGTGGCTGCTGGAGCGCACGTTCAAGCGACAGGGTAAGGTGAAGGTTGTGGAGGAGTTTGAGTTTGTGGACTACCCCACCCCACGTTATCCCACGAATGTGGTTGGGCGCTGGTCGCCGTCAGGGGGGCTGGAGTGGCTCACGGTGATCATCAACGAAGACCCGAGCGAGGGCCGGTCCGCACCGGTAAGAGAATGAAACGACAAATCAAAACACGATAAACCCATGAACGAAGACCCAAGAAAAAACGACAAGAATTATGTGATAGCCATCGGCCGCCAGTTTGGCTGCGGAGGGCGCGAGGTGGGGCAGCGCGTGTCGCAGCTGCTGGACCTGAACTACTATGACAAGCAGCTGTTGCTGGAGGCCTCACGCTCGAGCGGCATCCACGCAGAGATGTTTGAGGCCGCGGACGAGCGAACGCCGAAGTTTTTCCCCAGCCTGTGGCCACTGAACCTGGCAATGGCCGGCTCGACCTTTATGGGCGATGCCGTGATGACCGACGACAACATCTACAAGGCGCAGTGCCAGGTGATGAAGGAGCTGGTGGACCGCAAGTCGTGTGTGATTGTGGGCCGTACGGCCGACTATGTGCTGCGCGACTACTGCAGGGTGATCAGCGTGTTCCTGCACGCCCCGATTGACGACCGCGTGGCGCGGGTGATTGAGCGCGGAGACTGTGAAACGCGCGAGGCAGCTGAGAAGCGCTGTGACAAGGTGAACAAGCTGCGCGCCGAGTACTACAACTTCTACACCGACAAGCTGTGGGGCCATGCCGAGAGCTACGACCTGTCGATTGACTCGAGCCTGCTGGGTATCGAGGGCACGGCGCAGCTGATTGTCGAATACGTGAAGCGGCGGCTGGGCTGAGGGCTGAGACCGAGCCGGGGAGGTGAAACTCTCAGTGAAAGTGATTTCACATCTTTTATAAATAAAAAGGTTGTGAAGCCAAGAAAAAGGTTGTAACTTTGGCTTTTCATTTTTTTTGATTAACCGAAATCAGACATCAAGCATAGACAGAAAGAAATGACGGAAAACGTAACGAATAAGATTACAAAGATTGTGCTCACGGGCGGTCCGTGTGCCGGCAAGACGACTGCGATGGCGAGGATTATCGAACACTTTAGCGGCCTGGGTTTCCAGGTGTTTGCCATCCCCGAGGTACCGACGATGTTCAGCAGTGCCGGGGTGAACTACCTGACGCAGAACAAGGCCCTCTTTTTTGAGGCCGAGAAATCGACGCTGAACATCCAGCTAGCGCTGGAAGACCACTTTGCAAAGATGGCCAGCGAGTGCAGCAAGCCCGTGCTGATCGTGTGTGACCGCGGGACGATGGACATCAGCGCGTATGTATCGCCCGAGCTGTGGGAGGCTCTGACCGAGGAGATGGGGACGAACACGGTGAAGCTGCGCGACGCGCGCTATGAGGCTATCCTGCACATGGTGACGGCGGCTGCGGGAGCTGAGCAGTTCTACACGAACGAGAACAACAAGTTCCGGAGCGAGGACGTGGAGCTGGCCCGAGAGCTGGACCGCAAGGTGCTGAACGCATGGACCGGCCATCCCCACCTGAGGGTGATCGGCAACCACATGGACTTTGACGACAAGCTGCGGCAGGTGCTGAACGAGATTTCGACTGTGCTGGGTGTACCGAGCCCCATCGAGCAGGAGCGGAAGTACATCGTGAAACTGACCGGCGACATTCCCGACTATACCGAGAGCGAGATCACGCAGACGTATCTGCTGAGCGAGCCGGGAACAGAGATGCGCGTGCGCAAGCGTGGCTGGCAGGGCAGCTATGTGTACTTCCAGACGATCAAGAAGACCGTGAGCAGCGACAAGACGATCGAGACCGAGCGCCGCATCACTGCCCAGCAGTATGTGGACCTGCTGCAGCTGGCCGACCCCAACCGCAACCCGATCAGCAAGATGCGCAAGTGCTTTGTGTGGAAGAACCGTTACTTTGAGCTGGACACGTATATCGAGCCGAAACTGGGCATGCAGATCCTGGAGCTCGAGGGCATCAAGGAAGGCGACGAGGTGGAGATGCCGCCGTTTATTGAGGTGGTGGAGGACATCACGGGCAACGAGAAATACTACAACTACCAGCTGTCGCTGCGGTAAAGCCGAGGGCAGCATGTGCGGGCTGTGCGGGCGTGCGGGCTGTGCGGGCTGTGCGGGCTGTGCGGGCCAAAGGCCCGCAATACTCCAACATCGCTGGAGGACTGCAATGCTCTAACAACTATTACAATAACTAGAAAAGCGGGCCATGAGGAGGCTCGCTTTTCTCGTTATCGCTGTTGGGTGTCGTCGAATCGACGTCAGTTGGCCTTGTACTTGTAGATGTCGACAAGCTTCATGTCGAAGACGAGGTTGCTGTAAGGCAGGAGCTCGTCGCTCTTCTTGGACGAGCCGTATCCCTGAGGATAAGGGATGATGACGGTGCAGCTGTCGCCGACGTGCATGCGTGTGATGGCTATCATCCATCCCTCGACGTTGGCATTGACCCTAGTGCGGTAGATGCTGTCGGATGACGAGGAAGTATAAGACGAGTCGACGGGGACACCGTCGTAGCGCGAAAGCTTGTACTTCACATCGCAGGTCGAGGTGATGAGCGGCTTGAGGTTATTGCGCGTGAGCATGGTGTCGTTGTGCCATCGGATGAGCACCTGGGCTGACGGGTCCCACGGTGCGATGAGCTGTGTATACAGCCCGGAAGAGGCCTGTCGCTGGTACCACTCCTCGTTGCTCTGTCGCCAATCCTTGTACTCGTCCTCGACCGACTTGCCGAGGCACGAGTTGAGCGTCGTGATGGCCGTGAGGGCCAAGATGAGTGAGAATAAGAACTTGTTGATCATAGTTGTTGTTACCACTTTATTGCCACAATCAGGGCAGGGCTGTTGATTTACATCAGTTTGCGCAGGACGTTGTTGAGGCTGCACTCGCGGGCGAGGATTGCGGGGAGGTCGGCGATGGCGACGCGCTGCTGCTGCATGGTGTCGCGGTCGCGCAGGGTGACGGTGTTGTCCTCAAGGGTCTGTCCGTCGACGGTGACGCAATAGGGGGTGCCGATGGCATCCTGGCGGCGGTAGCGCTTGCCGACGGTGTCCTTGTCCTCGTAGTGGCAGGCGAAGTCGAATTTGAGCATGTTCATGATCTCGTGGGCCTTCTCGGGCATGCCGTCCTTGCGGACGAGGGGCAGGATGGCGCACTTGATGGGAGCGAGCGCCTTGGGGAGATGGAGGACGACGCGGGTGTCGCCGCCGTCGAGCTGCTGCTCCTCGTAGCTGGAGCACATGACTGAGAGGAACATGCGGTCGACACCGATGGAGGTCTCGATGACGTAGGGCGTGTAGCTCTCGTTGAGCTCGGCGTCGAAGTACTGGATCTTCTTGCCCGAGAACTTGGCATGCTGGCTCAGGTCGAAGTCGGTGCGGCTGTGGATGCCCTCGACCTCCTTGAAGCCGAAGGGCATGCGGAACTCGATGTCGGTGGCGGCGTTGGCATAGTGGGCCAGCTTCTCGTGGTCGTGGAAGCGGTACTTGTCGTCCCCCAGGCCCAGGGCCTTGTGCCAGCGGAGTCGCTGTTCACGCCAATAGTCGAACCACTTGAGTTCCTCGCCGGGGCGCACAAAGAACTGCATCTCCATCTGCTCGAACTCGCGCATGCGGAAGATGAACTGGCGTGCCACGATCTCGTTGCGGAAGGCCTTGCCGATCTGTGCGATGCCGAAGGGGATGCGCATGCGTCCAGTCTTCTGCACATTCAGGAAGTTGACGAAGATGCCCTGTGCGGTCTCGGGGCGGAGGTAGACGTCCATGGTGGAGTCGGCGCTGCTGCCCATCTGGGTCTTGAACATGAGGTTGAACTGACGGACGTCGGTCCAGTTCTTGGTACCGCTGACGGGATCCACGATGCCGTAATCGACGATGATCTGCTTCAGCTCGGCCAGGTCGTTGTCGTTCATGGCCTTCTCGTAGCGGGCATGCAGCTCGTCGCGCTTGTGCTGATTCTCGAGCACGCGGGGGTTGGTCTGGCGGAACATCGCCTCGTCGAACTTGTCGCCAAAGCGCTTGGCAGCCTTCTCGCACTCCTTGTTGATTTTGTCCTCGATCTTGGCGATCTCGTCCTCGATGAGCACGTCGGCACGGTAGCGCTTCTTGCTGTCGCGGTTGTCGATCAAGGGATCGTTGAACGCGTCGACGTGACCCGAAGCCTTCCAGATGGTGGGGTGCATGAAGATGGCGCTGTCGATGCCCACGATGTTCTCGTGGAGGAGGGTCATGGCCTCCCACCAGTAGCGCTTGATATTGTTCTTGAGCTCGACGCCATTCTGGGCATAGTCATAGACTGCGCCGAGGCCGTCGTAGATTTCACTTGAGGGGAACACAAAGCCATATTCCTTGGCGTGCGACACGATTTTCTTGAAAACGTCTTCCTGTTTAGCCATTTCTTAATTATATTGTTTTGTTATTGTTTTTATTACAAGCTGCAAAGGTACATTTTTTCTAGCAAAGCGGCAATGCTTTGCCAGATATTAGGGATATTTAACGGAGAGAACGGGAATCACGGGAATAACCGAGCGACTCGCCCCGTTTTCTCCATGATCGACGTCGAGTCGACTGTTAGAACTGGGAGTAGAGGAAGGGCTGCACGGTGGCGCTGGCGAACTGGAGGACGAGCTGGATGAGGACGATGAAGATGAGCAGCTTGACGACCCAAGGAGCATTGATGAACCAGTTGCGCATGGTGTCCCAGACGTGACGGGGCACGAAGTGGAGGCCGTAGATGATGGCCAGCATGATGCACCAGGTGCTGCGCCGTGCCAGGAAGACAGGGAGATAGGCCCACTCGAAGTCGGTGATGATGCCGCGGATGACCTGACCGGCGGCATGGAAGGAGTCGGCGCGGAAGAAGATCCAGAGGATGGCGACAAAGGAGAACGTGAGCAGCCAAGAGACGAAACGTGTGAAGCGCGTGCTGGCGATGCCGTCGAGCCAGGGCTTGCAAATCTTGTGTACACACAGGGCGATGCCGTGTCCGGCGCCCCAGACGACGAAGGTCCATGCCGCTCCGTGCCAAAGTCCTCCCAGTAGCATGGTAATCATGAGGTTGACGTGCTGACGGAACTTGCCCTTGCGGTTACCGCCCAGGGGGATGTAGACGTAGTCGCGGAGCCAGGTGGAGAGCGAGATGTGCCAGCGGTGCCAGAACTCGGTGACGTTTAACGATCGGTAAGGATAGTTGAAGTTGATGCCGAGGTCGAAGCCCATGATGCTGCCCAGGCCGATGGCCATGTCGCTGTAGCCCGAGAAGTCGCAGTAGATCTGCATGGTGAACCCCAGGACAGCCATGAGGAGCTCAAATCCCGTGTAGCCCGCGGGGTTGCCAAAGGCTATGTTGTTGTACTGTGCGATATAGTCGGCGAAGACAGCCTTCTTCAAGAGGCCGAGCATGATGAGGAAGAGACCGCCGTAGATCATCTCGCGTGATGCCGGCTTGTTGTCCTGGAGCTGCGGGATGAAGTCGCGCGAGCGTACGATGGGACCGGCTACCAGGCACGGGAAGAACGAGAGGAAGAAGAGGTGGTCGAGGTAGTCGTCGACGGGCTGTATCTTGCCCTTGTAGACGTCGACGACGTAGCTGATGGTGCGGAAGGTGTAGAACGAGATGCCGACTGGCATGATGAGGTCCAGGGGCTGGAAGTTGCCGCCGACGAGGGTCTCGAAGTTGATCATGAAGAAGTTGCTGTACTTGAAGAACAGCAGTATGCCCAAAGAGAAGACCAGGGAGACCGTGAGCGCGATGCGCCGCTCGGTGCGGTTCTTGCTGGACTCGATGAACTGTGCGACCCACCAGTCGAAGACGGAAGTTGCCACAAGCAGCAGGAAGAACAATCCGCTGGACTTGTAGAAGAAATAGAGGCTGAAGGCGATGACGAAGAGCATCATCTTCTTGCGCTTGGACTTGAGCAAGGCGTAGAGGGGCAGGAAGATGAGGAACAGCACCCAGAAGAGTCCGCTGGTGAAGAGCATGGGCTCGTCGCGGTTGAATGCCAGCAACGAGAGCAGTTGGGATATGTCTATAGTGTTCAGTATCATGGTTTTATTTACTTGGGAGGCTGATAGATGACGATGTGTGAGGCCCGGCTGATGCCCTCGCCGGGGTTGTCGAGACGGATGGGATGGGCGCACCCGGTGTCCATCCACTTGATGACACGGTCCATCCACTGCTGGGCGGATGCCCGTGTGGGATGGGCGCCGTCGCGGCTGCGCTCGAAGGTGTCGCCTGCACTGAGGTAGAAGCAGCCTCGGGGCGTCTCCTGTGAGATGAGGTCGTTGATGCCGGTGTCCTTGTCCCAGTTAGGTGGTCCGATCCAGACGTAAGGGATCTTGCCAATCTCGGCGAGAAGTTTCTTGACGTGTGGCCTGCGGGCGCGCTTGATGTCGGGGACATAGAGTTCGTTGGCCCCGAGGCAGACGAAGATGTAGTCGGGGTGATACTTGTTGATGAGTTCGGTGAGTCGTCCCGACTCGCCCCAACAGAGTGTAGAGCTGCTGTACCAGATGACCTCGACCAGCGAGTGTCCGTTCTTGTCACAATACTTGGCCAGTCGAGGGGCCAGTCCCTCGAGCATCGAATCGCCGATGAAGAGAATATTCTTGGCCGTGGTGTCGAGTGGAGCACGCCAGTTATCGTCGTTCTGTTCCAGGTCGAGCGAGTCGGCCTTGGCGTCGTCGACCTGGAACAGAGCCTTCATGTCACGTGCAAAAGAGGCCGTCTTGATGTCAAGAGGGCCCACAGAGATGCCGTCCTGCCAGATAGACAGGACTGCAAAGAAGGCCAGAGCGGCAAGCAGCAGGGCCCAGAGGCCCCAATAGGGTTTGTTCATTCAGTAGCTGTGTAAATCGTGTGATGGTTGTGTGTTGACTACTTGAGGAGCTCGATGCCGAGACCGGGCCTGTCGTGGAGGGTAATCTTACCGTTCTCGACCGTCATGCCGGAGAAGCGGTCGTTGGCGATGAGGAGGTTACCGTCGAGGTCGGCATAGTCGACGACAGGCGAGAGGTTGGCGGCGGCAGTGACGGCGCACGAGGTCTCGGTCATGCATCCGATCATGACCTTCATGTCGAGGGCACGAGCCAGTGTGACCATCTTGTGTGCCTCGTAGAGTCCTGTGGACTTCATGAGCTTGATGTTGATGCCGTCGTAGACGCCCTTGAATCGCAGGATGTCGGGGAGTCGCTGGAAGGCCTCGTCGGCGATGATGGGCAGAGGCGAGCGCTCACGCAACCATGCCGTCTGGTCGATCCAGGTCTTGTCGAAGGGCTGCTCGACGAAGATGCAGTTGTGCTCCTTGAGCCAGTGACACATCTCGAGAGCATACTCCTTGTCGTTCCACCCCTGGTTGCAGTCGACGCAGATGGGGACGTCGGGCATCATCTCGTTGATGATGTTGATTGTCGCCTGGTCCTGATCCAGTCCCATTTTGGCCTTGATGAGCTTGTAAGGGCGAGCTTCCTCGACCTTCTGGCGCACGACCTCGGGGGTGTCGATGCCGATGGTGAAGCTTGTTACGGGCGTCTTGTCGGGGTTATAGCCCCAGATTTTGTACCAGGGCTGTCCCATGATCTTGCCGAGCAGGTCATGCAGAGCGATATCGATACTGGCCTTGGCTGCCCGGTTGTTCTCGTCGACGTGGTCGACGTAGTCCAGGATGTCCTCGATGCGGAAGGGGTCGTTGAACTGCTCGAGGTCGAGTTTGTTGAGGAATGCGGTAACGCTCTCGACGCTCTCGCCCAGATAGGGCGGCATGGATGCCTCGCCGTATCCCTTGAAGCCCTCGTACTCGAGAGTCACCTGCACGTCGGGGGTGGTGGTGCGGCTGTATCGAGCGAGGTTGAAGGCATGACGCAGCTTGAGCTCATAGGGGAAGAAGGAGAGCTTGAGTTTGCCCGTCTTGGGCACTTGGTTGACACTAGGCACGCGACGGCGACCCTTCCTGTTAACGCGCTCGACGGCCTCGAGCGAGACGGGCGATGCGGCGGCCATCGCCGTCAAACCCATTGCTGCAATAAATTTTCTACGATCCATATAACTTGATTTTAAGTTTTCAGTTGTCAGTTTTCAGTTGTCAGTTTTCAGTTGTCAGAAGTACCAGGGGTGGTTCTTGAGGGCTGTGATGCCGCGGGTTCCAACCATGCCCTTGATGCGGCTGGCGCTCAGGGGCGAATAGAGGTAGGGATAATCGCTGGCCTTGGGGTCGAGACTGTTGATCTTGACCTGTCCCGAACAGTGGATGTACTTGCCGTCACGCAGGTAGAGTCCCACGTGGGTGACGCGTCCCGTCTTCTCGTTGCCGAAGAAGAGGAGGTCGCCCGTCTCGTACTGGTGCCAGTCGGTTCCGCGCTTGAAAATCTTGCCCGTGAGGGCCTGTTGCGAAGCGTCGCGCTGGAGGATGATGCCGTTGCTCAGGTAGCAGACCTTGGTCAGCCCGGAGCAGTCGGTGACCTTGGTCGTTGTGCCGCCCCAGAGGTAGCTGGAGCCCATCATGCGGCGTGCTGTCTTCTCGAGCTGTGCAGCGCTGAAGCCCTGCTGGCTCCACTGTGAAAGTTCGGCGAGGTCGGCTCCATCGACCCACCCCACTCTACCGTCGGGAGTGGCCAGCTTGAGCCATCCGCCCTGCTTGGCTTTCACTTCCAGGATGTTGCCCATGACCAGGTCGCTCACCGTCAAATCGCCGTGAGGCTCGGTGACGAGGCGCGAATCGTAGGCCGTGACAATGTATCGCTCGGCCTTGCGCCAAGCCTTCATTTGGGCCTCGGTCTTGAAAGCGAGCGAGCTCTCGGGGACGTAGGCGATGTAGTCGTCGGCCATCTGCACGCGGTACCATTCGCCGCTCTTCTCGAGCACCTTGACGGGTGCTCCCATGATGCCCTGAGTGGCCATCTCGGCGCTGTGCTTGGGCTCGGTGCGCAGGGTGGCGATGCTGAGTTTGACGAGGGCCCACTTGCGGGCAGCCGGGATGGCATCCTCGAGCACCGTGATCTTCTCGGTATAATTATATCCCGCCTTGAGCATAGCTGCCAGGATAGCTTTTTTCTGAGCCTGGGTGCCGACGGTGCCAGCGATAACCCAGTTGCCCGCCTGCTGTGTAGCCTTGACGTCCCAGACGGCGGTGCGCTTGTCGGGTGCGATGCGCTGCTTGAGGTCGGCCAAGGTCTCGACGGGCGTCACAGCCAGTGTCACGAAACACGTCATGGCCATCACGAGGGCCACGAGTAATGACTTGATTCTCATTTCGTTATTGGTGTTATAGAATTTACTTTCAGATGGCTGTCCCACTTGTCATAGAACAGGTTACCCTTACGCCACTCGACTTCACCAGGCTGGAAATCGACCGTCTCGCTGCGGATGAAGGTCTTGGGCGGGCTGAGCTTGTCGCCGACGCCCTCGTTGGATGCCATGCGGTAGAGGTCGATGCCGGTGGCGTAGTAGTCGTTGAGGGCGGTGCCGACAGCGCTGCGACCGAAGGACGGGTCGGTGGGAATCCAGCCGATGCCCTCGAAGTAGGTCTCGCACCAGTCATGGTAGTTGATCTCGCCCGGGTGCAGCATCCATCCGCTCTCCCATCGAGCCGGGATGCCCAGAGCCCTCACCAGCGTGATGTAGAGCAGTCCCACCTGCCCGCAGTCGCCGTGATTGTTCTCGATGACATACTGGGGTATGTTGGCCAGCGTGCTGTACTCGCGCGCTCCGGCCCAGGGGAGGTTGTAGCCGATCCACTCATAGACCTTGGCCGCCTGGAGGACGGGGTTGGTCTCGGAGCCGACAATCTTGCGTGCCAGTGCCCGCATGTCGTCGGTGATGATGACGTGTCGCGGCTCGTCGCCGGTGTATCGCTTATAGTCCTCGCTGTCGGTGTCGTAAGGCTCGAGCATGGCGATGAGGTCCTGCTGAGCGTAGTGCCGCTCACCGACGTCGTAGGAGAACGTGTACTCGAAGTGGGTAGGCTTCCCCTTCTCGGCGACGGCCTGCATGTAGACCGTGTGGTGGAGGCTCCCCTGGCTGAAGGTCACCTCACGGTTACTGCTCTCGAGGCGGATGTTGCGCTGGCGCAGGTTCTCGTAGGGGAAAGGCATCCACACGCGCAGTGTCTCGCCGGCAGGCACGGCATCGGCGTCGACATCGAGGGTGAAGGTGATGCTGACATGACGCCAGTCACGGACGTTGTTGGCGTCGGCCGGCGTTCGCATGGCCTCGAGATAATACTTGCGCCGAGTGAGGAACGACTCGTGGTTGTCGGCAGCGTTCTGAGCCGCAAACTCCTTGCCCAGGAGCCACAGGTTGCCCACGCTCTTGCGGAACCACATCTCACGGCCGTCGATGTTCATCACCTCGAGGGCGCGGGTGTCCTTCCAGTGCTGAATCTGGGCATCGGTGGCCTGGGGCATCTTTTCACGAATCATTTTCACGCCCTGCTCGGGGGTGATGCGGAAGTCGGTGCGGATGCGCTGCATGATGGTGCGCAACGAGTCGATGCGCACGGCATCGGCCTGTCGCACGCTCTTGGGTAAGGCCTTCATCACCTTCTCGGCCTGGGCGAACCGGCCCTGGGCTATGAGCTGGTCGACCTGGTGTTGCCAGTCGGGGGCCACAGCGCTTGCCGCGAGCGCCAAAGCGCTGACGGCCAGAGTCAACAATTGCTTAGTCATTTTCATCTTATCCAGTGAATTGATTAACGGGCAAATTTACGGCAAAAATTTAAGAAATGAGGCATGTTGAGTGAAATAGTTATCAACAAAGGGACGGGATGAGGTGCGCGACGAAATCGCGCAATCCAGAACCCGAGGCAGGTGTTCAGACGGGAAACTCGAGGAGGAAGGTGGTGTGGAAGCCGCCACGAGGATTGTCGAGGAGCGACATCATGCCCCCCTGGATGGTGAGCAGGCGGCGGCTGAGGGAGAGCCCGATGCCGTTGCCCTTGCGCTTGGTCGTAAAGAAGGGAACAAAGATAGAGCTGCGAGCGTCGGGCGGAATGAGCCTGCCATCGTTGCCCACGTAGAGCAGCACCCTGTTCTCGCCCGACGGGTCACACTCGACGCCCATGCTGTGGGCGCCGGCCTCGATTGCATTCTTGATGAGGTTGATGAGAATCTGCCGCAGCAGATTGGGGTCGGTCTTGACGATGACCTGTCCCTGCATGGAGTCGTTCCACTGGAGTTCGGGGTAAAGCTGCTCGACGTCCCTGACAGCGGCAATCAAGTCGACGGGGCGTGAGACGGGTTTCTGGAGCTCGGAATACTTGCGGTAGCCGTCGACAAACGAGTTGAGGTGAACGACCGTGTTGTGGATGGCCTGGATGCCCTCCTCGAGGTCGGAATCCTTGACAGCCGGGTGGTTGAGCATTGACTGGCTGATGCTGGCGATGGGCGCCGTGGCGTTCATGATCTCGTGGGTGAGTACGCGGGTGAGTTTTTCCCACGACTCCACCTCGCCCAAGTTGACCTGCTCCCGGATGTGTTCCCCGAGCTGGTTGAGCGTCTCCTGGAGGGCGCGCTCGCCGCTGAACATGTGTCGTGTGGGTAGCCTGAAGGTGAGGTCATGGTTGCGGATGGCTTCCTGCATGAGCCTAGCCCTCTCGATGAGCATGTGCTGATGCCGCCAGAACCAAATCACGGCTATGGCCACGACAAGGACCACGATCATCACTATTGACCAGCAGTTGAAGGTCATGGTCATTGCAGTCGTTTCATCTTGTTGTACAAGGTCTGTCGGGTGATTCCCAGCAATTCGGCCGCCTTGGAGAGGTTGCCATGGCAGCGGTCGATGGCGTGGCGGATGTGTTCGGCCTCGACCTCGTCGAGTGTAGCGACCTCGTCGGCCGTCTCGAGGACGTCCTTGAGTTTGCGCACCAGTTCGTCGTTGTCCCAGGGCTTGGTGATGAAGTCGGCGGCTCCGCGCTTGAGGCCGCGGACGGCTAGAGAGACGTCGGCATAGGCCGTGATGAGCACCACGGGAATCTCGGGGTGATGCTTGCGAATGGCCTGCAGCCATACCAGTCCATCCTGTCCGCTGTTGACACCGAGCGTAAAGTTCATGTCAAGCAGGATAATGTTGACCTGTTCCCGGCTGAGCAGCGAGATGACCGAGTCGGGCGAAGTGAGCGTCATCACCCTGTCGAAAGTAGATGCCAGGCAATACTTCAATGCGGTGAGTATTGCCTCGTTGTCGTCGATGACTAAAATTGTACCATAGTTCTGCATAACGGCAGCGAAGATACACAAAAATGCGCAAAAAAAGCTGCAGAATGATGTCTATTTTTTTGACATCATTCTGCAGCGTGGCCTTCATGAGCCTATCGGCCCAAAAATCAAACAACAAATTTGTATAAGTATTAAAAAATAATCAATAATGACTCATGATTCTGCAAAGTAGGCTTGTGCGGGGTCAATTGCCGGAGAGGCCGGCTATCAACAAGATGACGTCGGTGATGTTGATGGCGTTGTCGCCGTTGACGTCGGCTGCCATGGGATTGAAGTTGTCGCACGGCTCGAGCTGCTGGTTGCTGATGCGGCTGATGAGGCTGACCACGTCGCTGATGTTGACGGTGCGGTTGCGGTCGACATCGCCACGCATCACACCGAGGATAAACTTGTCGCCATCGGTGAAATAAAGCCGGTTGTTGGTATAGTAATAATCATAATAGCTATGGGAACCGTACAGGATGCACTGGCCCCAAGAGATTAAGGAGTCGGTAGCTTGTGCGACATTGCCAGCCACCAGCGAATCGCCGCTGAGGGTATAGTTGCTGTAGTCGGCCTGGCTCGAAGCATTGTAGATGACCTCCTGGCAGGGGAAATTGACCACGCTGTCGGTGCCGATGGTCATGCAGAGCATCGAGTTGCTGTTGCCGAACAAGTTATAGACCACGAGGGTGGAATCGTCGGGCTGATACATGTAGACGGGAGCGACGACAGAATCGGTTGATGTCGTGTGAAGCCGTGAAGAGCGAATGGCGGTATTGTCATGATCGGGATCAAGCCCGGGCGTGTAAGGCTTGCGTGGGTCGATGGGCCTCTTGCCGACGCCGGTGGGCTCCAGCGTATTCCAGTCGGTGACAAAATGGAGCGGGACACGGTCGGAGATGGCCAAGGTGTCAATCTTGAGGCGGTGATGGTACATACTGTTGAATGACGATCCCCTGGTGGGCTTGCGAGGATCGATGGGCCTCTTGCCGACGCCCAGTGTTCCGGCAAGGCCTCCCTGCCATATAAACGTTCCATTAACAAGAGACCAGGAACCCGTGTCGAATGAGTTAAAGCCCGTCCCGTAGGGTAAAATGGCTGCTGAGCCGGAAGTTGAGCAGCGGTCATAGGCATGGACACCGTTAGGCACGAGTGCAAAAATGTTGCTGATCATGGGCGAAATTGTTGCCGTGGTGTCAGCAGAAATGAGAATAGTCGTATTGCGACGGAATTTCTTGGTAACGACTTCGGTATAAATAACGCACTGGCCATCAAACATGATCGAGCCATCGTCGTAGATTGTTCCGATTAAAGGCTCATTGATGTTGTCGAAAAAGAAGTCGCGTGTATAGAAATAGTCGGTCAAGTAAAAGTAATAGTCAAAGCCGTCGACGTTTAGTTCGCTATAGTTATCGGTGGACAAGCATATGCGAGAGTTGATTGTTGCCGTCCCAGCCTGCAGATCAAGAGAGACGGGCAGGGAATACTCACCGTAAAATCCCTCGAGGGTCAAGATTTGTCCATCGGGGTCGTAGGCGGTAGCCACTTGCCAGCTCTTGCTGTAGGCCGTGTCGTTGAGCACGGGTTGCCCGTTGTAGTCAAAGTCGTCGATGTAACGAGTCTCGACAAGCATGATTCTGGGGCCGTTGAGGTTATCGCCCGCCGCCTGACATGGTGCGCGAGAAGTCAAACGGTTGTCGCCCAGGGTGAGGTTACGCTCACGCAAGAGCTGGTGCAGGGAGGGTTGCGCGACAGCCGCATCGAGGCCAAGCACTGCGGCCAGGGCCGTGAATGCCATAGCAGCTAGAATTGCAGTAATCAGATTCTTCATACCCAAAAGTGTTAGTGTTCAGAATATAAATAATTAAGCACAAAGCCAGTCATTCACCCATTGAGTGAGCTATTGAAAAATATAATTTTCAAATTTACGACATATTTCCCAAACGAAGGCAAAAGAGGCATGATTTAACATTAATTAACCGATTTTTTCTGTACATTTGCAGCATCATTACATAATCACCAACCAGAGAGAGCCGATGACAGAACTGCCGCGAGAAACCTTCAAGAACCTGCTGTACATGGCCCGCCGCTTCAAGCTGGCGACGGCCCTGAACCTGCTGGTCCTGGTGGTGTCGCTGGTGTCATTCTACCTGTTCATGACCCAGGTGCAGTATCAAGCCACATACAACCACGGCATCGCCGACCTGGAGCGGATGTACAGGCTGGAGAGTGACTTTGTGTACAACGAGTGGGAATACAGCGACATCGTGGGCCGTCCGTTTGCCGACGCGCTGAAAAGTCTGCCCGAGGTGGAAAGTTACAGCCTGCTGGACTGCATCAACAGCTACCAACAGGCGTTCCTGAAGCCCGACAGCACGGGTGAGGCGCGCTACGAGCTGACGCTGGCCAACGACGAAGGCCTTGAAGCCTTCAGCGGCATCCCGGTCCACGGCGAGATTGCGTGGAGCGACACGTCGCAGTGGGGCATCATCATCCCCGAGCGCATTGCGCTGGACTACTTCAAGACCAGCCATGCCGCCGGCAAGGAGATGACCGTGCACGATGAAGGCAAGGAGGATTATCCCATTCCCGTGCGCGGCGTGTACAAGGATTTTGCCACCAACAGCGACGCGCCGACCGCCATCCTGCTGAACATGGGCTCGGAGGACAAGCTGTCGCTGAACGCCTACTACAGGTGCATCATCAAGTTTAAGGAGGTGCCCAGTGACTGGGCATCGTTTGAACAACGTTACAAGCGTGCACTGGTCGAGTACCTGCGCCAGGAATTGAGCGCAAGCGGTAAGGAAGTCCATGCCAGCAACTATGAAAAAAGGGTCAAGGCCACCAACTTCAAGTTCACACCGTACAAGGATACATACTTCAGCAACACCTCGTTTACGCAGGGCGAGAGCAACTACAAGGTGATGCTGTACCTGCTGGGTATGGCCAGTCTGCTAGTCATCGCCCTGGCCGCCATCAACTTCCTGAACTTCACGCTGGCCGAGAGCCCGATGCGCATAAGAGGGCTGAACGCGCGCCGCATCGTGGGGGCCTCACGCCGTCGAATCAGGCTGGGTCTCGTGGGCGAGGGCGTGCTGACCGCCGTTGCAGCATGGGTGCTGTCGCTAGTCGTGTGCAGCGTGCTGCCGAGGGTTGGCGCCGTCACGTCGCTCACCGAGGGTGACCTGTCGCTGGCAGCCCATCCCTGGCTGATGATGCTGACGCTCGTGCTGGCCATTGCCGTTGGTATCATCGCCAGCGCCTATCCGAGCCGATACAGCACCTCGTTCCCGCTGGCAATGACCATCAAGGGTAACATCGGCCTGACGCCCCGAGGCCTGAAGCTGCGATGGGCTCTGGTGGGTCTTCAAGAGGGGATTACCTTCCTGATGGTGATCTACATAGGCATCCTGCTGACGCAGACGCGCTATATCTACAACTCGCCCTACGGCTACGAGAAGCAGGACCTGCTCGTTACCGAGCTGCCCGAGAACAGACTCGACTACAGTGGCGACAACGATAGCCTAAGCCAAGCATTGTCGCGCATGGCTGGCATCGAGGAAGTCGTGTTCTCGGAGCGGCAGCTGGGCCAGACCGACGGTCACTCGATGGTGTGGACCGACCATGAGGACGAAGCCTTCAAGTACACCATCATGCACACCAGCATCAATTTCCCGAGGTCACTGAACATCAAGATGATAGAAGGCCGCTACTTTGAGCCTGGCGACACGGCTGCGATGATTGTCAACCGAGCGGCCGCAGAGCGCTGGCCGTGGATGCGGCTGGGGGCCGTGATCGGGTCGAACACATCGGAGGAAGAGCGAGAGAGCGCCGTGATCGTGGGCGTGTGTGAGAACCTGCGCTACGGGACCACCCGTATCTCGGCAGGCACCCCGTTTGCCATGGTGTACCAGAAGGGGTATCCCTACCTGTCGTCGGTGGGCGTGCGCGTGTCGGCCGAAGCCGACCGCGATGCCGTCAGACAACAGGTGGACAGCCTGATGCGCCAGCGTTATGGCCCCGAAGCGACGGGTGCGGTCTACTTCAACGACCAGCTGAAGGATACTTACAAAAAAGAGTTCCGCTACATGAACCAGATGATCCTGCTGTCGATTATCTGCATCATCATCACGTTGATCGGTATCATCTGCCTGACGATATTTGAGACCGAGTACCGCCGCAAGGAAATCGGCATCCGCAAGGTCGTGGGGGCGACGACGGGCGAGATTGTCGCGATGTTCGGCCGCCGCTACGGTTGGCTGACGCTCGTGAGCTTTGCTGTGGCAGCACCGCTGGCCTATGTGAGCGGAGTGAGCACGCTGACCAACTTTGCCGAGCACACGGCCATCAAGTGGTGGATATTTCCCGCTGGGCTGGCGGTGGTGGGAGGCATCACACTGGGCATCGTGGCGCTGCAGAGCTGGCGGACAGCTCGCGAGAACCCGGTCAACAGCATCAAGAGCGAATAGACACATCTATTTTATAATATAGACGCTAAGCTCTCAAGAAGATCAACGAAATAATACTAACGTAAATAATTGCGAGAACACTATGATAAAAGTCGAAAACCTCAAGCGCGTCTTCAGCTATGGCGACATCAACACCGTCGCCCTGGGCGGCATCAACCTGACTGTGAACGAGGGTGATTTTGTCGCCATCATGGGTCCGTCGGGTTGCGGCAAGACCACCCTGCTCAACATCCTGGGGCTGCTGGACAATCCCACGGAGGGGAGCTATGAGCTCGACGGCATGGAGGTGAGCCACCTGAAGGAGAGCCAGCGCACGGAACTGCGCAAGGGCAAGATAGGCTTTGTGTTCCAGAGCTTTAACCTCATCGATGAGCTCACGGTGGAGCAGAACGTGGAACTGCCGCTGAAGTATATGGGCATGGCGGCCGATAAACGCCGGCAACGTGTGAACGAACTGCTGCGCCAGCTGAACATCTCTCACAGGGCGAAGCACTTTCCCGACCAGCTCTCGGGCGGCCAGCAGCAGCGCGTTGCCATTGCGAGGGCGATAGTGAGCGATCCGCAGATCATCCTGGCCGATGAGCCGACGGGCAACCTGGACAGCAAGAACGGCAAGGAGGTGATGGAGCTGCTGGCAAGCCTTAACGACGAGGGGACGACCATCGTGATGGTGACGCACTCGCAGCGCGACGCGGCCTACGCTCACCGCATCGTGGACATGCTGGACGGCTTCCTGGTAGAGAAAACTGAGCTATAAACGGTTTTTTAAAACTACGAATTTTTTTAAACTACGAATTATTACGGATTTTACTGATTGGCATCCGCGTTCAATTACTACGGATGCAACTGACTACGGATTTTTTTTTAAACTACGAATTATTACGGATTTAACTGATTGGCATCCGCGCTTAATTACTACGGATGCAACTGACTGCGGATTTTTTTTTAAACTACGAATTACGCGAATTTAACTGATTGGCATCCGCGATCAATTATTACGGATGCAACTGATTGCGGATTCAATTGATTACGGATTCGACTAGATGCGGATTCAATTAATCTTGGGGGTACGTAATCGTTACTTTTTCTCGAGGAGGGTGACGTTCTCGACGTGGTGGGTGTGGGGGAACATGTCGACGGGCTGGATCTCGAGGACGCGGTATTTCTCGTCGAGCAGTGCGATGTCGCGGGCCTGGGTTGCGGGGTTGCAGCTCACGTAGACGAGGCGCTGGGGCTCGGCATTGAGGATGACCTTGACGACGTCCTCGTGCATGCCGGCGCGGGGCGGGTCGATGATCATGACCTGGGGCCGACCGTGCTGGGCGATAAAGTCGTCGGTGAGCACGTCCTTCATGTCGCCGGCATAGAACAGGGTGTTGTCGATGCCGTTGACGCGGGAGTTGAGCTTGGCGTCCTCGATGGCCTCGGGGACATACTCGATGCCGATGACCTGGCGGGCCTGGCGGGCGACGAAGTTGGCGATGGTGCCGGTGCCGGTGTAGAGGTCGTAGACCAGTTCATCGCCGGTGAGTGCGGCCATGCGCCGTGCGACCTTGTAGAGCTCGTAGGCCTGTCGGGAGTTGGTCTGGTAGAAGGACTTGGGGCCGACGCGGAACTTCAAGCCTTCCATTTCCTCCTCGATGTAGTCGCGGCCGCTGAAGGTGATGAACTGCTGGTCGGCCAGCGAGTCGTTGACCTTGAGGTTGACGACATAGAGCAGTGAGGTAATCTGGGGGAAACGATCGTGGACGGCGCCCATGACATCGTTGATGGCGGCCTGGTCGTCCTGGCCGAAGACGATGACCTGCATGACCTCGCCGGTGCTGGCGGTGCGCGTCATGGTCATGCGAATGAAGCCTTGCTGGCCACGGATGTCGTAGAAGGAATAACCCTTGTCGACGCAGTAGCCACGGATGAAGAGGCGCAGCTCGTTGCTGATGTCGTCCTGGAGCCAGCAGCGGTGGATGTCGAGCACCTTGTCGAAGGCGCCCGGGATGTGGAATCCCGCGGCGTTGCGGTCGGGGAAATCGATGCCGCTGTCGAGCTGCTCGCGCGTGAGCCAGCACTTGTTGGAGAAGGTGAATTCCAGCTTGTTGCGGTAGTGGGTGGTCTCCGCCGAGCCCAGGATGGGGTTGATGGCGGGGATGGGGACCTTGGCTATGCGCTCCATGGCGTCGACGACCTGCTGCTGCTTGCACTGCAGCTGGTAGTCATAGGGCAGGTGCTGCCACTTGCAGCCGCCGCAGATGCCGAAGTGCTCACACACAGGCTGCACACGCAAGGGGCTGGGCTTGACGAGGCGCTCAATGTGGCCCTCGGCATAGGAGTGCTTCTTGCGGTCGATCTTTAGGTCGATCACGTCGCCTGGCGCGCCAAAGGGAACAAACACGACCAGGTCGTTCCATCGGCCGAGGCTCTTGCCCTCGGCCGCCACGCCCGTTATCTCAAAATTTTCAATCACCGGAATATCTTTCTTCTTTCTCATCGTGGGTGCAAAATTACAAAAAGTTGAAGACAAGAAAGACAAGAAAGACAAAATTATCGTTCTTTCTCCTGCAGGGCCTGGTTGATGTAGTCGCGGCTGAGGCCGAGTGAGACGGCGGTGTCGATGTCGCGGTCCATGTCGTCGCGCTGGAAGCGGAGCTTGTTGAGTTTGGCGCGCAGGACATACAGGTAGGGATCGTCGGGGGTCATCTCAAGGGCAGTGCGGATGTCGTCCTCGGCGTCGTTTAGGCGCCCCTGAATCAGGTAACAGTCGGCCCGGTTGCCCAGCAGTTGTGCATTGGGCTGGACCTTGATGACCTGGGTGAAGAGTTCGGCAGCGCGGCTGTAGTTGCCATTGCGCTTGTGCAGGAGTCCCATGCCCTCGTGATAGAGGCCCGAATTGGGGTTGATGCGCTTGATCTCGTTGAAGAGGTCCTCGGCGCGCCGGTTGTCGCCGCGCTCCATGGCCAGCACGCCGAGCGAATAGCGTGCCTCGGTGTTGTAGATGTCGAGTTCGCACACCCGTTCATAGTCGTCGATGGCTCGCTGCAGGCTGTCCATCTCGACGAAGAGTGCAGCACGGTTGAGCAGCAGGGTCACGGCATGGGGCGTCATGTCGATGGCCAGGGAGTAGTTCTTGACGGCCTCGCCGAGTTTTCCCTGATATCGTTGCAGGGTGGCGATATTGCTCAATACCAACGAGTTATTGGGGTTGGTCGGGTCGGCGGTAAACGCTTTCATGAGCCACTGTTCGGCGGCCGGCCAGTCGTGGCTGTAGATATAGGTCTGGGCCGAGTCGATTGCCTGGAAATAGGGCGTCTCGGTGTCCAGATCGGCAATGAAGGGTCCCTCGGCCTTTTTCTCTTGAGGTTTAAGGCCGCGCTCCACCTTCATGTTCTCGTCGCCGATGGAATTGATCACCTGTGCCCCACCCTGCGTGAAGGCCAGGGCGAGCATCAGTACAGCTAGTAAAGACCTGGATAACTTTTTCATCATTGTTGACAAATGGGAAAAACGGAAAAAACGGATTGCTGAAATCGGACTAGCTGTTGACGTGGACGTCGAGTTGCGGGAACGGGAAGCGGATGCCGTGACGGGGCAACTGCTTGTACAGCTGCTCGTTGATGTCGTAGAGGACTTGCCAGTAGTCGGTGATTTCGGTCCAGGCCCGCACGACGAGAGTCACCTGGCTGTTGTCGAGGCTCTCGACATTGACGCTGGGCGTGTAGTTGGGCTTGGGAATGAGGGCGGCCAGTTGTGCCTCCTGGTCCTCGTTCCACTGCTCGATGCGCTTGCGTTGCCAGTGGAACAGTCGTTGCCACCATGACGGTGCTGGTTGATCCTCGTCAAGGGTCTCGTGAGCCGCGGGCTGTTCGGTCTGCTTGACGTCGGCATCGTCGTGGATGATGCGGTTGTCGTGGGCCAGGATGTCGAGCACGAGCTTGCGGGCCACGTCGATGTCGTCGCCATAGGAGATGCCCACGCGCCACTCGACGCGGTGATAGGGCTCGGCGCTGAAGTTCTTGAGCGAGCTGGTTGCCAGTCCGCCGTTGGGGATGACGATGCGGTCGTTGTTGTAGGTGTTGATGACAGTGTGGAAAATCTGTATTTCCTTGACCGTGCCCTTGAGCTCTCCAAACTCGATGTAGTCGCCCACCCTGTAGGGCTTCAAGAGCAGGATGAGCACACCGCCGGCAAAGTTCTGCAACGTGCCGCTCAGGGCCATGCCGACAGCGACGCCCGCGCTGGCAAAGATGGCGATGAACGAGCTGGTCTCGATGCCGAGCACGCCGATGACGGTGATGATGAGCAGGAAGAGCAGGGTCATCTTGATGAAGGAGAGCAGGAACGAAGTCAACGACCGCTCAAAGCCCTTGCGGACCATGATGGCACGCGCGACGCTGTAGATCTTGTTGATGATGAACTTGCCGATGTAGAAGATCAGGATGGCCGCCAGGATGCGCAAGGCGAGCGAAATCATCTGATTGGACAACGAGGTGACAAGCGAGCCCACGTCCAGGTACTTGAACTTGTCGACGAGTTTGCCGGGTGTCATTGCCGCGATTGAGTCGGGGTTGAGCTGGTTGGCCAGGGAGTCGACGCGCGATGTGACCACGTCGGTGGCCTGCTTGATCTTGTTGGCGGCTACCGTGTCGGGGGCAGCAACGGGCATCTGCAATAATATCTTGTCCAATAACATATATCAAAAGCTATTTAGAAACGGCAAAGTTACACACTACCCGTCTAAAAATACATTAATTTCACACTAAATAACGTGAAAAGAGTAAAATAAGAACCGTCCCCATTTTACCCTTGGATAAAAAGTCGTAATTTTGCACCATATTAATCAATTGTAATCATTTATCACTTTATTTTTATGAAGAAGAATTTTGTGTTTGCTCTGGTAGCCGTAGTGGCCGCCATGACACTGAATGCACAGAACGATGTGCAGCCCTATTTCACTGTAGATCAACTCCCCGACCTTATCAAGTGCCTGCCCGCACCCCCGG
This sequence comes from uncultured Prevotellaceae bacterium, assembly GCA_946409635.1. Taxonomy (GTDB): domain Bacteria; phylum Bacteroidota; class Bacteroidia; order Bacteroidales; family Muribaculaceae; genus Sodaliphilus. The sequence continues at coordinate 23,450 of CAMJXD010000024.1, forward strand.
CCTTTGACAGCCCCGAGTTTGCCAACGACATGATGCGCTTCTCGTGGGGCAAGCAGCAGCGCCTGGACCCCGAGCGCGCCGAGATTGCCAAGCGTGACGCCGTGTGGTC
>CAMJXD010000025.1 GCA_946409635.1 uncultured Prevotellaceae bacterium
CCATCTACGGTAGCCGTGGTTCTAACGGTGTCATCATCATCACCACCAAGAAGGGACGCCGCGGTCAGCGACCCACCGTCTCCTACAACGGTAGTGTGACCTGGAGCAAGAAGAAAAAGACCATCGACGTCATGAACGGCGACGAGTACCGCGAGTTTGTGGCACGCATCTTCGAGGGCAACACCCGTGCTGGCAACGCCCTGGGTTATGCTTGGCGCAACGCCTATGATCCCGATGGCAATGTGCAGCGCATCGATTTGATTAACACGGTTAACAACGGCAAGTTGAGCCACTATGGCGTTGGCGACATCGCTCTGCCCGAAGGATACTCCTGGGTGGAAGGCGAGGGCAACTCGGGCGTTGTAGAGCCGCTGCTCGGCGATGCCAACACCAACTGGCAGAACGAGATCTATCGCACCGCACTCAGCCACGACCACAACCTCACCGTTGCTGGCTCGCTGGGACAGCTCCTGCCTTACCGCGTTTCGCTCGGTTTCACTGATCAGCAGGGTATCCTCAAGACTTCCGACTTCAAGCGCTACACCGTAGCCCTGAACCTCAATCCCTCGCTCTTCGACGACCACCTGACGATGAACCTCAATGGTAAACTCGCCTGGACCAAGTCGCGCTGGGCCGACAGTGGCGCAGTGGGCAACGCCGTGCGCATGGATCCCACCCAGCCCGTCTATGGCTCTGCTGAAAAGTTCTACGGCGTCGGCGGCTACTTCGAGTGGCTCCAGGTCAACAACGCTGATCCCGCTTGGCCCTACACCAAGAACACCAACGCCCCCTACAACCCCGTGGCAATGCTCGACAACCATGACAACAGTGGTAAGACCCACTCCTTCATCGGTAGCGCCGACATCGACTACAAGATCCACGGCTTTGAGGACCTCAGGCTCCACCTCACCCTCGGTGGTGACTTCACCGGCGGTAATGGCCACAACATCAGCGCCAATATCTCCAACACCTCCAACTACTACGGCAACAACAGCTGGTACACCCAGAGCAAGGAGAACCTCCAGCTCAGTACCTATGCCCAGTACTACAAGGACTTCAACGACAAGCACCACTTCGACATCATGGCCGGTTACGAGTGGCAGCACAACTGGCGCAAGGAGTACAACGAGTCTTGGGGCACCTATCCCACCAACTCGGCGCTCTTCTTCACCGCTGCCGATGCCGATAACGGCGCCCTCCAGGTTGTTCCTGGCATGTGGATTCCCGGTGCCAACTACAACGTGGGCGACTCCAAGGCCGGTGCCATCCGTGCCGAGGGCGTTTACCGCCAGAACAACGGCTTGGGTTACCGCACCGAGAACTACCTCGTCTCGTTCTTCGGCCGTGCCAACTATTCCTATGCCAATCGCTACCTCTTGACCTTCACCATGCGTTATGACGGTTCCTCTCGCTTCAAGAAGCACTGGGCCCTCTTCCCCTCGGCTGCCTTCGCATGGAAGATCAACGAGGAGGCTTTCTTGAAGGACGGTCCCTTCAGCGACCTCAAGCTCCGCCTCGGTTGGGGTAAGACTGGTCAGCAGGAAGGCATCGGCGACTACAACTACTTCGCCACCTACGTCATGAGCAATGGTAGCATGGGCGCTTTCTATGACATCTCAGGCGACGGCTCCAAGGCCAAGCCCAATGTATATAACCCCGAGCTCAAGTGGGAGACCACCACGACGACCAACGTCGGTCTGGATTGGGGCATCATGAACCAGCGCCTCAGCGGTAGCATCGACTGGTACTATCGCAAGACCACCGACCTGTTGAACTGGGCCACCTTCTCGGCCATGACCAACTTCCGCAACGCGTTCTACAAGAACATCGGTTCGCTGCGCAACACCGGTATCGAGTTCTCGTTGAACTGGAAGGCCATCAGCACCAACGACCTGTTGTGGACCATCGACTACAACTTGACCTACAACAGCAACAAGATCACCGAGCTCATCAGCGACGATCCCAGCTACTTTGTCACCACAGGTAGCATCGGTATCAACGGACCCGCTCAGGCTCACGTTGTGGGCTATCCCTCCTACAGCTTCAACGTTTACCAGCAGGTCTATGACCAGGATGGTAAGCCCATCGAGGGACAGGTCGTTGACCGCAACGCCGACGGCGTCATCAGTGAGGCCGACAAGTACCTCTACAAGTCGCCCTGGGCACCCGTGACCATGGGTCTGGCTTCCCGCATCGACTGGAAGAACTGGGACTTCGGCTTCAGCCTGCGTGCCAGCATCGGCAACTACATGTTCAACAACGTCATGCAGGGCTATCACAACGTGAGCCCCGCTGCAGTCTTTGAGGAGGTCAGCGGATTCTATCTGAACAACCGTCCCCGCGGTTCTGTTGAGATGGGCTGGCAGACCTATGACAACGAGACCGTCTTCTCCGACTACTGGGTACAGAATGCCTCGTTCCTCAAGTGTGACAACATCACCCTGGGCTACAGCTTCAACAACCTTCTTAAGCGTGGTAGCTACAACGGCATCGGCGGTCGTCTCTACGGCACCGTCAGCAACGTGTTCTGCATCTCCAAGTATGACGGCATCGACCCCGAGGTCTTCGGCGGTATCGGTGGTGACATCTTCCCCCGTCCCATCTCGTTCATCCTTGGTCTGAGCCTGAACTTCTGATTTCGTTGACACATTAACTTATAATTAGAAAAGAACACAATGAATAAGTTTTTTAAATATATTTTGGGTGCTGCAGCAGCATTCATGATCGCCGGTGGACTCTCCTCCTGCATCAACGATCTGGACGTCGAGCCCATCGACCCCGCGCTGCAGGACGATGTCACCCCCGAGCAGCTGTTCAACAAGTGCTACTCGGTGTTCGCCACCTCGGGTAACAACGGCGGTGACGACAACGTCGATGTCGACGGACTCGACGGCGGTTTCCAGCACAAGTTCCGCCAGATGTGGAACTCCAACGAGCTCACCACCGACGAGGCCATCTGCGGTTGGGGTGATGAGGGTATCGCTTCCTACTGCCACAACAGCTACGATGCCAGCCATCCCATGCTGCGCGGCTACTACTACGGACTGTGTATCGGTATCACTTTCTGCAACCAGTACCTGGCCGTATATCCCGACTACGATGCTGCTATGACCGCCGAGGTTCGCTTCCTCCGCGCATTCCAGTTCTATCTGTTGACCGATGCCTTCGGCAACATCCCCTTCGCCACCACCATCTCGGGTGAGAACCCCGAGCAGTACACCCGTGCCCAGGTCTGCGAGTTCATCGAGAGCGAGCTCAAGGACATCATCGGCGAGGGCGAGGAGGGTAGCCCTGTCCTCAACGACCCGGCTCCCAAGAAGTTCGGCCAGGCCGGTTACGGCCGCGTCGACAAGGCTGCCGCATGGCTGCTCCTGTCACGCCTCTACCTCAACAGCGAGGTCTACACCGGCAATGCTCGCTGGCAGGATGCTGCCGACTATGCCAAGAAGGTGATGGACTCCAACTATAAGCTCCTCACCACTGGCTATGCCGACACGGGCTCCGACGGCGTTTACCGCGAGTTCACCCCCTACCAGATGCTCTTCATGGGTGACAATAGCATCACCGATGCTGCCTACGAGGCTGTATTCCCCGTCATCCAGAATGGTACCCGCACCACTTCCTATGGTGGCACCAACTTCCTCATCGCTTCCACCTTCGACAGCGACATGCATCCTTATCCCTACGATGAGAGCGAGGTCAACGGTCTCTACAACAACAACACCTGGGGTGGCAACCGCGCTCGTCCCGAGCTCATCCGTCTGTTCTTCCCCAACGACGACGCGCCCTCTGGACACGCCTATGCTGTCTCCTTCGCCGCTGGCGACGACCGCGCGCTCTTTGAGACCGAGGGCCGTTTCCTCAATTGTGAGGATGAGTCCAACTTCAAGTATGGCTATGCCGTGGCCAAGTTCACCAACTTCAAGTGCGACGGCTCCAAGGGCTCTGACAACACATTCCCCGACAGCCACCTGTTCTACATGCGTGTGGCCGAGGCCTATCTGACCTATGCCGAGGCGCTCACCCGTCTCAACGGCGGTACCGCACCTGCCGATGCTGTAGCGGCCATCAACGCCATCCGCAGCCGTGCTCATGCTGCTACCCGCAACACCTACTCGCTCAACCAGATTCTGGACGAGTGGGGTCGTGAGTTCTACTTCGAGGGACGTCGCCGCGTCGACCTCATCCGCTTCGGCAAGTTCGGTGGCAACACCGACTACAAGTGGCAGTGGAAGGGCGGTGCCTATGCCGGTCGAGACTTCGAGGCTTACCGCAACATCTTCGCCATCCCCACCGATGACCTGATTGCCAATTCCAAGCTGCAACAGAATCCCGGTTATTAATGTCTAACAATAAAAGTTCTCAGTTGTCAGTCTTAAGTTGTCAGCGGCATCCGCACTCAACTGAAAACTGAAAACTGGAAACTGGAAACTGGAAACTAACTAAATGACAATAAAGAACATGAAAAAGATATTTTTATCATCACTGATGCTGCTGAGCATGGCTCTCGTGTTCACTGCCTGCGAGGATGACCGCGATTCCAACCCCACGTTGGTGCAGCCCGCGGGGTTCACGCTCAACAACCCCGTGAACACCCTCGTCGACCTGGGACAGTCGGATGCCATACCCTTTGTTTGGTCGCAGCCCGACTACGGCGGCTGGCCTGCTGCAGTCGAATATCAGCTCGAGGTGTCGCCCACCAATGAGTGGTCAGTATCTACCGACCAGGCTGCTGCCGACGAGAGCGGCGCTTCTGTGGCTACCTACGCCATCCTCCCCTCTATCTATGCTTCGTGCAAGGGCAAGATGTCTGCCTCCGAGCTGGCCAAGGCCCTGGTACAGATCTGCCAGTGGGAAGAGGACGCCGTCCCCGACAAGGTGACCGTCTACGTGCGCTGCAAGGCTAACACTGCAGGCACCCAGACCGTTTACTCCAATGTCGTCAGCCTTGACGTGAACCCCTACTACATCGAGCTCGCCGACGCTCCCATCGAGCTTTGGTATCTCGTTGGTGAGGGCATCGGCTCTGCCGACTGGGACAATGGCGCTGGCAGCGTGGCTACTGGTGGTCTTATCCCCATGTATCCCATCGCTGGCAATGAGTATGACTCGCGCACCGGTCAGGGCGAGATTGAGTACGCTGGCTACTTCGTCGGTGGCAAGGGCTTCAAGCTCGTCAAGATCCCCGGCAAGTGGGATGACCAGTGGGGTATGGGCGACGGTGCTTTCGTCAAGAACGACGGCGGCAGTGGTAACCTCACTGTCGAGGCCGACGGCTACTACCGCATCCGCCTCAACACCGCGACCGACGAGCTCGTCATCGAGCCCATCACCGATCCCGTCGGTGTACACACCATGATTGCCATGCCTGGTGCTTATCAGGACTGGAATACTGGTGAAAACGTGATGAACGCCATGAGCACCAAGGTTGAGAACCATGACTGGTACTTGATGAATGTAACCTATGCCGACACCGAACTCAAGTTCGCTGCCGACAATGCTTGGGATGTCAACTGGGGTGCTTCCGACTTCCCCTATGGCGTCGGTGTGGGCAATGGTCCCAACATCCCCGTTGCCGCTGGCACCTACAATGTGTTCTTCAACGACATCCTTGGAACCTACAACTTTGTGCCCGTAGAGTAATTAATAACCTGGTCTTCAGTGGTCAGTTTTCAGTGCTGGGCCTATCGTTCCGACAACTGAAAACTGACAACTGAAAACCGACAACTAGAAACACAATAATATGAAGAAGTTTTTATATATTGCAGCAGCAACCTTGTTGCTGGCAAGTTGTACCGAGGACTTCAAGGACTGGGCCGAGCCCCAGAGCAACCCTCAGGACGAGATCGTGAGCTTCGGCAATGGCTCTGTGGCCAGCGTCGGCGTCATCGACCTCGCCGAGGTACCTGACACGGTGCCCACGGTAAAGGTGTGTGACATCGTTGCCCCCACAACCAGCAGCGAGGCCTATACGCCCAAATACACCATCTACCTCAACGACAAGGCCTTCGTTATGGGACTTGATGGCTCTGTCAACGTCAAGGAACTCTCTGACTACGTCGTTTCAGTCTTCGGACAGGCTCCCGAGGTGCGTGAGTTCACCGCGCGTGTCAAGAGCGTCATGACCGACGGCACCACCGCCACCTCCATCATGAGTGACGCGTTCACCGTCAGCGTCATCCCCGCTACGCCCAAGATCTCGACCGCTTACTACTACGTCGGCGAGAGCAATGGTTGGACCGCATGTGATCCCACCTATAAGCTGGACAATGGCGGTGGTGATGTATATGCCAACCCCGTCTTTACCGTAGTGGTTCCCGCTACCGGCGCAGACAACTGGTTCAAGATTTATTCTCAGGAGACCATGGACCTGGGTGCTGATAATTTCTGGAACGGAGAATTCATCGGTTATGCCGTCAACGGTGAGAACGAGATGAGCGGTAACTTTGTCGAGGGCGCTAACGACAAGATCGCGTTCGCCTTCATGATTCCCGCCAGCATTCGCGCCGACAAGTATCGTCTCACATTCGACATGCTCAACCGCACCTTCGAGTTCGAGCCCATCATCGAGCTCGGTACGCCCGATCTGTGGTACCTCGTGGGTAGCTGCATCGGTAACGGCTCGTGGGGCAACGATCCCGACGCGCTTGGCACAGCACTCGTGCCCATGTATCCCGCTATCGACAACTACTCAATCCTCAACTATGTGGGATACTTCACTGCAGGCCAGGGCTTCAAACTCATCCACACCCCCGGTAGCTGGGATGAGCAGTGGGGTATGACCGGTGGTGTCCTCGTCAAGAACGACGGCGGCAGCGGTAACATCGAGGTCCCCGAGGACGGTTACTACCAGATTACCTACGACATGGAGATGGACAATGTCACCATCACCAAGTACACTGGTGACGTCAACGTCTTCACCTCGATCAGCATGCCTGGCGGATACCAGAACTGGGATGCCGGCAACTCGTTCATGACTGCCATGAGCACCGTTGTCGAGAACCACGACTGGCTCATGAGAGGTTACGTCTATCCCACCGACACCGAACTCAAGTTCGCTGCCAACGGCGCTTGGACGGTCAACTGGGGTGGCGCTGCTTTCCCCGTAGGCATCGGCACCCAGAACGGAGCCAACATCCCCGTTGTGGCCGGTACCTATGACGTCATCTTCAACGACATCTTGGGCGAGTACTACTTCATCGCCAAGTAATACTTCGCTAGCAACATTTACCCGATAGCGGGGGCGCGCCATTCTCGACGCGCCCCCGCTGTCATTGTCACGCCAACCACTGCAAACGATTGCACTTGATTTTTTAAAGCACTTATCTCAGCTAATGGCTTGGAATTGTAGATATTTTGCTAAATTTGCGATATGGATTAGAACAACCTTTAAAAACAATATGGCAATGAAAAAAATCTTTACTTCAGCACTTGTTATGATGCTGCCCATGCTCATGATGGCGCAGGGCTGGCCCGCCAACTACAGTGGCGTGATGTTGCAGGGATTCTATTGGGACTCGTTCAACGACACCCGTTGGCCCAACCTCGAGTCTCAGGCCGATGAACTGGCCGAGTTCTACAAGCTCGTCTGGATTCCTCAGAGTGCCAACTGCGGCGGCACTTCCATGGGCTATGACGACCTCTATTGGTTCTCTAACTATAACAGCTCGTTTGGCAGCGAGACGCAGTTGCGTTCGATGATCAATACCTTCAAGAGCAAGGGCATCGGCACCATCGCCGATGTCGTCATCAATCACCGCAAGACCACCAACGACTGGGTAACTTTCCCCACCGAGGTCTACAAGGGCGTGACCTATCAGCTCAAGTCGACCGACATCTGCCGCAACGATGATGGCGGAGCAACGCTCACCTGGGCCAACCAGAACGGCAAGTCGCTCAGCTCCAACAACGACACAGGCGAGGACTGGGGTGGCATGCGCGACCTGGACCACCGCAGCGAGAATGTCCAGAACAACGTCAAGGCCTACGTCAAGATGTTGCTCAACGACCTCGGCTACATCGGCTTCCGCTACGATATGACCAAGGGCTACTCGGCTTCTTTCACAGGACTCTACAATGCTTCCTGTGGCACGCAGTACTCCGTCGGTGAGTATTGGGATGGCAACGAGACCGCCGTCAAGAACTGGATCGACGGTACCAAGGTCGACGGCGTCGTGCAGAGCGCGGCCTTCGACTTCCCCTTCCGCTACGTCATCCGCGACGCGGTCAACAACAACCGCTGGACGGGACTCGCAGCCTCGTCAAGCAAGGGACTCAACATGGCATCCAGCTACAAGCGCTACTCGGTCACCTTTGTCGAGAACCACGACACCCAGTACCGCGATGCCAACAACCAGAACGACCCCATCCGCAGCAACATCGAGGCCGCTAACGCCTTCATGCTGATGATGCCGGGCACGCCCTGCGTCTTCCTCAAGCACTGGCTGGATTACAAGGAAAGCATCAAGCAGATGATCTATGTCCGTCAGCTGGCTGGCATCACTAACATGAGCACGTCGTTCAACATGGCCAACAGCCCCACACAGAACTACTACGTGCAGCGCACCGTGGGCACCCGCGGCGCTGTCATGGCAGCCATGGGTAGCACGGCCTATGAGATTCCTGCCACCTATGTGGTCGTTGCCAGCGGCACCAATTATCGTTTAGCCCTGAGCAAGACCACCGAGACAGCTTGGGCCAGCAAGCCCAGCGGCGAATATGAGGGCGCCATCTCCGTCACCCTCACGGCTGTCAGCCAGACCGACGGAGCTCAGCTCGTCTACACCATCGATGGCAGCGAGCCCACGGCTTCCAACGGCACCCGTGTTGCCAGCGGCGCCACCATCAACATCAGCAGCAGAACTACCCTCAAGGTCGGCTTGCTCATCGGCGGCACCGTGAGCGGTGTGATTACCCGCAACTACGAGGTCGACAACTCTTCCTTCGAGCCCTACGAGATCACGGTCTTCCTCAAGGACCCCACCACGGCTCCCAACAGCTGGCCCCAGGTCAATTTCTACACCTGGGACAGCTCCGACAAGCAGTTCAACGGCAACTGGCCCGGACAGGCCATCACCGATACTCGAGTCGTCAACGGACAGAAGTTCTACTATTGCACCTATAATATTACGGGCAAGAACTACTATATGAACTTCGTCTTCAACCAGGGTGGCACTACCGCTGGCAGCCATCAGACCGAGGACGTCACCTATATCAACAAGACGTCGTTCTTCGAGGTCACTACACAGACCAACAAGTACCAGGTCAAGAATATCACCGACGAGTACCTGCCTTATCTCGATGGTGATGCCGAGGATGTGAACGGCGACGGCGAGGTCAACATCGCCGATGTCAATGAGCTCATTTCGATCATCCTGTCGGGTAATACGGCTGGCAAGGGTGATGTCAATGGTGACGGCGAGGTCAACATTGCCGACGTCAATGCCGTGATCGACCGCATTCTGCGTCACTAATCCTGGTCTGGATCATGAATAAGGTTTTAAGACTTTGTGCCCTGACACTGGCTATGGCCTTGACGGCATTGGGCGCCAGCGCTGCATCCTCGGGCGACGTCAACAGCGACGGCGAGGTTAACATAGCCGACGTTAACGCTGTCATCGGCATCATCTTGAATCAGGGTTCCGCTTCGGCGGGTGATGTCAACGGCGACGGCGAGGTCAACATCGCCGACGTCAATGAGCTCATCGACATGATTCTGCGGGGGGCTGCTCCCGTGCCCTACGACGGACCGGTCGTGGGCGGTGACATCTCCATGCTCACCAAGTATGAGGCCCATCAGCGCATGGCTACCCGCTACGGCATCAATTATGCCCATTACTATGATGCTAACGGGCAGGTAATCAGCGATGTCATCTCTTGGGTGAAGCAGCAGGGATGGAATGCAGCGCGTGTCCGCTTGTTTGTCAATCCGGCCAATGCCTCGACTGCCGACAAGGGGCAGGGCGTCATCCAGAACCTCGACTCGGTCATCGTGCTGGGACGTCGCATCAAGCAGGCTGGATTGCAGTTCATGCTGGATTTCCACTACAGCGACAGCTGGGCCGACCCGGTGAAGCAGTACACGCCTGCCGACTGGGCCACGCTCGACGACGAGGCTTTGACCTCCAGGGTCTATGAGTACACCCGCGACTGCCTCAAGGCCCTCAAGGCCGCCGGCGCAACACCCGACTATATTCAGACCGGCAACGAGATCAGTTATGGCATGCTCTGGGGACCCGTGGGGACACCAGCCGCTAACCTCAAGAAGTGTTACATGGGCGACGAGGCCAACTGGGACCGTTTTGCCAATCTGCTCAAGGCGGCCGGGCGTGCCTGCCGTGAGGAGTGCCCGGGGGCCAAGATCATCCTGCATACCGAACGCATCGCCAAGACCAACATCTTGCTCAACTTCTATAACCAGATGAAGAGCAAGCAGGTCGACTACGACATCATCGGGCTGAGTTATTACCCCTACTTCCATGGCAACCTCTCGACCCTCACCGCTGCCCTCAACAGCGTGAGCAATTCCTATCAGGACAAGGATATCATGATTGTCGAGACGGGATATAGCTATAAATATAAGGTGGGAGACTTGGACTTCTCTTCTACTTGGCCGCTCACCTATGAGGGACAACGCCGCTTTGCAGTCGACCTCATCAATACCCTCAAGCCCTATGCCCGTGTCAAGGGACTCTTCTGGTGGTTCCCCGAGGCCAACGAGTATGGCCTTGGCGGCAACAACTGGAGTGCCTTGCACGTCAACGACCAGTGGTACAATGCCGGCCTGTGGGACCACGCGACGGGTCGCGCCACTCCGGCTCTGTATGAACTGGAGTCGTTTGTCAATCGTCGCTGACACGACAACACTGCAGTTAAGGATTTTTTTTCATAATTCTCGGCCAGTGCCTGTTTTTGGGCACTGGCCGTCTCTGTCATTGCGCCATCATTTACTACTCATCAACCCGCCCCCGCCCGTGCTGTTAAGTAGAACGAGCCTCCGGCTCGTAACCCAGAGTCAAAATAGATGCTGTAATCTGTTGAGCGCAGTTCGACAATATGAAGCCTGAGTTACCAGGACCTGCTTCATGGTTTGTGCCCGATGACGCACACATAGTGGCGCCCTTCGTCATGACTGCTGGTAATGTCGGTGAATCCGGCTTCGGCAAGGTCTTGCTCAATCTCGTTGATGGTATAGATGCGGATGCCCCCAACGCGCCTTTCCATCAGGCGGTCGTTCTCGCTCTCGCCGTCCATCTCGTTGGCGATGACGACTGTGCCTCCGGGCTTGAGAACGCGGAACATCTCTTCGGCTCCCTGCAGTAGCGAGACCCAGTAGTAGATGGTCTCAAATGCCGTCACCAGGTCATACGACTCGCGCGCCAGTGGTATCTGCAACGCATTGCCGCCCACCACCAGGCATTGGTTGTCAACCACGGCTCGGTAATTCAACTCATGGGTCATGTCGATGGCTTTCGATGAATGGTCCATTCCGATCACGGTTCCTCGGGGACACTTGGCTATCAGTCGCGCCACATTGGCACCGCCGCCACAGCCCACGTCCAGCACGCGTGCATCCTCAGCGACTTGCAGTTGGGAAATCACCCATTCGGGCATCGCGGCATGACGGGGACCGTTCATGGCTTTCAGTGTCTGCTTGCCCCAGAATCCCCTGGGGTGACGCCCGCGCATATAATACTTGACAATATTGGCCATTTCTGCAGATTTTTAAGTCTCTGCAAAAATAGTATTTTTCAAGCAATCACGCAATAATAGGTCAATGGAATGATGGAAAAACTGTCATCCTGGGCAATTAGCCCGCTTTGTGGCCGGTCACACAGATCCAGTGCTTCTTGGCATCGTGGCGGGTCTCAATGTCGACAAATCCGGCTTCGGCCAGCGCCTCCTTGAGTTCGCCGATGGTGTAGACGTACATGTGACCGATGCGCTTGGCCCATTTCTGACCCTCGGGGTCTTGACCGTCGCTCTCGTTGGCAATCAGGAATTTGCCGCCGGGCTTGAGCACTCGCAGCACCTCACTCAGGCATGTCTCAGGCATCGGCCAGTAGTAGATGGTCTCAAATGCGGTCACCAGGTCAAACGTGTCCTTGATAAAGGGCACCTGCTTGGCTGTGCCGCCCACGATGGTGCAGCGCCTCGACTCGATGGCTCGCCTGTTGAGCTTGCGTGCTACCTTCAGGGCCACTTTGGAAATGTCCATGCCCGAGGCTATGCCGTCGGGACACATCTCTAGCAATCGGGCAACGTTGGCTCCGCCGCCGCAGCCGATGTCCAGCGAGTGGGCATCCTGTTTCAGTTCAAGATCCTTTAAGGCCCATTCGGCGAGTGCTTGATGCCGTATGCCATTCATGGCTTTGACCAGGTATAGTCCTATTAAGCCATTGGGGTGGCGGTAGTTAGCATAATATTTCTGAAGTAGATTCATCGTGTTTTCACCTAGCGTGTTTTGAAATCGGCTGCAAATTTACCAAACTATTTTCGATTACTTATCATTTACGGCCAGCGAATGTTAAAATAAATTTGGAATATAGCGAGTAAAAAAATCGGTCTGTGTTCGCAATCGATGCGGCACAGACCGGTGATGATATCAACAGGAATCCCGTCAGAAGTCTAGCACGAGTGTTCCGCGGGCGGGCAGGGTCAGGGCATCGCCGCTCAGGTCGATGGTTCTGCCTGTGGGCACGTCACGGGCCACGGTAGCATCGCCAAACACTTCGCTGTAGCGTTCGAGCTTCATCTGGCGCTGCTCGGTGGTACCGTTGATGATGGTAACGGCATGGCGCCCCTTGTAGCTGCGGGCGATGACATAGATGCCGTCCTTGGGTATGAACTGGGTCATCTTGCCCCGGGTGATGACCTCGTTGCCCTGGCGCCAGTGCAACAGAGAGCTCAACCAGTTGAACATGTCGTTCTGGGCTGGGGTGCGGCCCTCGGCGCTAAAGGCGTTCTGAGCGTCGCCGGGAAATCCGCCGGGGAAGTCCTTGCGCACGTTGCCGTCGGTCACTCGCTTGGTACCGTTCATCAGCACTTCGGTACCGTAGTACAGCTGTGGTATGCGCTTGATGGTCAGCAGCAGGGCTAGGGCCTGCTTCAGGGCGTCGGTGTCCTGACCGTCGTGCAGGAAGCGGTCGGTATCGTGGTTCTCGATAAAGGCCATCACGCTCTCGGGGTTAGGGTACAGGTAGTCCAGGCACAGGCTGTTATACACGCGGTTGTAGCCGCGCCACCAGCCGTCGGTCTCCTCATGACGGGCACTGTCCACTTTCTCATAGAACGAGAAGTCCATCACTGTCGTGAGGTAGCTCTCGGGCTTGCCCATCTTGTTGCCCTTCTGCCATGCGGCGGTGTAGGCCGGGTTCTCTACCCAGGTCTCGCCCACGACATTGAAGTTGGGATACTCGGTGTCAAGCAGCTGCATCCAGCGGGCCATGGCGTCGGCGTAGGCATAGGGGTAGGTGTCCATCCTGATGCCGTCGATGCCCACGGTCTCGATCCACCACACGCTGTTCTGGATCAGGTAGTTCATCACGTGCACGTTGTGGTGGTTTAGGTCGGGCATTGTGGGCACAAACCAGCCCTCGACGGTCTCCTTGAGGTCCACTTCACTGGCATACGGGTCCATCACCGGCGTGAGCTTGTAGCTCGTCTGCAGGTAGTTGTTCTTGTAGTCGGGCTGGTTAAACCAGTCATGTGTGGGCATGTCATTGAGCCAGGGGTGATGGCTGCCGCAGTGGTTGAAGATCATGTCCATCACCACCTTCAGGCCGCGGCTGTGGGCCTCGTCGACCAGACGGCGGTACTCGTCGTTGCTGCCGAAGCGTGGGTCTACCTTGTAGTAGTTGGTCGTGGCATAGCCGTGGTATGTCGAGTGCTTGTGTCCGTCAGGCGAATTGTTCTCCAGCACGGGGGTGAACCACAGGGCGGTAACGCCCAGCTGCGTGAAGTAGTCCAGGTGCTGCCTGATGCCCTCGATGTCGCCGCCATGGCGCAGGCTGGGCTCGTTCCGGTCGTTCTTGTAGGGCTGCATGCCGGCAAGCTGGTTGTTGCCGGGGTTGCCGTCGGCAAAGCGGTCGGGCATGAGCATGTAGAGCACGTCGGCATTGGTGAAGCCCTGGCGCTCGCTGCCTCGCTTCTCGCGGGCCTTGAGCTGGTAGTTCACGGTCTTCTTGCTCCGACCTTGCTGGAACTTGAGCTCCATCGTGCCGGGCTGGGCCTGCCGGGTGTCAATGTACACGAGCAGGTAGTTGGGAGAGTCGACTCTCACCACGCTGTCGATGGTCACTCCTGGATACTGGGTACTCACCTCGGCACTGCCGATGCCCTGGCCATATACCATCAGTTGCACACTGGGAATACTGTTGATGCCCACATACCAGTCGGTAGGCTCTATTCGCTCCACGTTCACTTTGGCTGCTTGGGCGCTCAGCAGGCCCATGGCCGTTACTAGAATGAATAATGCTAGTTTCTTCATTTTGGTCTCATTAGTGGGCTTGACCGTCGGTCGATGCCTCTCTCGGTCAGCCCGATGTTGATTGTATTGATGATGTATTGTATTCTTTTTGCAAATATAAGGATATTCTCGCTGATGGCCAAATATTGATTACATGTCATCATTTTTTTTGAAGATTGGGGATAATTGATTACCTTTGCATAGCTAATAATTACTAATTATACATTTTTTACTGAATGAAAAACCTGCATATCTTCTTTTTGACGGCTTGCATGGCTTTGTTCTGCCCGGCATGGGCTGCCGTGGTCAGCCAGCAACAGGCCAGGCAGATTGCTGCCCGTTTCATGTCCAGTAATTCCGGTGTTGCGCCTGCTATGCGATTGGTGCAACAGGCTCCGGCGCTCAATGCCTCGGCAGCGGCGCCGTTCTATGTGTTCAATGCCGACCGTGCCCAGGGCGGTTATGTCATCGTCGCTGGCGATGACCGGGTGCCGGCTGTCCTCGCTTACAGCGACAACGGCGTTTTCGACACCCAGGATGTGCCCGAGGCGATGCAGGGCCTGCTGGAAGGCTATGCGGCTCAAATGGCCGCTCTCGATCAGGGCGGACAGGCCGCTGAACACATCTCGGCTGCAGGTCGCATCGCTCCCATGGTGCCTGCCCAGTGGTCTCAGAATGCACCCTTCAACCTCTTGCTGCCCACGTTGCCCGAGGGCAATCATGCCTATGTGGGCTGTGTGGCTACGGCAATGGCCCAGGTGATGCACTACTGGCGATGGCCGGCGCGTCCGCGCATGGCTGTTTCGGCCTATGTGACCGAGACCTTGGGCTTCAACATGCCTGCGTTGCCTGTCGTTGACTTCAACTGGGACATAACTCAGAACACTTACCTCACCGACGATGCCTCGGCTGCAGCAATGGCTGCTGCCCTGGTCTCGCAATACTGCGCACAGGCTGTACAGATGGATTTCCAGAAAAATGCCTCTTCTGCAACTACATCCGATGTCCCGCTGGCCATGTTCCTCTACTTCAATTACTCACCGTCTTGCCACTATGTTCAGCGCAAGTACTTCTCCACCGAGCAGTGGGAAAACATGATCCTCGATGAATTGGCTGCCGGACGGCCTGTCATCTATCGCGGCAGCAAGAAGTCGGGTGGACATGCCTACGTCTGCGATGGCTATGACGGCAATGGCATGTTCCATTTCAACTGGGGCTGGAATGGCAAGAGCAATGGCTATTTCCTGCTCAATGTACTGAACCCCGACCTCCAGGGAACGGGCAGCGCCAGCGGTACTTATGGTTACATCATTGACCAGGGGGCCGTGTTTGGCCTTAAACCCGCCCAGGCCAGCGATCCCATACCCGACCTTGAGGTCTATGTCAGGAATTTTGAGGTGCAGAGCCGCACTGCCGCACGCTCTTCGGTCAACTCGGATTTCTCCATTGAGCAGTCTACCCAGTTCCTCAATTGCTCCGACGATCCCATCGATTTCGATTTTGGTTGGGGACTCTATCAGGATGATGTGCTCGTGAAGATGCTGGGCACTGGTACCAGGTCTGGATTGAACAGCTGGTATTACTTCACTAACTCGAGCACATTGACATTTGGCAACGGCATCAAGAGCGGCACTTATCGCATCAAGCCCATGTATGGCGAACCCTATTCGTCCAACTTGAAACCCTGCCTCGGTAGCGACGTCAATTATGTCGATGTGGTCATCAATGACCTCAATTGCACCATCATCGGCCACGGCACTGCCGCCACGGCCGACTATGTGGTCAACGACATCCAGGTCGAGGGCAACATGCACCCTGGCAGGCCCATAGATGTAACTCTCGATGTCACCAACAAGGGCAACACCAGCAACAACTTGATTTATATGTTTGTCGGTGCCAAGCTCGAGTCGATAGGCTTCGTCGACCTGGCTCCAGGCGCAAGCGGTAAGGTTACTTTCCGATACATGCCCACCGCTGCTGGGCTGGCACGGCTCACGTTCATGCTCGACGAGGACGCCCAGAAGCAGATTGCTCACAAGGAGATTACAATCAACGAGATGCCCGCGGCCAACCTGACTGGCTCGGCCCGCGCTCTCAACGTCACCAATGCCTCCCAGAGAATCATCACTGCCCGCGAGTTTGCTCTCGAAGTCACCGTGACCAACGTCGGCAACACGACCTACGACGAGGACATTTCGGTCAAGCTCTACAAGCGCACCCACGGCACCACGGGCACGCTGGTCCAGGCGCTCAACCAGCATGTGGTTCTTGAGCCGCAGCAGACCAAGACGGTGACCTTCCACTGCGACAACGTCATGGACGGCTGGCGATATTTTGCCAAGACCTATTTCTATAGCAGCGGCGAGCAGTTGGCATTGGCCAGCATCGGCACCCACACCATTGTCTTCCCCGCCGCCACGCTTCCTGGCGACGTCAACGGTGACGGTGAGGTGACCATTGCCGATGTCAATGCCATCATCAACATGATCCTGACGGGAGAACACAACACGCTGGGTGACGTCAACGGCGACGGTGAGATTTCGCTGGCCGACGTCAACGCCGTCATCGACCTGATTATCAAGTAGCCCTCGATTAGGGCATCGGTCCTTGACAATGAATGGCACTGCGCCGCCTCGATGGGATGACTAACCCATGGGGCGGCGCAGTGTTGATGCGTTATTGGCAATGATGTGCGTTTACAGGTATTCTGGCAACTGGAACAGGCGGTTGCCGTTGGAACCCTTGATGAGGATGTAGCGGCCCTCGGGACGGTGCTCGGCGATAGCTGCCTTGACCTGCTCCACGTCGGCAAACTTGCGGTAATCGCCGCAGTCGATGTCCTTGAACTCGTCGCCCACAAGCCACACCTCGTCAATCGGGCAGCCCTTCAGCTTCTCGATCATGCGCTCGTGCTCCTCACGGCTGCTCTCTCCCAGCTCGCGCATCTCGCCCAGGATAGCCATCTTGGGCGACACTTGCATCAGGCTGAAGTTGTCCAGCGCGGCGGCCATCGAGGTCGGGTTGGCATTATAAGCATCCACGATGAGGTGGTTGTGAGACGTCTCGGTGAGCTGTGAACGGTTGTTCGACGGTTCGTAGTTTTCAATGGCATGGCAAATCTGCTCGGGCGTCACCTCAAAGTGCAGTCCCACGGTCACAGCAGCCAGCACGTTGTCCAGGTTGTAACTGCCTATCAGGTGAGTCGTCACCTCGTGCCACTCGCCGTCGCTCTCTCCGCTTCGCCACTTCAGCCGCAGGAACGGATCGCAGGCGATGAGCTGGCCATACACGCTGGCCCCTTGTCGGCTCTCGTCACAAGTGTAGCTTTCGGTCTTTACGCCTTGCGGCAGGATGCCGGTCAGCAGGTCGTTGTCGGCGTTGACAAAGATGACGCTATCGGGCTGCGTGGCCAAGAAGTCGTAGAGCTCGCCCTTAGTCTTGATCACGCCTTCAAGCGAGCCGAATCCCTGCAGGTGGGCCTTGCCCACGTTGGTGATCAGTCCGCATGTGGGCTCGGCGGTCTCGGCCAGCGTCTTGATGTCGCCTGGGTGGCTGGCTCCCATCTCCACGACGGCAATCTCGTGAGTGATGTTCAGGCGGAACAGGGTCTTGGGCACTCCCACGTCGTTGTTATAGTTCCCGGCGGTGGCCATGCCGTCGTAGCGCTCATCCAGGACGGCATGGACCAGCTCCTTGGTCGTCGTCTTGCCATTGGTGCCCGTGATGCCGATCACGGGGATGTCAAAGCGCCGGCGATGCTCGCGGGCCATGTCCTTGTAGGCCTGCAACGTGTCGGGAACCAGAACCATCTGTTTGGCGCCATGATAACTTTGATATACCTGCTCGTCGCTCACGATGGCTACGGCACAACCCTTCTCCAGGGCCTGAACGGCAAACTTGTTGCCGTCAAACAGGTCTCCCTTCAGGGCTATGAAGATGCTGCCTTCAGGGCAGTCGCGGCTGTCGGTGGTAATCACTGGATGTTGCTCGTAGATTGCGTATAGTTCCTTGCTGTCCATGATGATGATAGGTGCTTATCGTTTTATTTTGCTGCAAATGTACAAAATTAATCATGTTTTTTTGTACTTTTGTGCCCGATTTTTAATGTGTGAGCAATAATACGTTTTTACAATGAATATCACCAAGAGAACCATTGCCATCGTCTGTGGTGGCGACTCATCAGAGCATGAGGTATCCTTGCGCTCGGCCCAGGGGCTCGATTCCGCATTTGACCACGACCGCTACGACGTCTATATCGTGGTGTTGCGTGGACAGGACTGGCACGTCAACTTGCCCGACGGCTCGTGCCCTGCCATCGACAAGAACGATTTCTCTTTTACCCTTGAGAATAAGAAAATCCGCTTTGATTACGCCTATATCACCATCCATGGCACGCCAGGCGAGAATGGTATCCTCCAGGGATACTTCGATCTCATCGACCTGCCTTACTCGACTTGCAACGTCCTGGTCGAGGCATTGACCTTCCACAAGTTTGCGCTCAACAACTACCTCAAGGCTTTCGGCTGTTCGGTGGCCGACAGCATACTGGTGCGTCGTGGGGTGCCTCACGGTTGGACGGCTCAGAAGGTCAAGGACTATCTGGGAATGCCTTGCTTTGTTAAACCCGCTGCCGACGGCTCTAGCTTCGGCGTGACCAAGGTCAAGAGCTGTGACCAGCTGGACGAGGCCATGGAGTTTGCCTTCAAGCAGTGTGACAATGTCATGATCGAGCGCTTCCTCGATGGTACCGAGGTCACTGTGGGCTGCTACAAGACCAAGAAAAATTCGGTCGTCTTCCCCGTCACCGAGGTCGTCACCGACAACGAGTTCTTCGACTACGATGCCAAGTACAACGGCCAGGTCGATGAAATCACGCCTGCACGCATCAGCGACGAACTCACTGCTGCCCTCCAGGCCGAGACATCGCGCATCTACGACATCCTGCATTGCAACGGCATCATTCGCATCGACTACATCATCACCAAGAACGATGACGGCTCCGACCACATCAACCTGCTCGAAATCAATACCACTCCCGGCATGACCGCAACCAGCTTCATCCCGCAGCAAGTGCGAGCCGCCGGCCTCAACCTCACCGACGTCCTCACCGACATCGTCGAGAACCAGTTTTAAGCATCACGGATATAACGGATGAAACGGAGGTAACGGAATAATCCGTCATCTCCGTTTTATCTGTTACATCCGTTATTTCTGTTCAATCTGTCAAGTATCGCCTGCAATCAGGCAACTTCTTGCTTGAGGGCAGCGATTTCTTGGGCTTGGCGTTTTCCTGTTCTCTATAATTCTCTTTTCTACAACGCTAGTTGTGGAAGATTATCGCTGATTGGGCAGGGATGGTGACTTTGCCGCCCTTGGCGGTCACGGTGGTGATGCCGGCCTGGTCGCACTTGATGTTGCGGCACACGACCGTGTACTCACCCTCGGGAACCTCGATGGTTCGGGCGCGCTTGTGGGCGTTGAAGGCCACATAGATGTCGCCCCACTGTTCGCCGGGTACGTTACGGCCGTCGATGTGATAGGCTACGAGACAATTTTCAGTCGGCAGGAAGTCAAGGTTGCGGCGCACCATCTCGGCACTGCCCATGTGGAAGGCGGGATGAGCCTTGCGCAGGGCGATCAAGCCCTTGTAATACGCCATCACCTGCGGGTAGCGCTCCATGTTGTCCCAGTCCAGATGGTTGATGCTGTCGGGACTTTCAAAGCTGTTGTGCACGCCCTTCTTGTCACGCAGCATCTCCTCGCCACTGAGCACGAACGGCACGCCCTGTGAGGTCATGACCACGGTCTGTGCCAGCAGGTCCAGACGGATGAGTTCATCCATCGTGATGCCCTTGACACTGGCCTTGAGGCGGTCGACCAGGCACATGTCGTCGTGGCAGCTCACATAGGCGATCATCTGGGTCGGCTCCAGCGCATAGGGCGATTGGCTGTAGTTCACCTTGCTGTAGTCCACTCCAGGATGCTGAATGGCACCCACGATGCCAAACTTGATGCTCTCCTCGTTGCCTTTCACGCCGCCCAGGAAGGCAGCCTTGCTGTTGCTGTCCCACGGACCGCGCAGTGCGTCACGCATCTCGTCGCTGAAGGCGGCGATGCCTGGCATCTTGTTGACGTTGGCCTTCATGGCCAGTTCGCCTGAGTATGCGCAGCTGCCGGCGCTCCATCCTTCGCCGTAGATGAAGATATCGGATGGCAACGCCTTACGGATGGCGTTCATCGTCTCAATGTCATGCACGCCCATCAGGTCGAAACGGAAACCGTCGATGTGGTACTCGTCGACCCAATACTTCACACTCTCGATCATGAACTGGCGCATGCCCTCGCGCTCGCTGGCTGTCTCGTTGCCGCAGCCGCTGCCGTTGCTGTAGGAGCCGTCTGCGTTCTTGCGGTAGAAGTAGTCGGGCCGCGTGCGCTGGAAGTTGCTGCCGTCGATATTCCAGGTGTGGTTATATACCACGTCGAGAATCACCTTGATGCCGGCCTTGTGTAGGGCCTGCACCATCTGCTTGAACTCATGGATGCGCACTTCGGGCTTGTAGGGGTCGGTCGAGTAACCGCCCTCGGGCACGTTGTAGTTCACGGGGTCATAGCCCCAGTTGTACTGTGGCTCGTCGAGGCGCGTCTCGTCAACCGAGGCATAGTCAAACGACGGCAGGATGTGAACCGCGTTGATGCCCAACTCTTTCAAGTGGTTGACGGCATGCGGCTCGGTCAAGGCCAGGAACTTGCCCTTGTGCTCCATGCCGCTTGACGCATCAATCGAGAAGTCGCGGTGGTGCATCTCATAGAGGATCAAGTCCTTGGCGGCAATAGCGGGACGCTTGTCAGCACTCCATCCTTGGGGATCGGTCTCGTCCATGTCGATGATGGCACCGCGCTTGCCGTTCACGCCCACGGCGGTAGCCCAGATGCCCGGGCACTCTCCCATGAACTTGCCGTTGTACTTCACGTCAAAGGTGTAGAACTTGCCTTTCAAGTCACCCTTGACCTCGGCCAGCCACAGGTTACCCTGTCCTTGGGCTCGTTTCATGTTGACGGTCTTGACGGGTTTGCCGCCCAGGCCGTCCTTGTAGATGCGCAGCTTCACCTGCTGGGCATCATCGTTGGTCTCAATCGAAAAAGCGCTAGCGCTGGGGCCGTAGGTGACCCCATTGCTAGCGTTGATGAATTGCGGTAAGATGAATGCCATGATTATCGTTACCAGTAGCGTGATGTGTCTCATTAGCGGCCGTTCTGTGATATCAGTTCTTTCACGTGGCTATTAAACTCGCTGGAGCGCATCAGTTGCTCGATGGTCATGTGCATGCGGTAACGCCAGTAGTGACGAGGATTGGCAGGAATGTTGATGCGCTCGGCATCGGCATCCTGGAGACGCATCTTCTCGTCGATGGCCAGCCAGTCCTGCAGCGACAGCAGGCACAGCATAGATGGGCTTGCCAGGTGGGCGCGCACAATCTCGTCGGCCAGCCAGCCGGGAAGCGGGTGGGGGGCTGCACCGCTGTGCCACAAGGTGGTGTTGAAGTATTCCTGGGTGCGGTCCCAGTCCTCGTCCCACCACTGCCTCATCGTGGGCATGTCGTGGGTCGAGATGGTGGCCACGCTGCGGTAGGGATTGGTGTTCAGGTTGCCGAACTTGATGTGGTTGTCCTTGGGCATCGACTGGAT
>CAMJXD010000026.1 GCA_946409635.1 uncultured Prevotellaceae bacterium
GAGTACTGTGACAATCCCACGTGGTACTGCGTGCTGGCACTGCCCACCATCTTCAGCGACAACTACCAGGTGGCCACCCATGCGGCACACAGCCTGTTTGCCCTGCAAGTAGCTCAAGGCGTGGCCAAGGCGCAGCCCCAGATCAAGGAAGCCGTGACCTACTGGAAGCAGCACAACGAGGACTCCACCCTCGTCTCAATGCTCCAGAAGAACCAGGACCTCAAGATCGGCACCCTGCTGGCGTCGCCCTGGATGCGCGAGGCCGACCGCCAGACGCTCAGGATGTCCAAACTCAACGAACTCTTTGACGAGGCCATCGTCAAGAAGGAATATGAGAAAATCATCGGCGCGCTGCAGTCACTGCAGATGGGCGACGGTGGATTCACCTGGTTCCGCTACCCGGGATGCAGGTCCAGCGTGTGGACCACGGGCAGCGTGCTCGAGATCCTGGGTGAAATCCGGCACATGGGCTACCTGCCTGAGGACAACCGCGTGACATCAATGATCAATCGCGCTCTCAAGTACTATGACAGCGAGAACGTGCGCCTGTACAACGAGGCCAGGAAGCACAGCAAGGAACCCTATGGCCAGTTCACCACCTATGCCTACACACGGTCGCTCTTCCCCCAGGTGACACAGGACCGCGCCAGTGCCGACCTGCTCAAGAAGACCGTCAAGCACATGGACAAGAACTGGC
Organism: uncultured Prevotellaceae bacterium; assembly: GCA_946409635.1. Lineage (GTDB taxonomy): Bacteria > Bacteroidota > Bacteroidia > Bacteroidales > Muribaculaceae > Sodaliphilus. The sequence goes on from CAMJXD010000026.1 coordinate 698, forward strand.
GCAAAGGCATTTCCCTCAAGGAGAAGGCCTACTATGCCATGACCCTCTACCGCAACGGCTACAAGAAGACCGCTGCCAGCATCATCGAGAGCATCCGTCAGTTTGCCATCGTCAAGCCCAACATGGGCATGTACTGGGACAACCTGCAGACGGGTAACGGCTGGTGGGAGCTGGACAAGGTGGCCTATACCAGCACAGTGCTGCAGGCCATGAATGAGGTCGACCCGCGCCAGCACGAGATTGACCAGGTGCGCAAGTGGATGCTCCTCATGAAGCAGAGCAACGACTGGGGCAGCTACAGCCTTGCGGCCGATGCAGTTTACAGCATCCTGAGCACCGGCAGCCAGTGGCTCGACCACGACGACACGCCCGCCATCACTGTAGCCAGCCAGCCTGTCAACCTCGACAAGATGGCTCAGTGGCTGGGGTACTTCCGCACTACCCTGCCCGCCACCACGGCAGGCAACGTCGTGATTGACCGTACGGGCCAAGGTCCCGCCTGGGGCGCCATCTACAGCCAGTTCAAGGCCCCGATGACCCAGATCCAGGAGAAGTCCATCGACGAGATGTCGGTCAGCAAGGAATATTATGCCTATGCGCCCGACGGCTCGCTGCACAGTGCCACCAGTTTCCACGTGGGTGACAAGGTGAGAATCCATCTCGTCATCAAGGCTAGCAAGGACATGGACTATGTCACCATCACCGATGAGCGGGCAGCATGCTTTGAGCCCGTCGACCAGTTGTCGGGCTACCGCAGTGAGGACCGCACCTGGTTCTATCAGGAAACCAAGGACACCCAGACCAACCTGTTCATCTCGAGCCTGAGCAAGGGCACCCACGTCATCGGCTATGACGTGTGGGTAACCAATCCCGGCGAGTTCACTTCGGGCATCGCCACCATCCAGTGCCAGTATGCCCCGCAGCTCAGCGCCCACAGCGCTGGCAAGATGATCACGACCGCGGCACAGTGATTTTGTTCACCCTCATGCCGACCGATTCGTCCAATCCGACTTCAATCGGCCGGCATGAGAGAGAATAAAAAGTGGGTAGCCACAACAAAAAACAAGAAAAAGTGGTAGCAATTATCAATTTTTCAACCTGGGCAAATTTATATTTTTATTTATTTGAAAATCAGTTGTTTGACAATTATCAAGGTCAATTTTTGACAAATTTTTGGTCAAAAAAACAACAATTTTTACAAACAATTTTCATGATTTTCCTAATCCGGGCCCATGCTTTGGCTATACCTTTGCAGTGCAAATGACATTTTTCCAAATTTTTTCAATATACAGGAAACAATGTCAATTTGACAATTACAATACGACTATTCGTTAGAATAGATATAACAAGCAAAAAACAGAATCTTTTGATGGTAGTTAATGTTGATTAAATGATTATTAAGCCCTACCTTGAATTCTATTACCCTATAAAAACGCAAGCAATAAAAACATGAGAATTACGGCGTCTGCGTGAGCAGGGGCCGTTTTTTTTGCTGAATGACAAAAAAATTGTTTACCTTTGCACTTAACAATCAAAATCATCAAGTAATTATGACTAAAATCAAGACTATCGGACTATTGACCTCGGGCGGTGATGCCCCTGGCATGAATGCAGCCATTCGAGCCGTCACGCGCTCGGCTATCTACAACGGATTTAAGGTTAAGGGCATCTACCGTGGCTACAAGGGACTCGTCGAAGACGAGATCGTCGACTTCAAGGCTTCCAACGTGTCGGGCATTCTTCATCACGGCGGCACAATCCTCAAGACGGCACGGTGCAAGGAGTTCAAGACCGTCGAGGGCCGTCAGATGGCTTACAAGAACATCTGCAAGCATGGCATCGATGCCCTGGTGGTCATCGGTGGCGACGGTACCCTCAGCGGCGCCAGGCAATTCGCCAGTGAGTTTGATCTGCCTATCGTCGGCCTGCCGGGAACCATCGACAACGACCTGAGCGGAACCGATCACACCATCGGCTACGACACGGCGCTCAACACCATCATGTGGTGCGTCGACCGCATCCGCGACACGGCCAGCAGCCATGAACGCCTGTTCTTCATCGAGGTCATGGGACGCGAGTCGGGATTCCTGGCGCTCAACGGAGCGGTCGCTTCGGGAGCCGAAGCGGCCATCATTCCTGAAATCGCCACCGAGGTCGATCAGCTCAAGGAACTCATCGAGAGCGGCTTCCGTGAGTCCAAGAATTCTTCTATCGTGCTCGTCGCCGAGAGCCCGGTCACGGGTGGTGCCATGGGACTGGCCGAACGCGTCCGCAAGGAGTATCCGCAATACGACGTCAGGGTCACGATCCTCGGCCACCTGCAGCGCGGCGGCACACCTACGGCCCAAGACCGCATCTTGGCCTCGCGCATGGGTGCGGCTGCCATCGATGCTCTCATGGAGGGCCAGCGCAACATCATGATCGGCGACGATGACGAGAGAATCGTCTACGTGCCCTTCTCCAAGGCCATTCGCCGTGACAAGCCCATCGACCGCGACCTCCTCGACATCCTGCACCACCTGTCCATCTGACACCCTGGCCGGCCTCCCGCTCAGCTATACTTGGGCGATGGACCGTACTTGTTCTCCCGGGTTGAACTGTCCAGCACGGTAAAAATCAGCATGATGAAGCTCATGATCATTGCTCCGATGCCTGCAAGAGCAGCCATGAGGACAGGTATCGTGGCGTTTGCTTGTTTGGCATGCTCAACGGCTGCCATGATGACGTTGGCCTTCTCGATGTTGTCGCTTGCAGCCAGCAGCTCGTCGGCATAGGGCAAGAAGACTGTTGCCACGCCGCCACACGCGACCAGCAAGAGCGCAACCTGCACAACGACCCACCAGCCGCTGTGCCCCGTATCATGCAGCCGACGCGTCATCGCCGCCCAACTGGGCAGCATGAGCGCCAAGCCTACCAACATGCCCAGATGGGACGCATAGACGTGTATCATGCCCAGGAAGTTAAATACCCAGGACACGATTACAGTGAACAGGTAAAACCACCAGTACTCACTGCGACGGGCACGTCCCTTGAAGTCAATGAATTTCCGTAGACACGTCTTGACGGCCTCGACGGGTTGCAGCATGGGACGTTCTTCCACGCGCGGTTGATACTGCGGCACTTGACCTGGCCGATTAAACTCAGGGGGTTGTAATTGCTGATTGGGCTGTTCCATATCTATAACGCTATGATTAAGACGATTGTTCTGCCTCTCAGAGAAAGGACTCCACAAAAATAAGTGTTTTTCTCAATACTGAGGCAATCTTTTTGTAATTTTGCACGCTCATTCACAACATCAATAGCATGAAACGACAATTCAAAATATGGCTCGAGTGCTTCAGGCTGCGGACGTTGCCCGTCTCGATAAGCGGCGTGGTCATCGCCATCGGGCTGGCCGTGTGGCTACACCACTTCCAGTGGGTGCCGGCCATGCTCTGCCTCGTTTTCGCTTTGCTGGCACAGATTGCCTCCAACACCGCCAACGAGTACTTTGACTACTTGCATGGTGCCGACAAGCCTGGCCGCGTGGGACCGCGCCGTGGCGTAACCGAGGGTGACATCAAGCCTGCAACGCTCAGGAATGTCACTTTTGCTCTTCTGGCTCTGGCGGCCATTGTGGGCTGTGGCCTCATCCCTTATGGTGGTTGGTGGCTACTGCCCGTGGGCATCGTCATCGTCCTGGGAGCATTGGCCTATAGCACGGGACCTTATCCCCTATCCTATCATGGCCTGGGCGAACTCATGGTGTTCATCTTCTTCGGCCTGGTGCCGGTCAACCTGACCTTCTATGTCATGGCTGGCACGTTTGCCCCGTTTGTCGTCATGTTCTCAATCGCTATTGGTCTGATGGGCGTCAACGTGCTGCTCGTCAACAACTACCGCGACGTCGACGACGACCGCAAGGCCGGCAAGATGACGCAGACGGTCTTGCGTGGCAGGCCCGTCACGGCGTTTGCCTATCTCATCAACGGATTCATGGCCATCGCGATTCTTGCCTCTTTTTGGCTCATGATTGCCGTGGGCAGCGGTAAATCATTCCAGCGCGTCAACATCCCGCCATTATGGACCTTGGCCATTCCCGTGCTTTATCTGGTCATGCACACAGCTTCGTGGTACAGGCTCAGGCATCGCGACGGGGCCGCACTCAACCCGCTGTTGGGAGCAACGGCTCGCAACATGCTCATCTTCACCATCCTCATCACTATTGTTCTCATCATCTATTCTTGACATCACATGGCCTTGATTGACGACATTCGCAACCTGCGCATCGCCGACTACGACTACCCTCTCCCCGACGACCGCATCGCCAAGCACCCGCTCGCCCAGCGTGAGCAGTGCAAGCTATTATATTATAAAGGTGGAAACATCCAGCAGAGACAATTCTGGGAAGTGCCATCTCTCTTGCCTGAGCACTCGACACTCATTTATAACAACACGCGCGTGATCAACGCCAGGCTGCGCTTCCGCAAGGACACGGGTTCGACCATCGAGATCTTCTGCCTCGAGCCGGTGCTGCCGCGCGACTACGAGCAGATTTTCCAGGCCACAGGCCACTGCGTGTGGCAATGTCTGGTGGGCAACAGCAAGCGGTGGAAACAGGGCTCGCTGTCACACACAGTCACCATTCACGGCCGTGAGGTCACACTTACCGCAACCCGGGGCGAGCAGCGCGGCAATGCGTGGGAAATCGCCTTCGACTGGGACCGGAACTTGGACTGCACTTTTGCCGACGTCCTTGATGCCATCGGCGAAATACCCATTCCGCCCTACCTGAACCGTGGCACCGAGGCCAGTGACTCGACCGATTACCAGACCGTCTACAGTCACATCGACGGCAGTGTCGCAGCACCCACTGCCGGCCTGCACTTCACCGACGAGGTCCTCGCCGACTGTGACCGCCATGGCATTGCCCGTCGCGAGATTACCCTGCATGTCGGTGCCGGCACGTTCCAGCCCGTCAAGAGCGAGCACATCGGCGACCATGCTATGCACTATGAGTTCATCAGCGTTCCGCGCGAGGTCATCAACGACATCATCAATGCTCCTGGCCCCGTCATCGCTGTGGGTACCACCAGCGTGCGCACCCTCGAGAGCCTCTACTACATCGGCCAGATACTCGAGGACAACCCCGATGCCAGTGAGGACGCGCTCACCGTCACCCAGTGGATGCCCTACACCACACCATGCCTCATCTCCACCCGACAGGCACTCACCAACATCGTCAACTACCTCGACCGCCATCATGCCGACACCTACATGGGCAGCACACAGCTCATGATTGCGCCTGGATTCCAGTACCGCATCGTCGACGGCATGATCACCAACTTCCACCAGCCACAGTCCACCCTGCTCCTGCTCGTGGCTGCTTTTGTGGGACAAGACAAGTGGCGTGCCATGTATGACTACGCCATGCAACACGATTTCCGCTTCTTGAGCTACGGCGACGCCCAACTCTTGCTGCGTTGACGACATCAACCCAGTTGATCGCATCTAGCGACACAAACACCATGCGACCAATTCATCTATAAAAAATGATGATTGGTCGCATTTTTATGTCCGATAGGGCGATTAATCACGACCATCACGCATATCTGCCTTAAACCAGTATCGCAATTCGACGTCTAAATGACAAAGAAAAAAACTTTGTTGGACTTTTTAAAACAACACGATTATGAAAACTTCTGTTACTAAAATCATGATGAGCATCGCGCTCACGGGATGTCTGATCTTCAGTGCATCCGACGCCTCGGCCCAGGGCCGCAGTCGCACTCATGGGGGCAGCACCAGCAGCAGAAGCCAGTCGGCAGCTGTCTCACGTTCTAACAACTCATCGGCGCCCACGGTGTCTCGCAGCAGCCAGGCCACGCCGCAGGTCAGCAGCAGCCGCAGTCAGGCCACGACCAGCCGCAGCAGCCAGGCCACGCCGCAGGTCAGCCGCAGCTCCAGCAGCCAGGCTACGACCAGTCGCAGCAGCCAGCCGACACCGCAGGTCAGCCGCAGTTCCAGCAGCCAGGCCACGACCAGCCGCAGCAGCCAGGCCACGCCGCAGGTCAGCCGCAGCTCCAGCAGCCAGGCTACGACCAGCCGCAGCAGCCAGCCGACACCTCAGGTCAGCCGCAGCACCAGCGACCGTCCGGCAGCTGTGACATCTCCTAGCTCCGGATCAACTGGCCGCAGTGGCGGCGCAACTAAGCGCGGCGGCTCAACCGGCAACGACCATGGCTCGGTAGGCAATCCCAACAGTAGCTCAACCGGGATCGTAAGCCGCAGCGAGGAGGGCCACACCAAGCAGAGCGTCCCCAACAGCGTGACCAAAGACCGTACTCGTACAGGTTCACACAGCGCCACGCCTGACAGGGGCAATGACAACCACGGTGGCAAGCCTGGCGGCAAGCCCGACAACGGTGGCAAGCCTGGTGGCAAGCCCGACAACGGCGGCAAGCCTGGCGGCAAGCCCGACAACGGCGGCAAGCCTGGCGGTGGACACGGCAACAGTACGCCCGGCGGACACGGCTACAACCCCAATAATCGCTACGATTATGGCAGCCACCACTACCGTGACGAGTTCTCCTGGAACTACAGACACCACAACTGGGGTCGTCCGCTGCCTCCTCCCGCAAGAGCTCACAGACCCGCAGCTCCCTGGAGATGGTACCGACCCACAATCCCTGCCGGATGGTATCCCTACGCCTCGGCACCCGTCATCGACCGCATCCTGGGTCTCATGTTCGGATCGCTCTATGAAGCTTCGCTTGATCACCTGTACTACAGCGGTTACTTCATCGACGGATATGACGACGGCATCATCTTCCTCAGGGACGTGCCCATGCTCAACCTCTACTGGCCTGACGTGATGCTCAACTACGAATACAACCGACTCGTCAACGCCCAGTTCATCTACCACACCATCGGTTATGACACGGCACGGTTCAACAGGGTCGCACGCAGCCTCAACCGCATCTATGGCCCCCCCGTTTATCGCGACGGAATGACCATCAGCTGGTACGGCGGCAACAACACCGGATATGTAACCCTCTCGCTGAGTGGCTCCTACGGTGACTACTACACGGTCATGTCAATCGGCTACTAAACGACGATTCAACACACACACGATACTCTTCTATTCTGGAAGCGGACAACCAAAAAAGTGTTGCCCGCTTCCTGTTTTTTTCGGTAGGCACACAAAGCCTCTTTTTCAACAAAAATTTGCCTAAAAACGCCCTAATAACTACTACTAAATTTCATAGGGCATAAATTTAACAATTTTTTTGCGCATATTTACAAATATTAGAGCAGAAAATTTGTACACATTACAAAAAACCACTAATTTTGCAACAAGTTTTTTCATAGGATTAGATTTTTAAGGTTTAAAGTGTACGTGTGTTGTGAAACATGCGTACATTTTTTATCATCTATCCCAATTGCATCTCATCGGTAATCGGCACTTGGATTATTAAAGCGATTATCGACTTTTTTTTTGTAAATTTGCAACCTCAATTATGGCAAGACTTGAACTGAACATACTGGGTTGCGGCAGCGCAACGATGACGCCTCGCCACCAGCCATCATGCCAGGTGCTCAACGTTCGCGACAACCTCATGATGATTGACTGCGGAGAGGGCGCTCAACTGGCCGTGCGACGCATGGCTTTGAAGCCCATGCGCCTCAACCACATCTTCATCAGTCACCTGCATGGCGACCACTGCTTCGGCTTGCCTGGCCTGATATCGACCATGGCACTGCTCAACAGAACCTCATCGCTCACTATCCACATCTTTAAGGACGGCGCCGAGCTCTTCGGGCAGATGCTGGACTACTTCTGCCGCGAGCGACCGTTCGAGGTACGATTCAACATCATCGACACCCACAAGCGCGTCATCTGGGAAGACGACGCCATCACCGTGACGAGCTTCCCGCTCGTGCATCGTGTGCCGGCAGTGGGTTTCATCATCCGCGAGAAACCCAAACTGCGACACATCATCGGTGACAAGGTCTTGCAGTTCGGGGTGCCCCACTACGCCATGAACAGCCTGCGACAGGGACACGACTGGATAGCCCCCGACGGACACGTCATCCCAAATGAAGAATTGACGACACCTGCCGACCCGGCCATCAGCTACGCCTACTGCAGCGACACCAAGTTCTCACGACGTGTGATCAAGCAGGTGGAGGGTGTCGACTGGCTATACCACGAGGCCACCTACGACGACAGCCTGCGCATCAAGGCTCACAAGCGCTATCACAGTACGGCTCTCGAGGCTGCAACCGTCGCCAGCGAGGCCGGCGTCAAGCAACTCGTCCTGGGACACTTCTCCAAGCGGTATGTCGACGAGACACCGCTGCTCGACGAGGCACGCACTATCTTCCCCGCCACACGACTGGCCAACGAGGGCATGGTCATCGACCTCAATCAATTATAAATCCTGCTTCTCCCATTCAATCCGTCAACACTGCCCCACTCAGCCCTTTCACTCCGCTGTGACCTAAAAAGGGAAAAAGCCCATCATTGGATTAAACTTTTCCTCTCCGCAATCGTCCAATGGGTGTTTTTTTGCGTCGGGAAGGCCCCCAGGAAAGGCACAAGGGCGCAAATATGCAATTTATTACATTTTTTAACAGTGGCTTGAGGTAAAAACTTTGAAAATTTCTTTAAAAACATTGTCTTTCACCAATATAAAGACTAAAAATAGCCAATTGAGCGCAAATTAAGTAAATTTTTCTTTATTGTTTGAAGAATTTGTATTTCCTTTGCAGTCTCAAAATTGTGAACATACATTTTTAACAATAACAATTAATAATTACGACTATGTCAGAAATTGAAGAAAGAGTAAAACAAATTATCGTTGACAAGTTAGGTGTTAGCGAGTCTGAGGTAACTCCCGAGGCTACTTTCAGCCAGGACCTGGGTGCTGATAGCCTTGATACCGTCGAGCTGATCATGGAATTTGAGAAGCAGTTCGACATCAAGATCCCCGATGACAAGTCTGAGACCATCCAAAACGTAGGCGACGCCATCAAGTTCATTGAAGAGGCTAAGGCTGCCGAATAAAAGAAACAATTCTCACAGGTGGATACCATGTATGAGCCGCGAGGATTCGGGGCCGACAACATGGCATCCACTTTTTAAAATTCCCACTACCACATGGAATTAAAACGAGTTGTGGTAACAGGTCTGGGTGCCATTACTCCCCTGGGACTGGACGTTGAGACGACTTGGAACAACGCCTTGAAGGGTGAGAGCGGAGCTGGACCTATTACCCATTTTGACACGACATTGTTCAAGACCAAGTTTGCTTGCGAGGTCAAGGGCTTTGATCCGCTGAACTACGTCAACGACCCCAACGACCGCCGCGAGTTGAAGGACTTTAAGCGCAACGACCTCTACACTCAGTATGCGCTCGCTTGCGCTAAGCAAGCCGTCGAGGACGCCAACCTGCTCGATGAAGGCATCGACCGCGACGAGGTAGGCGTGATCTTTGCTTCAGGCATCGGCGGACTGCACACCTTCGAGGACCAGGCTGGTGATTATGCCAAGCACGAGGAGCGCGGCCCCATGTACAGCCCGTTCTTCATCCCCACGATGATCGCCGATATCGCTGCCGGACAGATTTCGATCAAGTACGGCTTCCGCGGCCCCAACTTCGGCGTTGTTTCGGCTTGTGCCACTTCGACCAACGCGCTCATCGACGCCTTCAACTACGTGCGTCTGGGCAAGGCCAAAGCTATCGTCACCGGCGGTAGCGAGGCTCCCTTGTTCCCCGCAGGCGTGGGCGGCTTCAATGCCATGAAGGCCATCTCACTGCGCAACGATGACCCCAAGGGTGCTTCACGTCCCTTCAGCGGTTCACGCGACGGCTTCGTTATGGGCGAGGGCGGCGTGTGCCTCGTGTTTGAGGAGCTCGAGCACGCTCTGGCTCGTGGTGCCAAGATCTACGGTGAGGTCATCGGTGGCGGCATGAGTGCCGACGCCTATCACATCACCGCCAGCCACCCCGAGGGACTCGGCGCCAAGCTCGTGATGCAGCGTGCGATCGAGGACGCCGGCATCAAGCCCGAGGACGTCGACTATGTCAACGCTCACGGCACTTCCACGCCCGTTGGCGACCTTAGCGAGGCTCAGGCCGTCAAGGACGTCTTTGGCGAGCATGCCTACAAGCTCAACGTGAGCAGCACCAAGTCCATGACTGGACACATGCTCGGTGCCACCGGTGCCATGGAGGCTGTCTTCTGCCTGCTGGCCTGCCGCGACGACATCGTGCCTCCCACCATCAACCATGCTGACGGTGACGAAGACGAGCACATCGACTACAAGATGAACTTCACCTTCAACAAGGCTCAAAAGAGAACAGTTAACATCGCACTTTCCAACACGTTTGGCTTCGGCGGACACAATGCCAGCATCATCGTGAAAAAATTCCAGAAATAATCACAACTGGTACACACACTCGATGCCGTTGAGCAACGCCATATCACGCATAAAGCTCCTTTTCGTCAAGGATAAGGAGCTTTATCTTTTTATCCGTCGCATCACTGGATACTATCCCCGCAACGTCAAGCTCTACCAGCTGGCCATGGTGCACAGGTCAAGGGCCATAAAGACCCCTGATGGGCACTGGACCAACAACGAGCGCCTTGAGTTCCTGGGCGACGCCGTGCTCGACACCGTCGTGGCCGACTACCTCTATGCCATGTTCCCGCACAAGCACGAGGGTTTCCTCACCTCCACGCGGGCCAAGATTGTCCAGCGCGAGAGCCTCAACCGCATCGGCAACCTCATGCACATCGACGGTCATGTCCACGCCTCGATGCACTCTTCATCACACAACAGCTACATCTGCGGCAATGCCCTCGAAGCGCTCGTCGGCGCCGTCTACCTCGACCAGGGCTACAAGCGCTGCCGGCGATTCATCATCGAGCGGCTCATCAAGAAACACTTCAACATCAACAAGCTCGTCAGGACCGACCAGAACTACAAGTCGCGTCTCATCGAGTGGACACAGAAGTATCACATCTCCATCGAGTACCAGCTCATCGATGCCTACACCGACCAGGACAAGAATCCCGTCTTCAGGACCGCTGTCATCCTGGGAGGCATCATGGCCGGAGACGCCACTGGCTACAGCAAGAAAGAATCCCACCAGGCAGCATCCAAGATTGCACTTGACCTCCTCCACCACGACCCCGATTTCCTGGAACAGGTAATCGCTACGGCCCCCAACGACCAGCCGCAAACCCCTGACCCCCAATAAACATTTGCTTCTCTAGCCTATCTTTTACATCACACAGTCCCCATTCTTCCCCTCAGCGCCTCATCCCGCTAACAAACGTGAAAAAGTGAAAAAATTGGTTTCATCAAGGACTTGTTTCAGCAATAATTACTAAATTCGCAAGCTATAGCGGTCCATCACACCGCTGAAAACAACCGAAAACAATGAGACCAATTACCAATATACTGCTTGTGCTGGCACTCATCTGCTACGTGTTCCTGCCGTTCTACATCATTTCGCTGTTCGGCACACGCACGGGACTCGCTTTCACGGCAGGCACCATCTCCCAATTCCAGTCGCTGGGCAGCATCTTGCTTGCCCTTATTCCCTTTATCGCCTGCTTTGGCGCCATTGGGATCAACAGCCTCAAGAAGCGGTGGTGGGTTCTGGGGGCCATCGCCTGCATCGTGCTGTGGCTCTGGTTCTACCACGTCACGGGCAATGTCCACGACATCATGCTGCGCCATGCTCCCGAAATCACCCCCGACAACGACCTGGGCGAGGGATCGTCGGTCGTCGGCCTGGGCATCGGCTACAAGTTATCGTTCGTCTTGACAGCTTTGTCGCTCCTGTCGGCCATCATCTCGCTATTGCCCTTCAAGTTCAACGAGACCATCGAGAAAGCGGTCGACGACACCTTTGAGGACGGCAAGCGCCATGTGCGCCACGAGCTCAACAAGCTCGAGAACGTTGCCTACAAGTCACACAAGTCCAAGCAACAAAAAAAATCTGATTCACCTTCCCTACCGCTCAACGACACACAGCCCCAGCCGCCCATCGTCGACAAGGAAGACCCCTCACGCTTCATGCCCAAGGAGTAGAGTAGCGTCTCACACCACCATCAATCAGGGTGATGCATGTCAATACGCTTGAACGTGAGCGGCGTAGTCACTTTCAGGGTTTTGTGGTTTACACCATAGAACAGCACGCGACCTCCCAGCACATCATATTGCGCCAGCAGACCGTGCACGTTCTTAAACTCCGTGATGTCCATGTGGATGTAGGCCTGATTCAAGTCCACACTGTGCAACAGCGCCCACTTGCCTGAGAAAGATCCCTGCCACAGTAAATTCCAGTCAGGATCCTCAGCGCCCTTTGGGGCCATGTTCAGCAACTCGTTATAATAGCCTGTGAAGGTACTGTCCTTGGTGTTGAACTCATACTTCATCTCGATAAAGTGGACATCGTCGTCATACTGGTACACCCACTTGCCTTCCATATACTTGTGGTAGGTGTGCTGCAGTTCCACCGTCTCGAGCGTGGTCCAGTCGGTCTCCTCAAAGTAATGGTCGCTTTCACACGACATCAGGGCCAACATTGCCACCAACACTATTGCCGCAATCGTTTTTGTGAAGAAAATTTTCATATTTCGCATTATTATTTATTCTTTCTTTTCAGGGCACATCACCGGTTCTGCCTGAACCTGTATAACAGGTACAACCCGCCAGCCACAACGACCAGCATCACAAAGCCCATGACACGGTATCCCCAGTAACTGCTGCTGAAGTGAGACTCCACACTGAACATCTCATTAAACATGCTACACGCATCCCAGATGGCTGAGAACAATGTCAGGAACGAGATACCCACCAGCAACGAGTTCATCTTCTTCTGGTTGATCTCGTCATTGCGCGAACGCTCCTTGGCCATGATGCGGTACAACTGCTCCATCTCGTCGGTTATCTCCAAGCTCCCGTTGATGGCATCAGAGATCAGCTGCGGAAGGAAATTATACGATATCCGGTTGAAACTGCAGTTGCGCTCAAAGGCTTCATACTCCCTTACCAGAGCATTGACCCGCTTGGTAGCCGTCTTACTGCCCTGCAACCGCAGTGCCAGTTTAAACCGGTTGTTGAAGTCAAACAAGCACACCTTCTGGAACAATGCCTGAATATAGATACACCCGTAGTAATTGTCAATCCAGTTGCCTAATTGGCTGTCACACTCAGTGCCCAGAATATTGAAACTGTCCAGCATTGCCAGCGCCGTCCAGCTCTCAAAGACGGCAACACGGCATTTCTTGTTGCTGGTCTGCCATTGTTCGGCCGGGCTGTCGATGGCCTTTTTGCCTTCAATCGACACGGTCGAGAACGTGGCAAGTTCATACTGTAGATGACGCTTCTCATCGTCGGTCAGACCAGCAAGTGCAGCCGCCGGGGCATTGATGATCTGGAACACGCGCAGTTTATTGCCATTTTCGACAAGCATAGTCGGGTCTTGCATGGGGCTGCTCTTCAGTGCATCATACACCCGTACAATCGGCTCCACGGCCAAGCGGCAGAAGTCCTTGTAGGCAGCTGTATCGTAGGCATCGATGTAGCGCAGCGTGTAAATCAGGGCCGAACAATCGTCAAAGCTACCTGCATCTTGCTGCACATGAATGCTATAGACAACCATTTGATGAGGCATCAGGTACAGGTTCAGTTCCTTCACCGTAAAGGCATAGGAACGCGACTGCCCCCTCACATCCACCATCATCGTTACCATAGCATCGACAGGACACGTGTACCTCACGCACCCTTCTTCCTCGCTGGCAGCATGGCAAAAGTCGATAAACTCTGGATAGTAATACCGCTTTCCCCTACGTGCATCGGCTGGTGAAAGTGTCTGTCGAATCCACCCTGACCGCTCCAGCTGGTCATGGTCAACAGCCTTATCGCGCTTGAAATGTCCACACAGGAATGCTATATGCTGGTAATTGTTGTCCATATCTCGGCTACAAAATTAGCAAAAACATGCCAAACCACAGGTATGCATGGCTCTAATTTCTTGATTCCAGCCACACAACGGGCGCAACACGATTGACGATACTCATCATGCTGCGCCCGTTGTCTAATCTTTTTGGCTGCTTCTTGGTCAGTGACGACGCTGCCCTCAGGCATGCATCAGTTGCCGCCACCCATGCCGCCGCCAGGCGTGTTGCCTGCGCCGGCCGACTGCTTGCCGCTGCCAATCAGGTCGTCGTTCTCGATCGACTTGTCGGCCTTCTTGACGCGTGTCGTCAGCGAACCGAAGCGGTAGCTCACTGAGATGCCGAACTTGCGGCCCTGGCGCTGCTCATAGCGCGTCCAGCCCGTCACGTCGCCCTGCGTCATGTAGTTCTTCATGCTCATGTACTTGCCGCCGAAGGGGTTTTGGGCAATCAGCTGAACGGTCAACCGATCCTCCTTGAGGAACGAGCGTTGCAGGCTCAGACCGTGGAAGAAGATTGTGCCCATGCGCCCGTACAGGTCGTTGATGCCGCCGCCCCACATGCCGGCAAAGCCCGACAGCTGCACTTTCCACGGCAGGAACTGGGTCACGTTGGCAAAGAAGTTACCGCTCACCCGGTCATTCTTCAGTCCCAGCTCGTTGCTCTTATAATAATTGTAGCCAATGGAGCCGTTGAGCATGAGGTTGGTCTTGGACGTCATCATCCACTGGACAAAGGCCGACAGCGTGGTCGAGTAGGTCTTGAGCGTGTTGGCATAGGTCGACACCTGCACCAGCCCGTCGGCCCACTTTACGGCGCCGATGCCGTTGTTGCTGAACTGGAACTGAGGCGTGAGGTTGAAGGTCAGCTTGGGGCCCACGCGCATGTAGGTCAGGCTCACCGAGTGATAGTGGACGCTGCCCAGGTCGGTGTTGCCATAGGACCGGCTCGTGGGGGTCTCGATAACGGCGGGATTCAGGTAGCTGATGCCAGGACGGTTGATGCTTGCGGCATAGGACAGTTTCAGGCTGTTGGCAAAGTTGAACTGGTAGCGAACGCTGGCGCTGGGGACCACGTCGTTCAGGTGGGTCTCAAAGGGCTCCTGAGTGCCACCAGGATAGGTTGCACGCAGGTAGCTGTGCTCATAGCGCAGGCCAGCACGGGCATCCCATGGACCGCTGTGGAAGGTGTAGCTCAGATAGGCGGCACCCACCTGGGTCACATGCTTGTAGCGCATGTCCAGATTATTATCCTCATCGCCCAGGTAGTTCTGGATGTTGTGGCTGCGGTTCAGGCGGTAGATATACTTGGCGCCGGTCTCCAGCTTGTGTTTCTCGGCCAGTGGGCGGGTCCAGTCGAGCTGCACGGTGTGCTCGTTGAAGTCCTCCTTGCCGTCACTGTCGATGCCATAGTAGGGCACGGGCATATTGACGACGTCGGTATATTTGGAGTTGTCCTTGTTCTTGTTGTGCCAGGCCGAGAGCATGTAGCTCAGCGTGACGGTCTCCCCCTTGAGCCGCGTGCGTCGCTGGTAGTCCAGGCGGCTGTCCAGGCTGTAGCTGTCGGCGCTGGTGTGGTTACCCAGGCCATAGCTGTACAGGGGCTGCCCGGCGGCATCGCGCATGAGGCTCGTGCTCTTGCCATTGCCGCTGTAGTCATAGGCAAATCCGCCCAGCGACAGCGACACCAGGTTCAGTGTGTCGGGCTCCCAGCTGGCGCTCACGTCGCCAAAGTGGACGGTCATCTTGTCCACGTCAAATGTGCCATCGCTCATCAGTTCCGATCCGCTCTGGGTGTAACGGTTATAGGTTGACGTTTTGGTCTTCTGGCCATTGCCGCTGTCGTGGTGGATGCCATAATCAACCGACAGCACCACCTTGTCAAGCTGCGTCGTCAGGTTCAACGAACCACCCACGGCACCCAGCTGGTCGGCCCTGGCCGATGCCATGCCCGACACGCCCTTGAGCGTCGAGTTGTCGGCCATGACGATATTCAGGATGATTGTGGTACCCTCAGCGTCATACTTGGCACCGGGCTCGGTGATGACCTCGATGCGCTTGACACTGCTGGCGGGCATGGCCTTGAGGATGTCCTTAGCGTTGCGCGACAGCGACGGATCGGGGTGACCGTTGCGAAAGATTTTGAAATTTGTCTGCCCGTTGACGCGTATCTCGTCCTGGGCGTCCACGCTCACCATGGGCACCTTGCGCAGCATGGTCAGCACGTTGTTGGTCTTGCTGTCGGCATCATCGGCAACACTGTAGCCGATGCGGTCCACCTCCTGCTTGATGAGCTGGCGCTGGGCCGTCACGGTCACATCCTTCAGCTGGATGTTGTCAAACACGCTCAGCAGCGAGTCGTTCACCCAGTCGTCATCGTCGCTGGCCGCTGCCGGCACCTCACGCGTGAGCTTCAACGAGGTCGAGTAGCCCATCTGGCTGTAGGTACCGTCCAGCGTGTTGCCTTCCTTCAGGGTGGCCTTGTAGCTGGCGCCGATCTCGGGGACCTCGATGCTGAGTTTCTCGCCTTCGGCCTTGCCCTTGGCTTTGATGCCGAAGGCCTTCTGCTCGGGTGAGTCGAGCGTGACGGTCAGTCCCTGCTCATCCTGCTGGATATTCAGTACAATGGGGATCGTGTACGGGCCCGCAGTGATGTTGCCCTTCCAGGTTCCGGTGTAATCCTGTGCCACAGCAGCAAGGGCACTCAGCATCACAGCAAGCACACATAATTGCTTAGATATAAAAGAAAGTTTCATAAATCAATATTTGGGTTTATTTGGTTACTCTTTCTGTTCTTTAGACACACTAGAACGCTAATCGGTTGCAAAGGTACTACTTTTCCTGCTCCAGCTCCATGATATCCTCATAGAAATCTGAGTCAATGAACATATCACGCTTTAAGCAACATATCAGCAAATACAATCCCACGATGATAAGGGGCACTATAAAACTGCTCGGCCCACCCCAGCCGCCATAGATTGAATCCGCAAACAGGAAGGCCATGCCAAAGCTCACGGAATGAAACAACTGCCGGCATCTCACAAAGTTCATCGCGGCCTTGTAGTGCTCGGCGGCGCTGCCGGCCCGTCTCATTTTTCTCAGCAGAACACCGCCCACGGCATGACTGACAGCTATCAACAGCGCAGAGGCCACAAACGTCACGCCGATCGACAAATGATGCGGGAACCAGTCGAAATACAAGTTCAGCGATTCAAAGATCGCAAACAGTGCCAGTACAATCCATCCCCCGTAAGCGAGGTCATGCTTGTGCGCGTGGGCAGCCTTGTCATTGATGCGGCTGCGCAACTGTTCTAATTCACTCTGTGGTAAATTATTATTCTGTTCCATAACGACGGTTGTTTTAACTTGTTCTACTCATTAGACGCACATCAAGCCGAAAAGCTACACCGCTTGGCCGTTTTTTTCATCGGTATGTATTCTACTGAGCTCTTGCAAACGCTTGATGTCTTTACCTTGACGGGGCTTGACCATTATCAGGACAGCCTCGAGCATGGCCATGACAACGGCGACGATTATGGCCCATATCACCTCGTGATGGATGAGAAGCAGTGCCAGGATTCCACTCGCCATGACAGCGACCAGTATACCCAGGCCAATACGCGTCTCGCAATTCTCCCGGGCGATTGTTGCTAGCAGTTCCCCGGCACTTTCGGCCTGGGCAACCTGTTTGTTCCTCTTGGCCAACCTGTAATCTCCCATTATCAAGAATACGGCATATGTGATGCCCATAATCAGGTAGATTGACCGTTCAAGGCCGTTTTGGATCTCGACGATTTTACCATAAAGGAGCCATAATGGCAGCAAAGCCATACTGGCTGTTTCTACAATTCTCCACCATCGGTTTTTAGGCCAGATGGCGCCAGCGTGTGACTCCTTGATGCGCTCCATGAGCGTCTGCAACTCATCGTGATTGATACCTTCCTGTTCCATGTTTATCGTGATTCTGAATCCTGTATCTCCCGCAAGTCTTCAATATAATCCTTCTTGAGGCTCTTTATGGCAGAGCACGAGTAAATGATCGTTGCCGTGGCAAGGAGTAATGATATGATGAAAGTCACATCCACAGCAACACCATATCGGTCTATGAGATGACCGTCGATGAGCATTCCCGCGTAGTAGCCAAGGCTGACACTGGGAAATGCCACAATCACGTTGGCCCACTTGCTGCCTTTGCCAAACATGTTCAACAACCGATTGGCATTGTTGCACTTACTCATTTTTTCATACCACAGCACGTAAAATAGGCACAAGAGCATACTCGCAAAGGGCAAGAACAGATTAATCCAATCCTTCCAATTGTCCCAATGCACCCAATGTCCCATGGCAGCTAAGAGCGCCGCAACCACAAGCCACATGAGTGCACACCACCTGAGATAACCGGCTCGCTTGGCGCAGCGAGACTTGATGTCTGCCATCAGTTCTGCCTGGCTCAAGCCATCATGGCCTGGCTCGTTAAAAATTTCATGTTCCATCATATCGGATTGCATTTTAATTAATTATCAATTCTTTTACCCATTAGACGCATAAGCACTCCCAAAAACTACAGTCAGCCAGCATAATTTGTACGGCACTCGCCCATATAATGCCTCGGGCGGCGGACCTCGCATCCTTATTGCGAGATTCGCCGCCCGGCATTGCTGTCGATGTGGTCGACTACCTCGTGGGTCAGTTCGACAACCGGTTAATCAATTGGATGACATCACTGATGTTGAACACGCCGTCGGCATTAGCGTCACCGGTATCAGGTGACACCTTGTCCTCGCCAACGACGTTGCCAAACATGCGCCAGCCCTCGGCCTCCTGATAGCTGTCGGCCACGGCAGGATAGACATGCAGCGTTGCACGGTCATAGCAGTCAAAGCTGTCGCTGCCGGCCATCACGGGCGGTGTCGCGGCCTTGCAACTGATGTTGCTCAACGCGCTGCACCCGGCAAAGGCCTTCTTGCCGATGCGGGCCAAGCCGCTGCCCAGGTTCACCGTCGCCAGCGACGTGCAGCCGGCAAAGGCCTGCTCGCCCACGTTGATGACATAGTCGCCCAGCGTCACGCTGGTCAGCGACGTGCAATTGAGGAAGGCGTTGTCGCCGATTGTGGTGACATATGCTCCCAGGCTCACCTCGGTCAGCCCTGCCTGGTTGATGAAGGCGCCCTCGCCAATGGCCGTCACCATGTAGGTCACGCCGTCATGCGTCACAGTGGCGGGGATGACCACCACGTCCTTGTCGCTGGCATACACGCTCACCTTGTTATCAGCAATGATCTTGTAATAGACCTCATCCTCTACAAAGTCATAAGGCTGCTCTATGACCGGGAAACATGTGAACACTAATACGACATGAGAACTTTCTAGTTTGCCTGGAGCTACAGCATAGGATTCTATCTGGTAATTGCCGGGCTCAGTAATCATGAACTCGCCGTCATACATCATCCAGTCACTATAATTCATTTCGTAGTAGTCATTCACTGCGGCTATCCTGTAATACAAGTCCGACGGCTCAGTTTCAACGACCCCGACTTTAACATAGCCGGTCTCTGGCTCAACCTCATAATACATATTTGGAGCACTCGTCTGCTCCAGAATCCGGGCAGGAACGACAACCGTGAGACTGGTCCATTCGCTGGGATTCATGCCCTCGGCCTGACAATAGGCCGAGAATTCACAAGTATAGTCATCATCGTAGCGGTAGGCATAATACGGATTGGACTCTTCAAGCCCATTCAGGTAGAGGTGGACCTCACCGTCGCCCACGGCCGACACAATCAAGTATTCGTCATGCTCCTCAACGATAATCTCGGGCGCCGGGGTCAATGGCAATTCACGGGCATTCAGCAGATAATGTTCCACTCGGCCCTGCCAGATATCGCCATGGGACATACCCATATTCTTTGCGTCAACTGTAATCTCCTGCACCTCGTAGGTCCTCTCGACATAATAGGAATATGAGAAACTCTCGTAGGCCGTCTCGACCATCTCTCCATTAATGCTGATATATACTTCCAGTACCGAGACCCCTTCGGTCACATCGATTCTCACGCCGTCGGCGTCCTCAGTGAATGTGATTTCAGGCTGCGGCAACACGAAGTAGGACTTCATCATAAAGGACGCCGTCACCGTCTCGCTGATCAGTTTCCCGGGTTCCTGGGCAGTAGCTATCACCTCGCCATTGAAAGCGTCATCCATCGACCGAGTAATCGTGTACTCATATCGCCCCTCGACTTGGGCCTCGTCAACGACATACACACAGTTCATGTCACACTCTTGGTCGCGCATCACCTGCACGTTCAGCATGCCGTCACCCTCAACAATAATAGTCTTGGAATCCTGGTTCTCTTCAAACGATATTTTAGGAGCACGAGTCCGCTCCTGACCTTGGGCCACGACAGGCAATGCCGCCATCATGACCAGCAAAAAGTAAAAAATTTTCCTCATAATCGCAGTTTTTAATATTGGGTTAAACAATGATCGGCTGGAGTACATCAGTCAGCAAATTTAGTAACATTCAGTCACTTCAACAAACAGCAACGCTACCTTTTTCATGGTATTAGGCACTTTTATCTAAAAAGTGTCTATTTTTTTTACACTTCGCCACTTACTTTTTCAAAACATGAACTACTCACAAACGGCGCGACAACAAGGGCCTTGTTTTCCGCAATGAGACACCCTGAAATCCATCGGAGAGCAAAGGGTATG
>CAMJXD010000027.1 GCA_946409635.1 uncultured Prevotellaceae bacterium
CCCAGGGCTATTACCAGACCGTGGGCAACCCCAACGGCACGGTGGATTCCCGCTACGTCTACAGCGCGACCAACCTGCGGCTGGCCGAACTGAGCCTGGCCTACGACGTCCCTGTCAACCGTTGGGTCAAGTGGATCAAGGGCCTGAATGTGGCCTTTGTCGCCCACAACCTGTGTATGCTCTACAACAAGGCTCCCTATGACCCCGAGGCAACCTCCAACACGGGTACCTACTATCAGGGCATCGACTACTTCATGCAGCCCAGCCTGCGATCGATGGGATTTAATGTCAAACTCAAATTCTGATGACGGCTATGAAGACAAGAATGCTTTTATATATATGTGCAATCGTCATGATGGCTGCTTGCACCAAGTCGTTTGACGACATCAACACCAATCAGCACCAGATCACCGACGAGGAGATGCAGGCCGACTACCAGAACGTCGGAGCCTTCTTCTCACAGATGGTCAACCGCGTCGTCCTCTTTGATGATGGCTCGGGCAATTGCCTCTCGTCTGACTATCAGGTCGCACAGGGGCTCTCGGCCGATGCCTTCTCGGGTTATCTGGCCCCGACGGGCACCTGGCGCAATGGTGTCCACAATGGTTCATACAGTTTTGTCAGTGGCTGGTATGACCAGATGTTTACCCGGGCATTCAGCGAGGTGATGCCCGCCTGGCAACGGGTCAACCGCGTGGCCACCCAGATGGGGCAGCCTGCAGTAGCTGCACTGACCACAATTGTCAAGGTCGAGGCGCTGCATCGAGTCACCGACATGTATGGACCGATTCCCTACACCCGCTTTGACAGCGGTACGCTGGGAACAGCCTACGACCGCCAGCAACAGGTCTATGAACGATTCTTTGCCGAACTTGATTCTGCCATCGATGTGCTCACGCCCCTGGCTCTGGCAGGCGGCTCGCTGTTGCCCGACTACGACAACGTCTACGAGGGCGACGTGGCCAGTTGGGTCCGCTTTGCCAACACGCTGCGGCTGCGACTGGCCCTCCGCGTGGTCTATGCCGACCCGGCTATGGCACAGCGCGAGGCCGAGAAGTCGGCGGCTTGCCCGCTCGGCTTCATCGAGACGATAGCCCAGCGAGCACAGCTCCTGCACAGCCGCTTGACCTATTTCCACCCCAACTATGATATTGCCTATAACTTCAATGCCGGCGAGGTCCGCATGGGCGCAACGATGGATTGCTACATGAACGGCTACTACGATCCACGTCTTGAGGCCTACTTTGTTACGGCGAGCAGCGACAGGAGGTATCACGGTGTGCGCCTGGGTGTACACAACATGAACCCCACACGCTATGCCGGTGCGTACACCTCCAACCTCAACATCGACCAGTCCACCACACCCATCGTCTGGATGACGACGGCCGAGGGCTTTTTCTTGAGGGCCGAGGCGGCCCTGCGCGGCTGGAACATGGGCGGCACTGCCAGGGCTTTCTATGAGGCGGGGATTCGGGCCTCTTTCAGCGAGAATGATGTCGCTGGAGACGATCAGTACATCGCCGACGCCTCGTCTGTACCCGCGCGCTACGTCGACCGCACGGGCGGCGGCAACAATGCTGCCGCGCCCAGCGCGATAACCATCGCCTGGGACGACCAGGCCGACTTCGAGACCTCTCTGGAGCGCATCATCACTCAGAAGTGGATTGCGATCTACCCCGACGGCTGTGAGGCGTGGGCCGAATTTCGCCGCACGGGCTATCCATGCCTGCTGCCTGTCGTGAACAACGACAGCCAGGGCCTTGTCGACACCCGCTTGCAGGTGCGCCGCTGCCCGTTCCCGGTGCAGGAGTATAACACCAACCTGGCTGCCGTGCAGGCCGCCGTGCAGCTGCTCTCAGGCGAGGCTCTGGATGGCGGTCAGGACAATGGCGGCACGCGACTGTGGTGGGACAGGAAGGAAGATAAGAGATAAAAGATAAAAGATAAGAGATAAGAGATATGAGGACATCAAGATATATAATTGCGGCTGCGATGCTGGCGCTGGCGTTGGCATCGTGTGACACCGAGCCACAGGCACTCGATTTGCAACCGTTGAAGGAGTACAGCGAGGAGTATTACCAGGCGCTGCGCGACTACAAGGCCTCGCCTCATGAGATTTGCTACGTCTATTATGCCGACTGGGCGCCCATCGAGGGTGCCAGTGGTTACAAGGACCCGGCTTCTTGGGGGGAGCGCATCATCGGGCTGCCCGACAGCATCGACATCGTGAACCTGTGGATGGGAATCCCCACGCCCGAGACCCATCCCGTGGCCTATCAGGACATGGTCTTCACCCGCGACAAGAAGGGCACCCGATTTGTCTTCCATGCCGATGCCTCCAACTATAACCATCGCTTCACGCTCGATGGCCGCGTCTACGACCTCTCTACCGACCGCAGCGAGCAGGCCATCCGTGCCTATGCCCGCTGGGTCTGTGACACGGTCGTCGGCACGGGCCTTGACGGCGTCGACTTTGACTATGAGGGATGGAACGGTCAGCACTTGACCTGGGCCATTGAGGAGTGTGACAAGGTTTTCGGCCCCGATGGCCCGTACCCCGAGCGATTGGTCATCGTCGACTACTTCTCGGTCTCGCCTCCGCTGGCATGTGACCCCCACGTCGACTACTACGTCAAGCAGGCCTATAGCCAGCAGGGTGCTGGCGTCGGCGCCATGGGACACCCCGACGAGAAGACGGTCTACTGTGAGTCGTTCGGGCAGAAACCCACCGGCGGCGAGATCCTCAACTATGCCGCATGGGAGCCTGAATCGGGACACAAGGGCGGCTGCGGGGCCTACTATGTGGAGCGCAACTACTACAACACCGGCGACGGCGTCCCCTATGGGGCCATTCGCCGCGCCATCCAGATCATGAACCCCGCAAGGAGATAACAGTTAATAGTTAACAGTTAAGATCAACAGCCGAGGCATAGCCTCGGCCAACTAAAAACCAGAACAATGAAAAAAACGGTTTTCTGCTATATGATTCTCTGGCTCGCACTGGCCCTGGTGCTTGATGCCTGTGACAGCGAGGGCGACAAGTTTGACTACAACAAGGTGGGCCTGCTCATCTCGGGCACCGAGCAGTTGCCGGTGCAGCGATTCACCGTCGACGAGCTCCCCGCCAGCTATGCCGTGACGGTCAAGGCCACGCGCCGCTGTGCCAGCGACATCACCGTCAGTCTGGCCATCGACACGGCCCTCGTGGGCGAGTACAATGCCAAGCACGGCACGGCCTACTATGCCCTTCCCGCATCGTGCGTGGTGCTTGACGATGCCGACGTGACCATCAGGCAGGGCGAAGCCCTCTCGACCGCGGCTCGGGTGCGTGTGGTCAGCACCGACGGCCTGATCGAGGGCGCCACCTATGTCATCCCCGTGACCATGCGTCAGGTCAGCGGGCAGGGTGGGGAAGTAATCGAGAGTTCGCGCACGATCTTCCTGCAGCTATCGCGCGTCATCTCGTTCTACGCCCTGGAGAACGACCAGAGCGCGTCGTCCAACTACATCTTCCCCGACGACAAGATGGTCAACCTGACCAACTACACCATCGAGTTTAAGGTCTATTCCTACAACTTCGGCAACGTGGGCAACATCAAGCGCGTGCTCGCCATCGAGGGCAAGAACGAGGAAGAGGCCAACATGTTCCGCTTCGGTGAGAACGGCTCGGCCGGAGGCGACATCCTGCAATGGGTGCTCCCGGGCGGGCGCTGCTTTTCCAGCACTCACTTCAAGACGGGTCGCTGGTACCTCGTCTCGTGCACCTACGACGGCACTACCTTCAAGATGTATGTCGACGGAGTGGAGGATGCCCAGGCCAGCGGCTCGGGCAAGGCCACGCCCTTCCAGCGGTTTGAGTTGGGCATGTCGTGGGGCGGATACCGCAGCAGCCAGTTCTTCCAGGGGCGCTTGTGCGAGGTCAGGCTCTGGAACAGGGCACTGTCGGCAAGCGAGATCTCTACAGGATTTGCCGGTGTTAATGCCCACAGCGACGGACTCGTCGCCTACTGGAAGATGAACGAGGGCGAGGGACACATCTTGCATGACGCCACGGGCCACGGCTATGACATGGACTGGACCGACACCTGGCGCGACGACAAGGAGAACGGCGTGCTCGTCCACCACGACTACAGCCAGTACATACGCTGGATCAAGGATGACAACAACAAGGTGGCTAATTGAGTTTTCAGTTTTCAGTTTTCAGTTTTCAGTTGTCAGAGCGGCATCCGCATGCTGAAAACTGAAAACTGACAACTGAAAACTGAGAAAACGAAAACTTTTCACTACCTTTGTCGGTCTAATCAATGTGCTGATGCAGATCTATAAGTTCCATAATATCCTCAAGCCCGTCCTCTGGGGTGGCGACAAGCTGCTGGCGTTTAAGCACTTGCCGCCCTGTGACGAACCCATCGGCGAGAGTTGGGAACTCTCGGCTTTGCCGGGACGGGAGTCGGTCGTTGCCGGTGGTGACGATGCAGGTCTCACGCTCACCCAGCTCGTCGGCCGCTATGGCCCCGATCTGGTGGGCCGCGACGTGAGTGACCGCTATGGTGACCGCTTCCCCCTGCTCATCAAGTTGATTGATGCCAGGCGTGACCTCTCGGTCCAGGTGCACCCCGATGACGCCATGGCGCGGCGCCTGCATGGCTGTGATGGCAAGAATGAGATGTGGTATGTTCTGCACGCCGACGATGGGGCGCAGATCTACACAGGCTTTAACCGCACGTTGTCGCCCCAGGAGCTCGACGAGCGGCTCTCCGACGGGACGCTACTCGACGTGGTCAATGCCGTCAAGTCAAAGCCGGGTGACACGTTCTATATCCCCGCCGGTCAGATTCACTCCATCGGCGCGGGCAATCTGCTGGTCGAGATACAGCATTCGAGCGACATTACCTATCGTGTCTGGGACTACAACCGCCGCGATGCCCAGGGCAACCTGCGGCAGCTGCACGTCGAGCAGGCGCGCGAGGCGCTCGATTACGGCGCCCGTCAGGGACTGGTCCAGGACCGTCGTCGTTTGGCCCCGGGCCTGACGCGACTGGTCGACTGCCCCGACTTTGCGGTAACCCTTCTGGAGCTGGACGGCAGCTACGCGTTGCCCAATCCGGAATGTCACACGTTTGTGGCACTGGTCTGCGTCCAGGGCGATGCCGTGCTAGAAGTCGCCGGCATGCCAGCGGTGACGTTGCGGCAGGGCGAGACGGCACTTGTGCCCGCTATCGCTGCGCGGGTCGACATGAGCGGCTCGGCCAGGATGCTGCTGGCCACGGTCCCTATCGTTCACGAAAACTTTAATAGTTAATAGTTAGCATCCGCATTCAGCTGAAAACTAAGGACTGACAACTGAAAACTGAAAACTAATATGAAAAAGAAATGGATCCTGGGCGGCGTGGCCGCTCTTATTATCATTGTTGGGGCTTGTGCCGCTCCCTATTTCTTTATCGGGGCACCGGGCCAGGGCGTAGTCAAGGTGCGCAAGGGCAGCACCATCGACATGATTGCCGACAGCATCCGTGCCCACGTCGACGAGACGTTTGCGGGCCGTGTCGCCACCATGATGAAACTCATGGGGGCCAAGGTCGAGAACCGCGAGGGCGCTTTCCGCATTACTGCGGGCATGTCGCCATTCACCGCTGCCCGTCGCATCAAGAATGGAGTGCAGGACGGCATCCGCTTCACCTTCAACAACGTCCGTACGCTCGACGAGTGGACCGACCGCTGGGGTGAGAACTTCATGCAGGGTCCCGACGCCATGCGCAAGGCCTTGAAGGACTCCGCCTTCTGTGCCCGCTATGGCAAGACGCCCCAGACCATCGCCTGCCTGCTGATGCCCGACACCTATGAGTTCTACTGGAACATCTCGCCCGAGAAGATGCTCGACCGCATGAACGACTACTACAACGACTTCTGGACAAGCGAGCGCAAGGCCAAGGCCCAGCGCCTGGGGCTCACGCCCGACCAGGTCGCTACCGTCGCATCGATTGTCGAGGAAGAAACCTCTAAGCCCGACGAGCGGGGCAAGGTCGCCCGACTCTACATCAACCGCTATGAGCAGGGAATGAGACTCCAGGCCGACCCGACGGTCAAGTTTGCTCTGGGTGACTTCTCGATCAAGCGCATCACGGTTCCCATGACGCAGGTCAACTCGCCCTATAACACCTATCGCGTCGAGGGCCTGCCGCCCGGGCCCATCCGCCTGCCCGAGAAGTCGACGATCGATGCTGTCCTGGATGCCCCGCAGCACGACTACATCTACATGTGTGCCCGCGCCGACTTCAGCGGCTACCACGACTTCACCCGTGACTATGCCAGCCACCTCGACAACGCTCACCGTTATCAGGCCGCGCTCAATGCCCGTGGCATCAAGTGAGCAATTTACCGGCTTGCGAAACTTAAAATCAACTAACTGAACGTGAAGATGGAAAATGAAGAAAAAATCGTAGTGCTCGAGAAGTATCTCAACCCCATCGATGCCAACATCGTCAAGGGTGCTCTCGAGGCTAGCGGAATCCCCGCTGGCGTCATCGTCGACAGCACGGCCAATGCCATCTTGATGGCCCCGGCCAGGGTCGTGGTCTTTGAGAAGGACCTTGAGCTGGCCAGGCAGGTGCTCAGCCAGGCCCCCGATGCCGATCTCGACAATCAAGCCGAACAGTGAATATACTAAACACGTCGTTTTCTCGTTATATCATTGTATTACTATAACAACGACGATATGACAACTCACTTGCGTCACCTCATATTGCTGGCTGCCGGTCTGTTAGCAGCACTCAACGTCATGGCCGACGACGCCCCGACGACCACGGCCTATAACTTCCTTAGCATCCCTGCCTCGAGCCATGTCTATGGCTTGGGAGGGCACAACCTTACCATCATCGACGATGACATCAATCTGGTCGAGCAGAACCCGGCTCTGCTGGGGCCCGAGTTTGACCACCAGGTGGGCATCAACTACATGCGGTACATCGGCGAGACCAACTTTGCCGGACTGCGCTATGGTCAGGGGGTGAGTGAGCACGGTGCAATGGCAGTAGGCATCCAGTATTTTGGCTACGGCAACATCCAGGGAGCCGACGCCGATGGCACCCTCACGGGCACCTTCAGTGCCAGCGACATGGCCTTCAGCCTCACCTACAGCCACGACATCAGCGACCGCTTTCGCGGGGGTATCACGCTCAAGTACCTCTATTCCAAGTATGAGGACTACTCAGCCGGAGCTGTGGCAGCCGACCTGGGTGTCAACTACTACGACCCCGACCATGAGTTCTCGGCCTCAATTGTGGCCAAGAATCTGGGTGGTCAGGTCAAGAAGTTCAACGACTACAAGGACAAGCTGCCATGGGACATCCAGGTGGGCTTCAGCAAGATGCTCGGCAAGGCGCCCGTGAGGCTCCATGTCACGGCCTATGAGCTTGCCAGGTGGAAATCTCCCTACTACAAGATCGAGGACGTCAACAATCCCAATAGCCCGCTCGTCAAGAAGGACTCCTTCGGCAGCAACCTGTTGCGCCATCTGGTCCTGGGTGTCGATATCCTGCCCACCGACAACCTCTACCTGGGCATCGGCTACAACTATCGCACCCGCACCGACATGGCCACCTACAAGCGTGACTTCATGTCGGGACTCTCGCTGGGTGCTGGACTCAAGGTCAGGGCATTTGGCATCGGCGCCGCCTTTGCACGCCCTCACACTGGAGCTTCGACCTTTATGTTCAACCTCACCACCAGCATCGGTGAGCTCTTGAAGTGATCCACACCTGTTATATTCAATCTCTTGTCTTTATGAAGCGTTATTATGCCCTGCTGACCGTCATGGCCCTAGTGCTGAATGCTTTTGCCCAGCGCATCCAGGTGGTGGACGTCAATGGGCTGCCCATCGCCGCCGTCTGTGTCACCAATGAAAAAGGCGCTCTCGTCGGAACGACCGACAACGATGGCTTCCTCCAGGATGCCAAGGGCGTCAGCCGCCTCTCCTTCTCCCACGTGGCTTTCAAGGCCATGGACGTCAACATGGATACCATACCCAGCAACTGTGTCGTCATGCAGGACGAGAACTTCCAGCTCTCGGAGTTGGAGGTGAAGCCCAAGGAACTGCTCTATGTCCAGACCTATTACCGCTGCATCTACGTCTGTGATGAGGGCCCCCTCTATTTTCGGGCCGGTGTGGTAGATAACACCTATGAGTTGGCCAAGAAGAAAATTTCGGCCAAGACGCACAGTGTCTCTCGTGGCGAGAACGGCCTGTTGCGGTTTCTCATCAGCACGCTCGTCGGACACTACATCGACAAGTGGGCTCGCATCGACACCATGACTTACTACAAGCGCATCAACCAGCTTGCCGACAAGGGCGACCTGACCATCACCCGGGATCCTTCAGGACGGCGCGTCGTGAGCGACACCGTTTCGGTGCTGGGCTATATCGATGACAACATCCAGGACGCCCAGCGCACCACCAGCTTCGACCATTGGACCTATAACGACCACGTCAAGGCCACCCAGGACGCTGCCAAGGGCAAGAAACCGAAAGCCAAGAAAGACTTTCCCGCCAACCATGGATACTTCGAGGTCTACAACGTCAACCAGGACGGCGAGTCGCGCATCGACGACCTGGTCATGAAGCAGATTCTCGTCTCAGGCCATTTCGACAGGATGGACCAGGATTACATCATCCTGCTCGAGACCTTCACCATCGGCCGCGACTACATCGACAAGAAAGAGCTCAAGCAGACGCGCAGGGATAACAAGGTGGAGATGGACATCAACGAGCTCCGCCGTCTCGAAAGCATTCACCACATCCCGCCCCTGGCACCCAACCTCAAGGCCGCCGTCGACCAGCTCTTCGACATCTCTCAAGAAGACTGATCACTCACACCGCGCTTCCAGTGCCCCCCCCTCGGTATTACGCGACGGCGTCGCGTAATCTTCCGTTGTATACGTCCGGCCCATTATTCCCGTTGTAGTAGTGCAAGCCACAGGCACGTCAAAAAAGAAAGAAAAACTGGAAACCTGGCACAAAATTTGCCCATGTGCGTTTTGCGTATTAATTTTGCACGTTAAAACATCAACAATTAGAGTAGACATTGACAATGAAGATTATCAGCAAGGTGAGTGAGTTGCGCGAGGCTGTCGAGGCCATGCGCCTGGCAGGTAAGTCGGTAGGCTTCGTGCCCACTATGGGCGCCCTGCACGAGGGCCACAAGTCGCTGGTTGACCGTGCCCGCAAGGAAAACGACTCGGTAGTGGTGAGCTGTTTCCTGAATCCCACGCAGTTTAACAACAAGGAGGACCTCCGAACCTATCCGCGCACAGCCGAGCGCGATGCTGCCATGCTTGAGGCTTGTGGCGTCGACGTGGCCTTCATGCCCACGGTCGAGGAGATCTACCCCGAGCCCGATACCCGCGTGTTTGACCTCGGCCCCGTACAGCAGGTCATGGAGGGTGCCATGCGCCCCGGACACTTCAACGGCGTGTGCCAGATCGTGAGCAAACTCTTCACCTGGGTGATGCCCGACCGCGCCTACTTCGGCGAGAAGGACTTCCAGCAGATTGCCGTCATCCGCGCGATGATCAAGCAGCTCGACATGAACATCGATATCGTGCAGTGCCCGTGCATCCGTGAGCAGGATGGCCTGGCCAAGAGCAGCCGCAATGTGCGACTCACCCCCAAGGTGCGCAAGGTAGCACCGCAGATCTATGCTACGCTGCAGCGCAGCCTGGAGTTTGCCAAGGACCACACCGTGGAGCAGACCCATG
The DNA here is from genome assembly GCA_946409635.1 of uncultured Prevotellaceae bacterium. GTDB lineage: Bacteria > Bacteroidota > Bacteroidia > Bacteroidales > Muribaculaceae > Sodaliphilus. Next base: position 9,754 of record CAMJXD010000027.1, read on the forward strand.
ACTGGGTTGTGGCTACAATCAACGCGTGGCCCGAGATGGAGACCGAGTATTTCTCGATATGCGACGGCATCACGCTCCAGCCCGTGGCCAGCTGGGACGAGAGCGACTACATCGTGGGTTGCATTACCGTCTACTGCGGCGACGTGCGCGAGATCGACAACATCACCTACAAGAAAAACTGAAAACTGACAACTGAAAACTGACAACTGAGATATGTACATCCAAGTCATGAAATCCAAGATACACCGCGTAACGGTCACCGATGCCAACCTCAACTACATCGGCAGCATCACCATCGACCAGGACCTGATGGATGCCGCTGGCATCATCGAGGGCGAGCGCGTGTATATCGTTGACGTCAACAACGGTGAGCGGCTGGACACCTATGTCATCGCCGGTGAGCGCGGCAAGGGCACCATCTGCCTCAACGGTGCCGCGGCACGCAAGGTCGAGGTGGGAGACATCGTCATCATCATGGCCTATGCCATCGTCACGCCCGAGGAGGGCCGCGAGTTCAAGCCACAGATCGTCTTCCCTGACACGGCCACCAACCGCCTTATCCCCAAAAAGAAATAACAGATTTTAACATTTCCGACCCACCTTTGGGTTAGTGAAGTCAATATTATAAAAACCTCACTCACAATATGTTTGAAAATTTATCTGAGAAACTCGAACGGTCATTTAAGGTCCTGAAAGGACAAGGCCGCATCACCGAAATCAACGTCGCCTCGACCCTCAAGGAGGTGCGCCGTGCACTGGTCGACGCCGATGTCAGCTACCCCGTTGCCAAGAAGTTTGTCGACGACGTCAAGGCCAAGGCCCTGGGACAGAACGTGATCAACGCTGTCAATCCCAGCCAGCTGATGGTCAAGATCGTCCACGACGAGCTGGCTGAGCTCATGGGCGGACAGGAGTCGACATTCAGCATCGAGGGCAATCCGGCAGTCATCCTCATGTCGGGTCTGCAGGGCTCTGGTAAGACCACCTTCACCGGCAAGCTGGCCAACCGACTGAAGAACGGCAAGGAGAAGCGCAAGCCGCTGCTGGTGGCCTGTGACGTGTATCGCCCCGCCGCCATCGAGCAGCTCAAGACCATCGCTGAGCAGATTGATGTGCCTGTCTACAGCGAGCCCGAGAGCAAGGACCCCGTGGCCATCGCACTCCATGCCATCGACCACGCTAAGCAGCAGGGCTACGACCTGGTGATTGTGGATACCGCCGGCCGCCTGGCTGTCGACGAGGCCATGATGGTCGAAATCAAGGCCATCAAGGATGCCATCCACCCCAACGAGACCCTCTTTGTCGTCGACTCGATGACGGGTCAGGACGCCGTGAACACGGCCAAGGCCTTCAACGAGCGTCTGGACTTTGACGGCGTCGTGCTCACCAAACTCGACGGTGACACCCGTGGCGGTGCTGCTCTCTCGATTCGCGCCGTGGTCGACAAGCCCATCAAGTTTGTCGGTATCGGCGAGAAGATGACCGATCTCGATCCCTTCCGTCCTGCTGGTATGGCCGACCGCATCCTCGGCATGGGCGACATTGTGTCGTTTGTCGACCGCATGCAGCAGCAGTATGACGAGGCCGAGGCCGAGAAGCTCGAGAAGAAGATCAAGCAGAACAAGTTTGACTTCGACGACTTCATCAAGCAGATCAGGCAGATTAAGAAGATGGGCAACCTCAAGAGCCTGGCATCGATGATTCCCGGTGTGGGCAAGGCCATCAAGGATATCGACATTCCAGACGACGCCTTCAAGGGTGTCGAGGCCATTATCGGCTCGATGACGCCGCTTGAACGCAGCAACCCCGACATCATCGACGCCAGCCGCCGCAAGCGCATCGCTGCCGGCAGTGGCACCAGCGTCGAGGAGGTGAATCGCTTGTTGAAGCAGTTCCTGTCGATGCGCAAGGTCATGCACCAGGTGTCGACCAATCCCATGCAGATGATGCGCGCTGCCAAGGCCAATGCCAAGGCCGCCAAGCGCGGACGATAACCCGATAACTGAGAACCATGGAGCTGCTGTCCATCATGCTGTTGTCCCTCGTGTCGCTGCTGCAGAGCAACCACACGGTGAACCTCACCTTTGTGGGCGATGCCATGCAGCATGCACCACAGATTACCGCTGCACAGCAGCCCGACGGCTCCTATGATTACAGCCCGTGCTTCCAGTACCTGGAGCAGGACATCAGCTGGGCCGATGTCGCCGTCGTGAATCTGGAATGCCCGCTGGGCGGCAAGCCCTACACGGGATACCCGTGCTTCAGCGCCCCCGACAGTTATGCTCGACAGTTGCGTGACGTGGGCTTCGATCTGTTCCTCACGGCCAACAACCACTGTCTGGACCGTCGTGACAAGGGACTCGTGCGCACGTGCCATGTGCTCGACTCGATGGGAATTGCCCACATCGGCACCTACCCCAGCCAGCAACAACGCGACAAGGTCATCCCTTACATCATCAACGTCAAGGGCATGAAGATTGCCTTCCTGGACTATACCTATGGTACCAACGGTATCCCCATTCAGGGCAACGTTGTGGTGGACTTCATTGACCGGCAGCTCATCGCTGCCGACATCGCCCGCGCGCGTGAACGCGGCGCCCACGCCATCTGCGTCAACCTGCATTGGGGCATTGAGTACACGCTCAAGCCAGTGGACTCCCAGCGCTCGCTGGCCGACTGGCTCGTCTCCCAGGGGGTGGACCTCATTATCGGTGGCCATCCTCACGTCGTTGAGCCCATGGAGGTGCGCCACAGCCAGGAATATGATAAGGACGTCCTGCTGGTCTACAGCATGGGCAACTTGATCAGCAACCAGAGCGACATCGACACCCGTGGCGGCGCCATGGTCAAGGTGTCGCTCAAGATGCAGAATGGTCGGGCCGTCATCGTCGATCCTCGTTACAAACTCTTCTTTGTCCAGAAACCCGTGGCCAGCGGTCAGAACTACGTGCTCATCCCCGAGTCACGCCCTGAGTTGCTGCGCCCCGACAGCCGCGCCGACTTTGACCGCTTCATGCGGCGCACCCATGAACTGGTCACCGGCCACAACAAGGGCGTTCCCCAAGAGAAATAACTGCCCTTGGCCTTATTTTTTACCGGACACCCCCTAATAGTTTAGGAAAATGCCGTGAGGCGCTGCGTCACTAGCTGCCTGACGGCACGCGACACGCCCTCGAGCGTGATGTCGTGATCCATAGCCTGCTCCAGCGGCATGCCCTTGCTCACTGCCACAGCTGCTTCCAGCCCGGCTGCCGCGGTGTCAAATTCTGATTCTATCGTGCCACACACGGCTGCTACAGCAACGCCATGCTCTCGAGCCAGGCCGATGACACAGCCTGGACCCTTGCCCATCATCGTCTGCCGGTCCAGGCACCCCTCGCCGGTGATGACCAGGTCGGCATCTGTCAGGGCCTCGACCAGGCCGCTGCGCTCGAGCACATAGGGGGCTCCTGCCACAAGCCGGCAATCCAGCAGATGCATCATCAGGGACGGTATGCCGCCAGCGGCACCACAGCCTGGCTGCAGGGCGATGCCATCGCCCACAATGGCTGCCACGTGCGCCATGCCTCGTTCCAGCAGTTCCACCTGTTCGGCCGTGGCTCCCTTCTGGGGTGCAAAGACCCGAGCCGTGCCTCGCTCGCCGCACAGGGGGCTCGACACGTCGGTGAGCAAGGTGAATCGGCATTCCTTCACCGTCTGGGGAATGCCCGTCGTCTCGATGCGGGCAATCTGTCCAAGAGATGCGCCACTGGGGTACAGGTGATGCCCGTCGGCATCCAGGAATTCAGCTCCCAGGGCACACATGATGCCCATCGCCGCGTCACATGTGGCCGAGCCGCCCAGGCCCAGCACGATGTCACGGCAGCCACGCTCCATGGCGTCGCGCATCAGCAGCCCGGTTCCCAGCGTCGTGGCACGCATCACGTCTAGCCGGTGGGTAGGCACCAGCGATAAGCCGCTGGCAGCGGCCACTTCGATCAGGGCACAGCCCCCATCGCCCATATAGTACTGGGCGACTACGGGATCCAATTCCAGCAGCGGCCCCATCGACGGCACCGACAGCCACTGACCCGGCATCGTCGAGGCCAGCACGGCGGTTGTCCCGTCACCACCGTCGGCAACGGGCACACAGGCCGTCGTTACATCATCAAGGCCGCACAAACTCTCTTGCGCGGCCTCGTTAAGTTCTAGTGACGTTGCCGAGCCCTTGAATTTATCAAACGCCAGGACGACTTTCATGCGTGATATATGCTACTAATGTGCTAAACAGCTCAGGGGGAGGGGAGAGCAGGCTATCAATCCACTTTCACGACAAGGAAATTGGATTTTTCCCAGAATCGGTCGGCATTCAGGATGTGCAGCGTCTTGACGTTGCCATGCTCCACAATTTCGTAGGAATCCTTGGGATGGTTGGTCATCAACTGGGCCTTCGTGCTGTGCAGGGGAATGTCGCTCAGGTAGCGGCGGTCGGCTTTGGTGAAATAGGACATCTCAAAGTCGCCCTCCAGTATCTTGGTCTTGCGCAGGAAGCCGCTCTCGATGATCTTGTGGGCCTTGAGTTCCTTCTTGGAACCGATCACATAGTAGCAGGTGTTGAGGTTGGTCACCTCGTTGGTGAGCTGGCGCGATTCTTCCTGTGCTGCCTCTTTTTCCTTGGTCACGGCCTTGTTGACGGTGTTCAGCGAGTCAACGCTCTGGTTCAGGTTCTTGATCTGGATATGGGCCGCTGCCAGCTGCTCGGTCAGGCTGTTGATCGTCTTCTGCTGGTCTTCGAGCTGTGCCTTGAGAGCGGCGATGTTCTTCTGCATCGAGGCATTGTAGCTGGTTGACTGTTTCAGGCGGTTCTCCAGCTCCTCGAGGCGCTTCTTGTGCTTGTTGATGGATTCCTGGATGAGCACGATGTCGTCGCGCAGCTGCTTCTTGCGGTCAGGGGTCTCACTGTTCAAGTTGTCAACCGAGATGATATCTTCCAGTTCCTTGATTTGCTGCATGCCGTCGGCAATGTCGCCCATGAGCTGCATCAGGCTGTCCTTCTCGGCATTGGCCGTGTTGATCGAGTCCTGAAGGACGGTGTTGATTGAATCGAGACGCATGGCTTCCCGGTCCTGGTCGCTGCCATTGTGACAGGAAGGCATCAGCGCCATACCCGTCATCAGACACACGAAATACATAATCTTTTTCATACCCTATTCGGTTTTTAATTGTTTGTCTATCTTATTCTTTAAGTGCTTATATTATCAATGGGGATGCGTTCACACGCGGGCATTCTTGCCCTTGAAGGCGGCATACTTGTCTACCTTGACTGCGGCGGTTGGCGGCGCACCAGCCACCACAATGACAATTTCGCCTCGTGGCTCTACTGCGGTGAAGTGTTCAACCAGCTCGCCCAGCGTGCCGTTGTGGGTGGTGTTGTGCAGCTTGCTGATCTCGCGCACGACACTGGCCTCCCGGTCTGCTCCGAAGGCCTCAACAAACTGCTGCAGCGTCTTGAGCAGCCTCACGGGCGACTCATAGAAGACCATCGTCAGCGGTTGCGACTTCAACTCTTCAAGGCGTGTGGCTCGGCCTTTCTTCTGGGGCAGGAAGCCCTCAAAGACAAACCTGTCGCACGGTAGCCCCGAGTTGACCAATGCAGGCACAAACGCCGTTGCGCCGGGCAGAGTCTCCACTTCGATGCCTTGACGACGGCATTCGCGCGAGAGCAGGAATCCGGGGTCGCTGATTCCCGGCGTGCCCGCATCGCTGATGAGGGCCATCACTGCACCGTCGGTCAGCTGCTTGACCACGCTGGCCACGGCCTCATGTTCGTTGAACTTGTGATGGCTGCGCATGGGGGTTCCGATGCCAAAGTGCTTCAGCAGCACACCGCTGGTGCGGGTGTCCTCGGCCAGCACGGTATCCACAGCCTTGAGCACCTCGATGGCACGAGGGGTCATGTCATCAAGATTCCCGACGGGAGTGGGTACTATGTATAATTTTCCGGCCATCGTGTGTGGGCAGTCAGTAATTTGAACGGCGACTTTTTTACTTCTGGAAGTGGTTGCGCACGATGTTCATGAAGTCCTGGACCACCTCGTTGTCGCGGTCCCAGTGCAGCTGGCTGAAGAAGTACAGCTCTGCATTGCCATAGCTGCTCATCATCTCAATGTGCTCGATGGCGGTATTCATCGCACTGGCACTGCCTGCAAACAGTTCGCGTTGGAAGCGGAAGCGGTCGTTGACCGAGAAAGCCTTGCGTATGTCCTTGGACAGCGTGCGCTGCAGCTTCTCGTCTACTCGCAGCGGAGATGCGGGCTCGTCGTCCGGTTCGGGAAACTCGGTGGGAACGGGCGGCACAGGCATCTCAAACTCGGGCTCAGGCACGTCATTGTCCTGGTCATCGATAAACTCCACGTCGATGTCGGGCTCAGGCTCGGCTTCAGGAACGATAGCGGGGTCGGGCTCTGGCACCGGTTCGTCATTCTCCTCGGGCATGCGGAACACGGGCGGCACGGGGGTGGACTGTCGCGGCTGGGCTGCGGGCTGCTCATCGGGCTCGTCGGGAGCCTCGATGAACTCGACTGTAATGTCGTCGTCCGGCTCACGGTCTTCGACGGGCACCTTGTCCGGCTCCAGGACGGGCTCATCGGGGGCTTCGATAAATTCGACTGTGATGTCGTCATCGGGCTCGCGGTCCTCGACAGGCACCTGGGCAGGGGCCTCCACATCGTGGGCGGGCTCCTCATAGTTCAGGGTGAACACCTCCTTGAACTCCTCGCCGTTGTCGTGCTGCCACGTCTCGTCGGCATCGTAGTCCTCCTCGGGCAGATGCTCGGCAGCAGGCTCAGGGGCCGCAACGGGCTCGGCTTGAACTGGGGCGACGGGTTGTTGCGACACACCGCACATCTCGGCCAGCTCACGCACCTTGCGCTTAATCTTATTTGTTATGACATCGGGCGTATTCTCCTCGCCCAAGCGGCGGGTAACGAGCATCAGCCCCTCAATCTCATATACATGAGACAGCATTTTCTCAATCGACATGTCCATAATCGTCTGTATTCTTTCTGCTTAGCGTTTCACGCCAAGGGATTTGTCTTACATTTAGCCTGCAAGTTTACAAAGTTTTTTTCAATCTCCAACTATTTTCCATCAAAAAGATTGCAAAGCAGGGTTCCGATTTGTTCCTTGATGCTGGCTCGCGAACAGGTGAAATTGTTGACCAGCACGGCAAATGCATAACGCGGCTCGTCGGCCGGATAATAGCCCACAAAGCACTGTACATGGCGCATGCTGCCCGACTTGAGCACGATGCGGGCACTCAGCGCGTTGTCGCGCAACGTCTTGCCGACGCGGTCCGATGCCGTGGGCATCAGGTCGCACAACCTCACGCCGTCAAAGCGGCGGTGGGCCATCATCGACAGCATGTCGCCAAAGAAGTCTACCGATGCCTTGTTGGCTCGAGCCAGGCCGCTACCGTCGCGCATGAACAGCGGCATCGTGTCGATGCCCTGCAACTCCAGCCAGTGCTTGACGGCTTCCACGCCCACCACATCCAGGTCGGAGGGCATCTCGGACAGCCCCTTGACTTCATAGTCCCTGGCTCCGATGGCACGCAACAGGGCGTGGGCAAACATGTTGTCGCTACGGTCCAGCAGCGAGGTGATGATCTCGGTCAGTTCGGGCGACTTGTGCAGCACCAGCAGCGACTGTTCTGCATCAGCGATGCCGTCATGTGCAGTAGCGTCATAGTCATAGCGGATGGAGCTGCGCAACAGTGCTCGTTCCACGCTGTCGACCAGCATAGGGGCGGGAGTAGGGTTGGCATACGTGTTGCGAAGCGACTTGCCCGTCGTCTCGCCGGTGAGCACCAGTGCCGGCACGCTGTAGTCCATATAGGGCGTGATGGCGTTGCGTCCATGGCTGCCTCGACAGCGGCTGATCACCTTCAGCCCCGGCACCGCTGGCCTGAACGTCGACTGCGACACGCGGCCTCTCGAGTCGAGCGTGCACGACACGTTCACCAGATTGTCGTGGAAACTCAGGGCATGCACCGCTGCTCCGTAGTCATAGGCCAGGTCACCCACGTCCCAGTCCTCGTCATAATATGGATAGGCATAGTAGCTGTCATCTCCCACAATGGCACCCATCACACACGTGATGCCTCTCGACTGCAGCGCAGCGATGATCTCATCAACGATATTGGCCTGATTGGGAAGGAATACCGACCCCAGCGTGGGATCGCCCATGCCCCGGATGACGATGTTGCCCCTGAAGATGCCGTCAGTGACCACGCCGTCGAGATACACCGGAGTCTCAAACCTGAAATGCGGTCCCAGCAGACCCAGTGCCGCCGACGACACGACAGTCTTCATCGTCGAGGCCGTGATATTGGCCTGCTCTGGGCGATAACAGGCTATCGACTTGGCCGAGTCCAGGTCAATCACCTGGACTCCCACCGACGCATGCCGTAGCGAGCTGTTGGATACAAACTTGTTGACTGCTTCTTGAGGAGTGTAGGAAGCCATGAGCTGCAACGATGCAGCAAGCACCAATAGGATGGCAACGGTTATTCTCTTCATCTTTTTTAATCTTACTTATTACGTTGACGGGCATGGCGCCTCATGTAATGGCGCCAAGCGTAGGGTTGACGGCGTCTAAGATAGTTCAAGTCACGCTGGTTGGCATACGCTTCACGCTCAAAGGAGATGTTCCTGTATGCATTGCCGCGCATGGGCAGCCTCACCAGCCATTCCACCAGATAGCTCAGGTAGAAGAACACAAACAACAGCTCACGCTGTTGGGCCGAGTGAATGCGTTCATGGTTCATCAATTCATCACTCAGGTACACCCCGTGATGGACAAACAGCACACCCAGCAGGTTGATGGCATTATAGCCCTTGAACGGCAATATTGACGTGCGAACAATCTTCACGGCGCAAAGTTACAACATTTTTTCATATTACCATAATGCCCATGTCCTGGACCAGGTTATCTGACCCAGAACAGGTTCAGATGTGTCATTCAAGTTAAAAAATCCCCCAAAAAGAGGCAAAAACTTCAATTTGTCGGCAATTATTATTGTGCTATAATCAATTTGCTGTATCTTTGCCGCAACAGTTAACAGTTTAGACCCACATCAAAAACCAATACATCCTTGTTTATGGAACGAGCTTTTAAAGTCATCGGTTTGGCCCTATTATACGTGCTGGCATTCTTCATCGTGGAATTGTTCGGTATCGTTCACCCTTATGCCTGGACCTATAGCGCCGTCATCGCTGCGATCGCTGCCTCTTGGCCCTACTTCAAGTTGTGCCAGCGCTACCCCGTCCCCGGCATCGCCATGCTGTGTGCTATCATGCTATTGCTGTTCAACTTCATCATCGGCCAGGGTCACGAGTACATGATGCTGGGTTGCTTTGGCTTTGGTCTCATTGCCGAGGGCCTGCGCAAGCTCTTGGGCAACTACCGCGGGCGCATGGGCGTGATTGCCAGCTACACCGTCCTCTCCTTGATTCCCTATTCCAAGACCTGTGTGCTCTGGATTGACTTTGACACTGCCTCAAGCATGTTCGGCAAGTACATCCTCCCATTCCGCGACATCTATTACGCCACTTTGGGCCGCATGCTGTCCTTCCCCGTGCTGGCCACAATGATTGTGGTCACCCTGGTTCTTGCATGCACCACCATGTGGATACTCACCCGCAACTGGCGACCCAGTGACTGGTTCAATCACGACAACCAATAACGTCAAAAACCACATTTTTTGATTTTTTTCGTCAAAAATGCTTGCAGGTATAAAAAAAAGCATTACCTTTGCACTCGCTATTGAAAAAATACTTTCAGCTAGCTACCGGAGAGGTGGGTGAGTGGCTGAAACCAGCAGTTTGCTAAACTGCCGTAGGGGTAACTCTACCGCAAGTTCGAATCTTGTCCTCTCCGCCTGAACAACCGACCGCGCAAGTGGCCGGTTGTTTTGTTGTCGGGGAGCGCCAAACTTGCCTGAGTGCCCCTTCACAACAAGGCAAACGAGTGGTTGCGCAGCAATGGGTTGTGTTCAAAGGCAGCGCCCCCGCTGCTCGCGCACTCTCGTTCTGAAGCAACTAAAATCGGTTGGATTACCACAAAAGTGATCCAACCGATTATTCGTTGAAAAGACGACTCGTCAAATAGGAATCTATGTGTAGCAAAAAGATTGCTATTTCCCTAATGTTGTTATCCACTCGGCACATTCATCGGCGAGTAATGCGATGAGTTTCATGTAGTAGGTGGTCAGTTCGGCGGTCGATTTCTTGTTCAATCCTGCCATATTGTGTTGCAGGGAAAGCAGGATGCGGAGCATTCGGCGTGTGAACTGCTCGTCTTGAAAATAATTAATCAGGGCGATGATATGCTTGTAAGGACAAAGGCGATGCCCACATTCCCATGCATTGTAGGTAGCTTGAGATATCTCCAATGCAAAGGCTATCTGTTCTTGCGTTACCTCCTTATTCTGGCGGGCTTGCAGAAGAGCCGACGAGAAATCATACAGGATATTCATTTCTCACCTCCTTTCAGATAATAGGGCATAAACTCATCAGGATTATTCACGCTTATCGCAACCGGTTTCCCTTTCTTGCGATAAATCAAGAAAACATTCTTTTCATCGGTCGCATAGGAGAGGAATGTGCCTATTCCTTTTGAGCGAAACCAACCGATATAACCGAATACTCCGCCACTACCAAATAGCCTTATCGTAGAGATACATGAAAAGAGCGGTTGCTCATCGACTCGCACAATGCGGTCAATGTTTTCATACGGTATATGCTTTGTTCGAGCTAGAGTCCTTACACCAACCCCTTCATCGTCGGCAACGATGTACACTGGGAAAATGAAGAAACTCAAAATGGATGGAATCAGAATGAGAGCCATAATGACCCATGCGAGGATGAGACTATAAATTCCCCTCGCTACGAGGTACATCATAACGAAGACACTGAGAATAACAACAGAGTAGAAAATGGCACTTAACCATTTTACCGATTTGCTTTGCAAACATTCATAAATCGTTTTCATAATTTCTTCTGTTTTAGTTAATAATTTTAATCACGTTGCAAAGTTATGGCTCATTTCATCTCATTATTATCAGTTTTGCTGATAAAAAAATTATTTCAGTGATTTTGTTGTTCATGAGGCGCTGGTACTCGTCCTGACTTTTATAATTTTGGAAAAGTCGTTCAACCGCCTGATACCTTGAAAAGACGAGGAATGAGGTTACTCTTCCCCGATGAGTTCTTGCAGACGACGGGTGATATCCACATCACCGGGGCCTACAGGATATTTACCGCGTATTAATCTGTAAATACTCTCTATAGCGGAGACTAAGACGACGATCCAGCCAATCACTTTCAAAATACCCGAAGCAGAGGAAAAATAACAGAAACAAGCAAACCACCCGCAAAATATCAATTGTCCTATCGTCCACATGATATTTTTGTCTTTAACGTACTTTTTGAACTTGTTCAATAGCTGTTCTGGAGTGCCGAG
>CAMJXD010000028.1 GCA_946409635.1 uncultured Prevotellaceae bacterium
AAGAGCATGTGGGCCGACGTCCTCGAGGACATCAAGGCCATGTGCCAGGAGGTGAAGATGGGCGACGTGAAGGATCCCGGCAACTTCATCAACGCCGTGATCGACGAGGCCTCGTTTGACAAGTGCAAGAGCTACATCGACTATGCCGAGCAGGCAGCCGACGCCAAGGTGGTCATCGGCGGCAAGTGCGACAAGAGCAAGGGCTGGTTTGTTGAGCCCACCGTCATCGAGACCAGCAACCCGCGCTTCAAGTCGATGGAGGAAGAGATCTTTGGCCCCGTGCTGACGGTATACCCCTATGACGACGACAAGGTCGACGAGACAGCCACGCTGTGTGACGAGACATCGCCCTACGGCCTGACCGGTGCCGTATGGGGCCGCGACCGCCTGGCCGTCGAGAAACTGACCGAGCGCTTGAGCTATGCCGCTGGCAACTTCTACATCAACGACAAGCCGACGGGTGCCGTTGTGGGCATGCAGCCCTTTGGCGGCGCACGTGCCAGCGGTACCAACGACAAGGCCGGTGGCGAGTTCAACCTGATACGCTGGATTATCCCGCGCGTGATCAAGGAGACCCTCGTGTCGCCCACCGACTACCGCTACACCTACCTGAAGTAAAGTCCCCTTAATAAAAAGACCGATAAATGAGAGTGAGCCATCACACAATTGTGGCCCACTCTCATATTTTACAACGTTTAGATAAATAATCGGCGCTCTTATGTTCCCAATCACAAATAATTAGCGTATCTTTGTGCTCGATTTTAAATAATTACCACCAAAATCCGATTATTCATAGATTTTTTATAACTCTTATTTAACTAACAATGACGAAAACCAATTTCTTTTTTTTGATTGCAGCCATTGCGGTGCTGTTGGTGAGCTCTCCTGCTCAGGCTAACAATGTGTTGACGCTGTTTGACGGCGACGAGTTTGGCTATGCTCCCATCGACAATGCCTACCTGGACGAGGCGGGCACACGCACCCAATTGATTTACCCCGCCCAAGACCTGGCTGCCATGACCAACGAAGTCATCAATTCAATGACCTTCTACACATCGGAGCCCCTGACTGTGGGCGCCGGACAGATCAACGTGCTGGTTGGCGAAACGACCAAGACATCGTTCTACGGCGGTGACTACGTGGAAGACCTGACCCCGGTGGCCACCATCTCGATGCCCTATGGTGCGAGCGAAGTGGTCATCACGTTTGACACCCCTTACCTCTATAAAGGCGGCAACCTGGTGGTCGAGACCTACATCGCCGAGTCTACCGTGTGCTGCTTTATCCCCTTTACGGGCTATCGTGCTAGCGAATACACGACGATGAGCCGCGGCGAGGTGAGCAAGTTCTTGCCCAAGGCCACATTCAACTACGGCACCAGCGAGGCTTACTCGGCCAAGGTCATTCCCGACGAATTGACATTCAACACGATACGCGCCGAGCGCACCGACGTGCAGAGCGTCGTGCTCACCAACAACGGGCAGAACGCGTTCACGGCAACGGTTACGGCGACGGCCCCGTTTGCTGTTGACATGGCGGCTACCGAGCTCCAGGCCGAGGCCAGTGTCAGCATTCCCGTAACCTTTGCACCGACTGCAGCCGGTGATTATACCGGTCAACTGACCATCGACTGTGGCCAGGCAGGCGTGCTCACAGTGAACCTGCAGGGCACGGCCAAGGAGGCTGCGACCGACGTCATCGTGGGCTCGGACGAGGATTATGCCGGCTATTTGCCCATCTATGGCACCGACATCGACATCGTGGGAACACGTGGGCAGATGATCTATCCTGACTCACTGCTGGCCGACATGAAGGGCGCCACCCTGGTGGGCCTCAAGTTCATCACCTACAAGACCGTGCAGATGAGCGGCGGTGTCATCCAGCTCTCGCTCAAGCAAGTGGACAACTATGACTACGACTCGCCCACGATGGTCGACGACGGCCTCACCGCCGTGGCCACCGTCGTGCCGGTCTACAACAGCCAGGACCTGGAATTTGAATTCACGACACCGTTCAAGTATGAGGGCGGCAATCTGCTCGTGGACTGCGAGGTTATCGAAGCCGGAACGACCAACTACAGGCAGACGTTCTTCTACGGCAATCCCACCGCCAACAATGTCGCCGTCTACTCCTCTTATTACTACAACGGCATGGAGACCGAGTTTGTCCCGTTCCTGCCCATGGCCATGTTCACCTATCAGAAGGCTGACGTGCTGCGTGGCGACGTGAACCTCGACGGTCGTGTCAACATCACCGACGCGAGCACGCTCATCAATTACCTGCTCACCGGCGAGTCTGATGCTATCCCCGACGAGGGCGACTGCAACCTTGACGGCAAGAAGAACATCACCGACGTCCTGTCGCTGATTAACTACATCTCCAACGGCTCATGGGCCGATTGATCGTTTTCATCTTGGCATTGATATAGATGCCAGCCCCCACTTGCACACGAATTTTAGCGAAAACGAGCCACACGCCAAGGCGCTAAGACGCTAAGTGTTTTTTTTTGACAGCCTACGGATTAATCGAATTAATCGAATTTTTATCAGTCACCGGATACTGCCATTCGTTTAGTTCGTCTGATTCGTAGGCTGTTTTTCCCTATTATTTGATGGCGCTGGGTAAAATTTGAAGATTTGTCGAAAAACCCTTGCATACATCAAAAATATTAACGAAATTTGTAGGCAAGTGGTGCATGCAGTGATTTGAATTTGTTAATCTTAATACCACTAAACAACTATAAATCAGTGATATATCCAACCATTTAAACATTTTTAATTATCTTATTAATCCTGGCAACGATTATGTATCATCAAATCATTTCTCTTATTACGGCGGCGCTGCTTTGCAACGCTCCCTCAGCATTACCGGGCGATGTGAATGGCGACTATGAGGTCAACATCGCCGATGTCAATGCAATCATCGATTTCATCCTTGACGGCCATGGAGCACCCACAGCTGCCGATGTGAATCAAGACCATGAAGTTAACATCGCCGATGTTAATGCTGTTATCGACATCATTCTGGGCGGCACCACCCCCACTCCCGATGACCACGAGTGGGTGGATTTGGGGTTACCCAGCGGAACCCTGTGGGCAACCTGCAATGTGGGAGCCGACAACCCTGAGGACTATGGCTACTACCTGGCTTGGGGCGAGACCAAGCCCAAGGAGACCTATACCTGGGAAAACTACAAGTGGTGCGACGGCTCTGAGAACTGGTTGACCAAGTACTGCACCGAGAGCGACTATGGCACGGTCGATGGCAAGATGGAACTGGACCGTGAGGACGATGCCGCATTTGTCAACTGGGGGCCAGCGTGGCGCATGCCCACCGTGGAGCAGATTTATGAGCTCCGCAGCTACACCAGTAGCACCAGAACGGAGAGAAACGGCGTGAAAGGCCGCTTGATTACTGGACGTAACGGCAACAGCATCTTCATGCCTGGTACGGGCGATTGGCCCAATGGTGGTGGCGCGGGAGGCTATGCCGGGGAGTACTGGTCGCGCGGACGTGAAGAAGAACATAGCACGAGTCCTATGGCCTTTGGCTTATCGACCGATTCAGGCGTCTCGAGTTGGGGCTTCTTCAGCAGCTCTCGCTGCTATGGTTACACTGTGCGACCCGTGCGTGAGTCTCCAGCCGACTACATTGAGCAGAAACGCCTTGCCCTGGATGCTGTGCCCATGGGTGAGACTAGCACAGGTGAACTGACCTTCACCAACAGCACCGATCATCCCATGACTTTTACATTATCAATTCAGGAGCCTTTCACGTTTGAGCAGCAGGGGAATACCAGTTCGAGCATTTCGGTTGTGGTGCAGCCGGGGTCCCGCTCCACTGTGACTGTGTTGTTCACGCCAACGGCTATTGGCGAGACAAATGGCAACGTGACCATTGAGAGCCCGTCGATGATTGGGGTCAGAAGCATGATTCCGGTCAGTGCCTTTGCCTTTAATGGCGACTGCCTGCAGCAGGAGTATGTTGACCTGGGGCTGGCCAGCGGCACGCTGTGGGCCACCGCCAACGTGGGAGCCCGCAATCCCGAGGACTTTGGCGACTATTTCGCTTGGGGCGAGACCGCACCCAAGGAGATCTATAGCTGGGACACTTACAAGTGGTGTGACAATGGCGACGACCATGCGATGACGAAGTACTGCACCGACAGCTACTATGGCACCGTGGATGGCAAAAACGAGCTGGATCCTGATGATGATGCGGCACAGGTCAACTGTGGCCCGGCGTGGCGTATGCCGACTCCTGAGCAGCAAAAGGAGCTGTTGTTTGATTGTGTGTGGACTTGGACGTCGCTCAATGGTGTCGAGGGCACTTTTATCACCGGCCCCAACGGGAATGCCATTTTCTTGCCCGCTGCTGGCTATCGCGATGGTGATTCGCTCTATATGGCTGGCTCATACTGCGGTTTCTGGGCAAGAATAGGCTGTAACAACAACGCTCAGATCGCTGGATACATGTTCCTGAACACAGGACTTGGCGAGTGTTACTTGGGCCATAGCGTGCGAGCCGTGCGCATCTCCCAGGACGATTAATTCCCCCAAGGCTCCAGTTTTCCGGGTCACCTGCAATGAACTGGCAACGATATAGCGGTTGACCCTGAAAAGTTATTCAAGCTCATTTCGCTAAGAAAAACGTATTGCACGAAAAAAATTTAAAATTAATTCGCGAAATTGGCTTTGC
The DNA here is from genome assembly GCA_946409635.1 of uncultured Prevotellaceae bacterium. Classification (GTDB taxonomy): domain Bacteria; phylum Bacteroidota; class Bacteroidia; order Bacteroidales; family Muribaculaceae; genus Sodaliphilus. Next base: position 4,699 of record CAMJXD010000028.1, read on the forward strand.
CGAGCTAAGGGTTGGCATTAGCCCCGCAGGGTTCAGGCCAACATCTATATCATCGCAAAACGTTTTCAGTTGTCAGTTTTCGGTGCGGCATCGGCACTCAACTGACAACTGAAAACGTTTAAAACTTAGTAGAAAAAGGCATCTCACTCCTGGGGCAAGCGGCGGAAGCCCTCGCCCAGGATCTCGCTACTCTCCATGATGTTGACAAAGGCGTGCGGGTCGATGTGATAGAGCACCGAACGCAGCTTGATCATGTCGGAGCGGTCGAGGGTGACGTAGAGCATCTTGCGCTCGGTGCCCTTGTAGAGGCCCGTACCGGCGATGAGGGTGCCGCCACGCTTGATGTCGTTGATGATGTAGTCGCGCACAGCCTCGGCCTCGTCGGTGACGATAAACATGGTCTTGTAACTCTTCATGCCATCGACCACGAGGTCGATCACCTTGCCCTCAATAAAGATGATGATGATTGAATAGATGGGCAGGCGGATGTTACCAAAGGCCACCAGGGTGCTGAGGGTGATGATGCCGTCGACAATCATGACCAGGGTGCCCAGGGAAATCTTGGTGTACTTGTGCAGGATCATCGAGATGATGTCCGAGCCGCCACTGGTGGCGCCCGAGCGGAAAATCAGACCGATGGCCACGCCGTAGATGATACCGGCGACTACCGTGTTGAGGAAATAGTCGGGGTGGAACCAGCCGCCATGATGGGGAATCTCGACCATCGACCGGAGCATGGCAGGGTCAACGGTCCCCACGATATCACCGTCGTGGATGACAGGATTGTAGCCCCATGCACTCTCGAGGATGAAGGTGAACAGGAAAATCAATGCCGTCGAAACGATGGTCTTGATACCGAACTTGGGACCTAATACCCAGGTGCCGATGATGAGCAGGGGCACATCCATGCAGATAGCATAGAGCGAGATCTTCCAGGGCCACAGGGTGTTGAACACGTTGGACAGACCGTAAGTGCCTCCGGGTGCCATCAGATAGGGGTTGACAAACATCACGTCGCCGATAGCGAACAGCAGGCTACCGATGGTGAGCAGGATGTAGGCAAACACCTCCTGCCACAACTTTCTCTTTGGATCAATCTTTATCATTACGCTTATAGTTTCTGAAATTTGGCCGCAAAGGTACTCATTATTTCCCAATCAAGGCCAGAATGACATAAAATTAATAGACCAGCGCACCAAAATTAACTTTTGCCCATCGGCTGGCAAAATGAGAATTTGACGCCTGAAGGGCGGCACTCTGAGTAACCCCCAGTAAATCAGGCTGCCGAGTGCTAACGAGGGAGGCTGATTCACTGGGGGTCGTGGTGAGCAATCGGCTGTCGCTGGAGGCGACCCCGTCTAGGCTTTCGGCACAGGGGTCGCCTCCAGCGACCTGGCCTGATGGAGCGTTTTCCCCTGGTGAGGCACCCCACTGCGCTATCGCTCAGTGGATTGCCTTACCAAGGGTTATTCAGAGGCCACCCTCCGGGTGTTCCACATTCAGTTTTGTTAACTTTTGCCCATCGGCTGGCAAAATGAAGATTTGACGCCTGAAGGGCGGCACTCTGAGTAACCCCCAGTAAATCAGGCTGCCGAGTGCTAACGAGGGAGGCTGATTCACTGGGGGTCGTGGTGAGCAATCGGCTGTCGCTGGAGGCGACCCCGTCTAGGCTTTCGGCACAGGGGTCGCCTCCAGCGACCTGGCCTGATGGAGCGTTTTCCCCTGGTGAGGCACCCCACTGCGCTATCGCTCAGTGGATTGCCTTACCAAGGGTTATTCAGAGGCCACCCTACGGGTGTTCCATATCAAGTTTTGTTAACTTTGGTGCGGTTGCCGTGTAAAATTAATAGGACAAGCGCACCAAAATTTGTTGCAGCGGGAAGTGTATCAAAGGGAGTTGCCGTTGATTGTTATCGGCTTGGCCACACAGCCTTGTTCAAACCGGAACAAAATTCATCACAGGCGGGGAAGCTCTACACGCATGCGCGAAAAAATTGGGAAAAATGGGAAAAACAGCTAGGGAGCTCGACGGGTTGCCCTGACTGATGAAAGAAAAATTCTAGGGCCAGGAATGGATTATTCAAGAAAATGTGAGTACCTTTGCAGAAAGAAGTAACAATAACAATAAAAACAACACATTGAATTATGGCAGATAAAACACCTACCCCGCACATTGGCGCCAAGCGTGGCGAGATAGCACCCAGTGTAATCATGGCTGGCGACCCGCTGCGAGCCAAGATGATGGCCGAGCGTTACCTCGAGAACCCGGTATTGTTCAACCAGGTGAGGGGCATGCTGGGCTACACCGGCACCTACAAGGGCAAGCCAGTGTCAGTGATGGGCCACGGCATGGGCATTCCGTCGATCGGAATTTACACCTACGAGTTATACAACTTCTATGATGTCAATACAATCATTCGCGTGGGATCGGCCGGTTCGATTCACCCCGACCTTCACGTGGGCGACCTGGTGATGGCCATGGGCGCGTGCACCAACAGCACCTATGGGGCCCAGTATCACCTGCCGGGCACATTTGCTCCCATAGCCGACTTTGACCTGCTGCGTGCAGCTGTTATCAAGGCCGAGGAACTGGGCTACCGGTACAAGGTGGGCAACGTGTACTCGACCGACACCTTCTATGACGACACGCCCGACACGGCCCTGTGGCAGAAGATGAACGTGCTGGCCATCGAGATGGAAGCTCCGGCGCTGTACATGAACGCCGCGCGTGCCGGTGCCCGCGCCCTGTGCATGTGCACCATCAGCGACTCGCTCATCACGGGCGAGGAAACGACGGCCGAGGAGCGCCAGAACAATTTCACCCAGATGATGGACGTGGCATTTGGGATTATTTAGGTATTTTCAGTTGTCAGAATGCGGATGCCCCTGAAAACTGAAAACTAAAAACTGAACAACAAATTAAACATAAAAAACTGACTACTATGGCAATGCTATCTCGAATCACCGAGCTTTTTGAAATCGACTATCCCATCGTTTCGGGCGGGATGGTGTGGTGCAGCGGCTGGGAGCTCGCATCGGCTGTGAGTAATGCCGGTGGACTTGGTCTGATCGGTGCCGGCTCAATGACAGCCGAAGTGCTGCGCGAACACATCATCAAGTGTCGAGAGGCGACGCCTTACCCCTTTGGGGTGAACGTGCCGCTGATGCGTCCACAAGCTGCCGAACTGATGGAAGTGATTGCCGACGAGAAGGTCGCCGTGGTGTTCACCTCGGCCGGCAGTCCCAAGAAGTGGACCCCGTGGCTGCACGAGCGCGGCATCAAGGTGGCTCACGTCGTGTCGTCGGCCGCCTTTGCCAAGAAATGTGAACAGGCGGGAGTTGACGCAGTCGTTGCCGAGGGCTTTGAAGCCGGCGGGCACAACGGCAAGGAGGAGACCACGACCATGTGCCTGATACCGGCCGTGCGCCAGGCGACGAGCTTGCCGCTGATTGCCGCCGGCGGTATTGCCACTGGCGACCAGATGCTAGCTGTCGAGGCCATGGGAGCCGACGGCGTCCAGATAGGCACACTGTTTGCCCTGACCCAGGAGAGCTCGGCCCATGAGAACTTCAAGCGCCTGTGCCTGAACCTTGACGAAGGCTCCACGATGCTCCACTTCAGGAAGCTCTCTCCCACCCGACTGGTGAAAAACGGCTTCCAGGCAGCCGTCCAGGAGGCCGAGAACCGCGGAGCCAGCGAGGAGGAACTGCTGGAACTCATCGGCACCGGGAAGACCAAGACCGGCATCTTTGAGGGCGATGTGGAGAATGGCGAACTGGAAATCGGCCAGGCCACGGGCCTGCTCAAGGGCCGCGAGATTGAGCCGGTTGACGTGGTGATGGACCGTTTTGTGGCCGAGTACTACTCGTCGCGCCGACAACTCATCAACCAGGCAATGGAGGAGCAGATTTCCAGGAGATCTTTTTAATGTGAATCAACAATGATTCAAGTTGTAAAGTGGTTTGGCCACTTTACAACTTGACGATTAGAGATTAGGGAACGCCTGAAATATCTAGAAAACAACGACCCTGTGGGAACGATTTTTTAGGTTTTTTGAAGTGCCAAATCAGTAATCACTAATCAGTGAGCAAGTTATAGGCTTGCGAAACTACAGTTAACAATAAATACAACTACTACAACTACTATAACAACTACAACAACAGATTATGTCACAATGGTTTGAATGCAAGGTCAAGTTTGACCGAATGATGGAAAACGGAGTCATGAAGGCCGTCTCGGAGCCCTATCTGGTCGACGCCCTGTCGTTTACCGAGGCCGAGGCCCGCATCACCGACAAGATGCAGCCCTATATCTCAGGCGAGTTTAAGGTGGATGCCGTCAAGAGGGTAAACCTCAGCGATATATTTTATAATGAGTCGGGCGACCGCTGGTACAAGGTGAAGACCAACTTTATCACCATCGACGAGAAGACCGCCGTCGAGAAGCGCACAGCAAGCTACCAGCTGGTACAGGCGAGCGACTTCCAGGGCGCGCTGGCCACCTTCATGGAAGGCATGCACGACACGATGGCCGACTTTGAAATCGCCTCGATCACCGAGACCCCGCTGATGGACGTCTTCCCCGCCGACCTGGACGAGACCCGCGCCGACCGCGAGGCCCGCCAGAAGGCCCAAACCACCCAGCAATAAAACACGCGCGTCATGTCAAGCATTAAGGAAAACCTTGAAGCGGTGCGGGCGATGCTGCCCAGCGGCGTGAGCCTAGTGGCCGTGTCGAAGTTTCACCCCGTCGAGGAACTGGCCGAGGCCTATGAAGCCGGTCAACGCCTGTTCGGCGAGAACCGTGCCCAGGAGCTGGTAGCCAAGGCACCCCAGCTGCCGAGCGACGTGCGGTGGCACTTCATCGGCCACCTGCAGAAGAACAAGGTGCGCGCCATCATGCCCCACGTGAGCGTCATCGAGAGCGTCGACAGCGTGGAGCTGCTGCGCCTGATCGAGAAAGAGGCTGCACGCATCGACCGCACGGTCGACGTGCTGCTGCAGCTGCACGTGGCTCAGGAGGAGACCAAGAGCGGATTCAGCGTCGAGGAGCTGCTTGAGGCAGGCGAAGCAGGCCAGCTGACGTGTTACCCCCACGTGCACGTGTGCGGACTCATGGCCATGGCCTCGCTCACCGACGACATGGACCAGGTGGCACGGGAATTTGACACCGTTCGCCGCACCTATCTGACCCTGAAGGACGGCCCGCTGGACGAGAGTCCTGACTTCAACCACCTGAGCATGGGCATGAGCGACGACTGGCAAGTGGCCGTCAAGTACGGGGCCACCCTGGTGCGCATCGGCACCGCCATTTTCGGCCCCCGTCAATACTAAATTTCCAAAAAAAGGATTCACAATACGGCAATTTGAAAAAATTGTCGTATTTTTGTCACGTTTTAACGCTGAAATATTATTAATAACCAAATATTTAGAACCAAAATGACAACTGAAAAGAAAAACGGAGCCGTGGTGTCAATCATCGCCATGATGTTCCTATTTGCCATGATTGCGTTTGTAACCAACATGGCCGCGCCGTTTGGCACAATTTGGGATGACCATTACAGCTGGGCTGGTATGATGGGCAACATGATGAACTTTGCCGCCTACCTGTTCATGGGCATTCCTGCAGGCTTGCTCATCACCCGCATCGGTTACAAGAAGACAGCTCTCGTGGCTCTCGCCCTTGGATTTATCGGCATGGCTGTGCAATACGTGTCCAGCACCATGAGTGCCACCGAGATCAGCACCTATGTCATCTACCTGATTGGTGCATTCATCTGCGGTTTCTGCGTCTGCATCCTCAACACTGTCGTCAACCCGATGCTCAACCAGCTGGGCGGCGGCGGCAACCGAGGCAACCAGCTGATACAGACCGGTGGCTCGCTCAACTCGCTGGCAGCGACCTTGACTCCCATGCTCGTGGGTATGCTCATCGGCGAGACGACCGAGAAGACCTCGCTCGAGGTAGTACAGCCGCTGCTGTTCATCGCCATGGGCATCTTCCTGCTCTCGTTCCTGATCATCTATTTCACCAAGCTGCAGGAGCCCGAGACCGAGGCCCAGAATGTGATGGACGGAGTGAAGGGCGCCCTGAGCTATAGGCATCTGGTGCTCGGCATCATCGCCATCTTCTTCTATGTGGGCATCGAGGTGGGCATCCCCGGACAGTTACTGTTCTACCTCACCGAGCCCGTAGCCGAGGGCGGCGTGCTTGGCAGTGCCCCCATCGCCGGCACCATCGCCGGCATCTACTGGCTGCTCATGCTGGTAGGCCGATTCAGCAGCTCGCTCATTTCGGGTAAGGTTTCGCCCCGCACACAGCTCATCTGCACATCGGCGCTGGCCATCCTGCTGCTGCTCGCTGCCATCTTCATGCCCGAGGAGGTCAAGATGACCCTCAAGGGAGCCCAAGTGCCCGTCAAGGTGCTGCTGATCATCCTGTGCGGCATCTGCACGTCGGTCATGTGGGGTGTTATCTTCAACCTGGCCACCGAGGGACTGGGCAAGTACACTGCAGCGGCATCGGGACTGTTCATGACCATGGTCGTGGGCGGTGGCGTCATGCCGTTGATCCAGAACTTCATGGCCGATGCCGTGGGCGATATCCAGAGCTATTGGCTCGTGATTGCCATGCTGGCCTATCTGCTGTTCTATGCCCTGGTCGGCAGCAAGCCCGCTAAGCAGGTCGAATAAACGTCTATCGGACAAAGCGATATGGATTGCGGCTGCCTCACAATGGGGCGGCCGCATTCTGTATCCAGACACAGGCGCACACACGGAAAAATGGGAAAAATGGAAAAAACAATGGGACATGCCTGAAGAAACTGCCTCTTTTATTTCTCCAGCTGGGAAAAAGGCCGTAAATTTGTAGGTTATAAAGTAAAACCTCTAATTAAGCATAATTATGATCGATTCCAAACTGATGACACGCGCAGCGGACAACATCCGCATCCTGGCTGCCTCGATGGTAGAGCAGGCCAAGTCGGGACATCCCGGTGGCGCCATGGGCGGCGCCGACTTTGTTAACGTCCTGTTTTCAAGATATCTCGTTACCGACCCCGACGACCCCAGCTGGTTTGCCCGTGACCGGTTCTTCCTCGACCCGGGTCACATGTCGCCCATGCTCTACAGCGTGCTGCACCTGGCAGGCCGCTACACGACCGACGACCTGAAGGCCTTCCGCTCATGGGGCAGCGTCACGCCCGGGCATCCCGAGCTAGACATCGAGCACGGCGTGGAGAACACCAGCGGCCCCCTGGGCCAGGGACACGTGATGGCTGTGGGCTGTGCCATTGCCGAGCGATTCATCGCCACACATTATAGTGAAGTGTTTGCCCACAAGACCTACGCCTTCATCAGCGACGGCGGAGTGCAGGAGGGCATCTCACAGGAGGCCGCCCGCATCGCCGGCTACCTGGGGCTGAACAACCTCATCATGTTCTACGACAGCAACACGGTGCAGCTCTCGACCGACTGCAATGCCGTGAGCAATGAGGACACGGCCATGAAATACCGCGCCTGGAACTGGAACGTCATCGAGTGTGACGGCACCGATCCCGCCGCCCTGGCCGATGCGCTCGACAAGGCTATCGCCGAGACGGAGCGGCCCTCCATCATCATCGGGCGCACCATCATGGGCCGTGGAGCCGTCACTGCCGAGGGAGAGAACTTTGAGGGCAAGTGCAGCACCCACGGCAACCCCCTGAGCAAGTCGGGCGCCGACTATGCCAAGACCATCGAGCACCTGGGCGGCAACCCCGAGAATCCCTGGACGGTATTCCCCGAGGTGGCACAACTCTATCAACAACGAGCTAAGGAACAGCGCGACATCGTAGCCGCCCGCAAGCAGGCCATCGCCGAGTGGGCCAAAGCGAATCCCGAGCCCATGCGACAGCTGCAAGGCTTCATCGACGGCAAGGCCCCGGAAGTTGACTACGCCGCCATCGAGCACAAGCCCGGCATTGCTACCCGCGCAGCGTCGGCCAACGTGCTGGCCACCCTCGCCCGTGATGTGGAGAACATGATCGTGTCGTCGGCCGACCTGGCCAACAGCGACAAGACCGACGGCTTCCTGAAGGTGCGCGGCGCGTTCAAGACCCACGACTTCAAGGGCGCCTTCCTGCATGCAGGCGTGTCGGAACTCGCCATGGCAGCCATCATCAACGGCATCGCCCTGCATGGCGGCATGATAGCCGCCTGCGGCACGTTCTTCGTCTTTAGCGACTACATCAAGCCCGCTGCCCGCCTGTCGGCCCTGATGGAGCTGCCCGTCAAGTTCATCTGGACCCACGACGCCTTCCGCGTGGGCGAGGACGGCCCGACCCACGAGCCCGTTGAGCAGGAAGCCCAGATACGCCTCATGGAAGAGCTCAAGAACCACCACGGCCGCAACAGCATGCTTGTGCTGCGCCCCGCCGATGCCGCCGAGACGTCGGTAGCGTGGAAAATGGCCATGGAGAACAACTTGACGCCCACGGCCCTGATCCTGTCGCGACAGAACATCGACGACCTGCCCTCGGCATCGGGCAACCGCTATGCCGACGCGCTGGGCGCACAACGCGGTGGCTACATCGTCATCAAGCAGGATGCCCCCGACGTCATCCTCGTGGGCAACGGCTCTGAGGTATCGACGCTTGTCGCCGCCCATGACATCATCAAGCAGCAAGGCATCAAGGCCCAAGTCGTCTCGGTTCCCTCAATCGGCCTGTTCCTTGACCAGGACGCCGATTACCGCAACCAGGTCATTCCCAGCGATGTGCCCGCCTTTGGACTCACTTCGGGATTGCCCAGCACGTTGAGCCGGGTAGTGCCTTCAGGCAACATCTTCGGCCTGGACCATTTCGGCGCATCGGCACCCTACAAAGTGCTGGACGAGAAGTTTGGTTTCACTCCCGAGCAAGTGGCCAAAAACATTGTCAGCACCCTGGGCAAATAAAAATATTCTTTTTTATTTTGAAAAAGTTTTATTCATATCAAAAAAAACTACTACTTTTGTCCCTCAAATAAGCCATTCTAGCATCTAAGCTAATGATGACACTAACATAAAACATATAAATTCAATACATTATGAAGAAATTAGCTTTTTTGACACTGTTGTTGGTGTCCTTCCTGGCTCCCTCGCTGACGAGCGCCCAGGAGGTCACCTATGTTGAAGATCCCTCACAGGGTTATCTTTTCAACAGAATGAGAGACAACTGGTTTATTCAGGCCGACGGTGGTATTGGTCTGATGATGTCAGCCTATGACAAGCACGAGCACTTTGGTCATCGCCTGGGTGCTAAGGCCGACCTGTTCGTTGGTAAGTGGTTCTCGCCCCTGATTGGTCTGCGTGGTGGTTTCGACTACGAGCAGATCAAGGGTGCTACCTGGACCGGCAACTACGCTGCCCTGGGTTACCGCAACTGGCCCCGCCAGCTCGACGGCGGCAAGTATGTGCCCCAGCACTTCAACAACTTCGGCCTTGTGGGCGACGTTCTGTTCAACGTCTCCAACTGGCTGGCCGGCTACAAGCCCAACCGCTTCTACAACTGCATCTTCTACGTGGGTATGACGGTTAACTGGGTATACGCCCGCGATGGCGCTCGCCCCACTTCCGACGGTCCCTGGAAATACGGTGCCAACGATGACCCCGACCACAGCCGCAACTACAGCATGCAGACGGGTCTGCTCAACAGCTTTGCCATCACCAAGAAGATTGACTTCAACGTCGACCTGCGTTTCGACCTCATGCAGGAGCACATCGATGGTGCCGGCATGGGTTACAGGACCTGGAACGAGTATCCCGGTATCCTGCTGGGTATGACCTACAAGTTCGGCAAGAGCGAGTGGAATGCTCCCGTTCAGGCCGTTTGCCCCGAGTGGAAGTACACCGACCCCGAGGGTGATGCCCTGGTTGCCAACCTCAACAATGCCAACCGCAAGATCTCTGACCTTGAGGATCAGCTGCGCAAGTGCCTCGAGAAGAAGCCCGAGGCCGCTACTGCCAAGGAGGCTCCCCTGGCTACCATCTACTTCCCCATCAACCGCACCGAGGTTCTGGGCGTTCAGCGCAACGTGGTTGACGCTGTTGCCGAGGTCATGAAGAACGAGAACCGCGACTACCTGCTCACCGGTTGGGCCGACAACTACACGGGCAACGACCAGATCAACGTGCGCCTGCGCAAGGGCCGTGTTGCCACCGTGAAGAAGGAGCTCGTCAACAAGGGTGTTGCCGAGAGCCGTCTCGAGACTCAGATCAACAACGGTGAGCTCACCGACTACGGTCCCAAGTGCGCTTCGCTGGATCGTGCCGTAACCATCCACCGCAAGTAATCACTAACCCCGGTTAGGATAACATTATGATTTAAAGGTGTTCTGCTCATGAGAGTGGGACACCTTTTAATAACTCATTATCAACTCAATCACTCATGGCTTCACAGGGAGGAAAACTGGCACTGTTGCGACTCATCCGCGAGGGTGAGCCGTTGTCGCGCAGGCAACAGCTGCAACTCACATTCACGCTCAGCCTGCCTTCCATCCTGGCCAACGCCTCGGCAATGGTCATGAGTTTTATCGACGCGGCAATGGTTGGCCAGCTCGGAGCCGACGACTCGGCATCGGTGGGACTGATGGGAACGACCAACTGGCTGTTTGAGGGCGTCTTGAGCGCCTTTGCCGCAGGATATGCCGTCCAGGTTGCCCATCTGCTGGGAGCCAAGCGCAACGCCGATGCCCGCCAGGTCGTTCGGCAGGCCATCGTGGTCTGTCTGGCCTTCAGCCTGCTGCTCGCCGGATTCGGGCTATTGATATGCCGCCCGCTGCCCGTGTGGCTTGGCGCCGAAGCCCACATCAGGGCCAATGCCTCAATCTACTTCGGGACGTTCATGCTGTTTGTGCCCTTCTTCATGATCGACATTGTCGCCAGTTCCATGCTGCGCAGCAGTGGCAACATGCGCGTTCCCAGCGCCCTCAACATTCTGATGTGTATCCTCGACGTCATCTTCAACTTCTTTCTGATTTTCCCCACTCGCGACGTCACCATGCTCGGGCAACACTTTACCATGCCCGGTGCCGGACTGGGCGTGATGGGTGCAGCCCTGGGCACGGCGTGCGCCGGTTTTGTCGTGGCGCTGTTGATGATGTACTATCTTGTATTCCGGTCCAGTGACCTGAGCCTCACGATCGACCGCGGATCGTTCAAGCCCACATGGCCCACGTTCAGGAAGTCGGTGACCATATCCACCCCCATGGGATTGCAGCACATCATGATGTGCAGTGCCTCAATCGTCATCACCGGCATTGTGGCCCCGCTGGGCAGTATCGCCCTGGCAGCCAATTCGTTCGGCATCACCGCCGAGAGTTTGTGCTACATGTCGGGATATGGTATTGCCGACGCCTCAACGACACTTATCGGCCAGAGTTTGGGAGCCGGGCGCAAGCGACTCACCCGCAGCTTTGCCTGGATAACAGTGCTGTCAGGCATGGCCATTATGGGGGTGATGGCAATCTTGATGTACATCTTCGCCCCGCAGCTCATGGGATTCATGTCACCCGTGCCCGAGGTCGTGGACCTGGGCACCAGGTGCCTGCGCGTCGAGGCTTGGGCCGAGCCGCTGTTCGCTGCAGCCATCATCAGCTACGGCGTTTTTGTCGGTGCAGGCTATACCCTGGTACCGTGCGGCATCAATCTGGTCAGCATGTGGATAGTCAGGCTGGGATTATCGGCCATCATGGTCGGTTCAATGGGACTTTACGGTGTGTGGATGGCCATGGCCATAGAGCTGTGCTTCCGTGGCACGGTTTATCTGGTCTGGTTATCCTCCAAGCGGTGGATGAGAAAAGTCATTGATTGACCTCAGCAGGTTTGCGCTTGAACTTCTCGGCAATGACGACACCGGCCAGAATGAGAATGCAGCCCACATAGGCTATCGCATTAGTGCGCTCACCGAACCACAAGGCCGCGGCAATCATCGAGATGACAGGACTCAAGTAGAAGTAATTGCTGGCTCTGACGGCTCCGATGCGCTTCACCGTGATGCCCCAGATGAAATAGGCGGCCAGCGAGCAGATGAGCCCCAGGTATAGCAGGTTGCCCCACACCTCGGGTTGCTTCAACACGGCCAGGCTCACCCTGGTCTGCTCAAGGGCCAGCAACGGCAAGGCCGACAACACGCCATAGAAGAACAGCTTACGCGTGATGAACAAGGTCGTGTACTTGCGGTTCAACTTCTTCAGAGCCATGGAATAGAACGCCCACACAAACGCTGCCAGCAATGCCAACAGGTCGCCCACGACACTGTCGCCCCACACAAGGCCGTCCTTCAACGCCAGCATCACCGAGCCGACAAAGGCAATGAGCATGCCCACCAGAGTCATCCAGGTGATGCGTTCGTCGCGGTAGAAGATAGCGCCCATCAGGGCTGTCGTCAGGGGTGCCGTGCTCACCAGCACTGCAACATCGCTGATCAGGGTGAGTTCCAGCGCCGTGTTCTCGGCAATAAAGTAGGCCGAGCCACCCGCGACGCCACACAACACAAACAGCAACTCGTCACGCCAGCCAGTATAGCGCACCTTGAAACGGCCAACGACCAACAGAGACACATAAGCGATCGTGAACCGAGCCACAAAAATCTCGGTCGGGGTCAGTCCCGCATCGAGCAACACACGCGTGTTCAGGAACGAAATGCCCCACACCAGAATCATGGCAAATGCCGCCACGTGATACCAGAAGTCGTTATGTCCTTTGTCTTGTCCCATGAGAATTGTGGTACAAAGGTACGATTAAGTTTTGAAAAAACACTACCTTTGCCCTGATGAATCATGAGGAATTAATTAATAGGGTGTTCTCTGCCGACGAACTGCACGACTGCCGAGGCAAGCAGGTGCTGGTGGCACTGAGTGGTGGAGCCGATTCAGTGGCCCTGCTACGGTTGCTTCTGGAAGCAGGCATCAGCTGTCACGCGGCACACTGCAACTTCCACCTGCGAGGCGAGGAGTCGATGCGCGACGAGCGATTCGTGCGCAACTTGTGCCTGCAGCTCGACGTTCCATTGGCGGTCAAGGACTTTGACGTGGCAGCTTGGCAACAGGAACACCGCGGCTCGGTTGAGATGGCTTGCCGCGAACTGCGATACGCATGGTTCAAGCAACTATGCGATCAGCACGGCTATGACCTCATCGCCGTAGCCCACCATGCCGACGACCAGGTGGAGACCTTTTTCCTCAACCTCATGCGTGGCACCGGACTGAGAGGACTCACCGGGATGAAACGACTCAACCAAGGCATCTGGCGGCCGATGCTGGGAGTTACACGAAACGATATCACCGACTATCTGGCCACCATCGGACAAGACTTTGTCACCGACAGCACCAATGCCCAGAACGACTACCGACGCAACCGCATCCGCAACACCGTCCTGCCCCTCCTCGAACAGCACTTCCCCAATGCCCGAGCACGGATCCTTGACACGATGCACAACCTGACAGACGACCAGGAGCTGCTTGAATACGCCGCCCAAGATTACATCCACGACTATCAGTCCATCGACATCACGGACTTATGCAACCACCCGCACGCCCCTACCCTGCTCTACCATCGCATCCGCCATCTGGGCTTCAATCGCGACCAATGCCGCCAAGCCGTCGAGGCCGCAAGGCAAGGGCACAGCGGAGCGCATTTCACCGTCGGCAACCACGTGCTTGCCGTCAACAGAAAGACGCTTAACGTCAAGCCACTCCATCATGACCATGGCGTCGAAATTCCAATCGACGTGAAAGAGGAGAAGGAACTTTATAGCCCCATCCACCTCACCATCCAGCACGGCGGCGAGCCATTCAAGCCACAGATGTGTGACGGCCGTGTTCGCGTCGCATTCAACACCAGACTGCTCGATTGCCGTCGCATCGTGCTGCGCCATTGGCGACAAGGCGACCGCTTCCAGCCCTTCGGCATGAAGGGGACAAAACTCTTGAGCGACCTCTTCAATGACCTTAAGCTGGATTACTACGACAAGCAGAACGCATGGCTGCTCGAGGCCGACGGCAAGATCATCTGGGTCATCGGACACCGCTCTTCGGCCCATTTCACCGTCGAGACAGATAGTCACGACTACATCATCCTGACTATAGTAACCCCATAATCCAATTTTGATTTCCATCAAGAAAAATCAAAAAATAGGCAAAAAATTTGCATAAAACGAAAGTTGGCAGTACCTTTGCACCCCAAATGAGCGAGTTTTATCAGTAAGCACGCTTTCGGAGAGATGGCAGAGTGGTCGATTGCGGCGGTCTTGAAAACCGTTGAGGCTAACTACCTCCAGGGGTTCGAATCCCTTTCTCTCCGCATTTTTTTGCCCTTTAGTCAGGCACAAAAACAGGGTTTGGTCCTGTAGCTCAGCTGGATAGAGCAACAGCCTTCTAAGCTGTGGGTCCCGGGTTCGAATCCCGGCGGGATCACGCTTCCAAGTAAGGCTCTGAAGGTCAATGGCCTAGCCTTTGTCTTCAGAGCCTTTTTCTAAAGGTCGAGGCCATTATTCGGGCAAAAAAAAACCGCAATTATGGAACATTTTGGAACTATTTGGACCATCCTGGAGCACCTGACGAGCGACCAAACGAGCGACTAGACGAGCGACTTTTTAGCAGTCATTTGCCCCAAACCAATTTTTCCAAAGTGTTTTTTTGCGTCCTAATTTATTATGGCCAACACTAGGTTTTATTTGGACGAGCGCAAAACAAAGGCAAACAAGCCTTGCGTTCTCAAAGTGGCGATCGCTCATCATGGAGTGACTGCCCTCATCTCGTTAGATGCAAAAGTTCTCCCACAACAATGGGACAGCAAGAAGCTGCGAGTCATCAATCATCCCGATGAAATGCTCATGAACTTGCACATCACGCACACCAAGCAACTGATTGACACTGCGATTCTTTCGTTGGCTCATGAAGGTTGTCTGGACACCATGAAGGCATCGGAGGTGAAATCGCGCGTCCTTGACAAACTTAAGCCAGAAAGAGTTGAAGTCAGGGAGAATGAAGAGTTTAAAGCCACCTCATTTGCAGTGCGTTTCCTGAAGTTTGCTGATAGCAAGAAGCCCAGTACCAGGGGCGTTTACATGCAGACTTATAGTCGCTTGGTTGCTTTTGCTGGTGAGGACTTGGAAAAGCTTCGTTTCGAGGACATTACCAAGGAGTGGCTCACGAAGTTTGAAACATTTATGGCTCAAACGGCACCCTCGAAGAATGCACGGAACATTCACCTGCGTAACATTC
>CAMJXD010000029.1 GCA_946409635.1 uncultured Prevotellaceae bacterium
TTCCAGGAGTCGAAGTTGAAGTACTTGACGAAGCGGCTATAGTCGGTAAAATTCTGGGCACGGAGCACGACTTGACTGTCGGGCGAGCTGGTGATGCTGCGCTCAACGCCATCAAAGAAGGACTGGTAACGCTGCATGGTGCGGATATTGTGCGGGTAGTGCAGCAGGCACAGGGCGAGTCCGGCGATGACCACGGCAAGCCGCAGCCACCATCGCCTGGCCAACAAGTGGGCAGCCATCACGACCAGGATGAAGCCGGCCATCGATGCAGGGAAATAGAGCCTTGCCTGATTCTTGCCGACGACAAAGGCAAAGGCCACCAGCACCACAAATATCCACGGGAAGGGTGTTCCCCATATTGCCCCGCGCCAGCGGCGTACAGCCATTGGCACCATCACACACAGGGCTGCGGCTGCTGGCGTGACGTAGTGCAGCGACTGGGAGAGCAACAGGCGGCACCTGGTTGCCAACAGGGACATCGCGCCGGCATCATGGGCGACCTCGGACGATGCACGGTCCCACGCGCCGGGACAGGTGAGCAGCAGCAATACGCCAAGCAGATAGCCCGTCATGGCGATGACCACCGCGCGGTCTACCCTGTCGCGATGCAACAGGAAATAGAGTACCAGACCACCGAACACGCCGAACGTCGTCCCCTCGTTGATGCCGCCGGCCAGCAGCGAGAGCAGCAGCACGACCAACGCCTTGGGCCAGCCGATGCGGGCATCACGATGCCACAGCAGATAGGCAATGAAGAGCAGCGCCGCCGTGAACGCCCACATATAGTTGAAACTGCCCGTCGCCCACAGCAGGGTCTCGCCCGGAACGGGCATGGCTGTGACCATGTAGGTAAAGAGCATCACCAGCGCCATGGCCGAGTTGCGGCCTGTGGCCAGGCGACTCAGCAGATGGGCCATGAGGCCGAACACCAGCGTGTTGCAGATGTTAAAGGTCGTCTTGCCCAGGATGCCGTTGAAGGTGAAGGAGATGAGGTTGGCCGTGCGGGCATCATACCTGTAGTACTCCACCCAAGAGCGCAGCACGTCAAGCAGGCTGTTGATGGGCCGGCCCGATCCGCCCCCTATCATGGAGTGGAACAAGTCGTCCTCTTTGACCGTGGTGTAGAAGTTCATCAGCATGAAGACGGCACAGCCCACGGCCATGAGCAGCCAGTAGAGCACATTGCCCCAACGGCGGCAACGGTCGGTCGCCACACCAGGGGTCGTCGCTGCCGTGGTCAAGCCCTTCACACTTTCTCGTTATTGAATTCCCGCACCACGTAGTCGGGACGATTCTTGGTCTCGTTGTAGATGCGGCCGATGTACTCGCCGATGATGCCCAGCGAGAGCAGCTGGATACCGCCCAGGAACAGGATGAGAATCACCAGCGTGGGATAGCCCTGCACAGGGTCGCCCCAGATGAGCGCCTTGATGAACACATAGATCATGTAGATGAAAGCGAACATCGACACGAAAAAGCCGACGACAGTGGAGATGCGCAACGGGGCGTTGGTGAACGAGGTGATGCCGTCGATGGCAAACGAGAACAGCTGACGGTAGTTCCACGACGACTCGCCAGCGACGCGGTCACCCTGCTCAAACTCCACGTCCTTCTTCTTGAAACCGATCCACGAGTACATACCCTTGGTGTAGCGCTCGCTCTCGCGCATGCGTTTCAGGGCATTGATGCAGCAACGGTCCAGCAGGCGGAAGTCGCCCACGTTCTGCAGCACGTCGAAACGCGACGAGCTCTGCAAAATTTTGTAGAACTGCAGCGACAGGTGCTTGCGCAGCCAGCTCTCCTTGCCGCGCGACTTGCGCTTGGCATACACGTCGTCGTAGCCCTGCTCCCACCAGCGTATCATCTCGGGGATGAGCGTGGGCGGATGCTGCAGGTCAGCATCGATGATGATCATGCAGTCACCGGTCACGTGGTCAAAGCCTGCCAGCATGGCAACCTCCTTTCCGAAGTTGCGCGACAGGTCCACGTAGTTGACGCGCTGGTCCTGACGACGCAGTTGCCTCAGCAGCTCCAGCGTGCCGTCACGGCTGCCGTCGTTGACAAACATCAGCTCCCACTCATAGGCCGGGTTGGCATCCATGAGTTTCACCAGTTCGGGATAGAGCAGCGGCAAGGATTTCTCCTCGTTGTAACACGGAATGAGTATCGAAATCTTTTTCATCGTCTTGATTCAGTTATTAGACCACGAAAGTAGTCATATTTCCACGAATTATCAAAACTATCTCATGAAAACCCTGATTTTTACTGGAAGGTAAGGGACGATAGGCGATCGGCATGCAGGAAGGCGGCAGCCTGGGCAATCTGCTCGGGTGTCACGGCCTGGATGCGGTCGATGGTCTCGTCGATGGTGGTGACCTGACCGTGATAGAGCAGGCCACGCCCGGCGCGCATCGCCATGAACTCGGTGCTGTCGGCAGCGACGACGAGCTGGCCGCAATACTGCTGCTTGTAAGCATCGAGGCGGCGCACGGGCAGCAGGTCCTGGCTCAAGCGGCTGGTGATGCGCTCAATCACGCGCAGGCTGGAGCGCACGTCATCGGGGTCACAGCCCAGGTAGATTTCCATCCATCCACAGTCGCTGAGCATCGACAGAGTGGACTCGACGGTATAGACGTAGCCGCGGCGCTCACGCAGTTCCACATTGAGCAGCGAGTTCATGCCCGGGCCGCCCAGGATGTTGTTGAGCAGCATGAGGGCATAGCGCAGCGGGTGGCTCATGTCGGGCACCGGGGCTCCCACGATGGTGTGGGCCTGGTGGGTGCCAATGGAGATGACGCGCTTGAAGGGCTCTACCGGGGCAGGAACCTGGCGGCTGACCGGCGCCATGGCATGGTTCATGCCGCCCAAGTAGCGCTCGGCCATGCTGAACACGCGGTCGGGGCGTTCGGGGCCCACCGAGAAGAAGGCCATGTTGGAGGGCACGTACAAGGTCTTGAGGTAATGCATGCAGTTGTCGCGAGTGAGGTGCTCCAGGTCGTCCCGGCGTCCCAGGATGTTGTGTCCCAGCTCGCTACCGGCAAAGAGGAGGTCCTCAAAGTCGTCATAGACGGCGTCGCTGGGCGTGTCACGGTAGCTGGCGGCCTCCTCGATGACCACGTCACGCTCGCGGTCCAGTTCCTCCTGGGGGAAGACGGACCACTGCACCAGGTCGGCCAGGAGCTCGACGGCGCGGCCCAGGTGTTGACGCGGAAAGACCGAGTAGAGCATGGTGCCCTCCTTGGTGGTGTAGGCGTTGAGTTCGCCGCCGACGCGCTCCATGCGGTTGAGGATGTGCCATGCACGGCGATGGGTGGTACCCTTGAAGATGGTGTGCTCGACAAAGTGGGCCAGGCCGTACTGGCCCGGGCGGTCGTCACGGCTGCCGGCATTGACTGCCAAGCCGCACCAGGCCACCTGGGTGGCTGTGTGGATATGGACCAGGCGCAGGCCGTTGGATAAAGTATGATAGCTGATGTCCATTGTTCTTATTCTTGATTACAGCGCCCTTAAGGTCGCTAGAGGCGGGAGTTGACGTGAAGGATGTGCTGGACGAGCCACATCTGGTGGATGTCGGCCCGCAGGACGTCCATGTCGTCATAGTTGGGGTTCTCGCTGCGCAGGACGACCATGTTGGGGTCGGTGTGGCGGCGAACGTACTTCACCAGTCTGAAATCGTCGAGCTGGATGACGTAGATCTGTCCCCAGAAGATCTGGTTGCTGTTGCTGAGCTCACGCACGGCGATAAAGTCGCCGTCCATGATGACGGGCGACATCGAGTCGCCGCTGACGCGCACGATGCGGCAGTTGGGGCTCATGTTGGGCAGGTTGACCCATCCCACGATATTGCCGCTGTCAAACAGGTCGCTGCGTCCCGACGAGAGTCCGGCCGTGGCATCGACGTCATAGACCGGCGTGCCGGCCTCGGCCGTGGAGCCCTGCTGCGGGCCGTCAAGACGGACGGGAGTCTTGCCGAAGGGCAGGTCGGTGCCATCGAGCAGCCACTCCTTGGAGACGCCCAGGTTGACCACCAGGCGGTTGAGAAACGAGTCACTGAGCGGCATGTGGCCGTTGAGGTATTTCGACAGGTTGGAAGTGTCAACACCGATGCGCTCGGCAAAGCGCACTTGTCGCACGCCCATTTCCTTCATCAAGTACTTGATGCGCGCGATGATTTCTTGATTCTTCTGTGAGTCCATTGTAGTTGAGGTAATAGTCATGTGTTTTCATTATTTTTGCGGCAAAATTACCACAAAAAATTGCAATATACAACTTTTGACCAATTTTTTCATGGTTTACATTTTTTGTTTTAACTTTGCGGTGTCTAACCTGCATGGAACGATGAGAGAACTGCGATGCTTCATAACCCTGGCACTCTTGATGCTGGCCTTGACGGCCTGTGTCAAGTCTCATCACAATTTCCCGCCCCAGGACACCACGGTGAGACTCGACTCGACCAACCTGCCCATCGTGTGGATTGAGGTGGACGGCGACTCCATCAAGCGTGACACGCGCGTCAATGCCCACATGAAAATCATTAACAACGGAGCCGGGCAACTCAACTATGCCGACACGCTAGCCCACCCCGGCCAGCACATCGACTATAACGGCTATATCGCATTGCGCCACCGCGGTAACTCCACCTACAACAACAGCCCCAAGAAGCCCTACTCGCTGCGCACGCTGGCCGAGCCCATGTGGCGCGACGTGGCCACCAAGCACAAGGTGAAGCTCCTGGGCATGGGCAAGGACAACAACTGGGCGCTGCTGGCCCCCTACAGCGACAAGAGCCTGCTGAGGGACGCGCTCACCTTTGAGCTGGCCCAGCCCTGGATGGAATATGTGCCTCAGGGACGGCATTGCGAACTCGTGCTGGACGGCGTCTACTACGGCGTGTACTACCTGACCGAGGTCGTGTCCAAGGGGCACAAGCGGCTGAACCTGAAAAGTCCGGGCGACAAGGGCGATGCCCTGACGGGCGACTACCTGATGGAGATAGACTGCAACGACGACGTGACCTACACGTCCAAGTTCCATCCCATCGGTGCCAACGGCACGCCCTATGCCGACCACAACATCCTGTTCCAGTTCAAGTCGCCCGACTACGACAACCTGTCGCAGGAGCAGATTGCCTACATCACCTGGCGCATCGACGACATGGAGCGAGCGCTGGCCAGCGCCGCCTACCGCGACCCGCAGCGCGGCTACCGCAAGTATATCGACGAGCTGTCGTTTATCGACTACCAGCTCATCATGGAGCTGAGCCACAACGTGGATGCCTACAGGCTGAGCACCAAATTCTACAAGCGGCGCGACAGCGAGGACCCACGGTTCAAGATGACGGTGTGGGACACCGACCTGGCCTATGGCAACGCCAAGCACCGCCAGGCATGGCGCACCGACACCTGGATGTACCAGCACAACGACATCATGAACCAGGAGGGCGAGGTGTACCTGGTGCCATTCTGGTGGCAGCGCCTCAACAGCGACCCCCACTACACCGCGATGCTCAAGCAGCGCTGGGCACAATACCGGCAGAGCAACATGAGCGACGAGCGCCTCATGGCCACCGTCGACTCGCTGGCCGCCGTGCTCACCAGCCACGGAGCCGTGACGCGTGACAGCCAGGCCTGGCCGCGCTGGGGCAAGTGGGTGTGGAACAACCACTATGTTTCGGCCAGCTATGCCGACGAGGTGGCTCACCTGAAGCAATGGCTGCTACAACGCACGGCCTGGATGGACCGCCAACTCGGCTATCAACCCGCAACAGCCCAATGACAATCTGAATTTTTTTTATATCACTCAATAACTAGAATATTATGGCACATGTCTGTGAGAACTGTAAGTTCAGGGCCCATTATCACAAGAAGCCCGATTCCCTGTTGGGAAGGTTCTGGCGCTGGCACATCAACTTCTGCCCGGGCTGGAAGAGTTATTTTTCCCGTCAGACCGACGAGAAGAAAGCCGAACTGAGAAGAATGTATAACTTCGACAAGTACTAGACACTACGGCCTAGGCTGTCTTAAAAAAAACTGATAAAACTATGATCAAGAGAATCTTTTGCATTGTCATGCTCGCCGTTACCCTGCTGGCCGTGAATGCAGTCGCCCAGGAGCAGTCGGCAACGCCCAAGAAGGTGTATAACGAACAAATCAACCCGCTCGAGCAGATTGACCAGGCCATCGCCCAAGCCCAGGCCGAGGGAAAATACGTCATCTGCCAGGTGGGCGGCAACTGGTGCCCGTGGTGCCTGAAGTTTGCCGACTACATCACCAACGACAGCACCATCAACAGCATCATCGAGCAGAACTTTGTCTACATCCACGTCAACTACCATCCCCGCAAGGCCGGCGAGATGGGCAAGGCGTTGATGAAACGCTTGAACAACGCCGGGCGCTTTGGCTTCCCCGTGCTGGTCGTGCTCGACGAGCAGGGAGAGATCATCCACATCCAGGACTCGGGCTACCTCGAGCAGGACAAGAGCTATGACCAGAAGAAGGTGCTCAGTTTCTTCAAGAACTGGACTCCGGCGGCCGTCAAGGGTATCAAGCAATAAGGCCATGCTTCAAGAAGGATTACAACACGTCAGCAAGCTCACGGTGAGCGCCGACGTCACGGCCCTCGAGATGGGTTCGGGCGACATGGCCGTGCTGGCTACTCCAGCTATGATGGCTCTCATGGAGAACGCCGCCATGCTGGCCGTGGCCCCTCACCTGCCCCAGGGATGCACGACCGTGGGCGGGCACATCGCTTCGTCCCACCTCAGGCCCAGCAAGATCGGCGACACTGTCACGGCGACGGCCACGGTGACCAGGGTCGACGGCAAGAAGATCGAGTTTAAGGTCGAGGCCCGCTGCGGCGACACGCTGCTGGGCGAGGGCACCCACCTGCGCTTCATCGTCGACCGCGAGCAGTTCTTGGCCCGCCTGTAGCCCCCCAAAAAAACGATATGGCAAAGAAAATCTATTTTGCGGGGTCGATAAGGGGCGGGCGTGTTGACGCGGCGTTGTACCATCGCATCATCAGTTACATCCAGCGCACCGATGTGGTGCTCACCGAGCATGTGGGCAAGAGCGACCTGAGCCTGACCGAGCAGGGCCGCAAGCGCGACGCGCTCATCTATGACCAGGACACGGCATGGCTGCGCGAGAGCGACCTGCTCATCGGCGAGTGCACGTGTCCGTCGCTGGGCGTGGGCTATGAGCTGGCCTATGCCGAGGCCCACGGCATCCCGTGCCACATCTTCTACGACCGTGGCAAGACACAGCTGTCGGCCATGCTCACGGGCAATGCCTACTTCCACATCCACCCCTACAGCACCGAGCAGGAAATCTATCCCGTGCTTGACGAGATACTGAATCAGCATTAATGGTAGATTTTTTCCCAATTGTGGTGTAATGTGGACCGAGGAGTTCCTGTAATTTTGCATCGACAAGAACCTATCACATGAAGAAATATGAAACGAACAATTATTGTGGCCGCCGTGGTGGCACTGATAATGGCCGCCTGCACGACCAATAACCAACAACCAACTGACAATCAAAACATGACAACGACATTGCAACTGACTCAGCAGTGGGACAAGGTGTTCCCCAAGAGTGAGAAAGTGGACCACAAGAAGGTCACGTTCAAGAACCGCTATGGCATCGAGCTCGCTGCCGACATGTACACGCCCAAGGGGGCCCAAGGCAAGCTGGCTGCCATCGCCGTGAGCGGCCCGTTTGGCGCCGTGAAGGAGCAGTCGAGCGGCCTGTATGCCCAGCACATGGCCGAGCGCGGCTTTGTGACCATCGCCTTTGACCCGAGCTATACCGGCGAGAGCGGCGGCGAGCCCCGCCGCATGGCATCGCCCGACATCAACACCGAAGACTTCCTGGCCGCTGTCGACTTCCTGTCCAACCAAGAGAGCGTTGACCCGGAGCGCATCGGCATCATCGGCATCTGCGGTTTTGGAGGCATGGCCATCAACGCCGCGGCCATCGACCCGCGCATCAAGGCTACCGTGGCCTCGACGATGTATGACATGTCGAAGATCAGCGCCGAGGGCTACTTTGGCAACGACAACACGCCCGAGAAGCGCATGGCCCAGCGCAAGGCCATCGCGGCCCAGCGTACCGAGGATTTCAAGAACGGCACCTACAAGCGCGCCGGCGGTGTGATCGACCCGCTGCCCGACGACGCTCCCTGGTTTGTCAAGGAGTACCATGCCTACTACAAGTGCCCGCGCGGCTACCACGAGCGCAGCGGCAACTCGACCGACGGCTGGAACGTCATCGGCACCCAGTCGTTCCTGAACCAGCCGTTGCTGGCCTGGGCACACGAGATTGAGAACCCCGTGCTGCTTGTTCACGGCGAGAAGGCCCACTCACGCTACTTCAGCGAGTATGCCTTCGAGAAGATGACCGGCAAGCACGTCGAGGGCCAGAGTGCCACCGTGGGCAACAAGGAGCTGCTCATCATCCCGGGCGCGACCCACGTCGACCTGTATGACGATCAGGCGGGAGTCATCCCCTACGACAAACTTGAAGCCTTCTTCAAGCAGAACCTCAAGTGAGACACCGGGCGGCAAGCCTGCCCCGCAACCATCATCAACGACGGCAATGAGACGACACGGTCCTCTTGCCGTCGTTGACGTTATCAGCCGAAATCGCCGCAAAAGATTGTAGAATTGCAATAAATATGGTTATCTTTGCAGGCTTATACTTACTCAATTAAACTCAAGAGTGACATGTTTTTCTTGATTATCATAGCCATGGGCATGTTGATGCCCTTGCAGACCGCGGCCAACTCCAGGCTGCGGCGCGTCGTGGGCCCCGCCTACGTCTCGACGCTGGTTTCCTTCACTGTCTCGACACTGGCCCTGCTACTGATCTCGCTGGTTGCCGGAATCCCCATCCTGCCCACCAGCCAGATGCTGTCGGCCGCCCCCGTTTGGAGCTGGTTTGTCGGCCTGGTCGCCGTGGTGACCATCACCATCGCCATCCACCTGTTCAAGGAGATAGGCCAGGTGCAGGCGATAGTGATACCCATGTTCAGCCAGCTCATCTTCAGCCTGATGATTGACCACTTCGGGTGGTTTGGTGCCAAGGTGATACCGCTCGACACAAGCCGCATCATCGGCTCGCTGCTGCTCATTGCCGGTGTGACGCTCGTCGTTATTCTGCCCAAGCTCCAGTCAGGCGGACAGATGGCAGGCACCAGCACCGGTTCGCGACGGCTATTGTGGCAGTTGCTGGCCGTCGTGTCGGGCTGCTTGTCGGCCAGCATCACTGGAGCCTATGCCCAGCTGTCGGCCATCATCGGCAACCCCGTCCAGGCGACGACGGTAGCCTTCTTTGTCGCCACGGCGGTGCTGCTGCTGGGCTGCACGCTTGCCGGCAAGACGCAGCTGGTGGGCAAGGCCATGAGCCGCGAGTATCCCTGGTGGATGTGGCTGGGCGGCCTGTGTGGCGCAGCCATCGTGTTTGGCAACGCTTGGCTGGTTCCCGAGGTGGGCGTCGGTGTGTTCACCATGGCGCTGCTGGTGGGACAGTTCACGCTGAGCATGCTCATGGAGCACAACGGCTGGCTGGGTGCACCGCGCAAATCCATCACGTGGATGCCCGCCCTGGGCATCCTGCTCATGCTGCTGGGCGCAGCCCTGATACGCCTGTAAATGTGTGTTGTACATTTGCAATAGTCATGATATGTTGAAACGGGGAATGATTCATAATGCCAACGAGCTGATGGGCCTGATACAGGAAATCGGGTTCCTGCCCCTGCTCTATAGCGGCATCAGCGGCTACTCGGCCGAGGATGTCGTGGACGACGACTGCCGCTATGTGACCTACGACGACGGAGGCTGGGACTGGCCCATGTGGAAATGGAAAGGCCCGATTGTGACCGAGGGCGGCTGCGTGTACGGCAAGTTCTTTGACAAGAAGGCCGGCTACATCAGCATGGACTGGTGGCCCGACTTCATGAACTACCGCCGCCATGCCTACCCTACCCCGGCCGAGGGCTCGATCGAAGAGGCCATCGTGATGACCCTGAGCGAGCACGGCAGCCTCATCACGCGCGAGCTGCGCGCCGCCTGCGGCTTCACCGGGGCCAAGATGCGCAGCCGCTTTGATGGCTACGTCACCCGCCTGCAGATGTCTTGCCACATCGTCACCCAGGACTTTGTCTATCCCCGCGACAAGCATGGCCAGGAGTATGGCTGGGGCTGGTCGCTGCTCACCACACCCGAGCTGCTGCTGGGCAAGGAGGCCTGCCACTGTGACCGCTCGCCCCAGGAGTCGCTCGAGCGCATCATGGAACACTTCCACCGCATCCTGCCCAATGCCACCGAACGCCAGATTATCAAACTCATCAAATAACATCGTCACCGTCATGAAAAGAATTCTTATCGCGCTAGTCATGCTCCTGGCTTTCACTGCCATCCAGGCCCAAAAAATCAGTTACATCGAGAACAAGAGTTCATGGTACTACGTCTATGACGAGAAGGGCAAGAGGGTACACACCTTCAGCACCAGCCAGGGCGAAGTGGTCGCTTACAGCGAGTCGTTTTACATCCTCAAGAAGAGCGGCTGGTACTACACCTGCGACGCCAAGGGCAAAAAGCTGCACACATTCTCTGAGAGCTCAGTGGGCGAGGTCCTGTCGGCGACAGGTGATACCTTCACGAGCCTGAAGGGCGGGTGGATCTACACCTGGGACAAGAAAGGCAAGAAAATAGCCACCCGCAGCGCCCGATAGCGGCAACGCCGACAGCTAACATCTATTAACACTGGAAATTTGCACTTTTCAGTGTTTTTTCATATATTTGCCTTAAGAAAACAATTACGGTTGAAATCCTTTTACAGCCCATCATAACGAAGTTGAAAATCCATGTTTAAATTTATCCACACCAGTGACTGGCACCTGGGCCAGAACTTCTACAACTATGACCGCAGCGAGGAGCAGCGCGACATGCTGCGGCAACTAGCCGACATCGCCCGCAAGCACACACCCGATGCGCTGCTCGTGAGCGGCGACATCTTTCACACCGCTGCGCCGTCCAACGCGGCAATGAACATGTATGTCGAGGAGATGCTCAACATACGCCGGGCATGCCCCACGATGGACATCATCGTCATCGCCGGCAACCACGACAGCGCGTCGCGCCTGGATTGTGACCGCCTGCTGTGGGAGAAGGCCGGCGTGATGGTCAAGGGCGGCATCGCCCGCGACACAAGCGGCCATGCGGCCCTCGACAGCCACATCGTGCCAGTGGGCGACAAGGGTATCGTCGCCGCTGTGCCGTTTGCCTTTCCCTCCAACTTTCCGCTGGTCGACGGCACCGACACCGGTCGCGAGGAGCGCCAGCGAGCCTACTTCCAGGCTGTGCTCGACCTGGCCAATGCCAACAACCACAACGGCGTGCCAATCGTTCTCATGGCCCACCTGGCGGTGAGTCACAGCGACTTCACGGGTCATGACATGAGCCTGATGATGGACAGTGTGGACATCACCACACTGGGCGAGGGCTATGACTATGTGGCCCTGGGTCACATCCACCGGCCACAGCAGCTGACCGACCGCGTGCGCTACTGCGGCACACCCCTGCCGGTGAGCTTTGACGAGCAGTGCGAGCACTCGGTGAGCATCGTCGAGATAGATAGCCACGGCGACAAGCCGCGCATCGAGACCAAGCGCATCAAGAACATCAAGCCGCTACACACGCTGCCGGCCGGCGAGGCGGTGCCGCTGGATTCAGCTCTGGAACTGCTGCAGCAGTTTGACCCCACCGAGCAGGCCTACCTGCGCCTGAATGTACAGGTAGAGACCTTTCTGCCCCACTGGGCCCAAGAACAGGCCATGCAGGCCGTGCAGGACAAGGCATGCCGCCTGTGCGAGATCAAGAAGACCGCCACTGTGGTCGAGCATCGCCAGGCACGGCCGCTCACCGTCGACGAGCTCAGCAAGATGCAGCCCATCGACGTGGCAGACCGCTACTACCGCGACAAGGCCAAGCGCCCCATGAATGAGCAGGAGCGCGAGATGTTCAACTATGTTTACCAATTAATTCAGCAAGAGGACCAACAATGAAACTCAAGAAACTGACCATCGACAATATCGCGTCGATTGAGCACGCCGTCATCGACTTTGACGCTGCACCGCTGGATGGAGAGCATCTGTTCCTCATCAGCGGCGAGACCGGGGCGGGCAAGTCAACCATCATCGACTGCATCTGCCTGGCACTGTACGGCAACACGCCGCGCATGAGTGCCGACAAGATCAAGACCCAATATGAGAACACCAATAACCAGGACGAACTCAGGACCAACGACGCGCGGCAGCTGATGAGACGTGGCACGACCAGTGCCGACGTGAGCCTGACCTTTGACGACAACAACGGCAAGACCTACATAGCCAAGTGGCACGTGCACCGCGCCCGTGGCCGCGTCGACGGCAAGTTGCAGGCGGTGGCACGCACACTGGCGACCGTCGATGGCGCATCGGTCACCGAGGAGCACAATATCGACAAAATCAACGGCAAGGTCTTGGAACTCACCGGGCTGGACATGAACCAGTTCTTCCGCACGGTGGTGCTCGCACAGGGAAAATTTGCCGAATTCCTCAACAGCTCGGATGACGATAAGGCCGCCCTGCTCGAGAAGATGACCGGCACCGACATCTATACCCGCATCGGCAAGAAAATCTATGACGTCCTGCGCGACAAGGCCACCCAGCGCGACACGCTGCTCGAGCAGCTGAAGAGCATCCACCTGCTCGACGACGAGGAGAAGCAGCACATCGGCAGCGAGATGACCTCACTCGCCCAGCAGCTCGAGTCATTGACGCAGCAGACCGAGGGAGCCAGGAAGATGGCCCAGTGGCTCGACGACAAGGCGCGCATCGGCCAGAGCCTGGACATCAAGCGCCGAGCCTTGTCTGAAAAGCTGGCCAAGACCCAGGAGCCCGCCTATGTCGAACAAGGCAAACTGGTCACCGACTGGGACGCCACCGCCGAGGCGCGACACGACCTCAAGGACCACCACGACGCCCAGCGCGCCATACAGTCGCTCATCGGCGAGAAGCCCGCCTTGCAGCAGCGCTACGACAGCCTGTGCGCCGCCTTGCGCACCATGGTCTCACGACTCGAGCAGGAGCGCAACCAACTGGCCGACACCGACTCGTTTCTCGCTCATGAGGCCCCCAACAGCGAGATGTACAAGAACATCAAGAGCATCAAGACCATGCTCGACCAGCTGCGCGACGAGCGCAACCATCAGGATGAATACAGGCGCGCCTTGAGCCTGGACCAGCAACGCCAGCCCGATGTGGAACGAGCCCTCAAGGCCGCCGACGCGGCACAGCAGCAACAGGAGGCCGAGGTCAAGCAGCTCAGGCAACAGTATGACGCCATGGACGTTGCCGGCATCAACAGCCGCAAGGACAAGCTGGCCGGGGCCAAAGAGGCGCTCTCGCTGCTCAAGGTGGCCAACGACACCGTGGACCAGGCGGCTGGCAGAGTCCAGGGCCTGGTCACCGACCGGGACAAGGAGCAGCACGAGATGGCTGTGGCCCAAGCAACGGTGGCCGACAAGCGCACCCTGGTGGACAAGGCCCGAGATGCCGTCGACAGGGAGACCGACATGCAGCATCTGCTGGACAAGGCCCACAAGATGCTGCACCAGGGCGACACCTGCCCCGTGTGCGGCCACATCATCGACCAGTTGCTCGACCCGCACGGCGAGAATGTCATCGAGTCGTTGAGGGCCGAACTCAAGCAGGCCGAGGCCAACCTCAAGCTCACCGAGAACGCCATCGCCGCCTCGGTCAAGGCCATCAGCCAGCTTGACCGCCAGATTGATGCTGCACGGCAGGACCTGGAGGCCAAAATCAAGGCCCGTGACAAGCAAGTGCTAGCAGCATGCCAGTGCCTGTCGATGGCCGGTAAGCCCGTCGACAGCATTGCCGACAACGCTGCCGCCGATGCCCTGATTGCCGCCATCGACACCGACACTGCCGCCCTCAACCAGGCCCTGCAACAGGCCGAGACCCTGAACCAGCGCATCACCGAGCAGCGTGACCTGCTGGCCAAACTCACCGACGCCCACAGCCGCGCGCGACATGACCACGACACGGTCATCGAGAGCATCAAGTACCAGAAAAAGCTCATCGACACGGCAACCGCCCGCATCGCCTCGCTGATCGAGCACCTGGATGCCCTGCTGACCATGAGCGACTGGCAGCAACGGCTAGCGGCCGACGGCGGCTTTGTCACCGAGTTGCAGCACAAGGCCGACAATTACCGCACCCGCGAGGCCCAAGCCCAAACCCTGCGCCAACGCATCGCCAGGGCCGACGGCCTTCTCCCCGCCATGCAGGACAACAAGCACAACATCATCGGACTGGTCGACAACGGCCTGACCAGCGACGAGCTGCCCGACAACCTGGACGAGCAATGGCGGCAGTTTGAGAACAAGTACATCGGCTGGAACAACCGCCTGGACAACGAGCGGGCCAAGGCCGAGAAATCCCGCGAGGGCCTAGACCGCTTCCTGGCCGGCAATCCGGCCATCGACATGCAACGGCTCACGCTGCTGGGCGCTCACCGCCAGGACGAGATTGACGCCCTGAGACAGGCCCGGCAGGCACTCAACGACGCCATCACCCACGAGCGAGGCGAGATCAGCACGCTCGACAAGCAACTGCAGGAACTCGACGGCAACAAGCCCCCCTTCCCCGAAGAGGACCGCGACAAGCTCGACAGCATGCTGGGCGGCGCCCTCGTCCGCCAGCAAGAACTGGCCGACCTCATCGCGGAGCTCAAGGCCCGCCTCAAGGCCGACGAGGACAACATCAAGGCCGCGGGCGACAAGAAGGCGGCGCTCCAAGACGCCGAGGCCCAGTATCGCCAGTGGGCCGACTTCAGCGACAGACTGGGCAGCGCCGACGGCAAGGTATTCCGCAGGATCGCCCAGAGCTACATCCTGGGCGAACTGCTGCACAACGCCAACGGCTACCTGTGCAAAATCAACGACCGCTATGAGCTCGTGCCCAACCCCGGCACGCTCGCCATTCTGGTGCGCGACACGCTGCAGGGCGACCTCGCGTCGGCCAGCACGCTGTCGGGCGGCGAGAGCTTCATGGTGTCGCTGGCCCTGGCCCTGGCGCTGTCCAACATCTCGGGCAAGGTCTTTACCGTCGACACCATCTTCATCGACGAGGGCTTCGGCTCGCTCAGTCCCGAGTACATCGGCAAGGTGATGGAAACGCTCAACAGGCTCTATGACCTGGGCCGTCGCCGCGTGGGCATCATCAGCCACGTCGAGAGCCTCAAGGAGTACATCACCACGCGCATCGAGGTCAAGCGCGGCGAGAAGAACAACACCGTCAGCACCGTCACCGTCACCGGCTGAGCCACCAGACCGTGCAGCCATGCGCCACACCCCCACGTTCGGCCCCCCTAAACTGGCTTGAATGTAAGGATTGTGGCACATGGCACACAATTTAACGGGGTGCATTTACGTTATGTTTATAGCCTTACGGGCCGCCTGGGCGACCTGGAGAGCTAAAAAACTGTTGAAACGACAAAAAAAACCGCAGACATGAAGAAGATATTATTGCTGGCGACCCTAGTGATGATGGCAGTGGCCCAGGCAACGGGCCAGAACGCCGTTGGTGATTGGCGCATCCACACCTCCTATGTGGGCAACAACGTGACCGCTGTGGCCGACACCAGGGAGTGGGTCTACTACCTGGCCGGGGGCAACCTGTTCAGGCTGGACAAGGAGACCGCCGAGAATGAGGCGCTCAGCATCATGAACGACCTGAGCGACATGCTCATTTCACAGCTCTACTACAACACCGGGCGCAACTATGTCGTCGTGGTCTACAGCAACGCCAACATCGACGTCATCCAGGCCGACGGCTCAGTGGTCAACATGCCCGAAATCAAGGACGCTGTGATGACCTCGGGCAAGACAATCAACGACGTGACCTTTGCCGACGGCGTGATGTACGTGGCCACCGACTTCGGCTATGTGGTCATCGACGACCACAAGTTTGTCGTCAAGGAGTCGCACATCTACCGCGAGAAGCTCACGTCGGTGGCACGCGTCGGCGACAAGCTGCTGATATCGACCCCCACGGCCTTCTACTACGGCGACGCCGAGGCCTACCACGAGCAGCTGTCATCATTCACGCTCGTACCACAGCTCAGCGAAGCCAAGATGGTCCCCATTGACAATGCCAACTTCTTCTACATTACCGGATGGACCTATGTGGCCCACATGACGCAACGTGACGACGGCACGAGCCGGTTCGGCTTTGACAGGCTGTCGGTCAACAAGGCCACCCAGGTGCAGAGCACAGCTGGCGGCTGGCTGCTGAACCTGCCAGGCCAGGGCGAGAGCTTCATCACCAATGCTGCCGGTCAGGTCGTCGACACGCTTAAGGTCCCCGGCGAGATTGTCAGCAGCCATCCTGATGCGGGGGGCACCTACTGGGCCGCCGGGCCCAAGGGTCTGCACACCCTGGGGTCGGACAGCTACTACCTGCCCAATTCGGTGACGTTTGCCACGCCGTTCTGGATGACCTACAACAAGTCAAGCGACCTGCTCTATGTCTCCTCACCGGGTCCCAACGCCTTCTTCTCTGACGAGAAGGCCACCTATATCAACACCTATGACGGCATGAAGTGGCAGGACGTCACGCCCGAGGGAGCACCCACTAGCGGCTCCTATTGGATCGAATTTATGCCCGACGATGCCAGCACCTACTTCCTGGGCACCTGGCGCAAGGGCCTGCTCAAGGTGGTCGACGGCAAGATTGCCATGACCTATGACGAGAGCAACAGCCCCCTGCTCAAGCGCTACGCGATGCACCCCATCACCAGCATCGACCGTAACGGCAACCTGTGGGTTGTCCAGAGCCTAGAGAACCCCGAGCATCCCGTGATGGTGCTGCCGGCGGCCAAGACCAAACTTGCCACCACGACGGCCCAGGACTGGATCCTGCCCGAGATTAAAGACATGAGCACTGGCCACACCCAGCGCGCCTGCTTCCTCTCGACCCGTCACAGCAACTACGACATCAAGATATTTACCGACGGTGACTTTAAGATGCCCATCGTGCTGTGGAACAGCAACGGCGGGCTGTCGACCAACCCCGACTACCGGTCCTACAGCCGCCTTACCGACCAGGACGGCCTAGCCGTCTCCTGGACCAACGTGATGACCCTGGAAGAGGACCTGAACGGCCTCGTGTGGATGGGCACGACCGAGGGCATCGTCTCGTTTAACCCGGCCCAGGCCTTCTCAAGCGACTTCAGGGTCAACCACATCAAGGTGCCCCGCAACGACGGCACCGGCATGGCCGACTATCTGCTCGACGGCATCCAGGTCAATGATATTGCCGTCGACGGCGCCAACCGCAAGTGGATTGCCACCCAGACCTCAGGACTGTTTCTGGTGAGTGCCGACGGCTCACAGGTCATTGCCCGGTTCAACACCACCAACAGCCCTCTGGCCTCCAACACGGTCTACCAGGTGTGCTGCAACCAGGGCAGCAACTCGGTGTACGTCACCACGCCGGCCGGCCTGTATGAGTACTTCAGCGACTCCAGCCCCGCCGAGCCCAACTACGACAACATCTATGCCTACCCCAACCCCGTGCGGCCCGAGTATGGCG
Source organism: uncultured Prevotellaceae bacterium (assembly GCA_946409635.1). Taxonomy (GTDB): domain Bacteria; phylum Bacteroidota; class Bacteroidia; order Bacteroidales; family Muribaculaceae; genus Sodaliphilus. Next base: position 17,659 of record CAMJXD010000029.1, read on the forward strand.
GCAACGTCACCATCACCGGCATGATGGAAGGCACGCTTGTCAAGATTGCCGACGCCAGTGGCAACGTCATCCGCCAGCTCAAGTCGACCGGCGGCATGGCCACCTGGGACTGCTGTGACCAGAGCGGCGAGCGTGTGCCCACGGGCGTGTATATGGTGCTGTGCTCACAGTCGGCCAGCAACGGCAAGGCCGCCGTGACCAAGATAGCCGTGATTAACTGATTAGTCGTCAGTTGTCAGTTGTCAGCGGCATCCGCGTTCATCTGACAACTGAAAACTGAAAACTGAAATACAAACCGTTATGAATAGGATCCATCTTTTATTAATGTCAGCCATGACTATGCTGCCCATCCTGCTAGGAAGCTGCGGCACCGCATCCACCGTGAGCAAGGCCGAGCAAGAGGCGGCCATCATGCGGCAGGTTCAGGAAGGCCTCGACACGCGTCACTACACCATCGCAGTCGACTGGATGAAACCCCTGGGAGGCATGGCGCGACACGTGACGTCAAACTACGAGCTCACCGTCGACGGCGACCAGGTGGACAGCTACCTGCCCTACATCGGCGAGGCCTATCGCGTGCCCTACGGCGGCGGTCATGGCCTGAACTTCAAGGGCAAGATCGAGAACTACACCATCACCTATCCCACCAGCAACCGCTCCCACATCGAGTTCAGAGTGACCAACGTGGAGGACTCCTACTTCTTCCGCATCGACGTGTTTGCCGGCGGCAAGGCCGTTATCGACATCATTGCCCGGGACAAGGATGCCGTGACATTTGACGGCGAGATGGTGTTCAAGTAACCAAGGCTCGATTATTATCGTCTAACACTTTAACATACACTAGAAATGAAAAAATTATTCTTTATCACTACGCTGCTGCTCACACTCACTCTTGCGGGATGCCGCACGGGTTCCCAGGTAGTGGACGAGCAGCGCGCCCAGGCCATCAAGGCGCTGCTCGAGAGCCAGCAGTACTATGTCATGGTGGGATCGATGCGACCCCTGTCGGCCCCAACCACCAGCGTGAGCCTGGGCCAGAAGATGATTGTCCGCGACGGCACGGTAACGTGCTACCTGCCCTATGCCGGCTCGGGCCAGAACGTGGGCTACGGAGCCAGCGGCTACAAGGCCCTCAACTTCTCGAGCAAGATACTTGACTACAAAGTTGAGTATCCCAAGCCCGACCGCGCTCGCATCAACTTCAAGGTCGAGAACGGCGACGACAGCTACCGCTTCCACGTCGAGGTGTTCATGAACGGCAAAACCACCATCGACGTCGACCCACGCGGCCGTGACGCCATCTCCTACAGCGGCATGATCCACTCGCTCAACGAGCTGTAGAGCCGCAACCGCCCCCTAAATCAAGTGGCTGTGCCATCAGTCAGTCGCTGGGTTTTAATCGGCCCAGCGGCCGAATAATTAAGCAATTTTTATTTTAATTTTACTTATAATTTTGCTAAATTTTTCCGTGCGCAGCACGGACACCCGCCCGGCCAGCCTCACCCGCAGGGTGTCCTCTGAACCTGCTGAAGAAACGAGCGAAGCGAGTGAAGTGGCAGGCACCCACGGTGCAGCAATCCACCCATGTCGTCGCTGAAGGCGACCCCTATACCCATGACCGTCAAGAGGTCGCCTTCAGCGACATCCTTCTGTACGGCCCTGAATCAAGCCCTTGTCTCTGCCTGGAAAAATTATCCATATAATGAGAGAATAGCAGCCAGTGGCTAAGCTCTAAACCCTAACCTTTTTATCTTTCCGTTTTTTTCTTTTTTTCCGCGTGTGCACGTGTGACCTTGGCTCACCCGATAAAAGGTGGGGCGGTGTGGTCGAAGGCCACAGCAAGGCCGCTGGCCTTGAACTTGAAGTAACCCCACGGCGCACAGGCCGTAGGCCTCGTGTGGCGT
>CAMJXD010000030.1 GCA_946409635.1 uncultured Prevotellaceae bacterium
AACCTGGCCCAGATCTTCCGCGGTATCGAGCGCATCAAGGAGAAGCCCAACGCCAATGACGCTGAGGTCCAGAGCATCCTGAAGGATGAGGTCAACAGCATGGTTGACAACTCCTACAAGGTGCTGCGCAACCGTATCGACCGTTTCGGTGTGGTTCAACCCAATATTCAGAAGCTGCAGAGCACTGGCCGCATCCTGCTCGAGCTCCCGGGTGTGAAAGAGCCCGAACGCGTGCGCAAGCTCTTGCAGGGCGCCGCTAACCTGGAGTTCTACGAGACCTACACGCTGAGCGACATCGCTCAGTCGCTGCGCCAGCTCAGCGACCAGGCCAAGGCTAACGGCACGACCGCCGCTGCTCCCGCCCAGGCCGCCGCTACCGACACCGCTGCTACTGCACAGGCCGCTGCTGCCGACACCGCTGCCAAGGCTGCTCCCGCTGCCACCCAGGCTGCTCCCGCTGCCAAGGGCGACGCCCGCACCCTTGCCCAGTTGACCGGCTTTGACCAGCTCGCCGGCGTACAGGGTGGCACACCCATCGTGGGCTATGTCTCGGTTGCCGACACTGCTGCCGTGAACAAGATTATCAACTCGCCGGTTGCCAAGACAATCCTGCCCGCCGACCTGAAGTTGGCTTGGACCGTGAAGCCCGAGAAGATGCAGGGTGGCCATGAGGCCTTCCAGCTCATCGCGCTGCGCACCATCAACAAGCAGCCCGTGCTCACCGGTGACGTCGTTACCCGCGCTACCAGCGAGTATGACAACATGCAGGGACAGGTCGTATCGATGACCATGAACGACGAGGGCGCCCGCCAGTGGAGCCGCATCACCGGTCAGAACATCGGTAAGGCTATCGCCATCGTGCTCGACGACCAGGTTTACTCCTTCCCCAACGTCAATAGCCAGATCGATGGCGGACGCTCGCAGATCAGCGGCCGCTTCACCCTCGAGGAGGCTAATGACCTTGCCAACGTGCTCGAGTCTGGTAAGATGGTAGCACGCGTGAATGTTGCCAGCGAGAGCGTTATCGGCCCGTCGCTGGGTAAGGAATCGATCGAGAAGGGTATCACCTCGTTCATCATCGCCCTGGTGCTGCTGATGATCTTCATGTGGCTCGCCTACGGCTGGCAGGCCGGTTCGATTGCCAACCTGGGTCTGATCCTGAACCTGTTCTTCACCATCGGTATCCTGGCCTCGTTCCAGAGCGTGCTCACGCTGCCCGGTATCGCCGGTATCGTGCTGACGCTGGGTATGGCGGTGGATGCCAACGTGCTTATCTTTGAACGTTGTAAGGAGGAGCTCCGTGCCGGCAAGGGTCTCAAGGCCGCTGTGAGCGACGGTTACAAGAATGCCTTCTCGGCCATCTTTGACTCTAACTTGACCACCATCATCACGGGTATCATCCTGATCCTGCTCGGTTCAGGTCCCATCCGCGGTTTTGCCGTTACCCTGGTAATCGGTATCTGCTGCTCGTTCTTCACCGCCGTGTTTGCAACACGCCTCGTGATGGAGCACTTCGTCAACAAGGGCACGTTTGACAAGATGACCTTCAACACCAGCATGACCCGTCACTTGATGGAGAACGTCAAGTTCAACTTCATGGGCGCTGCCAAGAAGACCTCGATTTTTGTCGTGGCACTCATTGCTGTGATTGCCGTGCTGTTCGTCTTCCTGGGCCTGAACCGTGGTATCGACTTCTCGGGTGGCCGCAACTATGTAGTACAATTTGACCATCCCGTCAAGACCCAGGCCCTGCAGAGCCAGCTGGCACCGCTGTTTGATGATGCCAACACCTCGGTCATCACCATCGACAACGACACCAAGGTGCGCATCTCGACCAACTATAAGATCAACGACAACAGTGAGGGTGTTGACGACGAGATCATGGACAAGCTCTACACCGGCCTCAAGAGTGAGCTGGGCAACATGAGCAAGGAAGACTTCAGCATGTCGAACGAGAGCGCCGGCATCGTCTCGAGCGAGACCGTAGGCCCGAGCATCGCAAGCGACATGACCAACCAGGCCATCTGGGCAGTGCTCTTCTCGCTGCTCGCCATGGCACTGTACATCCTGTTCCGCTTCCGCAACATCGCCTTCTCAATCGGCGCTCTGGCTGCCGTAGCGTTCACCTCGTTTGTAGTCATCGGTTTCTACAACCTGCACGGTCTGCTGCCCTTCTCGATGGAGATCGACCAGACGTTTATCGCCGCTATCCTGACCGTTATCGGTTATCAGGTCAACGATACGGTGGTTGTGTTTGACCGCGTGCGTGAGTACCGCAAGCTCTATCCCAAGCAGGACCTGTACACCACCTTCAACAAGGCACTGTGCAGCACCCTGTCACGAACCATGATGACCTCAATCACGACCTTGCTCGTGCTGTTCGTCATGTTCTTCCTGGGCGGTGAGTCGATCCGCAGCTTCATCTTCGCGATGATCCTGGGTGTCATCATCGGTACCGCTTCATCGTTGTTCATCGCTTCGCCCGTGGCCTACTGGATTGCCCGTCGCAGCGACAAGAAGGAAGCAGCGCTGGCCGCTGCCAGCAGGAAGTAATTCCTGATCCATGTGAAATAACGAATCGGCCGGACACGGCCCCGTTGCCCCAAGCCGGCCGATTCCTTGATGGTCCTGTAGTTCAATGGATAGAATGGAGGTTTCCTAAACCTTAGATTTGGGTTCGATTCCCAGCGGGACTACATTGAAAAAAGGCAATCAATTGAGTTTCAATTGGTTGTCTTTTCGTTTTATGGGGTGTTGCACAACAATTGCACAACTGCCCCGTGTCTCTCAACTTTTTGCCCGCTTGGGTATGGGTGTTTCGGTGGCTTTTCGTATCTTTGTAGCGCAACGGAAAATCCGTTGTTGTAATAAACTCTTAATCCTTGTCTGGTTTGGTCATTAGACTTGGATTCTTGCGGGGGTCGCTCTTGGGCGATTCCCGCTCTCTTTACTTGTGCATCGTCTTTGAGTGCTTATTAGGCACTCCAGATAAAGAGTGTGCGCCAACACATAAGCATCAGCGCACACAAGCAATGGAATCGAAATTCTAGCGGGTATCTTCTACAACAATAGCAACTCGGCCAGACCTGCGGGAGTGGTGGTCATGATGTGGTCTCTCAAGTCCACACCAGACAAGAGACGCAATGCGTCTTCCCTGGTATATGCAGTCTCCGTCTCGGCCTCTGGGTCATAGTTGACCATGCGGGAAATGATGTCTTCGTCATCGCTGCTTTGGGCGGATTTCTTGCCATTGGCGATAATCTGCTCAATCACTTTCTCTGCATAAGCATCTACCTGCTCTTCGCTAATCTGCGCTTTCTGCTGCTCTGTGGGTTTGTTCTTATTGTCCCACCAAATTTTACTACTCATAATAACGTCTGTTTTAGTCGGTGGTGATTTTGCCGAAATCGCCCGCATCAATGGGGGTGTTAGGCACAAATTCTCCACGTTGGTTTATATTGATTAAATTCTTCACATAGTCAAGATTGATGTTCTTGCCCGCAAAAAGGCTGTTCAAACATTCGCACGTCTGGCATAGATTCTCCCAGATAATGTGTTCCTCTGGGGTCTCAAGATGCTTGGTGTGGTCTTTGGTAAGTTGCTCAAGATTTGCCCTCAAGTCTTCGCCATCTATATACAACCATTTCTTGTAAAACTCCGCATTAATGCCCTCAATGGATAATATTCCGTTGTAACCCTTGTAGCACTCGTTCACTTTTTGCTCTGCATCGTCTTTGATATACCGCTCAAAGATGCTGCGCTCCCAATCGGTAATCTGGCGGGACAATGAGTTAATCTTTGTCTCTTTGTCCAGAGTGATAGCAAAGTTTCTGTCTTTGAGCTGCGCTATCACGTTCTCCAGAGTGATAGGCAATCCAAGTGCCTTGAGTGCGGGAATGGCAAAGTTATTTGCAGCTCTGCACACCTTGAGCAAGGAGTCCTTTCTGGAATCATATACCCACACACGGACACCGCTGCCATCACCATACTTGTTAATCATTTCTTCTGTCATACTGAATTGAATTTATTTGTTGAATAGTTTTGCCATCAGTTCCCCGTCTGGCTCTGTCTCTTTGGTCTGGTAGAGAATATCAAGCAACTCCCCAAATTGCCGCTCTTGCTGCCCATCTAACTTGAGCGCATCAAATCTCATGAGCCTTTTAAGTTCTATGGTCATTTCCTCAATGCTGCGCTCATCGGTAATGGTCTGCTTGACCTCTTGGACAATCGGTGCTTTCCATCCCATAACGTCAAGAATTAGCCGAATGTGTTGCGGACTACCTTTGACCGCTTTTTGGATTATGGTAGTTGCCAGAGTCTCAATAATGGACATGGGTTTACCCGTGACGGGGGACGTGACGGGGTTGCCCATTGCATCAGTCATCGGTCTGGCAAGCAAGTCTTGCAGGGTCTTGTATAACTCCCTCTTGTCCCTGCGTCTCTTACCGCTAGCCACACCGCCTTTTCTACCATTTCTCACGGCTTTGTCACGGCTTTGGCCGCTAGTGAATGGTCTTAAATTCTTTTCGTTCATAGTCTCAAAAATCCGTCTGGGTTATCCCAATTCTTGTAATAGTTCTTTAGTTTTTTGATAGTGTCACCGCCAAATCCGTTTTTTGTCAATGACACAAATTGACGTATTGAATAAAAGCCATTTTCCTTATTAAGTCCATACTTCTTGCACCATTCCTCACGTCCCATCAAGCAAGACCCCGTCAATGTCCCATGCCAATCAAAAAGGTCTTTGACGGGTATCGGTTTGTCTGGGTCTGGGTAAGTCTTAACAAACATTCTCAATCTCTTTTCCTCTGTTTCTTTGGGAAGATGTTTTTGTTGTGCATATCGTTGTGCTTCATGCAAGTTTTCGCCATGTGCAAAACAATCCCCAACACGAACAATCCAACAATCAGTAAAAGATAAATCAATGTTAGGAATCCTACCTTGTGCGAGGTTGCCTTTGATGTTGTCTATTGCAGTCGGTACGTCATCAATGTTATAGAGTACAACACCATTAATCATGAGAATTGACAATAAGTCTCCGTCACTATTACCGCTCCCGTCTCCGTTGCCATTGCCCGTCCCGCTACCATAGCCACAGCCATAGCCATATTTGCCACGGCCATAGCCATCACCGAAACCATCACCGCTACCATAGCCATAGCCGCTTCCGCTCCCGTCTCCGCTACCCTCTGGGGTGCTATATCCAAAGCGATTACCACTCCCACATCCGTAAGATTCACCGCTACCATAGCCATAGCCGCTTCCGCTCCCGTCTCCGTTGCCGTAGCCGCTTGTGGCTTTGCCACCTCTTCCGTCACCAATAGCCAGAAATGATTCAATTACTCTCTCTTCCATGTCTGGATTGATTCAATAGACCTTGTGGCCTTTTCGCTGCACTTGTTTAGTTCAATGATGTTGTTGGACATAAACTCCACCACACTAACGGGCGGGGTTATTTTTCCTCTAGATATGCCATTAACCGCCATATCGGTTACTGACAATGCGCCCTCCCATGAGTATATGCGCCTAACATCTTTCATGCGGATAATCTCTGCATCCAGATAGTCCAGAGTGCCATGAAACACACCTGCTCGCTCAATGCGTGCAATAATCTCTTTGTTAATAAGTTCAGTTTTCATAAAATGTAAAATTTTGTTTGAAAAATCCTTGTTCATAATTCTATGTCTTTCTGCCCTCTGGCTTGCAAGTACAACTCCCGCAAGTCAAATAGCGATAATTGCTTGTTTATCTCTTCCAGAGCAAACTCCACTCTGGGGTTAACTCGGTCAATCCCTTTTCTGGCCACAATCTCCATGCACAAGTTATCGTCCGTGATAGCACCGACCGACTGCAAACAGTCCAATAGGGTCTTGATGCTATTGTCTAGGTCATATTGCTTGCTCTTTTGCCATATAAGCGCATAAAGACGGAAAGGTGTGGAGATGCCCGCTCCGCAATAAATCATGCATTGTGACGCAAATGTGCGCTCATAGGCACGGACTATATCACTCTTAATGATACGTCTTGCCCCGTTCCCGTCTGGCACGGCTAAATAGTTGTTAGCCTTTGCGACTATCTGCCCATATATCGTCTCGGTGGTCATCTGTCTTGGTTAATATGGTTCATTGTTCCCAGACCCATTGCCAAAGACTGATACAATATCTTGTATTGCACCCTCATTGATGCTCTGCTCCCATTGTTCCCTCTGGGTCATTTTACCTGCTTTTTCTGCAATGGACTTGTTATCGCTCTCAAGTTTCTTTCGCATTGCGTTAAGCAGGTGTGATTGCGTCCATTGGTCATCTGCTATGTTGGCAAGTTCCCAATCGGCAATGACCCGCTCCGCTAGATTTCTGGCGGTTTGGCAATCCACGTTATATTGATAGGCAAACTTGTCTAGCCAGACCACGTCTTTAATGGAATCCAAGACTTTTTGTTTGGGAGACCCCACAACAACATCAACAACCTCTTTTTCTTTGTTGTCTGTTGTTGGTTCTATTGGTTCTGTTGGTTCTATGTTATATGTTATGTCCCCAGAAAAACCGCTTTGCTTGTTTTCGCTTGTTTTGGGTTGTTTTTCGCTTGTTTTCCTCGCATTGGAGTTACCCTTTGGCGCACCGCCTTTTCTTCCGTTCTGGCGGTTCTTGCGGGACTTGTCCAATAGTGGCTTTAGTACCAAGAAGACCGCCCGCACGACTGCACTAGCGTTCTGTGGTTCTTTCATGCAAAGGCCATAGTCTGTGATGGCCTTGTAGAGTTCCAATTGGTCTTTTTCCTCAAGTACGTCAATTGCGTCTCGATATGTGGCCAGAAATGGGAAATACCCCGCTGCTCTACTCTTGTCGGTTGTTGATTCCATTGCCCCTAGTGTTATGTTAGTGCTTGCCCGCCATGATGGCCTTGATGGCCGAAAGCCTATACCTGCGCTTGCCGCCTACCTCAATAGGCTTGAGGTAGTCACGTTTTGCCCATTTCCAGAGTGTGGAGCGATTGACCCCTAACAACTCGGCTGCTTGCTCGGTTGTTATCAACTTGTCCGCATTGCTCTCGGCAATAGTGGACTCTAACTCACTCTTGGTCTCCAGAATCAAAGTTCTGGCTAACGTAATGAGGTCTTCTTCCCTCATCATTACTAGGGTGCTGCTTGCCCCGTTCTTTATGATTCCCTCTGTCATATCTATTTATTTTTGTTGTTTTCGTTGCAAAGGTAGCGGGGCATGAAAACAAAAACACCCCATGTGGGGCGCACATGGGGCATATATGGGGGATTGTGGGCAACCTTGTCAACTGAATATGTTATCTACCTTTTCATATCCAAATGGCAATCTATTACCATTTCTTTTATAGTCCTTTTCAATTCCAGACATACCAGAGACCCCAAAAAACATCTCAAAAGGTTTCCAAAATATTTTTGGTCTTTGTATGTTTCTAATGGACTCACTATCTACAACCATGCCTTTCCCTAGACCTAGACGATTGCTTGCTCTGGCGCAAAAGTATGTCAATAATGCTTTTGTGCCTTGCCAATGATATGACTTGTCACACAAGTTGCAATCTATTGCCTTTTGCAACAATGACAAGAATCTCTCTCTTGTGTTTTCTTCGTTCAACTCTGGCGGGAATTGGGGTGCTGCTTGCTCTGGTTCTTGCGCTGCTTGGTCATTTCCTCGCTCATATATTGCCCATTGGTCTGGCACTTTCAACTCTCTGCTGATAGTATTGATTACGTTCTGGATATAGTCTGCTATCCGTTTGCCCTCTATTGTTCCATCGTTGCGGGTAACGGATTCTAAATCCAACTCAACTATAAACTCTTCTATGGTCTTTCGCTCATAGGTTCTCAACCGCTCAATAAGGTCTAGAGTGTGGATTTCTCCACTTACTATCTTATCTATTATCGTCTTTTCCATATCGTTACTCAAGTTCTTTGACTACCTCTTTTTTGATGTCTAAATCAATGTCTCTGTATCTGGCAAAAGACCTGCTCCCGTCAACGTGACCAGACATCGACCCAACCAATGCGGGGTCTTTGAATTTCTTGTAGGCATTGCCCACAAAAGTACGTCTTGCCATGTGGCTGCTTGCTACCTCGTTAATGGGGTGCTGCTCTTCCTTGTCGGTTATCGTGTTTAGGATAGTTACCATGCGGGTAATTCCTACCAGAGTAAAGATGTCCTTGATAGCATCATTGTATCTCTGCTGCGCTATGAATGGGAATAGTGCGCCATTTGTGCGCTCCCCGTCATAGTACCTTGCAAGAATCTCTTTGGCTCTTGAGTTCAACGGCACTACAATTGTGTTAGGCTGCTCCCCTTTGGTCTTGCCCGCTATATATTGAATGGTATCGCCTACCACCTTTGCGGGAGTGAGCGAGTACAAGTCACTAACTCTGCACCCCACCAGACATTGAAAAACGAAAATGTCTCTTTGGATAGCGAGTTGCGGAATGTGGGTCTTGGAAATCCGTTTCTTGATGTCCTCGCTTGCAGCCTCCCAGAGTGCGCTCAAATCTGCATCTGCTATCTTGTTGCGTTCATCAATCGTGATGTAGTAGGGAGTCCCGTATATCTGCCCCTTGATAGTGTATTTGCGGAATGGGTCATTATCCGTGAGTCCCTCATTTACCGCCCACATGATGAAAGCACGGAATTTCTTTATAATGCAACAGATGGTGTTGCGTCCTCTCTGTTTTGGAGTCCGTTTCTCTGGGACGGACTCATAAACTTGTTTGTATTTGGGCATAGCACAATATCTATGCTCGTTCTTGAGGAAATCTTCAAACTCTTCTATCAATTTGGCATCAAGATAGTCAAAGTCCAACTTGAATGATGCACCGCTCTCAATGGCCTTGAAGAGTTGGAATCGTTGTAAGCATCTATAAGTAACATGGCATTCCTTGAGTGTATTTGGACTCAAGTCTTTGCCCTTGCTAAATAAGTATTTGTCAAATGCCTTAAAAAAATCCATGCTATCGTCTTCAATGTCATATCGCTCTGGGTGCTGTCTCATGTCCACCAGAGTAACGAAATCTTTGCTTGTCAATGATTCTTTGTTGGGCGCATTATCATAGACATCAAGTAAAAGAGTTTTCATTCTGTCCACGGAATTGTCAAACTCTTTGCGCTCAATATCGCTATACAATACTTTGGCCTTGATATGTCCAGACTTGGAGTCCCAGACTTTGGGGTCAACATATATGCTAGAGGTGTAGAATAATTGCACACTCCGTCCATCGCTAATGCGGAATCGCACGGCAGCATCAAAGTTCTGCTTGCGCTTGGGAGATACACGAATAAAAGCCTTGATTGTTCTCATAGTGGTCTGGATTAAAAGGGTTGCTTGATTGATACTGACACAATGCGGTCGGCCATGTAACATGACCGAATCTTGGACTTGTCCAGAATCATGTCTTGATACTCTGGATTTGCGTGATGCAATATGACCTTGTTGTCTTCGTCTGGTGCATAACGTCTCACATGGCACACTACGGAAAAATCGTCCGTCTCCACATAGAAGACGTGACCATACATGATTAAGTCTAGGTCATCTTGGGGGCAAAAGTAAATCACATCGCCATCGCTAATCTTGGGTTTCATGTTGTCCCCGTGATAGGTGGCTACAAACTTTCCATTCTCAACACTCTGGGGAGCGCAAGCACCGCTCACATTCCCCGCTACTTGTAAACTTGGATTCATCATAATACTACTAATTTAATCTGGTTTGGTCTTCTCGTTGTGCAAAGATAATACATTTGCACAACATCTGCACAACAAAAGGCAATATTTTTTTAGTCAAAACAACATTTTTTCGTCTGGTTGTTGTGGCCTATATGTTTTATAAAACGCACTAAATCAGTGCAATTTTGTAGTGTTTTTCGGTGTTTGTGGTGATGTTGTGCAAAAATGACCTTATTTCATTTGGCGATTCCCAGCGGGACTACGAGAAACGCCTGAGCACTGTGAGTGCCCAGGCGTTCTTGTATCAACAGGGGAATATCCCGCGCCCGATTACTTCTTGAAGAAGCGGTTGTACAGGCCGGTGAAGCCCTGGCCGTGACGAGCCTCGTCGCGTGCCATCTCATGGACGGTGTCGTGGATGGCATCCAGGCCCTGGGCCTTGGCGAGCTTGGCGATGCGGGTCTTATCCTCGCAGGCTCCGGCCTCGGCTGCCATGCGCTTCTCGAGGTTGGTCTTGGTGTCCCAAACGACCTCGCCCAGCAGCTCGGCGAATCTTGATGCATGGTCGGCCTCTTCAAAGGCATAGCGCTTGAAGGCCTCGGCAATCTCGGGATAACCCTCACGATCGGCTTGGCGAGCCATAGCCAGATACATGCCCACCTCAGAGCACTCACCCTCAAAGTGTGCCCTCAATCCTGCAAGGATTTCGGGGTCAACGCCCTTGGCCACACCGATGACGTGCTCGGCGGCATAGTTGACCTCGGCATCTTCCTTGAGTTCCTTGAACTTCTCGGCGGGTTGTTTACACTGTGGACATTTCTCGGGAGGAGTGTCTCCCTCGTGCACGTAACCGCACACGGTGCAGATCCATTTCTTAGCCATAATAGTTATTCAGTTTTGTCTTGTGTTGATTGTAAGTTAAACAGATGGTGGTTGAATGATTAAAAATTTCTTTTGTAGGGAGGCAACTTTTACTCGGTTACTTCCTCAAAGTCCTCGGGGCCTACGCCACACAGGGGGCACTCTTCGGGCGGAGTATCACCCTCGTGGATGTACCCGCACACAACGCATTTCCATTTCTTCATTGTCGTGAATTGTTTTAGATGGTTGATAAATAAGTAATGTTGCTTACAAAGTTAAGTCATGAGATTGTAACAATCCAAATATTTTATTGATTTTTCACAAAAAAAATCCCTGCAATGCAGCTGTGGCATCACAGGGATTGGTCTCGTTGTTGTTGCAACAAGTGTTGGCGATTAGCCGTTGCGCTTCTTCATCACCTTGATGAGGTCGAGCATCTTGTGGCTGTAACCGATCTCGTTGTCATACCATGAAACGACCTTGACAAACTTGTCGGTCAGGTAAACACCGGCGTCGGCGTCAAAGATCGAGGTCAGCGGGCAACCCAGGAAGTCGCTGCTGACAACCTTGTCCTCGGTGTAACCCAGGATACCCTTGAGCTCACCCTCGCTGGCCTTCTTCATGGCAGCGCAGATGTCCTCCTTGGTAGCGGGGTTCTTCAGGTTCACGGTCAGGTCAACAACCGACACGTCGAGCGTGGGGACGCGCATCGAGATACCGGTGAGCTTGCCGTCGAGCTCGGGAATCACCTTGCCCACAGCCTTGGCAGCGCCGGTCGAGCTGGGGATGATGTTGCCACAGGCAGCACGGCCACCGCGCCAGTCCTTAGCGCTGGGACCGTCAACGGTGCGCTGGGTAGCGGTTACCGAGTGAACGGTGGTCATCAAGCCGCTCTCGATGCCGAAGTTGTCGTTCAGCACCTTGGCGATGGGAGCCAGGCAGTTGGTGGTGCAGCTGGCGTTGCTCACGATGGTCTGGCCATCATACTTGTCGGTGTTCACGCCGCACACGAACATGGGAGCCTGGCGACCGTCGTCACCCTTCTTGCTGGGGGCCGACAGAACAACATACTTGGCACCGGCCTTGAGGTGCTGCTCAGCACGGTCCATGGTCAGATAGAAACCGGTCGACTCGACGATATACTCGGCACCAATCTCACCCCAGGGGATGTTCTGGGCTTCCTTCTCGGCATAGATGTGAATGTGCTGGCCATTGACGATGAGTTCCTTCTTCTCCAGGTCATAGTCCACAGTACCCTCGAAGCGGCCGTGCATGGTGTCATACTTGAGCATGTAGGCCATGTAGTCAACGTCGAGCAGGTCATTGATACCCACTACCTCGATGTCGTTAACGTTCTCCTTCTCAAAAGCTGAGCGGAACACAAAGCGACCAATACGTCCGAATCCATTAATACCGATTTTAATTTTCTCCATTTTTTAATAATTTTTAAATAAATAATGTCGATATATAATTTTAGTCTGATTTTTTCATTACCTTTGCATTGGTGTTTGCAGTAAGAGCATCCACCTTGCGACTGCAAAATTAGCAAAAATATCGATTCAACGTCGTGTTTGAATGACAAAAAGCTCGTTTATTGACTTTATTAAGAATGTTTAATAAATTCGTTTTCACAATATTAATCTTTAAAGCTTAAGTAATTATGGGTTTCATTAAAGAATTTAAGGAGTTTGCCATGAAGGGCAACGTGATGGACATGGCTGTCGGTGTTATCATCGGTGGTGCTTTTGGAAAAATCGTCACCTCGCTCGTTGACGATGTGCTCATGCCGGCCATCGGTCTGCTCACCGGCGGTATCGACCTGTCGGGACTGGAGTACCATCTGCCTCCCGTATCGGAGATGGTAGGCGATGCCGCTTCGGCTGTCGGTGCCGAGGGTGCCGTTGACGCCGCCGCTAACGCTGTCAACACGGCTGCCGCCAATGCTGGCGTGGCTGCCGAGGCTACCGGTGCCGTGCTCAAGTATGGTGCCTTCATCCAGAACGTCATCGACTTCATCATCATCGCCTTCTGCATCTTCTTGATGATCAAGGCCATGAACAAGCTCATGCCCAAGAAGGAAGAGCCCGAGGCTCCCGCTGGCCCCACCCAGGAAGAGCTGCTCGGCGAAATCCGCGACCTGCTCAAGGAGAAGAAGTAAGCTCCATCTCATCAACACCCGGCGGCTGCCTGTGGCTGCCGTGACATGACGTAAAAATTCTCGCCCGCATGGACCATCAATGGCTACGGGCGAGATTTTTTTTGGATTTTATGAAACTTTTTGACCCCCTTGTGCGTCTATAGTATAGACTGAACCATTTCAATAACAATATAGACCGATATGAAGAAGAGTTTAATGATGAGCCTCATGGCTCTGGTAACCATGACGATGGTGTCGTGCATGAGTGTAAGTTTGGGTAACGGCGGTAAGGACGACACGCCCACCCAAGTGCCCGTGGCCAACACGGTGACGGCCATGCAGCCGTTTGACCAGGTGGAAATTTCGGGGGCCTTCAAGGTCATCTATGAGCAGGGCGACAAGCACAGCGTGAGCATCGAGGCCAGCGAGCAGGCCCTGAAGGAGATGACCGTCTATGTCAAGGACGGCGAGCTGCGCATCCGCCAGGCCGTCAACCGGCCCAAGGTGTCGTTCAGCGAGGTGAAGCTCTATGTGACTTCGCCCGACATCGAGTATATCGAGATTGCCGGCTCGGGCATCTTCACCGCCAAGAACCCCATCAAGGCCAATGACCTGAAGACCGAAGTCGCCGGCTCGGGACAAATCCTGCTCGTGGCCGTCAACGGCTCCAAGGCGACGATGGAGATCGCCGGCTCGGGCAACATTGAGTTTGGCCAGCTACAGTGCGACAAAGCCGAGGCCGAGATTGCCGGCAGCGGTGACATCAATCTGGGCAAGCTCGGCTGCAAGCAGTTCAAAATCCAGATTGCCGGCTCGGGCAACGTCAACTGTGCCGACATCGATGCCGACGACGTCCACAGCAACATTGCCGGCAGCGGCAACGTCAACCTCAAGGGCAACGTGCGCCATCACACCAAGGACATCGCCGGCAGCGGCAAGGTGAACATCAGTGAGCAGTAAGCAGGATGGAAGGATCCAAATCCTGATGCTTAATTCTTGATTCCTAATTGACGGAGCATCTCGGCGGTGGTGCTGTGACGACGGCCGTTGAGATCATACAGATAGGCGTTGACATCGGTCGGCGCCATTTTTCTTGCATTGTTGAAGCGTTCGGGTCGCGTGATGCGGGTGAACACCACGCGCTGGATATCGTTCTTGTGGCAGCGGCCCCTGCCGTAGCCCATCAGCTCGGGATGCTTGCCGGGACCGTTGCTCGACCAGTAGGTGACCGTGTCGCCCTCGCAGCCCAGGAAGATGACACTGTGGCCGGCCTCCTGGTCGGCCGAGCGGTCGTCGTTACAGCCGATGATGGCTCCGCTGTCGCTGCCGCGGCTGCCGTTGCGGTTCCAGAAGATCTTCATCAGGTCGCCGGGCACGGCACGCTGCCACACGTCCTGGCCGCACCACTCCTGGTCGGTGAGGTAACACTCGCCGGGTGTCTCGCGGTTGCGAGCGGTCTTGGCTCCGCGATAGGCCGTGAAGCTGAAGCCGGCACCCAGTTCATGCACCAGCACGCCCAGGCCCGGCCCGTTGGCGTTGGCTCGACCCCAGAAGCCCACACCGTCGTCCTGCCCCACCCCATCGGGATTGAGGTCATCGGCGATGCCTACACGGGGTTTCATGTTGACCCACGCCTCGCGCCCAATCTTGTGGCGGGTGTCCCAGATGAGCAGCGCCTTGACGAGCACACCATAGGTCGCGCTCGAGCAGAACGACGGCTGGGCCAGCTGCGGGTCAAACGTCGGCCTCTCGTCGCTGGCGGTCATCCGGTAGGCCTCGTGCAGGCCGCGCCAGGTCGTCCGGGCAAACATCTCGTTGGGCCTGCCGCCCGTGTAGTAGCCACCCCGGTCGGGAAACGAGTCGATGGCGGCGAGCACAGCCCGCTGCCAGCGCTCATTCACCTTGTCCTTGCCCTGAGCGATGCCCGCCATGCACAGGACGGCCAGCAGCGCTAGTACAACCTTTCTCATTCCTCGTAGCGGGCTGCCACCACGTCCCAGTCGATGATCTGCCACAGGGCAGCTAGGTGGTCGGGGCGGCGGTTCTGGTAGTCGAGATAGTAGGCATGCTCCCACACGTCCATCGTCATGAGCGGGCGCAGGCCGTGCTGGATGGGGTTGGCGGCGTTGGGCTCCTGGGTGATCTTGAGGTTGCCCTCCTTGTCGGCACTGAGCCACACCCAGCCCGAGCCGAAGAGCGTCGCGCCGGCCTGAGCAAATAGCCCCTTGAAGGCGTCAAACGAGCCGAACTCCTCGTCGATGACCTGTGCCAGTTTCCCCACAGGGCGGTTGTCGGCCACCGGAGCCCTGAACTGGGCGAAATACAGGTTGTGGTTCAGGATCTGGCCCGCATTGTTGTGCATGCCGCCGGGCGTGTTGAGCACGATGTCCTCGAGCGACAGCCCTTCCAGCCCGCTGCCCGGCAGCGCGGCGTTAAGGTTATTGACATAGGCCGCCAAGTGCTTGCCGTGGTGAAAACTCAGCGTCCGGGCACTGATGACCGGCTCCAGGGCGTCGGGCGCATAGGGCAGCGCCATCATTTCAAACTTTCCATCTACAGGCATCGTCTGTTTCATCATCATCGTTCAATATCATTTTTATGGTGCAGGGTTTTGCAAGAAGACCCCGCTCAGTGATTAATAACTACGTTTGGGCAAATATAATCATTAAAATTCATTTGGCCAGCATCAGCCGGTCAAAAAAAACGAAAAGGCCTGCGTCATATATCGCCGTTAGGGTAAAAATCAGTACTTTTGCACCCGTGATCAATCAAGACAAGGATACAGGCAGTACGCTCTACGTGAGCGACATGGACGGGACGTTGCTGGGCACCGACTCGCAGTTGTCGGCCCGCACGGTCGCCACGCTTAACCACATCATCGATGACTTGGGAGGCCTGTTTACCGTGGCCACGGCCCGCACGCCCGCCACGGTGGTGCCGCTCATGCAGGACGTGCGAGCCACGCTGCCGTTCATCGTCATCGGCGGGTCGGCGATGTGGAACCCGGTCACGGGAGCCTATGAACACACGCGTGGCATCGACGATGCGACCGTCGGGGCCGTGGCCGACGTGTTCGACCGCCATCAGGCACACCCCTTCATCTACCGCCGCCACGGCAAGGACATGCTACATACCCACCACTACGGCCCGCTGTCGCCCCAGGAGGAGCGGTTTGTCGCCGAGCGCCGCCACCTGCCGTTGAAGCGCTTCTTCCTTGACGACAGCCAGTACCGGCACAGCACCGACGAGGCATTGCTCATCTTCTCGATGAACAAGTTTGCCGTCCTCGAGGCCATCGCCGCCGACCTGCGCTCGTCGGTCACCACCTGCCAGGTGATGGTCTATCACGACATCTTTGACCCCACCGAGGGCTATCTCGAAATCTTCACTGCCGGCACCAGCAAGGCCCGGGCCATCGGTCAGCTGGCCCGTCAGGTGGGCGCCGAGCGGGTCGTGGTCTTCGGTGACAACCGCAACGACATCGCCATGATGCAGGCCGCCGACTACAGCGTGGCTGTCGATAACGCCTTTCCCGAGGTCAAGGCCGCCGCCAGCGAGGTCATCGGCCCCAACAGCGCCGACAGCGTTGCCCGCTGGATCCAAAAAGAGTTAGGGTGCAAAAAAAACTGACAACTGAAAACTGAAAACTGAAAACTGACAACCGAAAACTCATCTAATCATCAAAAAAATACTACCTTTGCATCCGATGGCCAATCTGCGCAACATATATGACTCCCGACGCGTCTGGAAGGTGGTGTTCCTCGCCATCTCGCTGGTGCTCGTCGCCCTGTTCCTCTACATCTCCAACAACCTGGTCAAGGACCTGGCGCAACAGGAGCGCGAGCGCATGGAGATCTGGGCCAACGCCACCCAAGAGCTGGCCACGATGGGCAGCGGCAACGACGCCGAGTCGAGCATGACCGACGTCGACTTTCTGCTGAGCATCATCGAGGCCAACCACAACATACCCGTGCTGCTGGTCGACGAGCAGGACAATATCCTGCTCCACCGCAACTTCCAGCTGCCCGAGCCCGAGGACAGCCTCGCCTTTGAGATCTCGCCCACCAATCTGGAGTACCTCAACAAGAAGCTGCGCCACCTCAAGAACAGCGAGAACAAGATCGACATCAACATCGACGAGCACACGACACAGCACCTCTACTACGAGGACTCGACGCTGCTGCGCCGTCTATCCTACTTCCCCTACATCCAGCTGGCGGTGCTCATCCTCTTCTTTGCCATCGCCTACTTTGCCCTGATGAGCATCAAGCGCGCCGAGCAGAACAAGGTGTGGGTGGGCCTGTCCAAGGAGACCGCCCACCAGCTGGGCACACCCATCTCGTCGCTCATGGCTTGGACACAGCTGCTCGAGTCGATGGGCGTCGACAAGAGCATCGTCACCGACATGGACAAGGACGTGAAGCGGCTCTCAACCATCGCCGACCGCTTCTCCAAGATCGGCTCCATGCCCGACAAGGAACTCATGCCCATCAACGAGGCCGTCACCACGAGCCTTGAATACATGCGCGCCCGCATCCCCAAGCGCGTGAGCCTGCACATCCACACCAACGACCAGACCAACAACGGCGTCCTGCTCAGCCAGACCCTGTTTGCCTGGGTCATGGAGAACCTCACCAAGAATGCCGTCGACGCCATGGACGGCGAGGGCCGCCTCGACATCACCGTCGAGGACAGCCCCAACAACGTCGTCATCCTGGTCAAGGACACCGGCAAGGGCATCGCCCGCAAGAACTTCAAGAACGTCTTCAACCCCGGCTTCACCACCAAGAAGCGCGGCTGGGGACTGGGACTCACCCTGGTCAAGCGCATCATCGAGGAGTATCACAACGGACAGATCTATATCAAGGAATCGGAGCTGGGCAAGGGAACCACCTTCGGCATCGAGCTTCCCAAAGTCAAGTAAGCCCCCCAGTGCCACCATCATCATCACCATCATCATGAGCGCCATCACTTCAAGCACATCACGCATCACCATGCTCGGCACCGGCAACGCCATGTGTGTCAACTGCTACAACACCTGTTTCTACCTGCACTCGCCACGGGGCGGACTGCTCGTCGACGGCGGAGGCGGCAACGGCATCCTGCGCCAGATCATCGACGCCCGCATCCCCTTTGAGCACATCCGCCACATGTTCGTCACCCACAGCCACACCGACCACATCATGGGAGCCATCTGGATGATGCGCAAGATTTCCCCCATGATCTTCAAGGGGAAGCACAAGGGACCCTTCACCATCTACTGCAACGACGAGGTGCGCCACGCCCTCTACACCATGGGGCAGCTCATGATTCCCAGCAAAATCTTTGACTCCATCGGGCAGACCATCATCCTGCGCGAGGTGCACGACGGCGAGCACATCGACATCGACGACATGAAGGTCACCTTCTTTGACATCGGGTCGCTGCGCTTCAAGCAATACGGCTTCCAGGCTCTGCTGCCCGACGGACAGCGGCTCGTCTGCCTGGGCGACGAGCCCTACAGCCAGCCCAGCGAGCCCTACGCCCGCGACTGCGACTGGCTCATGTGTGAAGCCTTCTGCCTCTACAAGGACCGCTTCGTCTTCAACCCCTACGAGAAGAACCACAGCACCGCCCTCGACGCCGGCATGCTCGCCCAGCAGCTCGGGGTCAAGCACCTCGTCCTGTATCACACCGAGGACACCCACCTCGACACCCGTGCCGCCACCTATGCCGCCGAGGCTGCTCAGTACTATCGGGGTCCGGTCCTCGTCCCCGCCGACCTCGAGACCCTCGCCCTCACCCGGTGACCCCGCCTGTGTGGGGGGAAAAAACTACCTTTAGGGTGTCTCCGGACAGCAATGGAAAACTTCTACCAGACACCTACGACTACCCCCTAACGGGCTGCCCGTGAGATTCTTAGCGCCATAGCGCAAGACTCCGCTCCAGGTTGCTGAAAAAACAAGAGGGAGGCAGATCTTGTTTTCCGCAATGAGACACCCTGAAATCCATCGGAGAGCAAAGGGTATGCA
>CAMJXD010000031.1 GCA_946409635.1 uncultured Prevotellaceae bacterium
ACATCAACAATGTGATGTATGCCTACATCGACCGTAAGAAGAAATTACCGGTGACTACGCTGCTGCGTGCCATCGGACTCGAGAATGACAATGACATCATCCAGGTCTTTGGACTTGCCGACGAGGTAAAGGTCAACAAGACCAACCTCAAGAAGGCTGTAGGTCGCAAGCTCGCTGCACGCGTGCTGCGCTCCTGGAGCGAAGACTTTGTAGACGAGGATACCGGTGAGGTTGTAAGCATCGAGCGTAACGACGTCATCATTGACCGTGACACCGAGCTGCAGGAGGAAAACATTACCGAAATCCTCGAGTCTGGCGTTTCGACCATCCTGCTCCACCGCGAGGATGTGAACACCGATGACTACAAGATCATCTTCAACACTCTCAACAAGGATACCTGTAACAGTGGTAAGGAAGCCGTCAACTTCATCTACCGCCAGTTGCGCAACGCCGAGCCGCCCGACGACAACAGCGCCCGTGAGGTTATCACCAACCTGTTCTTCAGTGAGAAGCGCTACGACCTCGGCGAGGTGGGCCGTTTCCGCATCAACACCAAGCTCGGACTTGACACCGATGCCGACAAGCGCGTCCTCACCAAGGAGGATATCATCGAGATCATCAAGTATCTCATCGGCTTGATCAACAGCAAGCAGGACGTCGACGATATCGACCACCTGAGCAACCGCCGCGTGCGCACCGTCGGTGAGCAGCTCTATAACCAGTTCGGCGTAGGACTGGCTCGCATGGCACGTACCATTCGCGAGCGCATGAACGTACGCGACACCGAGCAGTTTGCTCCCATCGACCTGATCAACGCCAAGACTATCTCAAGCGTTATCAACACCTTCTTTGGCACCAACGCCCTGTCACAGTTCATGGACCAGACCAATCCCCTGGCCGAGATTACCCACAAGCGCCGTATGAGCGCCCTCGGTCCTGGTGGTCTGTCGCGTGAGCGTGCTGGTTTTGAGGTGCGTGACGTGCACTATACCCACTACGGCCGCCTGTGTCCCATCGAGACCCCTGAGGGTCCCAACATCGGTCTGATTTCGTCGTTGTGTGTCTATGCCAAGATCAATAACCTGGGATTCATCGAGACGCCTTATCGCAAGGTGGATAACTGCAAGGTGAACCTCAATAACGACGAGATTGTCTACCTCACCGCCGAGGACGAGGAAGACCGCATCATCGCCCAGGGCAATGCACCCCTTAACGAGGACGGCACCTTCATGCGCGACCGTGTCAAGGCGCGCAAGAACGCCGACTTCCCCGTCGTGTCGCCCGAGGACGTCGAGCTCATGGACGTGTCGCCCCAGCAGATCGCCTCGATCGCTGCCGCGCTCATCCCGTTCCTGGAGCACGACGACGCTAACCGCGCCCTGATGGGTGCCAACATGATGCGCCAGGCTGTGCCTCTGCTCCGCAGCGAGGCCCCGATCGTGGGCACCGGCATCGAGCAGCGCATGGCCTATGACAGCCGCACTCAGCTGCAGGCCGAGGGCGATGGCGTGGTCGAGTTTGTCGACGCCAGCGTCATCCGCATCCGCTACGACCGCACCGAGGACGAGGAGTTTGTCTCCTTCGACAGCGCGGTCAAGGAGTACAAGCTGCCCAAGTTCCGCAAGACCAACCAGAGCACGACCATCGACCTGCGACCCATTTGCAACGCCGGCGACCGCGTCGTCAAGGGACAGATCCTCACCGAGGGTTATTCGACCCAGAACGGTGAGCTGGCACTGGGACGCAACCTCAAGGTGGCCTACATGCCCTGGAAGGGATATAACTATGAGGACGCTATCGTGATCAATGAGCGACTCGTGCGCGAGGACATCCTTACCAGCGTTCACGTCGACGAGTACACCCTCGAGGTGCGTGAGACCAAGCGCGGTATGGAGGAACTCACCAACGACATCCCCAACGTCAGCGAGGACGCTACCAAGGACCTCGATGAGCGCGGTATCATCCGCGTGGGCGCCCACGTGATCCCCGGCGACATCCTCATCGGTAAGATCACGCCCAAGGGCGAGAGCGATCCCACCCCCGAGGAGAAGCTTCTGCGCGCCATCTTCGGCGACAAGGCAGGTGACGTCAAGGACGCTTCACTCAAGGCCAACCCGTCGCTCAAGGGCGTCGTGATCGGCACGCGACTGTTTGCCCGCGCCGTCAAGAAGCGCGTGCGCGGCGTCGATCCCGAGATCGAGGCGCTTGACAACGAGTACAAGGCCCGTCAGGAGGAACTCCACGGTATCCTCATCGAGAAACTCAACACCTTGACCGAGGGTCGCATCTCGCAGGGTGTCAAGAACTATATGGACGAGGAAGTTGTCCCCAAGGGTGAGAAGTTCACCCGTGAGATCATCATGGGCATCGAGAACTTCGACAGCGTCAACCTCAGCCGCTGGACGGCCGACGCTCACCGCAACGAACTCATCCGTGCCACCGTCATGAACTATCTGCACAAGAGCAAGGCCTATGAGGCCGAACTCAAGCGCAAGAAGCTCGACATCAGCATCGGCGACGAGCTCCCCTCGGGCATCATGCAGCTTGCTAAGGTCTATATCGCCAAGAAGCGCAAGATCAGCGTCGGCGATAAGATGGCAGGTCGCCATGGTAACAAGGGTATCGTTTCGCGCATCGTACGCCAGGAGGATATGCCCTTCCTCGCCGACGGCACCCCCGTCGACCTGGTGCTCAACCCCCTGGGTGTGCCCTCGCGTATGAACCTCGGCCAGATCTTTGAGGCCGTCCTCGGTTGGGCTGGTCGTGAGCTCAATGTCAAGTTCGCTACCCCCATCTTCGACGGCTGCAGCCTCGATGACCTCAACGAGTGGACCGACAAGGCCGGTCTGCCCCGTGCGGGTACGACTCAGCTCTACGACGGCGCCACTGGCGAGCCCTTCGACCAGAAGGCCACCGTCGGCGTGACCTACTTCCTCAAGCTCGGTCACATGGTCGAGGACAAGATGCATGCCCGTTCCATCGGCCCGTACAGCCTCATCACCCAGCAGCCCCTCGGCGGTAAAGCCCAGTTCGGTGGTCAGCGCTTTGGTGAGATGGAGGTTTGGGCACTCGAGGCATTCGGCGCCAGCCATGTCCTTCAGGAAATCCTCACCGTCAAGAGTGATGACGTTGTGGGCCGCAGCAAGGCCTACGAGGCCATCGTCAAGGGTGATCCCATGCCCACGCCGGGCATTCCCGAATCGCTCAACGTGCTCCTGCACGAGCTCCGCGGACTGTGTCTCAATGTCAAACTTGATTAATTTCGCTTCTACACACTATGGCTTTCAAGAAAGATACAAAGATAAAGAACAATTTCACCAAGATTTCCATCAGTCTGGCTTCGCCCGACGAGATCCTGGAGAATTCGCATGGCGAGGTGCTCAAGCCCGAAACCATCAACTACCGCACCTACAAGCCCGAGCGTGACGGCTTGTTCTGTGAACGCATCTTTGGCCCTGTCAAGGACTATGAGTGCCATTGCGGCAAGTACAAGCGCATCCGCTACAAGGGCATCGTCTGTGACCACTGCGGCGTCGAGGTGACTGAGAAGAAGGTTCGCCGCGAGCGCAGCGGACACATCGAGCTCGTCGTTCCCGTTGCTCACATCTGGTACTTCCGCTCCTTGCCCAACAAGATCGGTTATCTGCTGGGCATTCCCACCAAGAAGCTCGACATGATCATCTACTACGAGCGTTATGTCGTCATCAACCCAGCAGGTGTCAAGTATGACAATGGCAACGAGAGCCGTGAGCTGCAGAAGTATGACCTCCTCACCGAGGACGAGTACGTGGCCATCATGGAGAAGCTGCCCAAGGACAACCAGCTCCTCGAGAACGATAACCCTGACAAGTTCATCGCCAAGATGGGTGCCGAGGCTATCTACGACCTGCTGGCCGAGCTCGACCTCGATTCACTGGCCAACACGCTGCGCGACCGCGCCTACAAGGAGAACTCCCAGCAGCGCAAGACCGAGGCCCTCAAGCGCCTCCAGGTTGTTGAGTCGTTCCGCGCCAGCAAGGGCATGAACCGTCCCGAGTGGATGATTCTCAAGGTGATTCCCGTCATCCCGCCCGAGCTGCGCCCGTTGATTCCCCTGGACGGTGGCCGCTTTGCCACCAGTGATGTCAACGACCTGTATCGTCGCGTCATCATCCGCAACACCCGACTCAAGCGACTCATCGAGATCAAGGCTCCCGAGGTCATCATGCGCAACGAGAAGCGCATGCTCCAGGAGGCCGTCGACTCGCTGCTTGACAACTCGCGCAAATCCAGCGCCGTCAAGAGCGACTCCAACAGGCCGCTCAAGTCTCTCAGCGATAGCCTCAAGGGTAAGCAGGGACGCTTCCGTCAGAATTTGCTCGGTAAGCGTGTCGACTACTCGGCTCGTTCGGTGATCGTTGTCGGCCCCGAGCTCAAGATGGGTGAGTGCGGTATCCCCAAGGATATGGCAGCTGAGCTCTACAAGCCCTTCGTCATCCGCAAGCTCATCGAGCGCGGCATCGTCAAGACGGTCAAGAGCGCCAAGAAGATTGTCGACCGCAAGGAGCCCGTCGTTTGGGACATCCTCGAGAACGTCATGAAGGGACATCCCGTCCTGCTCAACCGTGCACCGACGCTGCACCGACTCGGTATCCAGGCATTCCAGCCCAAGCTCATCGAGGGTAAGGCCATTCAGCTCCACCCTCTGGCTTGTACCGCATTCAACGCCGACTTCGACGGTGACCAGATGGCAGTCCACCTGCCCCTGGGCAATGAGGCCGTTGTCGAGGCTCAGATGCTCATGCTCGAGCCCCACAACATCCTCAACCCCGCCAATGGCGATCCCGTTACCGTTCCCTCTCAGGATATGGTACTCGGTCTCTATTATATCACCAAGCTCCGCAAGGGTGACAAGGGCGAAGGCCTCAAGTTCTACGGACCCGAGGAGGCGCTCGTCGCCTACAACGAGGGCAAGGTAGACATGCACGCCATCATCAGCGTTGTGGCCGACGTCGTCAACGACAACGGCGAGCATGAGCAGAAACTGATCGAGGAAACCTCGGTAGGTCGCATCATCTTCAACAACACCGTCCCCTACGAGATTGGCTACATCAACGAGATCATCACCAAGTCGTCGTTGCGCCGCATCATCACCCGCGTGATCCGCAACTGCGGTGTGCCGCGTTCGGCTCAGTTCCTTGACGATGTCAAGAACATGGGTTACTACATGGCATTCAAGGGTGGTCTGTCGTTCAACCTCAACGATGTGCTCATCCCCGACAAGAAGGTCGACATCATTGCCGCCGGCGATGCCGAGGCCGAGAAGACCAAGGCCGACTACGAGATGGGTCTCATCGGTGACAACGAGCGTTACAACAAGATCATTGATATCTGGACCAAGGTCAACGAGGAACTCACCAAGGAGCTCATGGAGCAGATTGCTGCCGACAAGCAGGGCTTCAACTCGGTTTACATGATGCTGCACTCAGGTGCCCGTGGTTCTAAGGACCAGATCCGTCAGCTTTCTGGTATGCGTGGTCTGATGGCCAAGCCCCAGAAGTCTGGTGTCGAGGGTGGTCACCAGATCATCGAGAACCCCATCCTTGCTAACTTCAAGGAGGGCCTCTCGGTGCTCGAGTACTTCATCTCAACCCACGGTGCCCGTAAGGGTCTTGCCGATACCGCATTGAAGACCGCCGACGCCGGTTACCTGACCCGCCGTCTGGTCGATGTGGCCCACGACGTGATCATCAACGAGGAGGATTGCGGTACCCTGCGCGGTCTCGTTTGTCGCGAGGTGCGCAACGGTGACCATGTGGTAGCCACCCTGGGTGAGCGCATCCTGGGCCGCGTGTCGGTTCACGATGTCGTCGATCCCACGACGGGCGAGATCATTGTCGAGAGTGGTGAGGAAATCACCGACGCCATTGCAGCGCGCATCGACAATTCGCCCATCGAGTCGGTCGAGATACGTTCCGTCCTCACCTGCGAGGCCAAGCGTGGTGTCTGCGCCAAGTGCTATGGACGCAACCTGGCATCGCACCGCATGGTACAGCGCGGCGAGGCTGTCGGCGTGATTGCTGCTCAGTCTATCGGTGAGCCTGGTACTCAGCTTACCCTGCGTACCTTCCACGCCGGTGGTGTGGCTAGCAACGCTTCGGCTGTCTCCAACATCATCTCTAAGTACAATGGTCGCATCGAGATCGAGGATCTGCGCACCGTTACCGACAAGGACGGCGTGAGCATTGTTGTCGGTCGTATGGCCGAGATGTCCATCAAGGATCCTAACACCAACATGGTACTGACGCATGCCCCCATCGAGTACGGCTCCAAGCTGTTCTTCAAGCCAGGTGACATGGTTGGCGTGGGTGACAAGATCTGTGAGTGGAACGCATTCAATGCTGTCATCGTCAGTGAGGTCGAGGGTACCCTGCGTCTCAACAACCTCATCAAGGACGTTACCTATCGTGAGGAGTATGATGAAATCTCAGGCAACGCCGAAATGTTCATCATCGAGACCAAGGACCACAACCGTATCCCCGAGGCTCAGATTGTAGATGCCGAGGGCAATATCCTCAAGTCCTACTCGCTGCCCGTGCGTGCCCACTTGATGAAGAAGGACGGTGAGATAATCACCGCTGGCGAGGAACTGGTCAAGATTCCGCGCTCGTTCTCGGGTGGTGCCGGTGATATCACCGGTGGTCTGCCTCGTGTAACCGAGCTGTTCGAGGCCCGCAACCCGTCTAATCCCGCCATCGTCAGCGAGATCGACGGTGAGGTTTCCTTTGGACGCATCAAGCGTGGTAACCGCGAGATCACGGTCAAGAACCGCATCGGCGAGGAGAAGAAGTATCTCGTGCCCCTGTCCAAGCAGATTCTGGTTCAGGAGAACGACTTTGTGCGCGCCGGTACTCCACTGTCCGACGGTGCTGTGACACCTGCCGACATTCTCCGCATCAAGGGTCCCACGGCCGTTCAGGACTACATCGTTAACGAGGTTCAGGACGTTTACCGCACCCAGGGTGTGAAGATCAACGACAAGCACTTCGAGGTCATCGTGCGCCAGATGATGCGCAAGGTGCGCATCATCGATCCGGGCGACACCCGCTTCCTCGAGGAGCAGACCGTCGACAAGCGTGACTTCATGGAGGAGAACGACCGCATCTGGGGCAAGAAGATTGTCACCAACAAGGGTGACAGCGACGAGGTCCAGAACGGTCAGATTCTCACCGCTCGCAAGCTGCGCGACATCAACTCGTCGCTCAAGCGCCGTGACATGAAGCTCGTCGTCGTTCGCGACGCCGTGCCCGCCACCAGCGAGCAGATCCTCTTGGGTATCACGCGAGCCGCGCTGCAGACCAGCAGCTTCATGTCGGCCGCTTCGTTCCAGGAGACCACTAAGGTCCTCAACGAGGCCGCCATCAATGGCCGTGTCGACACCCTCGAGGGTATGAAGGAGAACGTCATCTGCGGTCACTTGATTCCCGCCGGCACCGGTATGCGTGAATACCAGACCCTTGTCGTTGGCGACAAGAACGAGATGGCTCTTGCCGAGCAGGCTCGCCAGGAACGCGAGCTGGCCGAGATGGACAATTGATTGGACTACTCGCTTGGCAATAACGATATGATCAATTCTTAGAAGATTGAAATAATCGTATATTTTCCATAGTTAATTTGTTTATTGAGACTCCGGCCCGCAGCGATGCGCACCGGAGTTTTTTTATGTGCTATTAAATTGTAATATTTCTTTATTATGATTTTTAGCAGGTGTGTGAACTTTAATGTCTACTTTTACCGTCACTTAGCATGTCGGAGTTAGGGAACGATATGCTTTATCATTGCTTGCGTTTATTTCAATATGGGTCAAAAAAGTATTTCCATCGTGATGTGTACCTTCAATGGGGAACGATATCTGCCTGAGCAGATGGACTCCTTATTGGCTCAGACCTATCCCGTCAGCGAGATTATCGTCCAGGACGATGGCTCGACTGACGGCACAATGGCGCTATTGCGTGACTATGCTGCTGCACATCCCGTCATTAAGCTGTACACCAACGATGGGCCGCACGGCGTGAACAACAACTTCTTCAGCGCTCTGCGGCGGGCTACATCCGACTTTATTGCCATCTGTGATCAGGACGACATCTGGGAACACACCAAGCTCGAGAAGCAGGTGGCCGCCATCGGTGACAAGTTGTTGTGCACCTGCCGCACCAAGCCTTTCTCGGTCGACGGAGCCCCCGTGACCTACGATCCGCGCACGCCCAACTATAACCTGCCCCGCATGCTCTACGGCTCCATTGCTGGGCACACGATGCTCATCAATCGGCGATTGCTCGAGATGATTCCCGACCAGGCCATGGTCGGTGGACTCTATTACGATGTCTATCTGGCTTTGGCAGCCTCGGCATTCGATAGCATTGTCCTCGTTAACGAGATCCTGGTTCATCAGCGGCGGTACGAGGGCGCGGCAACCTTTTATATTGCCGACAAGCATCGCACTCCCTCGGCCCGCAACGCTCTTTACACCCTCTGCTGGTCGTTGAGGCACTATCGCGAGATTCGCCCTTATCTGCATGAGTATTTCCAGCGGCGTTACAGGCTCCTCATGGGTATCAAGGCCCAGGGGGAGACCTATGAGGATGTTACCGCAATGGCTGCTCTGGAAGGACGCAGCGGTCTTGTCAATCTCCTTCACCTCTGTCTCTATCACATCAAGTATCGCCATCAATTGTTTTATACCGAGGGCCACGGCTTCGTCAACTACCTGCGGTCGGTCCTCTACTGTGTCATGCAGGTCTATTTCTTCCGTCACCTCTTGCCTCAACAATCCTCTCAGAGATAATACGTTAAAATCTCTGGTCCTCTTTGCTGTCTCATCAGCTTTTTTATTGTATCTTTGCACCCGAGATTTGGTGCCTGGGGCTTGCCCCGGGTGAAAAGGGAACCGGGTGGGAATCCCGGACAGACGGTGCTGCTGTGTGCCCCCTTGAATAATCATCCCGCACTTGACCACTGCGCCGGCGGGGCGTGGGAAGGGCAAGACGCACAATTGGGGTGGGGGGCGAGTCAGAAGACCTGCCAGATCGCAAATATAGAAACCCGTATCAATGCGTAAAACGATTGTAATAGCATTTTTTGCCCTCGCGTGTGTCCTGTGCTCCCATGCCCAGGAAGGCGTGCTCGCACACCAGACCGACTCGGTGATGGCCAGAGTGGGCCACGGACGCCTTGACTCGATGCAGTACATCCAGAATGTCATCATCTATGGCCGCCGCCCCTATGAGGACGTGATTCCAGCCCAGGAGCTGACGGGTAAGCAGCTCGAGGGCTTGAACAGCCACTCGGTTGCCGATGCTGTGCGCTACTTTGCTGGTGTGCAGCTCAAGGACTATGGTGGCGTGGGCGGTCTCAAGACGGTCGACATCCGCTCGATGGGAACCAATCACATGGGCGTCTTCTATGACGGCATCCAGATTGGTAACGCTCAGAATGGCCAGGTCGACCTGGGCAAATTCTCGCTCGACAACATCGAGGCCATCTCGCTCTACAACGGGCAGCGGAGCAACATCTTCCAGAGCGCCAAGGACTACGGCTCGGCTGGCACCATCTACCTGCGCACCCGCCGCCCCAAGTTCAAGGACGGCAAGCGCGACAACCTCAACGTGTCGTTCAAGACGGGCTCCTTCGGCCTCGTGAATCCCAGCCTGCGATGGGAACACAAGCTCAGCCGCGCGGTGAGCTTCTCGTTCAACAGCGAGTTCACCTATGCCACTGGCAAGTATCGCTTCCGCTACATGCGTCACTACAGCGATGGCAGCCTGGCATGGGATACAACGGCCGTCAGGCAGAACGGTGATGTGCGCTCCTATCGATTGGAGGGAGCCGTGTTCGGCGTGATGCCCAGTGGCAAGTGGCATGCCAAGGCCTACTGGTACGACAGCCGCAAGGGCATACCCGGAGCCATCGTCAACAACGTCTGGAAACATGCCCAGCGCCAGTGGGACAGCAACTTCTTCCTCCAGGGTGCCTACCAGCGCAAGTTCACCGACCGCTACGAGATGATGTTCAACGCCAAGTACTCGCGTGACTACCTCCACTACCTCAACCCTGACACTACGTTGATGTATATCGACAACAAGTTCTGGCAGGACGAGATCTACCTGTCCACGGCCAACAAGTACACCATCCTCACCGACTGGGACATCAACCTCTCGGTCGACTACCAGTGGAACAGCCTTGACGCTACCCTCACGGGCTTCGGCTATCCCATCCGCCACACGCTGCTCACAGCACTGGCCACCGCCTGGACGTGGCACGGATTCAAGGCCCAGGGTAGCCTGCTCTACACGATGGTCAACGACCGCTCGTCGGCCCGTTTCGGCTCTCAGGTGGTGGGCAAGATGAGCAAGTACATGAACAAGGTCACGCCCGCCGTCTTTGTCAGCTGGCAGCCCTGGCATGACCGTGAGCTCAACCTGCGTGCCTTCTACAAGCGCATCTTCCGCATGCCCACGTTCAACGACCTCTACTATACCGACATGGGCAACATCACACTCGACCCCGAGTATGCTACCCAGTACAACGTAGGTTTTCTCTACAGGCTCCTGACCGACCATGGCCTCATTGCCGGAATCAAGCTCAGCGCCGATGCCTACTACAATTACATCACCGACAAGATCATCGCCGTCCCCAAGGGCACCGGCCAGTATCGATGGATGATGATGAATGTGGGCATCGTCAAGATTCGCGGCATCGACGTCAGTGCGCGCACAACGCTGCGCCTCCCTGCCGATGTCATCCTGGACCTCAACCTGAGCTACACCTATCAGAAGGCTCAAGACTACACCAATCCGGCTGACAACGGTGACGGCGGCACCTACAAGGGGCAGCTGGCCTATATCCCCTGGCACAGCGGTTCGGTCGTCGGCCATCTCAATTGGCATGACTTTGACATGAATTACAGCTTCATCTACGTGGGCGAGCGTTACCACACCAGTGCCAACACCCGTGAGAATCACGAGCAGCCCTGGTACACCCACGACCTCTCGGCGGGTTACCTCTTCCATTGGGGCAAGACCACGTTCAAGGTCTCGGCCGAGGTCAACAACCTCTTCAACCAGTACTACGACGTCATCCTCAACTATCCCATGCCGGGACGCAACTACAAACTCATTCTCAAATTTGACATCTAAAATGAACTCATCAAGAAGATACTGGGACACAGGGACGGTTCTTTTGTCCCATTTTATTCATTTTTGGGACAAAAGAACCGTCCCCGTGTCCCTTTTTGTATGGTTGATGGTGCTGGCTGGGTGCCGCGAGGAGGTCACTATCTTTCTGCCAGAGCACGTCTCGGTGGCTCAACCCGAGTTCACCGACATCGAGGGCTTCTACCTCTTGTGTGAGGGTAATATGGGCTGGAACAAGGCCACACTTGACTATTACGACTACACCTACGGCGAGTACCTGCGCAACATCTTCTCATATGCCAACCCCACGGTACCCAAGGAGATGGGCGACGTGGGCAACGACATCGGCATCTACGGCTCCAACCTGTTCTGCGTCATCAATTGTTCCAACAAAATTGATGTCCTCGACAAGTACTCTTGCCGCAAGAAGGCACAGATCAATATTCCCAACTGCCGCTTCATCCGCTTCTACGGTGGCTATGCCTACGTCACAAGCTATGCCGGCCCGGTTCAGATTAATCCCAACTATGAGCAACGGGGCTATGTCGCCAAGATCGACACCCTCACCATGCAGGTGGTCGACACTTGCCTTGTGGGATTCCAACCCGACGAGCTGGAGATTGTCGAGGGCAAGATCTATGTCGCCAATTCTGGTGGATACATGGTTCCCAACTACGAGAACACCCTCTCGGTTATCGACTTGGCAACCTTCAAGGAAGAACGTCGCATCCCCATCGCCATCAATCTCTCCATGGTCAAGGGCGACCGCCACGGCATGCTCTGGGTGGCTTCCCGCGGTGACTACTACACGCGCGGCAGCAAGATTTATGCCTACGACACCCGCAAGCAGCAGCTCGTCGACAGCGTTGATTGCCGTGTGAGCAACATGTGGCTCGACGGCGACTCGCTCTACGTGGTGAGCACCGAGTGGAGCTACGTCTCGATGAATAACCGCTTCTCCTATGCTGTCGTCGACACCCGCTCCCGCTCTGTGGTGTGTGATAACTTCATCACCGACGGTACAGACCGGGACATCGTCATCCCCTATGCCATCGCTGTCAATCCCATCACCAAGGACATATATGTAACCGATGCCAAGGACTACGTCTCTCCGGGGCGCCTCTTCTGCTTCGACCGTTATGGCGTCAAGAAGTGGGACGTGCGCACCGGTGATATCCCCGCCCATTTCGCATTCCTGGGCAACAACATCAACGAGAGATAAAGTATAATTACTATAATGAGAATAATAAGAAATATTGCTGTAATGGCGATGGCCTTGATGACTGCGCTCACCCTGTGGGGCAACCATCCCTGGCTCACCCGCGTCTATCAATATCGTCCGGCTCCCGGACAGTTTGTCAACACCATGCCTGTGTGCAGGGTGGGAGAGAGTGCCGACAGCGTGCTGGCGCGTTGCCGCGCTAGCATCTGCGGTCGCATCGACACCACATCCCAGATGTTCCATGGTCAGCTCATCACCCGCATCGACACCGTCTGGGCCGAGGGCATGGTCACGCTCGGAGGCTATGGCGGCTATGTTGTCGTCGGCTTTGACCACCCTGTGGTCAATTCCCACTCTTGGGATTTCGACATCTGGGGCAATGCGTTCTATAGCAATCAGAGCTCGTCGGGCGGCAGCTGCGAACCGGGCATCGTCATGGTTGGTGTCGATGCCGACGGCGACGGCATGCCCAGCGATGCCGACAAGTGGTATGAACTGGCCGGCAGCGAGTATAGCCATCCCACAACCCAGCACGACTATTCCATCACCTATTACCGCCCTGACGAGGCCAAACAGCGCACGCCCAGCCTCATCGACCCCTCGCTTGTCGACACGACTTACATCCGCTGGACCAGCAACGACATCAATCCCGACAGCACCAGCGGATACATAAGCCGCAACAGCTTCCATCAGCAACCTTACTGGCCCCTGTGGCTCCAGCAGGAGCAGTCCATGACCTTCTCTGGAACCAAGTTGCGCTGTAATGCCATCAATCTGGGTGGCAGCGGCAACAATGCCTATTTTCTGCTCAGCTATTTCGATTGGGGATATGTCGACAACCTGCCCAACAATCCCGCGCGCATCCCTCAGGAGGGCAGCATGTATAATCCTGGATTCAAGATTGACTGGGCAGTTGACGCCCAGGGACGCCATGTCAATCTTTCTCACATCGATTTCATTAAGGTCTACAATGCCGTTAACCAGTATTGCGGCTGGATAGGCGAGACATCGACCGAGGTTGCAGGCGGCATCGATTTTCACCCCGATGCCGTCCTTCCGGTGGCTCTGCCCGGTGATGTCAACGGCGATAGCGAGGTCAATCTCAGCGATGTCAACGCGCTCATCGACTTGATTCTCGCCCGCAACTACGACTCTGTGGCCGACGTCAACGCCGACGGTGAGGTCAATCTCAGTGATGTCAATGCCCTTATCGACTTGATTCTGCAATAGCAGCAGTACATATAAACGCAGCGAGGGGATGTGCCACATTGAAGGCACATCCCCTCGCTCGTACTCTTGCGTTTCCTTACAGGTGCCAGTAGTCAGCCTCTCACTTGTTCAAGATGATATCAATCAGGGCATTCACGTCGGCAATGTTGACCTCACCATCGGCGTTGACGTCGGCAACTGCTGTCGACTTGC
Source organism: uncultured Prevotellaceae bacterium (assembly GCA_946409635.1). Taxonomy (GTDB): domain Bacteria; phylum Bacteroidota; class Bacteroidia; order Bacteroidales; family Muribaculaceae; genus Sodaliphilus. The sequence continues at coordinate 13,816 of CAMJXD010000031.1, forward strand.
CGTTCAGGATGATGTTGATCAGGGCATTCACGTCGGCAATGTTGACCTCGCCATCGCCGTTTACGTCGCCGATGGCCACGGCGGGCGTCAGATCTTCAACAGCGATGCGGCTCACCAGCAGCATGCCCATGTCATAGCGTGAGCAACAGCACAGGGCGATGAAGCTCGCAAACTTCTCGTCGTCGCTGCCATAACCATCGTCCTCGGCCTTGAAGGTGAAACTGTAGTCGCGGAACTCGCCGGGATGCTTTACCGTGAAGGGTTCGTCGCCCAGGGGGATGGCGCCTGCCATGTCATAGCCGCCAAAGGTGTAGAACCTGAACTGTTCCTCCCTGTAGCCGGCGATGTCGTCGTTGCTCACGGTTGCCGTGATCTTGTACTCATGGCCTTCCTGGAACTCGATGGGAGGCGAGATGATGAAGTCATAGCCGTAGTGAACCTCGTTCTTCTGGTAGATGTAGTAGCACTTGTCAAAGCCCTGGCCGAACATGTTCATGTAGTCCTTGTACCACACAAAGGGGTATCCGTCTCCGTTGCCGTCAAGCACGGTCCAGTACTGGCCGCTCTCTTCCCAGCTGTTGAACGGGGCCTCATAGGGACACTTCACTGCCGGGCCGTTCACCAGGTCGTTGGTCTTGGCTCCATTGCTGGTGCCGTCGCCGTTACGGGCGATGATCTGGTAGCTGTAGCGGGTCAGGTCGTCAAGCAACTTATCATCGCTGACATGCGTCACGGTCAGGTCGCGGGCAATCGTCTTGCCGTCATTCATCCTGATTACGTCATACACCAGGTCGCGACGGTCCATATAACCGCCGTGGGCTCCACTGGCAGGGGCTGTCCATGACAGCTCGTTCACCAGCAGGCTCGTGCGGCTCAGCATGGCCCTAGCGTCGGTGACTTCACCAGGCACGTCGACGCCTATCCAGCCCTCGACAGACTGCTCCAGGCTCGCACCCGAGGCGTTCACGGCGCTCACCGCAATCGTGTACATCCCACTCACGGCCACTTCCAGCGTGTAGCTCATGCGCTCGCCGGGTGCACAATGCTCAAGCACAGTCTTCTCGCCGGTTGTTTTGTTGACAATCTCAATGTCAATCATGTCCTCAAGCGGTGTGCCGCTATAGTCGTTCTCGGGATTTGTCCAGCTTAATGTGGCGGTCAACTCTCCCATGGGGTCGGCGGTCAGGGTGAGGTCCTTGACGCGCTCGGGAGCAGTACTGCTCGATGGAGCGTAGGGCATGCTCAAGGCGATGGTATGTGCACCGTTGCCAATTACGCCCACCTTTGTAGCAAGGCCGCTGGCGGTGTCGATGCTGTACAGCGTCGATTTCTCGTCACTGCCCCATGCAGCCAGGTACAGAGCACCTGTCTCGCGGTCAAACTCCATGCTCTGGAAATTCCACCACGATGCCAGCGTCACGCCGGTCGACCCTACGGTCTCAACTTCGCCACTGCCCTTGTTCACGCGTACCAGTTGGGCGCTGTTGGTCAGCACATACATTTGTCCGCGGGCATCCACGGCAATGGCCTTGCAGTAGTAGGGCAGATCGTGGACAAACGTCATCTTGCCGCTCTCCAGATCCACAGTACCATAGGCCGATACGCCGTCAACATTCTCACTGTTGGCGATGAAGTACATCGTGTTGGTCGAGTAGTCATAGCTCATGTCACCGGGAATGGTCGCATCGCCCAGCTTCTTGATGGTCTCGCCGTCGTTGCCGGAGCAGTCCATGCTGTAGAACCACACGTTGAAGTCGTCATCGATGCCCATCATGTATAGCGTCTCGCCCACCATGGCGCCCGACCTCGGTTCGGCTTTGCTATACCCTCCCAGGCGGCTCGTTGTTGTTGGCTCGTCGGTCGTGAAACTGATCATCGATGGCGTCGTCGACGGCAGCATGGTGTAACCGTAGGCCGTCTTTTGCCCCCAAGCGGTAGCGGCTGTGGCCAGCATGGCCAGAGCCACCGTTGAGTAGTAAATTCTTCTCATGTTGTCTCTCTTTTTTTTGATAGTTTATGTTGATTTGGTGTTTCGTGTCATGAAAATCGGACGCAAATTTCGCACTTTTCCATCAATGCCGCAAGTCTTTTTATGCATAAATTAGTTGTGTATTAGGTTGTATAATAATTTGGTACATTTATGCCTGTTATTGGTGCCTGATTATTACACAATAATCTGATAATATGATATTTTGATATCAATTGAACTTTTTTCAAAATATTACATATTTTGCCTTTTCTCTATTGTTTTTGACCATTTTGTTGATTTTTTGAGTGAATAATTTTGCAGAAATCAGATGTTTGTTTATTTTTGCAGCAATTTAAGAGGGAAACTTTTCCGTCCTGAAACAACTATAACCTATAACACCATTTTATTAACAACAATAATCATTTAACTAATTAATTAACTTTTATGAAAAAGATTTTCACTTTAGCCGCTGCTTTGATGATGCTTTCTGCATCAGCCGAGACCCTGTCGCTCTACAGCTACGAGACCGAGTCCTACTTTGTCCCCATCAACTCGATGTGGCTCGACACCCCGGGCAACAAGACCCAGGTGCTCTATCCCGCTGCCGATCTCACCAACATGGTAGGACAGGAAATCACTGCCATCACCTTCTACACCGACGAGGATGGTAACAAGATGAACGATGGTGTCCTCGAGCTCTACATGGGTGAGACCGATGCCAACGTCCTTGAAGATTATGTTGAAGGCTTGACTCTGGTGGGCACTGCTACGATGACAGCCAGCGCCGACACCGTGCTGACCCTCACTTTCGACACGCCTTATCTCTATCAGGGTGGTAACCTCATCTTTGGCAATGTTGTCAAGACTAAAGGTAACATGACCATGACTTACTTTGGTGGCCAGGAGCCCGCTTACAACAACTGTGTTTACTACGGTGCCGGTGGCAAGCAGTTAAAGAAGTTCCTCCCCGTGACCACTTTCACCTACGGCTCTGACACGCCTCAGCCCCAGGTAATCCGTGGCGACGTTAACAACGATACTCAGGTCAATGTCACCGACGTCATCGTGCTCCTCAATGCCATTTCTAGCAATGACTTCTCGACCGTTGACGAGCTCAACGCCGATGTTGATGGCAACGACGCCGTCAACGTGACCGATGTCATCAAGATCATCAACTACGTTTCCACCAACTCGTGGGGTGACTAATCTACAGCAAGGAGGCCTCCGGCTTCCATAACACGTCATCACTTGCGGGCAGCAGCCGTCATCAGGCCGTTGCCCGCACTTTTTCATCCCTCTCATCCTCCCACCGTTCTGCCCACAATTACTCGAGGCCATCGTGTGACGAAGCCTCGCGGTCTCCCTGCCATGCGATTTTCCTGCTTTTTATTTCTATGTTATTGCATTTTGTCGTATTTTTGTCATCAGATTGCAATACAAACTGCCTGATATGTAATTATTTAAAAACATTTTTTATATTTATTAATCTTTTATTAAAAAATTGCATTTATTATGAAGAAATTTTTTACGCTGATCCTGTTGGCTGTTATGGCAATTGCTTCTCAGGCCAATGAACTCACTGTTGCCGACGGTACCGAGACCGTCAAGACCGTTCCCGTCTATGGCATGTACACCGACTACAATGGCACGATGGGCCAGATGATCTATCCCGCCGACATGCTCACCGACATGGTAGGTGGCCAGATTACCGGCCTCAAGTTCTATTCTCCCGAGATCAAGTTTAACAACGTGACCTTGCAGCTTTCTCTCAAGACTGTCGATCAGAACGGCTACGAGACTGCCCAGGCCATTACCGACGCTACTGTTGTCGCCAGCACCATTCCCGCTGTGGGCGATCAGGAGATGAACTTCGAGTTCGACACCCCCTTTGAGTACGGCGGTGGCAACCTCATGGTCGAGGTCTTGGTTACAGCCAAGGGTAACTGGGCTACCACCGAGTTCTATGGTGTTACCACCCAGGACAACAACAGCATGTACATTTACTATTGGAGCAACTGGGGCGACCCCACTGCCGACGTGGTCGCTTTCCTGCCCAAGGCTACCTTTACCTATGAGGCCGGCCAGGCTCCCGTCGATCC
>CAMJXD010000032.1 GCA_946409635.1 uncultured Prevotellaceae bacterium
ATGCAGTACATCCAGAGCGACGTGTCGACCATCTGCACCGGCATGGCCGCCTCGATGGCTGCCGTGCTGCTCGTGGCAGGCCAGAAGGACAAGCGCTATGCCCTCAAGCACAGCCGCGTGATGATTCATCAGCCCATGGGCGGCATCAGCGGCCAGGCGTCGGACATCGAAATCACGTCGCGCGAGATTCTCAAGCTCAAGCAGGAGCTGTATACCATCATCAGCGACCACTCGGGTCAGCCCTACGACAAGGTGTATGCCGACAGCGACCGTGACTACTGGATGACCGCTGCCGAGGCCAAGGAGTATGGCATGATTGACAAGGTTCTCATCCGCGAGAATACCCCTAAGGCCGGAGAAGCGAAATAAGGAGTAATGGCAAAACGTAAAGATACCGGGGCGCTGTACTGCAGTTTCTGTGGTCGCAGCGAGCATGAAGTGGAACTGATGCTTCCCGGCATGAACGGCTGCATCTGTAACGATTGTGCCGAGCGTGCCGTGGAACTCTCCCATGAGTACCTCGATAAGATGCAAAAGGCGAGCCTGACCGACCTGGACATGGAGTCGCTGCCCAAGCCCGAGGAGATCAAGGGCTATCTGGACCAGTATGTCATCGGGCAGGACACGGCCAAGCGATACCTGTCGGTGGCGGTTTATAACCACTACAAGCGACTGAACCAGCGCCGCGACGACGACATCGATATCGAGAAGAGCAACATCATCATCGTGGGCCCGACCGGCACGGGCAAGACGCTGCTGGCCAAAACGATAGCCAAGATGCTGAAGGTGCCCTTTGCCATCGTGGACGCGACCGTGCTCACCGAGGCCGGCTATGTGGGCGAGGACATCGAGAGCCTGCTCACGAGGTTGCTGGCCGCGTGTGACTACAACGTTGCCGAGGCCGAGCGCGGCATCGTGTTTATCGACGAGATTGACAAGATTGCCCGCAAGGGGGACAACCCCAGCATCACGCGCGACGTGAGCGGCGAGGGCGTTCAGCAGGGCCTGCTGAAGCTGCTCGAGGGTTCGGTGGTCAACGTGCCGCCTCAAGGCGGGCGCAAGCATCCCGAGCAGAAGATGATAGCCGTTGACACGAAGAACATCCTGTTCATCTGTGGCGGTGCGTTTGAAGGTATCGAGCGCAAGATAGCCCAGCGCCTGAACACCCATGTGGTGGGCTTCGGTGCCGGCAACCACGTGAGCAAGGCCGACCGCGACAAGCTGCTGCACTTTGTCGCACCGCAGGACCTGCGCAGCTATGGCCTGATACCTGAGATTATCGGCCGTCTGCCCATCCTCACCAACCTGGAGCCCCTGGACCGCGATGCCCTGTTGCGCATCCTCACCGAGCCCAAGAACGCCATCGTGCGCCAGTACAAGAAGCTGCTCGAGATGGACGGTGTGGAGCTGGTCATCGAGGACGATGTGCTGGGCTTTGTCGTGGACAAGGCCATCGAGTTCAAACTGGGAGCACGCGGCCTGCGCAGCCTGTTTGAGACAATCATGATCGATGTGATGTACCAGGCCCCGTCGCTGGGCGAGAAGAAGTATGTGCTCACCCGCGAGTTTGCCCGCCAGCAGCTCGAGAAGTCCAATTTTGAGGTCTTGAGCGAGATGGCAGTCTGAATTTTACTGGCGGCAGTTATCGCGTGAAAAAGATAGCTGCCGCCAGCATCACGTTACTGCCGATGAATGTGTGAGATATGATTTCTGCTAGTGTCGCGGCAATTTGTCGCGACAATTTTTTTCTTGAAAATAATTGTGCAGTTTCCAAATTGGCAGTATATTTGTGAAATCATTGTAAACCCTAAAGCTAATTAGAATATGTCGAAGAACAGTAAGTTGACTGCGGCTCTGAAGGAATACTTCGGCTTCGAGACGTTCAAGGGCAACCAGGAGGAAATCATCGAGAATCTGCTGGCCGAGCGTGACACATTTGTGCTCATGCCCACGGGTGGCGGCAAATCGTTGTGCTACCAGTTGCCGGCACGCCTGATGGAGGGAACGGCCATTGTCATCTCACCGCTCATCGCACTGATGAAAAACCAGGTGGATGCCATGCGCAGCTATAGTGAGGAGGACGGAATCGCACACTTCATGAACTCGTCGCTGACCAAGCAGGCCATCGAGGAGGTGAAAAATGATGTGCGCAGCGGTCGCACCAAGCTGCTGTATGTCGCTCCCGAATCGCTGACCAAGGAGGAGAATGTGGCCTTCCTGAAGGATGTGCCCATCTCGTTCTATGCTGTGGATGAAGCTCATTGTATCTCGGAGTGGGGTCACGACTTCCGCCCCGAGTACCGCAACATACGCCCCATCATCAATCGCATAGGTGAGCGCCCCATCATTGCCCTGACGGCGACAGCCACGCCCAAGGTGCAGCACGATATCCAGAAGAACCTGGGGATGACGTCAGCGGCTGTGTTCAAGTCGTCGTTCAACCGTCCCAATCTATATTATGAGGTGCGTCCCAAGACCAAGGACGTGGACCGCGAGATTATCAAGTTTATCAAGGCCAACGAGGGAAAGTCGGGCATCATCTATTGCCTGAGCCGCAAGAAGGTGGAAGAGCTGGCCGAGGTGCTGCGTCTCAACGACATCAAGGCGTTGCCCTATCATGCGGGCATGGAGAGCGCGGTGCGCAGTGCCAATCAGGATGCCTTCTTGAGCGAGGACGTTGACGTGATAGTGGCCACTATCGCCTTTGGCATGGGCATTGACAAGCCTGACGTGAGGTTTGTCATTCATTACGATATTCCCAAGAGTCTGGAGGGCTATTACCAGGAGACGGGCCGAGCCGGGCGTGACGGCGGTGAGGGCAAGTGCCTCACCTTCTATTCCCGCAAGGACCTGGACAAGCTGGAGAAGTTCATGCAGGGTAAGCCCATCTCGGAACAGGAGATAGGCAAGCAGCTGCTGCTTGAGACGCGCGACTATGCCGAGTCGTCGGTGTGCCGCAGGCGCTCGCTGCTGCACTATTTCGGCGAGACCTACGACAAGGATAACTGCGGCAACTGTGATAACTGCCTCAAGCCCAAGAAACGCGTTGAGGCCAGCGAGGAGCTCAAGGCCGCCATCGACACGATCCTGACCCTGAGGGAGCGCTTCAAGCCCGAGTATATCGCCCACGTGATGATGGGCGACGCCACGAGCGAGATACAGGGCTACAAGCACAATGAGCTGGACGTGTTTGGCTGTGCCGACGAGCGCGACGAGAAGTTCCTGTTGGCGGTGATACGCCAGGGCGTGTTTGGCGACTATCTGGCCAAGGACATTGAGAATTATGGCGTCATCAAGGTGACCAAGAAGGGAAAAGACTTCCTGAACAGCCGTGAGAAATTCTGGATAGTCGAGGATAACGAGTATACCGAGATGCTTGACGAGGAGATACGCGGTGGTGGCAGCGGAGCCGTTGACAGCCAGCTGTTCAGCATTCTCAAGGACCTGAGACGCAAGATTGCCAAGCAGCACGGGCTGCCCACCTATGTCATCTTCCAGGAGCCGTCGCTCGACGCCATGGCCACGACCTATCCCATTACCATCGAGGAGTTGCAGAACATACCCGGTGTGGGTCCCGGCAAGGCCAAGCGTTATGGTCAGGAATTCATCGAGCTGATCAAGAAATATGTCGATGAGAACGAGATTGAGCGTCCCGAGGACATGCGCGTGCGCACGGTGGCCAACAAGAGCAAGAACAAGATTGAGCTCATCACGGCCATCGACCGCAAGGTTCCCCTGGACGCGCTGGCCGAGAGCAAGGACCTGGAGTTTGACGAGCTGCTCGACGAGCTGGAGGCCATCGTGTATAGCGGTACCAAGATCAACGTGTCGTATTACATCGACGAGACCATCGACAACGATATCGAGGAAGACATCTTTGAGTACTTCAAGGAGAGCGAGAGCGACGATATCGAGACGGCGATGCAGGAACTGGGTGACGATTACACCGAGGAGGAGATACGCCTGGTGCGCATCAAGTTCCTGAGCGAGATGGGCAACTGATCGACCGTCGAAACAATTAAAAACGGGCCCCGGGCTTTGCGCCGAAAGTGCAATGTCCGGGGCCGTTGTGTGCTTGTCGGGGGAAACCCGCCGAGCCGCCGTGTGGGTGGCTCAAATGACCCGATGCAGCGCCAGAGATTGAATAAAAGGTTAAAAAAAAGGCGACAGGATATAATTTTTGGCAAGTCGCTGCGTTATACACATAGTAATTAGGAATGAAAAAACGTAAAATATAGATTACAAACCAACAAAGATGAAAGCGAAACTCTTGATTTCTTCACTGCTGTTGGGAACTGCGATCCTCGCTATTGCAAAGGGGGATCCTGTCCTGATGACCATCAACGGCAAAGACATCAAACTCTCGGAGTTTGAGTATCTGTACCACAAGAACAATCAACAACAAGTCGAGAAGGAGACCCTGGACCAGTATGTGGACCGCTTTGTGCTCTACAAGCAGAAGGTCGCCGACGCCGAGGCTGCCGGAATTGACACGACCGCGGTGTTCATCCAGGAGTTTGAGGGCTACCAGAAGGATCTGGCCGCCCCTTACATGGTTGAGGACACGACCTATCACTGGCAGATGGTCAGTGAGGCCTATGAGCGCTTCAAGAAGGAGATTGATATCGACCACTTCATGCTGCCCCTGGGCAACGGAGAGCAGGCGACGCTTGCCAACATGAACCTGATGGACAGCCTGCGCACGTGCATTATCAACGGTGAGAAGTGGGAAGACCTGGTAGCTCAGTACTCGAGCGACCCATCCAAGCAGCGCAACCATGGCCATTACGGCTTCATCAGCGCCGGCATGTTCCCCTACTCGTTTGAAAATGAGGTGTACAACACGCCTGTGGGTGAGATCTCGAAGCCGTTCAGGACGCCCTACGGCATCCACATGGTGAGAGTGAACAATACCCGTGAACGCAACGACGTTCATGCCAAGCACATCCTCAAGATGTTCCCCAAGAACGCCACTGCCGAGCAGAAGGCCAAGTGCAAGCAGCAGATTGACTCGATCTATGCCCTGCTCAAGGCAGGTGCCAACTTTGAGGAGCTGGCCAAGGCCGAGTCGCAGGACGGCAGCGCAAAGAGCGGCGGCGAGCTGGGATGGTTTGGCCGTGGCCGCATGGTGCAGCCCTTTGAGGACATCGCCTTCAGCCTTGCCGACGGCGAGATCAGCGAGCCGTTTGAGACCCAGTTTGGCTATCATATCATGAAGAAGGTGGGCCATGGCGTGGCCACACTGGCAGAACTGCGTAACAACATCGAGAACGCCATTGCCCGTGACGAGCGTGCCGAGCTCATCAAGAAGCGCCGCATCGATGACCTCAAGACCAAGTATAACTACAGCCTGAGCCCCGAGTTCTCGAATGTCATGGCAACTGCGCTGCAAAAGAATGCGCTGACGCTTGACTCGGCCTTTATCGCCCAGAACATCAAGGGCTCAACGATGCCGCTGTTCAGCTACGGCACCAAGCAGCAGTGGGCAACCGTAGGAGATCTGCTTCCCCTGATCAATCCCAAGGCCCGGATGGCCGGCATTCCCCAGTGCCTGGGTTATCTCAACACGGTGGTGGATGCTCTTGCCGAGAAGGTGCTCACCGACTACCATGCACGAGAACTGGTCAATACCAATCCCGATTATCGCAACCTGCTCAATGAGTACCGCGACGGCATGATGCTGTTTGAAATCAGCAACCGCCGCGTGTGGAAGGCCGCCAGCAAGGACACGGTGGGCCTGGAGCAGTACTATGCCGCCCATCGCGACAAGTACACGTGGGCCGAGCCCCACTTCAAGGGAATCATCCTCAGTGCCAAGAACGACAGCATCATGCAGCTGGTCAAGGCCGACATGAAGGCCCTTCCCGCCGATAGCCTGACCGACAAGCTTCACGACAAGTACGGCACCGACATACGCATGGAGCGCATGGTGGTCAAGCAGGGCGATAACGTGCTTGCCGACTATCTGGCATTCCATCAGGGCGACAAGCCCGACCGCAAGGGCTATAACGAGTTCATTATCCTGGAGGGCGGCGTCATTGCCCAGCCGCAGGAGATGTCGGACGTTCGCGGAGCTGTCACCAGCGATTACCAGGACGTGCTCGAGCAGCAATGGAAGGAAGAGCTGGCCAGGAAATATCCCGTGAAGATCAACAAAAAGGTGCTCAAGCAAGTGAAATAATTCCCTGCTGCCAACAATCAAGAGAATAAGAGCATGAGGGTGTGTCATCATGAAGTTATGGCTCACCCTCGATGCAAATCAGCCGCCTGAGAAAGCGATATTTTTCAGGCGGCTGTTTTTTTTGTGTTTTGTTTGGATATTCGATTCTCAGAATGTATTAAAAAAGGTAACTAATTGTTTGTTTATGTGCTCACAAAAGTTTAACTTTGCTGCACTTGATGCAAATAACCTATTAACCACTATAGAACGATATTGAACTATGAAGAAATCTTTACACTTTCCCCGTTTGGCGCTACTGGCGATCACGTTGATGTTGGCTGCTTCTTCGGCCATGGCCTACGACATCGAGGTCGATGGCATATACTATACTGTGTCTAGCGGAAGAGCCTATGTCACATACAAGGACGACAATTTCAACTCCTATTCGGGTGATGTAGTCATCCCCGCACAATTCACTCACGATGGACAAACCTATACCGTGCTTGAAATCTGGGATTATGCTTTCCTGCAGTGCGAAAATCTGACCAGCGTCACCATTCCTAGCACAGTAACCAAAGTGGGCAACACCGCTTTTAAAAGATGTCCCAAGTTGAACAGGGTTACCATTCCCAGTTCGGTGACCCAAATCGGAAATTACGCCTTTACCCAATGTACCTCATTAGCCAGCATTGCCATCCCCAATTCGGTGAATAAGTTGGGCTTCTCGGCATTCGAGGAGTGCACTGCGCTCTCCAGCGTGACCTTGAGCAACCAACTCGAAGTCATTGAGCCGTTGACTTTCTATGGCTGCACCAGCCTGAAGAACGTGACCATCCCCGCATCGGTCAAGACCATCGATGACCAGGCATTCGAATATTCAGGTCTGGAAGGAGTCACGTTACCCTCCGGGTTGACTAGAATTGGGAATTACGCTTTCCGCCGATGCGAGAACCTGAACAAGGTCACAATTCCCAACACGGTCACCACGATAGGGAACGAAACTTTCAGAGAATGCACAAACCTGAAGAGCGTGACTCTGTCATCATCGCTCGAGACCATGGGGCAAGGAGCCTTCCGCCAAAGCGGCCTGGAGAGCATCGCCATCCCCAACTCGGTAAAGGCCATTGGAGAAACTGCTTTCTATGAGTGCCTGGCTCTTGAAGAGGCCATAATAGGTGACGGCGTGAAAGAAATCGGCGAGTATGCCTTCTACAGGTGCCTCGAGCTGGCGACGCTCACGCTGGGGAATCACTTGGAAACGATCCACAACGATGCCTTTAAAGGCTGTAACAAACTGGCCGCGGTGAACATCCCCAACTCGGTCATCACGCTGGAGGACGAAGCCTTCTCCTACTGCCATGCCTTACAAAGCGTGGTCATCGGCAACGGGGTGAAGACTATCGGCAATTATGCTTTCCATGAGTGTGAGGAGATGTCAAATCTAGTCATTGGCAACAATGTCACCTCTATCGGCTCCAATGCTTTTTACAGCTGTCAAGCGCTCAAGAGAGTGGATATCCCCAACTCGGTGGAAACCATCGGCAACTGCGCATTCCTGCATTGTCAAGGTTTAACCGTGGTCAACATCGGCAGTGGAGTCAAGACGATTGGCTACGGCGCCTTTGTCGGTGTATGGCAACTGGCCTCGATGACCTGCCGAGCCACGACACCGCCGACATGTGTAATCAATGACAGTTGGAACACGTTCAACACAAACGTCTATGAGGTGGCCACCCTGTACGTGCCGCAAGAGTCCATCTCCAAATACAAGAATGCGGAAATCTGGAAAAACTTCTTCAACATCAAGGCTATCCTTGACCACATTCCCGGTGACGTGAACATTGACGGTGAGGTGAATATCGCCGATGTGAATGCCGTCATCGACAACATCCTGAGCAACAGCCACAACACGCAAGGTGACGTGAACGGCGATGGCGAGGTGAATATTGCCGATGTCAATGCCGTCATCGATATCATCTTGAAGCATTAGGCGGTTAGAAGCCAGGCCTCAAGGGGTGCTTTATGACACCGCTTCATTGTAGTGGATGTGAGGCGGAAAGGCGAGCAGTGCGGCTGCAGGCGGCATGATTTAACAAACATTTTGCCAATTGATTTTGTCAGGTCACAAAAAATGGGGAAATTTGCAGATTCAAAACAGCAATAAACCAGAACTGAAGTGAAACATAGATTTTTTTCAGCATTGATGCTGATGTTTGCTGCCCTAGCAGCGCTGGCCCAGAACAATGTGGCTGAGGAAGTTGCGTGGGTGATCGGTGACGAGCCCATCTTCAAGAGTGATATCGAGGAACAGTACCAGCAGGCGCTGTCGGAGCGTGTGCCCATCGACGGTAATCCCTATTGTGTGATACCTGAGCAGATGGCCCTAGACAAGCTGTTCCTGGACCAGGCCCGCATCGACACGGTTGAGGTGCAGCAGTCGGCCATCAGCTCGGAGGTTGAGAACCGCATCAACTTCTTTATTGCCAACCTGGGCAGCAAGGAGAAGGTGGAGGAATACTTCCGCATGCCCATCGCGCGGTTGCGCGACCGTCTGAACGAGATGTACAGCGACCAGTACTGCATCCAGCAGGTTCAGAGCGAACTGACCAAGAACGTGAAGGCCACGCCAGCCGACGTGCGCAAGTACTACAACGGTCTGTCGCGTGACTCGCTGCCCTATATCCCCATGCAGGTCGAGACCCAGATCATCACCATCAATCCCGTCATTCCCCAGCAGGAGATAGATGAGGTGAAAGCCCGCCTGCGTGACTATGCTCAGCAGGTCAACAGCGGCGAGCGCGAGTTTTCCACGCTGGCCATCCTGTATAGCCAGGACCAGTCGACGGCCGTCTATGGCGGTGAGACGGGTTTCCAGAGCAAGTCGGTGCTGCTGCCCGAGTATGCCACGGCCGCGTTTAACCTCAATGACAACAAGCGCGTGTCCAATATCGTGGAGACCGACGACGGCTTCCACATCATCCAGCTCATCGAGAAGCGCGGAGACCGCATCAACACGCGCCACATCCTGTTGCGCCCCAAGGTCAGCGACAAGGACCTGACCGACGCGCTGACGCGCCTGGACTCGGTGCGCGCCGACATCATGTCGGGGAAGCACACCTTTGACGAGATGGCGCTGTACATCTCTCAGGACAAGGACTCGCGCAACAACAACGGCAACATGCTCAACGAGAAGAACCACAGCAGCCGCTTTGAGATGGCCGACCTCCCCGCCGAGGTGGGCAAGAAGGTGAGCCTGATGAAGCCAGGCGAGGTGAGCGAGCCCTTTGTGATGATCAATCCCAAGACCCGCCGCGAGCAGGTGGCCATCGTCAAGCTCGTCAAGCGCATCGACGGTCACAAGGCTGACCTGGCTGAGGACTACATGATCATCAAGGAGATGTGTGAGGCCAGCGAGAAGGAAAAGATTATCCATGACTGGGTCATCCAGAAGCAGAAGAGCGTGTATGTCTACATCGAGGAGGGATGGCGCAACTGTGAGTTCAAGTATGACTGGCTCAGGCAGGGCGAAAACGCCGGCAAGTAATCATCCATCCTGACACGATGCCCGCGTCACACAATCAGCGACAGCAGTCCCAAGGCAATCAGAGCGCAGCCGGCAGCGGCATTGCGCGCTGGCGTCATGCCATCGTGGCATGCTGCCTGATGGCGCTGATCATGTCGCCCGTGATGCTGGCCCAACAGCAGCCCTCGCGCGGCGTCAAGCCCCGCACGACAGCTGTAGCCAAGAAAAAAGTGCCGCCCACCAATCCCCAGAAGCCCCAGGCGGCTCGTCCAGGAGCCAAAGGTCGCAAGGTGTCGCGCATCACGCCCCAGATTCCCAAGGCCAACCGTAACCAGGCCAACCGAGTCTTTCTCGAGAATGCCGACCTGCTCAAGGCCAATGCCGCCATCAGTACCGATTACCAGGTGCTGAAGGGCAACGTGAGGTTTCGCCGAGGCAACATGTACATGTTCTGTGACAGCGCCTATTTCTATCCCGAAACCAGTTCGCTCGACGCCTTTGGCCACGTGCGCATGACCCAGGGCGACACGCTGTGGGTGTATAGCGACGTGCTGCACTACTATGGCGAGCAGGGCGTTGCCGAGCTGCGCCATAACGTGCGCCTGGAGAACCGCAGCACCACGCTGCTGACCGACTCGCTGGACTACGAAATCAATTCCAATGTGGGCTACTACTTCAACGGCGGCACCATCGTGGACAACCGCAACAATACCGAGCTGACCTCACGCAACGGCAGCTATGAGCTGGATACCAAGCAGGCCGATTTCTCGCAAGACGTGCATCTGGTCAACGACCGCTACGAGATGTATACCGACTTTCTGGAGTATAACACCCAGTCCCACATTGCCCGTATCAAGAGCCAGACACTCATCCTGAGCGACAGCAACTCGATCAACACCACCAGCGGGTGGTATAACACCAGTGCCGACGATGCCACCCTGTATAATCGTTCCCTGCTCACTGCCAAGGACGGCAAGACCCTGCAGGGCGACACGGTGTACTACAACCGCAAGCACAACTACGGTGAGGCCCGCGGCAACGTCGTGATTACCGACCCGAGCAACAAGGTCATCCTGGACGGCGACAAGGGCTACCACGACGACAATGTTCACTACAGCTACGTCACTGGCCGGGCGCGGGCGCGCGAATTCTCGCAGAAGGATACGATTTACCTGCACGCCGACACGCTGTGCACGCTCATCAACGCCCTCGAGCGCGACTCGGCCCAGATCGACTCGGTGCGTGTGCTGCGCGCCTTCAACCAGGTGCGCTTCTACCGCAGCGACATCCAGGGCATCTGTGACTCGCTGCAGCTGAGCGAGGCCGACACCATCATCAACATGTATAACCACGCCGTGGTGTGGAACCTGGAGCGGCAAATCTTTGGCGACGAGATCAACGTGCACCTCAACGACAGCTCGGCCGACTGGGCGACGCTGCCCACCGGAGGCTTCATGGCCGAGCACCTGGGCGACATCTATTATGACCAGCTGAGCGGCAAGAAGATGAAGGCATGGTTTGAGGACAAGGAGCTGCGCCGGCTCGACGTGGACGGCAATGTGCAGGTCATCATGTTCCCGCAGGAGAAGGACTCCACCTACAACAAGATGGTCAATGCTGAGTCCAGCTACATGAGGCTCAACCTCAAGGCCAAGCAGGAGGTGGACCGCATCACCATGTGGCCCGAGGTCTCGGGCAAGGTGACCCCGTTGTTCCTGGCCCGCAAGGCCGACTTGTATCTGCCACAATTCCAGTGGTATGACATGTTGCGGCCCAAGACACCCGACGACATCTATGACGTGAGCGACGAGCTCAAGCAGCTGCGCCAGTCGATACAGGGCGGCACCCGCCGCAGGACAGGCAGCCAGGCCGCCAGTGCCACATCGGCCGGGTCCGACTCATCCACATCATCAACCCTTAAAGAATCAGGCAACCATGAGTGACGTGATCAAGCTACTTCCCGACTCGGTGGCCAACCAGATTGCCGCCGGCGAGGTCATCCAGCGCCCTGCCAGTGTCATCAAGGAACTGGTCGAGAACGCCATCGATGCCCAGGCGACCCATGTCCAGATTATCCTCAAGGACGCGGGACGCACGCTCATCCAGATCATCGATGACGGCGTGGGCATGAGCGACACCGATGCACGCCTGGCCTTTGAGCGCCACAGCACCAGCAAGATACGCACGGCCGATGACCTGTTCAGCCTGCACACCATGGGATTCCGTGGCGAGGCCCTGGCCTCGATTGCGGCCATCTCTCAGGTGGAGCTGCGCACGCGTCGGCGCGATGCCCAGTTGGGCACACGGTTGCTCATCAACGCGTCGCAGTGTGAGAGCCAGGAGCCCGACGCCTGCCCTGCAGGCAGCAACTTCATGATCAAGAACATCTTCTTTAACGTGCCGGCACGGCGCAAGTTCTTGAAGTCCAATCAAGTGGAGCTGTCCAACATTGTCAAGGAGTTTGAGAAGCTGGCACTGGTCAACCACAATGTGGAGTTCACGCTGATGCACAACGGCAGCATGATGTACAAGCTGCTCAAGGGCACCTTCAGACAACGCATTGCAGCCCTGATGGGCAACACCATCGACCAGCAGCTGCTGCCGGTGAACATCGACACGTCGCTGGTGAAGCTGCAGGGCTACATCGGCAAGCCCGAGAATGCCCGCAAGCGCAATGCGCTGCAGTACATGTTTGTCAACGAGCGCTTCATGCGTCACCCATACTTTCACAAGGCTGTCATGTCGGCCTACGAACAGCTGATTCCCGAAGGCGAGCAGCCCAATTATTTCCTGCGTTTTACGGTGGACCCGCAGTCAATCGACGTGAATATCCATCCCACGAAGACCGAGATCAAGTTTGAGGACGAGATGCCCATCTGGCAGATTCTGGCCGCCGGAGTCAAGGAGACGTTGGGCCGATTCAGCGAGGTACCGGCCATCGACTTTGACACCAAGGACGCCCCTGCCATTCCACCCTACAGTACCAACGTGGAGGTACACAGCCCCGAGATTGCCGTGGACACGACCTATAACCCCTTTAAGTCGGGCGGACAGCAGCACCCTCAACGCCAACCGTCAAGCACAGTGATGAGCAACTGGGACGAGCTGTTTGCCAATTTTGAGCGCAAGAAACGTGAGGGCGCCGGACCAGCCGACCAGTCGGCCGTTCCCGCCGACCCCCTCACCGCAACTAGCGGTGAAGCGCAGCCTCAAGAGGCCGTGCTGCCGCTGGGCGACCTGCAGTCGGTGTACCTGCAGCTCAAGGGCCGATATATCCTGTCGCCGGCCAAGTCGGGCCTGATGATTATCGACCAGCACCGTGCTCACGTGCGCATCCTGTTTGACCGCTACATCAACCGCATCAACACGGGAGTGATGTCGTCACAGACGATACTTTTCCCTGAAGTCATCCACTTGAGCGCATCGCAGTCCCTGACCCTAGAAGGGCTCAAGGACGAGATGGAGAAGATGGGCTTCGTGCTCTCGCCCATGGGTGGCACCGACTGGACCGTGAATGCGGTGCCGGCCGGCCTTGACGGAGTGGACACCGTGGCTATGGTCAACCAGATCATCGACTCGGTTGAGAATGGCGGCAAGCCCGTCAAGCGGCGCGTCCTCGAGCACCTGGCCATGTCGGTTGCCCGCTCGGCAGCCATTCCTGTGGGGCGACAGCTCATGCAGGAAGAGATGGACCACCTGGTAGCCGACCTGTTGCGGCTGCCGGAACCGAATTATACCCCCGACGGAAAGACGATCATCACCGTCATTCCCATTGAGCAAATCAACAAAATGTTTTGACCACCATGATTGATATCCCTAAAATAACCCGCGAGACCGACCTGTATAATCTGCACACCCACACGCAATTCTGTGACGGACATGCGACGATGGAGGAATTTGTCGTCGAGGCCATCGACCAGGGCTTCAGGTACCTGGGCTTCACACCTCACTCGCCCATCTCGGTCGAGAGTCCGTGCAACATGAGTCGCGACGACGTGCAGTCGTATCTTGACGAGATTGAGCGCCTCAAGCGTGCCTATGGCGACCGCATCGAGCTGTACACGTCGATGGAAATCGACTATGTGAGCGTGGGCGACGGCCCTGCCAGCGACTATTTCCAGTCGTTGCCGCTCGACTACCGCATCGGTTCGGTCCACTTCATCCCCGCCATCGACAATCCCAGCGAGATGGTGGACATCGACGGCAAGTTCCAGCAGTTCAAGGGCCGCATGTCCAAGAACTTCAACGGCGACATCGAGTATGTGGTCAGGACCTTCTTCTCGCAGATGATGGCCATGGTCGACGAGGGCGGCTTTGACATCGTGGGCCACATGGACAAGATAGGCTACAACGCCAGCCAGTACAGCGTTGACATTGACGAGGAGCCGTGGTTTGACAAGCTGGTGATCGACCTGTTTGAGAACATCATGGACCATCACCTGTTCATCGAGATCAATACCAAGGCCTGGCTGCAGCGCAACCGCTTCTATCCCAACCTCAAGTACTTTGGTATGCTCAAGCGCTTCAATGCGCCGGTCGTTGTCAACAGCGACGCCCATTATCCCACCCTGATCAACTCGGGCCGTCTCGAGGCCCTCAAGCTGCTCAAGGTGCTCTAGCCCGTGACGATAACCATTGTTCAAGAAATAACGACACTGTTATGAAACTCAACACCCTGATGCTCAAGTTGGCGATGCTGATACTCGCCATGATGCCTGCCCTGAGCCAGGCCCAGGATTTTACCAACAAGGACACGCTGCGCTATGTCGACGCGATGCACTACCGGATGATTAACTGGGCGTTTGACCGTACGCTGGCCTCACGCATACCCCTGTCGCTGAAGGACAGCGTGCGCCCCACGCTGTGGGACCGTGCATCCTGTACCAGCGGCAAGGCCTTCCGCTTTGCCACCAACTCGACAGCCATCGCCGTGCGCTACAACCTGTTGACCAACATGCACATGATGCACATGGCCGACACCGGCATCAAGGGCACCGACCTCTACATCTGGGACGAGGACACCAGGAGCTGGCAGTTTGTGAACTGCAACCGTCCGGTGCGCATCGACAACGACATACGTCCTCGCCAGGATTCCATCCAGAGCAAGGTGTATGTCGACCGTCTGGACGGCAAGATGCACGAGTACATGATCTACCTGCCGCTGTATGACGGCGTGCGCTGGATCGAGATAGGCGTGGACAGCACGGCGGTCATTAAGCAGCCCGTGCTCAACTCGCCGCGCAAGGGCAAGAAGTTTGTCTTCTACGGCACCAGCATCCTGCAGGGCGGCTGTGCCTGTCGTCCCGGCATGGTGGCCACGAGCATCATCCAGCGTGACCTGGACGTGGAGTGCGTGAACCTGGGCTTCAGCGGCGAGGGCAAGATGGACTCGTGCATGGCCAGGGCGATGGCGTCGATTCCCGACGTGGCCGCCTATATCCTTGACCCCATCCCCAACTGCACCAAGGACATGTGCGACACGCTGACCTATGGCTTTGTCAACATACTGCGCACGCTGCGCCCCGAGGTGCCCATCTTCATGGTCGAGGGCCAGATGTACAGCTACGCCAAGTACAGCGCCTTCTACAGCGAGTACTTGCCGGCCAAGAACAACGAGTACCACAAGAACTACCTCAAGCTCAAGACCGACAACCCCGATAACCTGTATTATATCACTTGTAAGGACCTGTACGGGCCCAACAACGAGGGCACCGTCGACGGCATCCACCTGACTGACATCGGCTTCTGGTGGTATGCCCAGAAGCTGGAGCCCTGCTTGCGGGCCGTGCTGGAGGGCACTCCCATCCCGCAGGAGCCCGGCGTGGATAATCCGCGGTAACTTTTTAACTACGAATTACACGAATTCAACGAATTGTTTTTTGGGGAGAATTGGTGTAATTTGTGAATGATTCGTAGTCCTTACGAAAATCGTGGTTTGATGATACCAATTGAGAAGAAATGAGAGCCAAGAAAAGCCATTACATACAAGACCTTATCCTGGAAGGCGAGCATGAGCACCAGGACTTCAAGTACCAGATTACCGATGCACGCAAGATAGCACGGTCGATAGCCGCATTTGCCAACAACAGCGGCGGCCATCTGCTCATCGGCGTGAAGGACAACGGCAACATCGCCGGCGTGCGCAGCGAGGAGGAAATCTACATGATCGAGACGGCAGCCCAGATGTATTGCCGCCCCGAGCAGCAGGTGAGCTTCAAGGTGTATAACATCAACGGCAAGCAAGTTGTCAAGGCCGACATCGCCGAGGCCGTCGAGAAGCCCGTCGAGGCGCCCGACGACAACGGCCAGTGGCACGTCTACTACCGTGTGGCCGACGAGAACGTCCTGGCCAGCCGCCTGCACGAGCGCATCTTGAGCGCCGAGGAATCGACCGCCAGCGACCCCGAGGACACGGCTACCATCAGCTACAGCGGGCGTGAGCAGAAGCTGCTCGAGTACCTGCGCACCCATGGCGGCATCACGCTCGACGGTTTCATGAAGCTGGCCCACATCAGCGAGGAAAGCGCCACCAAGATTGTCGTCGCCCTCCACGGCATGGGCCTGTTGTCGCTGCAGTACCACGACGGGCAGTGCCTCATCGTGGGTGCCTGAACAAACAACATGTCTGGGTTCAGGCAGTACAACATTGAACAACTAGAACAATTGTTTTGATAAGATGTTATAGATGCTGCCATCTATCGCGTGAGTCCGTTGGTCAATAACTAGTGGGTCTACAAAATACAAAGCCGCCGGAGTCTCCCAACTCCAGCGGCTTCAAATTTAATAATGATGTAAAATGCTTGTCTTCTAGTGTTGTTTAGAAGGGCAGGTCGTCGTTGGCACCGTCCTGGGCAAAATTGGTGTCCATGGGGGTGGGAGCGGCGCTGGGCGCGGGTGCGGGGGCAGGCTCGCCGGCTGCTGCAGCGGGGTAGGGCGCAGCACCTGCGGCAGGCATGGCATTGGGATCCTCCTTGACAGCCTTGAAGCCGCGAATGTCGGTATACCAGCGGCCGTTGAACTCACGGCTCTCGATGTCGTAGCTGAGTGTGATGAGGTCACCCACCTCGAACTGGTACTGGTCGGCCCGCTCGCCGAAGAAGTCAAACTTCACTTGGCGGGGATAGGCTGTGTCGACGGTCTCGAGGACGTACTCTTGCTTCTTCCACTGGTTGCCGGCCTTGGAAACGCCGCCCACGGGATCCAGCTTACGGATGATTTTACCTTTGATATCCATTTTTTTCAGTTTTCAGTTTTTCAGTCTTCAGTTTTCAGTTGAGGGCGGAAGCGCAGACAACTGAAAACTGACAACTGAAGACACTAGTGAAATTACTTGCTCTCCTCGGCAATGACCTTGAGGATGTTCTGTACTTGCTTCCAGGCCTTGTCCACGGCGGGGATGTGGCAGCGCTCGGCGGGCGAGTGCACGTCACGCAGCGTGGGACCGAAGGAGATCATCTCCATGTCGGGACGGGCCTTCAGGAACAGACCGCACTCCAGACCGGCGTGGATGGCGCGAACCTCGGGACGAACGCCGAAGAGCTTCTCCCACGAGTCCTTGGCAACGGTGAGCAGGTGGCTGTCGGCAATGGGTTCCCATCCCTGGTAGCCACCCTCGCTGATAATTTCGTCGGCACCAGCCAGGCGGAAGATGGTCTCGCACCTGTGGGTGAGGTCATACTTGCCACTCTCGATCGACGAGCGGTGGAACATCTCGATAACGATCTGATTGCCCTCGCGCATCTTGACGCTGGCCAGGTTGGTCGAGGTCTCGACGAGGCCCTCAATCTCCATGCTCATGGCATCGATGCCGTGGGGAGCGGCATAGACGGCATTGACAACGCGGCGGGCGGTGTCGGTGTCGATGATGGTCTCGG
>CAMJXD010000033.1 GCA_946409635.1 uncultured Prevotellaceae bacterium
ACGTCCATGTTGAACACGTGGATGGGCAGCTTGTTGTCGCGGGCCATCACGGTGGCGGTCATGTCCATGACCTTGAGGCCGCGGTTGTAGATCTCGTCATAGGTGATGCGGTCAAACTTGGTGGCCGTGGGGTCCTTCTCGGGGTCGGCGGTGTAGATGCCGTCCACGCGGGTACCCTTGAGCATGACGTCGGCCTCGACCTCGATGGCACGCAGCGTGCTGCCCGTGTCGGTGGTGAAGAAGGGGCTGCCCGTGCCGCAGGAGCAGATGGCGACCTTGCCGGCCTGCATGGCCTCGATGGCGCGCCACTTGCTGTAGGGCTCACCGATGGGGAACATGCCGATGGCGGTAAACACTTGGGCGGGTTGGCCGATAGCCTCGAGGGCCGATGAGAGTGCCAGCGCGTTGATGACCGTGGCGAGCATGCCCATCTGGTCACCCTTGACGCGGTCAAAGCCCTGGGCGGCACCCTTGAGGCCGCGGAAGATGTTGCCGCCGCCCACAACGATGGCGACCTGCACCCCGGCGTCCACGATTTCCTTGATTTGGGTGGCATAGTCGGCCACGCGCTGCGGGTCGATGCCGCTACTCTGTTCTGCCGCCAGCGACTCGCCGCTGAGCTTGAGCAATATGCGATGATAAATCGGAGTCATTTGTCTGGTTGTTTTTCTAGTGGTTATAAAAAAAAGAGTTGGCCCAAAACCATGTTTGACCAACTCCCTATCTCATAGAATCATTATATCCATTGATTACTTGCCTGCGAGTGCATTGGCACGCTCGATATACTTATCGGCATTCAAGCCCATCTGTTGGCAGTAGATGGGATACTTGTCCTTGATCTCCTGATAGATAGCGGCCTCGTCGGCATACTTCTTGAGCTCATGCAGCACGGTGGCCTTCTTGAGCATGAAGGCGGGAGCATAATACTCGTTGCCGTTGGTCATGCTGATGGCCTTGTCAAAGGCGCTGATAGCCTTGTCATACTTCTTCAGGTTCACATAGCAGTCACCCATCAGTGACTGGCTGGCGGGGCCAATCAGGTTACCGGCTGCGCTATAGTCCTCCAGGTGCTGAGCAGCCTTGGCATACTCGCCCTTGTTGTACAACAGGATAGCGGCGTTCAGATGAGCACGCTCGCCGGGCTTGTTGCCATACTTGTCGGCAACCATCTCATAGTCCTTCAACGCCTTGTCGGCATCGCCCTGCATCAGCTCCAGGTCGGCAGTGCCGATGGCGTTCTTGGCATCCTCAAAGCGGGGATTACGGATGCCGTAGATGTAAGCAAGGGCCAGGACAGCCACCACTGCAATAGCAATGAGTGCCCAGTTGATGTACTTCTTGTTGTCTTCGATGCGTTGTGCCGCACTAGTGAGGGACTCATTGACCTCCTCCAGAGTCGTGCGGGCACCTTGATTCTGTTTCTTTGCCATTTCTATTGCGTTAAATTTTAATGTTTTCGATATTTTTGCGGCTGCAAAAGTAATAGTTATTCTTAACATTAAAAAGCAAAACGGCAACAAATTTTGTTTTTTGGCCAATTTTGACACTCTATCATCTGTTTTTTATTTGCAATTTCAAAACCAAAGCAGTAACTTTGCACCCACATCAGTATCAAAATCATGGAACTCAGGTGCCCACAATGCGGAAAATGGATGGCTGTGTCACAAGAGGAACTTGTGATGCACGATAGTCAGGTCGTGTGCCCACAGTGTCTGGCTATCTGCCAGTATGAGGGCGGCGAGCTCGTGGTGCGCGACGATTCCGACGCGCCCTACCGTCACACCGCCAGTGCCAGCACCTCCGCTCCACAGCACGAGACGTCGCGCTTCTGCCACAGTTGTGGCAAGCAACTGCCCGGCGGAATCAGCTTCTGCCCTTACTGCGGAGCCGACCTGAGCGCGCCGTTCAGCGACACGCCGCAGCCGGCAGTAGCTCCTGCAGCCAGCAGTGAGCCGCCAGCACCCAGGCCCGCGCCCAAGCCCGCACCGGTCAAGGAAAAAAGCAGTCCTGCCCCTGTCGAGCCCACACCGTCCCGTCAAGGCAATGCCCCGTCACGGGTCGAGGACAACCTGCGCACCATCACGCGGCACTACAGCAGCGCCCATCCCCACCTGCACCAGAACGGCACAATGCCTGGCAAGACGTTCAAGATCGTAGCCTATGCCATCATCGTGGCCCTGCTAGTGCTGCTGGCCTACATCATCATTGCCGGCAACAGCATCGAGCCCGCCATGTAACCAGGGACCCCGCATCACAGCGTCCGGCCCGCCATTTCCCGACTTACAGATATAACAAATGCCGCTCTCACGTCAGGGCGGCACTTGTCATGGTGTCCATTGGGGTTAAGGCAACTTTTATTGAGCGGCCATGAAGTCCTCCACGTCCTTGGGATGATAGGGGATGCGCTTCTCGCCCAGGAAGCGGCAGCCGTCCTGGGTGATAAGGATGTCGTCCTCGATGCGGATGCCGCCAAAGTCCTTGTAGGTCTCCAGCTTGTCGAAGTTCAGGAACTCGGCACAGTGGCCGCTGGCGCGCCAGTCGTCGATGAGAGCGGGGATAAAGTAGATGCCCGGCTCATCGGTAACGACAAAGCCCTCCTGCAGGCGACGGCCCATGCGCAGGGCGTTGGTGCCAAACTGGTCCAGGCGGGGACGCGTCTCCTCGTCAAAGCCCACGTAGATCTGTCCCAGACCTTCCATGTCGTGCACGTCCATACCCATCATGTGTCCCAGGCCGTGAGGCAGGAACATGGCGTGGGCACCGGCTGCGACGGCCTCGTCCACGTCGCCCTTCATCAGGCCCAGCTCCTTGAGGCGCTCGGTCATCAGGCGGCACACGGCCATGTGCACGTCATAGTATTTCATACCGGGCTTGGAGATGTCCAGGGCCAGGTCGTGGCACTCCTCGACGATGCTGTAGATCTCAAGCTGGCGCTGGTCATACTTGCCGGTGACGGGCATCGTGCGCGTGTTGTCGCTGCAGTAGAACTCCATCGTCTCGGCACCGCAGTCACACAGGGCCAGGCGACCGGCCTCCAGGGGAGCCATCGACGGGTTGCCGTGCATGATCTCGCCATGCTGCGAGAAGATGGTGGCAAAGCTCACCTTGGCTCCGTAACTCTCGGCGATGCCGTCAATCTGGCCGCCGATGTACTTCTCGGTAACGCCAGGCTTGATCAGCTTCATCGCCGTGGTGTGCATCAGGTAGCCCACCTCGGCTGCACGCTCCAGCTCGGCAATCTCCTCGGCCGTCTTGACCGACCGCATGTTGATCACGGCCATGCGCAGGTCGTGGGAGCAGGCCTCGCCCTGCTTACTGGGATGTATGCCCAGCAGGTCCATGATCTGGATCTTGGTGTCGTGACGGTAGGGAGGCAGGAAGTGGATGCGGCGCCCCTTGGCCCGCGCCTCGTCACAGATGACCTGCAGCTGCTTCATCGGGGCCGAGTTAGCTACACCCACCTGGGCAGCCATGTCGGCCACGCTGTCGACCGAGCCATACCACACGATATCCTCGATATCGATGTCGTCGCCCACCAGCGTCTCCACATTGTTGTCGATGTCGATAACACCCACCAGGCCGTCACGTTTCTGCCCAAAGTAGTACAGGAACGACGAATCCTGACGGAACGGATAATACGCATTGTTGGGATAGTTACACGGCGACTCATTGTTACCAAATAACAAAATCACGCCATCGCCCACGAGCTTCTTCAACTCCTCGCGGCGACCAATATAAGTTTCTTTTCTGAACATAGTATAATAGAATAAAGTTGTTGTTTCATTATAAGCGCAAAGGTAACCATTAAAGCGTAAAACGCCAAATAAATCTTTTCAACTGTCAGGGCTATCGCAAATGAATACGTCAGTTTGAATTCAGTGCAATAGGACTAATCCGAATATCATAACAGCCTATAAATCACCACTCTTATACATAAAATACAGGAAACAGGCGGCAAGCAGCAGCACAATGGTGCCCAATCCCCAAAGAGACAGAGTCAACCTATCAGTATCATCAACATTCAGATCCTGACCAGCTTCCAACTGGCTGTCTATAGTATCCACAACGGCTACACTATCCGCCTCGGTTATGCTATCCGCCTGGGTGACAGAAACCAGATCGTGCTGGTCGTGAGGCACATCGGTAATAACGGGGGGATAAGGGCGAATCCTTTTTTCCTCTGGCTTAGGTCTAGGTATCGGGCGCACCCCTTTTGGAACATAGGGCTTAGGTCGTTTTACTGGCTTGAATCTAAACCCTGCATCAGCTTGGAAAGTGAGGCCCATCAACAGCAAAAAAATGATAAAAAAACGTTTCATAACTCAGTTGATTATCTGGTTCATAATTGATTTACATTAGTGCCTTGTTCATCTTGTGACATGACGTTCCTGCCGAGCACGATCGAGCTGCTCCCTGAAGGTGTCACAAGCGTGCAAGCGCGACACAATCATGGCAGCGATGACGCGTGCGGCATCCACATCGCTCTGCCAGTGATAATTGGCAATGACACGCGATTGTCCAAACTCTATCCCACGCTGCATAATCCCGGTCTGATGTTCTGGCGCCAGTTCGGACAAAATCAAGGCGAAAGCGAAGCCAACGGCTGAATGTCCTGACGGGAAGGAGCCGTTGCCACGCAAGACATCCTCATCCTCAGGTATTAACGTGGGCTCACCGAAGTACACGTAGGGGCGCAGACGTTGATGCTTCTGCTTGATGGGACGCAGGGCTATCGAGACATCCATCGCAGTACGCTCCAACAAGGCATAAAGCTGCGGAGTGGATTCCAGCGAGATTTCTTGACCATAGGCTTTCTCAAAACGTTTGGCCACACCGATATCCCAAGGACAATCCAAGCGGGCCTCCTCGGCCCGTGGTGTGTTCCACAACTCCCTGGCCCATGCATGCTGGCACAAGTCGTTGAAGAACAGCGGATCCTCGGTGCCTGGAGGGGTGAACATTATCGTGACATCGGCATAGTCCTTTTCGGTCAAGAAAGGCTCTGCCGTTCCGGCCCAGAGCGTTGTGCATGACAAGGTCAACAGCAAGACGCTGGTTAGACGCCAGAGGCCACCCAGTTGTTTCCTATATGTTTTGTCGTTCTGCATTGCTTCTTTAATTATTTATCTAACTTGTTTTTACGGCTGTCTTTGTCCTTTTTGTTGGACTTGTAGGACTTCTTCTTGACATCGTCCTTTGTGGACGAGCGTTTTGAGGGCAGCTTGATGTCATGTGGACGGTGATTGTTTAAGAAAGTGTTCACGTCGACCTTCCCTGCGATGCCATTGAGCAGGCCACTCTCAGACGACTGCCACAACATGACATCAACATCGACATCGGGGGCTTCCTTGCTGTATTTTGCTAGCCAGACCGGATAGGATTTACCGAAAGGCAGCAGGTTTCTAGTGAAGAACTTCTCGCCGCTGTAAATCATCGGCTTACAACCGAACTCCTTTTCGACACAATCCAAGAACACTTGGAGCGAATCGCGCAGCTGATCGGGGGTGTACAACTTCTGCACCTCGACATCGACCATTGGTAATAAATCGATATCAATCTGCCTGACCATGTTCACGAAATGGGCAGCCTGCACACTCGCGCTGGAGCGCTCCGAAAAGTAATGATAAGCGCCCACCTTCATCTCAACAGCTTTGGCGTCCCTCGCGTATTCCAGAAACTTCGAGTCCACATGAGTGCTTCCCTCGGTGGCTTTCAGATAAATCCACTTGACAGGCGATTGAGCCACCTGTTCAAAATCTATATTCCCCTGATGATGGCTGACGTCGAGCACAACCCGCTGCTTGCGCGCCAGAGAATCAACAGAGATGACAGGTCCTGCGCAAGCCAACACAGCAACCGCATAGGTAACAAAAATAAAAAACATGTACTTCTTCATAGTAGTAATAATTACATCAGTTTATGTTGATAAATAATAGCATAGCATGTCATTTCATCTGCCGTTTCAACCACGGGCAGAGGCAGAACAGGACAACGGCCATCACACCTGTCATGACGGCGAAAACCAGGAAGAAGTCGGTCAGGTTCTCAACATGGTAGCCGAGAATCGACTGCATCTGGCCCGGATCGGAGCCCGGCAGGAGCGTTGCCAGTTTACCGGCAAGGGCGTTGCTGGCGGCGAAGGAAACATACCAGAGTCCCATGAGCAGCGATGCGAAACGTGCCGGCGACAGCTTATTGACGAGCGACAAGCCGATAGGACCGACCGAGAGCTCGGCAATACTCTGGATGAAGAACAGGATTACGAGCCACCACATCGAGGCCTTGTTTTCGGTTGTTGCGCCATTGGTGCCGATGGCTATCACCAGATAGCCGACAGCCAACAGCAGCAAGCCGATGCCCTGCTTGGCGGGAGACGACGGCTCCAAGCGGCGACGCCCCAGCCATTCCCACAGCATTGCCAGCACCGGAGCGAACAAGATGACCACAATGGGGTTAATCGACTGGAACCAGGTGGTGGGAACCGTGAAAGCGCCCAAATGACGGTTGCACTGCTGGTCGGCAAAAATCGTGAGCGAAGAGCTTGCCTGCTCATAAGCCGCCCAGAAGAACACGGCAAACACAGCCAGGACATAAATCACCACAATGCGCTTGCGCTCGGCCGAGGTCAGGCTGGAGTCGCTGATGACAAGCAACGGCAACGTAATGCCAGCAGTGTAGATGGCCGCCGCCACATAATCGTTGACATCGGCCGCCGAACCCCAGAACATATCGAAGAGCACGATGGCCAGCAACAGGCAGGCCACAATCTGCCACACGTTGCGCTTGGGCGACGGCTTATCCTTCGGCTTCACGGTCTTGACGGGAGCCGTACCGATGGCAGTACCATCGGGGCGCACCAGCAAGGAGTCCTTGAAGTACAGGAAGGCCGACAGCGAGATCGCCATGGCGATAGCCGCCGAGAGGAATCCCCAGCGGAAGATGCCCGGATTGGTCCAGCCGCCATCAGCGGTGAGCCAGCCCATCAGCAGCGGCGCTGCAAAGGCACCGATATTCACGCCCATATAGAAGATTGTGAACGCTGAATCGATGCGCGAGTCGTTGCGTTCATACAGGTCGCCCAACATGGTGCTTATGTTGGGCTTGAAGGCGCCGTTGCCGATGATTAAACAAGCCAAGCCTATCATCATCAGCCAAAACGACAACGCGTTATCGATGTTGGGATCGATAGTACCGCCAGCGACAGGATCAATGAAGATGCTCTGCTTGACCACACAAGCCGAAGAGAAAAGTAGCAGCTGACCCAATATCATCACCACTCCGCCAACAATGATTGAGCGGCGGTTGCCCCAGTAACGATCGGCAATATAGCCGCCCAGCAGAGGGGAGAGGTAAACCAGCCCCGCGAAGCTCCCATAGAGCCTGGAGGCATCAGCATTGCCCAGAAATGCGGCTATCAGATACAGCACAAGAATAGCACGCATGCCATAATAAGAGAATCGTTCGGCAAGCTCCGTCATGAACAGGAGCTTCAGGCCGTTGGGGTGTTTTTTCAAGTTAGTCATAATCTTCAATTTTAGTAATTAATAAGGAGTCTCTACCTTCCACCTTGCATTGGACAAGAGGCGCTCCGAGAAACGATGGCAGCCGCCGGCGCCTCAATGACGGCTGCCATAGACGTGTACACTTGGGTGTAGGGACAAATCACTCTTTCTTGCCAAAGAGCCGTTCAAACCAATTCGGCTTGCGCGACGGTTTGTCCACTGCCGGCCCATTAGCATGACGACATTCCTCAAGTCGCTGATAGACATCATTGAGATTGTTGTCAATGATGATGTGAGAATCGCATTCCTTAATATTGCCATTAGTACCCATCTTTTTGTGGCAATGAGTGTGAATACTCCTGCCTGCCCATTCTTCCTTGAGAGGAATCATGTTGTGACAAACCGGGCAACGCTGCGTCAACTGACTGGCATCGGTCAGCAACTCTTCCACTCCGGGGATGTCAGCGTCCATCAGCGGCAACAAGGAGTTCAGGAGATGACTTACCAGTGCCTCGCCCATGGGCTGATCGGGATGATAATCCAATTCTAGGGCACGAAGACCCATCTGAGCCTTGCGATATTCAATAGGGTTTTTATCATAATAGAAGTCGCTCATCTCCTTGCTCTTCTTAGCGATCTCTTCGCGGCCTTTCTCAACCACACGTTCCAACAGGTTTAGCAGAAGACTTGCCGTGCCCAAAGGTCGACAGGCAAACTCAAACATCTCCTTGATAACATCTTTGCTATCAAGTTTACCAAGCCACTTCAAGGAACAACGCAGGATGGCCTGGTTCACCTCCTCGACAGCATGAGCAGGCAAGCCATCGGTTGAGGGCACACGTCCATTCATGTATTCACTCAAGACGTAGGCCATGGCATAGGTATCTGGAGTCAGGTAACCTGATTTCATCACCTTATTCCCTTCTTTACGCTCATAGTTGAGCATTGTGAACTTACCAAAGCCGAGATAGAAAGTCGCCAAGTCGGCATAAATCTCGTTTTCAAAATCCAAGGGTTTGTAGAACCAGATATCGTTCATGTACAACACCTTGTGAGACAACTCATGGGCTACCGTGGCCATGATGGTGTCGAAGTGGTTTTCTTCTAACCGCTCCCTGTCAATTGTGATGTCGATGCATTCAGTATTTGACATGTTTATCATAGCTGCAGCATTGATCAATGAGAACACCCTGAGTTTGACGGGCATGGTCCCAAGTCCCACGAAGAGTACCATGCGTTCGATCTCGCCCTTGAGTGACTTCAGGCTGTCACCACTATCAATCAGGTCCAGCGTATAGTCCAGCGAGGGGAAGAACAGGTCACCCGTGTGACGCTTGAATTTCTTCTCCATTGCAGCAAAGTGTTCTACAATCTGCTGCTCGTTAAGTTGATAAGAATGAGCTTCCATTGCGATTTCAATTATATTATCATGTGAAACATCTGATTATACACTGATGCAGACTATAATCACACCGCGCATCATCTTAGTCGATATGCCCTTTTTAAGTGAGGCTTCCCGAGTGCTTGAATCGCGCATCAATAAATGATTGATGTCTGTTTTCGGTTGCAAAGTAAAAGACAGTTCAGCAAATGAGCCATGAAAAGAGTTGCCATAATAATTAGCCCTTGAAAGATGTAATTTTGGGAACGTTTCATATTACAGACGTGAGAATGGGGCTTTTCTTTTGATTTGACCCCGTCAATTACAAAAAGACTCAAATCAAAGCCACAAGAAAAAGTAACCCGTTTGAAACAACTCCAAACGGGTTACTTTTTTTAAAAACGCTTAAAACCGACTTTTTGAAATCAAGTCTAAACGTCTGTTATACTTATGTTTACAATAACAATCGAGCAATACTTGACGGATTCTCCTTGGCATAATCCTCGAGTTGCTCCCGTTGGCCTTGGAGATGCGTCCTCACTTCGGACTTCTCTTTCTTGTAGTCTCCGGTACGTTTTCCAAGTATTGCATCTATCAGAATCTTCATTTTGTTGGTGCTTAATTCGACTCCTGTCAACAACAAAGCCACGACAGCGCCTCTGTTAGTGATGTTAGTCTCATCACTTTTTCCAAACAATTTTCCGGTCGTGCTGCTGATCTTAATCATTTCCAGCAGATTGTTATCGACCTCACGTCCGTCAATCCAAGGCTCATAAACGGCCTGAATGGCAGCAAAAGCATCGCTAGCCAAATCCTTCAGTTTAGAACGCAATTTCACTAAATACGGGTCGTTGCTGTTGAGTTGATCCTGATTCTCTTCAATCAGGTCAAACAGACTATCGTCTTCGCCTTCGGGTGCATGAACGGCGTTGTAGAGGCATTGTCCCAGGTCGACGACACCTCTTGCCATCTTGTGGCGTTCGTCGAGCGTCTTGATTTGCTTGAGCAGGTCGACCATCTCATCCTCGGTCAGGCGGTCGTTAAACTGCTTGAGAATATCCTGGTATTCCTTCTGCTGAGCGGCCAACACATCAGCGACCTGCAGTCCACAGGCCTTGGAGTCTGCCATAGCCTGCTGAACAGCAGCAAGTTGTTCCTCGAGATGTTTCTCAAAGGGCTCGCGGACCGAATCGTTGGAAGCGTAGTCCAAGAAATCATCAATCCGCTTGTCACACTCGATGGGTTCGAGTTTGCCATGCGCCATGAGGAAATTGTCGAGTTCCTTCGTCTTATTGTCCAGTTCCTCAGAGAGATACATCTGATCAAGGCCAGCGACCCACGTCTGCTGCCATGCCTTGACCTTGGCCACGGCATCAATGATTTCTTTATTGGATTGGGTGATTCTCTCAAACTGAGCGACGTCATTCAACTCGTACACCTTGTCGGCCTGACGCTTGATGGCCTCATAATCGGAAAGGCCATAGGAGCGGATGGCATCGAGTTGGCGGCGCAACCTGTTACGCAGATTGATAATCATCTGGCTTTCTTCCTCTTTAGTCTGGAGATCCTGCTTGTGGCGGCGGCGCATCAACCATGACATGAGCAGGAGCAGCAAGAGCGCTATCGCTGCGCACGTGAGCACGAGTTTCCAGTTGCTATCAAATTGCCAGTTTGGCTTGAACTCCATCCAGTGTTGCTTTTTACTGGTCTTGCCTATGGAATCGTCGATGAGCAACACGCCGTTATTGCGGCAGACAATCATTCTGTCCCCGCAATCCAAACTCTTTTCCGGCCTGAATGACCAGTCCTGGAAGTAATCGTTGTGGCTGACGGAATCTTGCTTAATCATGAATTCACGCAAGCCAAAGTCGGCTACGGCCACCACATTAGGCCCGTTGACAAGCAGCCGGTTGAATCCAGGTGACGATATCGGCGGAAATGTGCGTTGCGGTGTGTGGATCCACAACTGCTTATGAGTCAGCACAAACGTCGTATCTCCCTTGCATGCAATATCGCGAATGAAGCGGTGAGTTGATTCATCCGAGAACTCTTCAATCCGGTTAAACTCGTTTCCTTTGCCCTTAAAAATGCCATCATTTAATGTGGCTATGTATAGTTCGCCATCACTGCAATTGCTGAATGCCGTGATAAACGGGAACTGAACGATACTGTCATTCTCATCCAGCAACTTGACATCACTGAGTTGTCCATCCTTCAGCATCAGGATATTATCACGCACTCCGATATAGACAATCTGATCATGGCTTCCCAGGGCGGTGGCCTCCTTGATCAGGTTGTGTGACTTCTCGATATTCCCCTTGTCGTTGACGCACTTCAACTGTCCGTTATTCACAAAGTAGAATTTACCGTCACACACTGTCATTAAACTGGGAAGATACTGGCAACTAAATTTCTCATTAGCAATGGTATCTCCCTGTTTCAACTCAAACAGTTTATTGCCCAACAGGAAAAAGGCATTTCCCTTCTCGTCGGTGCAGGAGGCAGAAACGCTCACGTGATTATAGGCCCAGGTGGGCAGCATATAATGGTGTGGAATCCTCAAGAGGTGGTGTGAGGTGACCATCAAGACCTGGTCGTGCGTCGGGTCATCGGCAATGGGATTTCGACACTCTTGACGAGCCGGACTGGGCAATATGCGTCCCACACCATTGACGAACAGCGAATCCTTGCTCACCTGATAGAGATTATTGTTGGCCTGCAAGAAATCCATGCACATGTGGTCCACAGCTGTCGAGACGACTTTATCGCCGGTAATCGTGTAAAGCGTGTTGTTGATGAGTGCCTTAATGCCATCATTGGATTTCCACAACGAGGGGTAAAATGTGATTTCGGCTGTGTCAGGAATGACAGTATGGTTTTGACCGTCCTTGCGCTTGGAAAGTCCTTTTTCGGTGGTGAAGAACAGGTATCCGCTATCAATACACAACTTGCGAACAACGACAGGGTCGCCCAAGTTATCCTTCTTCCAGCACACTTCAAGTTCTGAACTGCCGCTTGAGGCCCCCATGGCCGGCATGCGAAACAGTCCATTGCTGGTGCCCAGATAGAGCGAGTCGTTATTGTAACAGATATCATAGACCGAGTAGCGGTCACCCTTGACAGGTATCGTAAAAGACTGCTGCTTGACAAGACTGTCCCCCCTCAGCAGGCAGCGTTTCAGGCCCATGTTGCGAGTACCCACCCAATAATAGCCCGGGTTTCCCTGGTCACGGCGTACACAATAGATACGGTTAAAGGGTGTTTTGTACTTCACGATGCCTTCTTTGCTGTAGACATAGACCACGCCGTCCTCGGTGCCGATGTAGAAGCGGGCGCTGTCTGAATCGGCGGTAATCGAAGCCAGCCGTTCTTCAAAGAAAAGTTCTGCCCAGTTCTCATACTCATTGGGTTCAGCCGAATCGGTGTCTTCACCATGGCATGACACCAAAGCCAGCATTGGAATCACCAAAGCCATCAAAGCAATTGCCGACTTGAACGACCTACGGATTAAGGCACTATAGCGATAGGGACTACCTGAGGGAAAGAATGAATGAAAAGCACGTCTCATCGTAATCATCACATTATATTCAGCAAAAATATTATTTCTTGCAAAAATATAAAATAAACTGGTAGAAAACAACTCTTTCGGTTGTTTTCTACCAGAAATAGTGACGATAATGGCAGTCGAAAAAAGTAAAGGTCAAGGTGTCGCAGTGGACATGTCACTCCATCGGGATGGCTTTGATGGTGCCCAGCTTGCGCACGGTGACCTTGCTGGGTGTGCCCTTGTAATACACCTTGCCCGTGCCGCTGCCGCTCACCTTGAGCTGGCCGCCGTTCACGTGGCAACCGATGCGTCCGGTGCCCATGATGCGGCACGAGACCTCAGTGGCCGTCACGCCGTCGGCCTGAATCTCGCCGGTGCCCACCAGCCGCAGGGCTAGTTCATCACAACTGCCGTCGGCAATGATTTTGCCCTTGCCGCTGATGATCTGCAGCTCCAGGTGCGACGCCCTCACTCCTTTCACAATGACCTTGCCGTTGTCGGTCAAGCGCACCTTGAAGGCTTTGAGTGCCGGCAACCGTGACACGCGCAGCGTGCTGTCGCCTGAGTTCTCGGCCTCGTCGAGCGTCTTGGAGTAGACTGTCAGCGACGGCAATTGCCTCACCCGCTCCCACTCGTCAACCACCTGGATGCTCAACCTGCCGCTGCTTGAATTGCTGAACATCAGCGCATCGGCAACCTCTTGCGAGCTGGTGAACACGGCCAAGCCGGCCGAGTCGGGATTACATCGGTAGTTCACATTGATGTTGTCTACGACCGACAACCGCGTGAAGTCACCCACCTTGACCTCGTGACGGGTCACCTGGGCCGCAGCCATCATAGCCATGGCGGCAACAATGAGGATACTAATCAATGCTCGTTTCATGATTTTCGTCGGGATTTATATCGTTGTCTTGATTGTCCAGATTGGGCAAGATGTCGCGCTCGATGTGGTCGAGGATGGCCTCGAGCTCGGCTCGGGTGTCGGCCTGCAACATGGCGATGCGCGTGGGCCTGAAGTTGCGTATGCCCTTGAAGAGCGGCGTGGCAGCCAAGTGACGGCGTATGTGCAGGATGCCGCGGTACTCGTCGATGCGGTCGATGCTCTCAGCAATCTGGCGGCGCACCAGGGCCATCTTCTCCTGGTTGCTGATAACGGGCACCTCGCCAGTGAGCAGGTACTGCTTCATCTCGCGGAAGATCCACGGCGCGCCGATGCTGGCACGGCCCACCATCACACCGTCCACGCCATAGCGGTCGTAGCACTCCTTCAGGCGCTGCGGCGTGGTCACGTCGCCGTTGCCGATGATGGGAATCGTCATGCGGGGGTTGTTCTTCACGGCGCCGATGAGCGTCCAGTCGGCCTCGCCGCTATAAATCTGGGAGCGCGTGCGGCCATGGATGGTCAGCGCGGCGATGCCGCAGTCCTGCAGTTGCTCGGCCAGCTCGACGATGATCTTGCCCGCGTGGTCCCAGCCCAGGCGGGTCTTGACTGTCACCGGCAGGTCGACAGCCTTGACCACGGCACGCGTGATCTCTAGCAGCAGCGGCACATTGCGCAGCATGCCCGCGCCCGAACCCTTGCCAGCTATTTTCTTCACCGGGCAACCCCAGTTGATGTCGATGAAGTCGGGCTTGGCCTGGGCCGCGATGCGTGCGGCCTCGACCATCGCGTCCAGGTCACGGCCATAGATCTGGATGGCAGCCGGATGCTCGCCGGGGGCAATCGACATCTTCTGGAACGAACGCTCGATGCTGCGTATCAACGCATCGGCACTGACAAACTCGGTGTACACCATGTCGGCTCCCTGCTCACGGCAGATGAGCCTGAACGACTGGTCGGTGACATCTTCCATCGGTGCCAGTATCACGGGGCGTTCGCCCAAGTCTATATTTCCTATTTTCATCGCGTTGTCGTGCCTTGGGATTTGTTTTAACCATGCGAAATTACGATAATTTGCCCGACTGACCAAACCCTTAACGCATTTTAGGACAATATTAAGGAAAAATGAGCCCTTCAATCAGCCTGCCAACCCGTAACCACACAACAATTCCCCCTCCCGTTGCCCGTCAGCAGGAGGGAGAGACAACAGCCTGAAATCGACTTTAAGAGACACAAAATCACATCAAAAGGGAGCGTCCCTATTTTACCCAATAATGGCCGCTCCCTTGGCGGGGATGCGGCCATTATTGGGGTCATCGACCAGTAGATGGATGAGCGATTATGAGCCCATGGTGAACTTGATGGTCTCGACATGGCTGCCGGTGCGGCCCTGGACGATGTAGATGCCGCGCGACAGGTGGGACAGTCCCACATGGTCGTGGCCGCTGGCCACGACTTGACCGTTCAGGTTGTAGACGGTGATCAAACCGGGATAAGTCACCGAACGGTGGCCAAGCAGCATCTGCGGTGTGCTATCGGCGACGCTCTCGATGACGGTAGCGTTGTCCTCGGTCACACCGTTGGCCGTGATGGTGAAGTAGTAGTCGCGGTCGGCCACGATGTCGTAGTCGGGCAACTGCACACCATTGTTCCAGTTGTTGAAGATCAGGTGGTAGTTACCGCCGGCAGCGTCAAGCAGGAACACCTTGTAATTGGTGCCGTTGACGATGGAGTCGCCCACGCTGGCCTCGCCGGGCCATGCGCCGAAGAGCTCGCTGTCACCCCATGCATACAGTCCCAGGGCAGCCCAGCCCGTCTGGTCGTCAACAAAGATGTAGTGCTGGGCTACGGGAATCTTGGGCAGCTCGCCCTTGATGCTGAAGTCGTCGATACCCAGTGCCATGGCACCCTGGGCGGCGTCTCCGCTGGCCACGCTGATGTTCCAGGCCAGGTACAGGTCACAACCGCGCGCGAGCTTAGTGCCGAGCATGGCGCTCACGGGAACGGTCTCGCCGGGAACGGTCTCATAGCCTGCCGTCTCGCTGTCGGGAGCGAAGTAGGTGTAGAAATTGCTGCCTGCATTGGTCCAGTTGCGGCCGTCGATCGAGTAATACAGCTGCACGGCAAAGCCGGCGCTGTTGTTGCCCTTGCGGTACTTCTCGACGTTGTAGGTGACATTGACGTTCTCGATGTCCTTCTTGCCCGTGTTGAGCAGGTGGGCATACACGTTGACGCAGCGGGTACCGTTGGCCACGCCGGTCGAGATGCCGCCCAGGGCGCGGTCACTGCCGGCGTTGTCGCCAAAGTTCCACGTGCCGTTCTTGGCATTGCTGGGCAGGCTCACGCCGCCGCTGTACATCGTCTGGTCGTCGGCCTGGTCATAGCGGCCCACGGTGCGGGGAGCAGTCAGGATGCGGTCGATGCGCCATGCTGCGGGCAGAGCGGCTTCAGCCGCGTCGCCCATCACGTCAAAGCTCTCGCCGGCGCTCAGGGTCGTCTCGTTCAGCTCGATGGCGGGATAGGTCACTACCTCGGTCAGGGCGCTGGCCACCTTGAGGTTGGCGTTCTGGGTAAAGTCACCGGTAGTTGCGGTCACAGTGAACTCGCCGTTGGTGCCGTTGCTGGTGAAAACCCGGTTGGCGTCGATGTCGCCACCGTCGCTCAGGGTCATCACCACGGGCTCGGGAGCCTCGATTTCCATGCCGAACTGGTCACGTACGGTCACCTTGTAGTGTACCTGACCGGCGGTGTGATCGACATAGTTGGTGAAGCCGGCCAGGGCTCGGCTGGCATAGCCGCGCATGGCAGCGGCATCGGCGGCACTCAGGCCGTTGGGCGCCCAGGTGATGTCCATCGGGTCAACGCCGTAGATCAGGCCGTACTCCATAGCGGCGGCCATGTAAGTAGCCTTGGGCGTCGGGTGACGGTCGTCGAGGAACCACGTCAGGGTACCCTCGCTGCCCTCCAGGTCATAGACCTCCTGATAGGCAACGCCCACGGGACACAGGGTCACGCCCAGGTCAAGGGCGA
Organism: uncultured Prevotellaceae bacterium; assembly: GCA_946409635.1. Taxonomy (GTDB): domain Bacteria; phylum Bacteroidota; class Bacteroidia; order Bacteroidales; family Muribaculaceae; genus Sodaliphilus. Next base: position 16,341 of record CAMJXD010000033.1, read on the forward strand.
CATCCTGACAGTTCTTGACGAACGTGGAGTTGAAGGCGGTGTAGTTTGCCCAGTCGCCGCTATAGGCCCAGTTAATGGGCACGATGATGATGGCGTTGGGGTTGGGGCAATACTCGCGGATGTAGTCCACCCAGCGCTTCACGTTGGCACGGAACGACTCGATGTTGGTGCGGGGCAGCGAACTCTGCTCCTGCAGGATGATGTGGCTCCAAGCCTCGCTGCGCACGAGCATCTTGGCACCGGGGTTACCGTCCTCGGCAACACCGTCGCCCTCCTCCCAATGGGTCTGGAGCGACTTGCCCAGCAGGGTGTGCTTGGTCCAGTTGGCATCCTTGCCCATGGCCTGGGCAATGCCGTTGAACACAACATCCTGGTCATTATAATAAATGAGGCTGTTGTTCAGCGAGAGCACCTTGACCTGCTCGGGCAACTCGGGCACGAGCACCACGTCGGCGGGCTGCAGCGTCATCGTGGTGGGCGTCGAAGCGGCCAGCACGAGGCTGTATTCGCCAGTAGCGAGGTCAAAGGTCATGTCATAGGTACCAGGGGCGGTCGATACCTTGCCTTCGGCGCCCTTGACGAGGGTACCGCTGGTGTGGTTGCCCGTGAGGTCGCTCTCGGCGCCCCAAACGCCACCCATACCCAGGCGCTGATAGATGCGCCAGTGGCTGTAGCCGTCACCCACGGCGGGCATAGTCACCTGGCCGGTGAACACCTTGTCGTGGTCGATCTTCAGCTCGCCGCTGGTGTCCATGTAGTTCCAACCGTTGTTGTCGCCGATGACATAGACCGAGGTCAG
>CAMJXD010000034.1 GCA_946409635.1 uncultured Prevotellaceae bacterium
TTGTTGAAGGCTGCTTTGTCACCCTCGTAGAGCGTCTCGTAGATGAAGTCAAACTGTACCGAGATGCGTGGGTGGAACAAGGCGGGATTCTTCCTGTCACGCACAAACAGCACATCGCTGATGAGCGCATACAGTCCGTCGCGCAGCCACTTGTCCTCCTCGCTGGTCTTGCCCTGGAAGGCGGCTTCGACCTTGCGCTGGGTGTCGTACTCAGGCTTCATCCGGTAGATGTCGTCATGCACGCGTTCGACATACTTCTCGCGAACCAGGTCGGCCCGCTCGCCGAAGATGCGGTCCAGCACCCAGTCGGCGATAAAGGGCTTGGTCATCAGGTCTTCCTGGAAATTCAGGCCGTAGCTGCGTATCTCCTGGGCACTCATGCCCTGAGAAGGCGAGAACTGGCCCAGCAACCCGTGAACGGCGTCGATGGGTATCTCCCAAATCCTGAAGAAGCCCAGCACGTGGTCGATGCGGTAGGCATCAAAGTACTGTGCCATCTTGCGGAAGCGCTTCACCCACCACTGGCAACCGTCGGCGAGCATCACGTCCCAGTTATAGGTCGGGAAACCCCAGTTCTGGCCGTTGGTCGAGAAGGCATCGGGCGGAGCACCGGCCTGGCCGTTGAGGTTGAAGTACTTGGGCTCGACCCATGCCTCCACGCTGTCGCGGCTGATGCCGATGGGGATGTCGCCCTTGAGCACGACGTGCTTCTTCTGGGCATACTCGTGTGCGCCCCTCATCTGCTTGTCCAGGTAATACTGCACATAGTACCACAGGCTCACTTCCTTATAGGCCTTGGTGCGCGGGTTGGACATGGCTTCGCGCTCCTCGCTGGTAAACGTGTGGTGGTCGGGCCAGCGGGAGAAGGTTGCCGTGCCATACAGGTCGCGGTAGTGGCAGAAGGCGGCATAGGGCACCAGCCAGTCCTGGTTGGCGGCGAAGAATTTCTTGAACTCTTCGCTCTTGAGCACCTGGGCTCCCTCTTGCTCAAACAGCAGGGCCATGTATTCGCTCTTGGCCTTGTTGACGCGTTCATAGTCGATCTGGGGCAACGCATTAAGCTCCTGGCGCAGTTGCTCAAACTCGGCGGCGCGCTTCTTGTCGGCTAGCTTGGGCAGCTGCCGCAGGTCCATGTATTGCGGGTGCAGGGCATAGATGCTGATGCTGTTATAGGGGTAGCTGTCGCTCCAGGTGTGGGTGATGGTGGTGTCGTTGATGGGCAGCACCTGCAGGGCTCGCTGCCCTGTGCTGGCCACCCAGTCCACCATGAGCTTGAGGTCGCCAAAGTCGCCCACGCCATAGCTGTCCTGGCTGCGCAACGAGAAGATGGGCACGACTGTTCCGGCTAACTTGACGGGGTATAGAGGGAAATAGGCCTGCTGCAGCTCATACACGATGTGCTCTCCATCCTTGAGCACGGGAAGCAGCACCGTGCGGTTGTCACCGGTCTCCCAGATGGCAGCCTTGCCCTTGCCGCCCATGATGACAAACTTGAATTCTACAAATGCCTTCTTGAAGGTTGAGCCGTCGAGGGCAATGACCCACTCGTTGTGGTTGTGCTCGGTCATCTTCAATGCCCTAGACTCATCCCAGTCGCCCAGGGCTGGCTCGTTGCCCACGATGGCAAGTGCCTCGCCGGTGCGCAGCTGCGGAGCGCGCACCTTGAGCTGGATGATGGTGGGGTATTTGCTCTTGGCAAGGGGTTGCTGCTGGCGCAGGGCTACACAGTCGGTAAAGGCCGAGCTGTACAGGTAACTGTCGTCAGGCATGTCGTTCCAGTGGTCAAAGGTGACGTAACGTGTCGCCTTTGAGGCATTCAGGTCCAGCCGGTGGGGTATCACTGTCCACTCGTGGCGCTGCTGCTTGCCGTCGCGCTCCACACTATAGTAGTAATCGATGGCGCCTGCCTTGGCAGGGACATCCAGGTCACATTTCCACGACTTGTCGCTGGCGGATTTCATGGCATGGCTGGCCATGACATCGCCGTTGGCGCTATTCACGATATTGAGTACCAAGTTCTCACCATACACGGTGCTGTACTCGATGTTGAATCTCACTTTCATGATTTGATGTTTTTAGTTTTTGTGTTTTTTATCCTCGATGATGAAGACGCAGATGGCACCCACGATAAGCAGGATGCCTGCAAGCAGCAACATGTTGCCGTTGGATTCGGGTACAAGTTTGCCTCCAACAATATTATATAATTTTTCGCTGAGTGAAGCAGCCACAATTTGTGGAAGGCAGATAGAGCAATTGAAGATGCCAAGCACCGTTCCCATGCGCTTACTTCCTTCAAATGCGTTGGTAACAAGTGTGAAAGGATAGGCCAGCATTGCTGCCCAGGCAAAGCCAATGAGGAAATAGGGCACAAATAACAAGTACTGGTGATGGACATATGGAACCCAGGCAAAACCCGCTGCACCAATCAGTAGCGATATAATATATCCAACCTTAATGTTCTTGAACTTGGGCAAAACCATAGCCCACAAAATACTACCTACTGACTGAACAGCAAATACGATTCCTACCCAGTTACGAGCATTCTGGAATCCCTCACTCGCTGCATCTAAAGTTCCCCATACATTGTTCGCGATTGTAGCATTGGTGTATGTCCACATATAGGTAAAGGCAATCCAGCAGAAGAACTGAACTATCGCAACTTCAATGAATACTTTTATAGATTTTTTGGAATGGTTTTTGCTGGAGGTCGTTTCTTCTGAAGCGTTTTCTTCGACTAATGTTGCCTCGCGGAATTCCATCATCTGTTGAGGACTATATTCTTTAACATTGAAGAACGTGTAAAGAACGCAAATAACCATAATGGCGGCACCAATGTAGAAGGACCATTTCACAGAATCGGGAATCACACCCGGAGCAGCTACATTGGCTATGCCGATTGCCGCTAGGGCAAAAGGAGCGATATTGCCAACGAACGATCCAGCATTGCAAAGCAGACTCTGGATGCTATATGCCTTGGCTTTTTGTTTCTCGTTGACCATGTCGCCCACCATCATCTTAAAGGGTTGCATAGCCATGTTGATGCTAGTGTCAAGTAGCATGAACATAACGACGCAGAAGAATACAGCATTAGCAGCTAAGCCTAGATTACCAGAATTTGGAAGGAAGGTCATCACAAGAATTGCAATTAAAGTACCAACGATGAGCCAAGGCAGTCGTCTGCCGAAGCGGTTCCAAGTCTTGTCACTAAATAAACCCACCAAGGGTTGCACAATCATGCCCATCAGAGGGGGCACAATCCAGAAATAGCCAATCTTGTCAAGGTCAACTCCCAAGGTTGAGAAGATGCCACTGATGTTTGCTTGCTGTAGCGCAAACGCAATCTGCACCCCGAAGAAGCCGAAGCTGATGTTCCACAGCTGATTGAATTTCAAATCAGGTTTTGTTTTCATAATCATTTATTTTTAGGTTATTGTGATGATTTTTCGCTAATATAGTTAAGTACCTACAAAAATAACGTTGAAAATCTAATTCTGATTTATAATAATGTGCATTAACCGCAAAAAAAACGTGCAACCGATTGCATTGTCTTCGGTTGCACGATAAGGCGTTCTATAATCGGGGGCATCACGCACGGCGCAGCAGTCGTGCCACGGGACGCGTGAACAGGCGGTTTACCCCCCAGGCCAGCAGGATGTCGATGGGCAGGATGAGCCACACGATCAGTCCTGGAGCCGTGTTGCCCAGTAGGTCGGCTGCTACTTCGTCGTAGACGTATTGCAGGCCTATGTGTGACGCGACGGGGGCCACCCAGTAGTTATAGACCAGCGCTGCTATACCCTGAAGCATGAATATCTCGAAACTGATGTCTCCTAGCCATTGTAGGGGCCTGGATGAAAGGATCTTGCCGATAAAGCCCTCACGACCGGCATACACTACACTCACCACCAGGATCAGTGCAACGGGAATCCACCACAGCACGGCGTCGCTCCATGGCAGTAATGCGGGATAGGCGCGATAGGCCATGACCATGACCGATATCAGGGCTATAGCGACCAGTTCGGCATCGGTGCCGTTCTCGCTCTTGCCCAGCACGCGTGCCTGCTGCTTGTTCTGGCACAGGTGGGCTACCGTCATGCCCAGGATAAAGTCGATAAGCCGCACGGGTGGAAACACATACAGGGCCGTGCGCCAGTAGTCGTCGGTACCGGCCAGCACGGCGATGTCGATAGCGGCCAGCACAGCGATGATGATGGCCTTGTGCCGCAGCCTCAGCGGCATGAACCACCGCGCCAGCAATGGGTAACACAGGTAGCAGAACAGCAGTGTGCTCAAGAACCACGAGAACTTGTTGCACGAGAAGTAGATGGAGTGCATCAGCGACCAGCTGTGCAGCAGCGTGGCATTGAGCGCCAGTGTCAACGGCTTGACGGCCAGCAGGCCCAGCATGGCCATGGCGGCGAGCCACAGCGCGAGCGTGAGCCAGTGGAGCGGGAAGAGCTTGGCAGCGTGATTCCAGGCAAAGCGGCGATAGCCGTGGCCGTCAAGCCGCTCGACGGGGTGTTTCATGGCCAGCAGCATGCCGCTTGCCATGAAGAAGAAGCACACGCCGGCCCAGGTCATCTCTTCAAAGCTCGTCGCTCCCACGTGGAAGACGACGATCATCAGCGCAAACACGGCGCGCCATCCGTTTATCGTTTTAATCATGATGATGTTTTTTTAGTCCTTGGATTCTAGTCGGTTGAGCAAAAAAGCGGTCACAGGTCGGGTGAACCAGCGGTTCACGGCCCACGACAGCGGCAGCAGCAACGGCAGGGCAAACCAGGCTACCTGGCCATAGGTGTGCCACCCATAGTGGCCCAGGGCGGGAGCCACCACGTAACCGAACACATGGAAGGCTGCAAACTGCAGCACATAGACCTCAAAGCTGATGCTGCCCAGCCATTGCAACGGCCGACACAGCAACAGGCGGCCGATGGCACCTTCCTGCCCATTGAGTACGGCCAGCGCCACCAGGATGAATCCTTGTGGCAGCAGCCAGATGATTACGTCCTCCCACGGCCTGATCCACGTCGTGGCCATGTTGACGGCAATCACGCAGCCCAGCGCCAGCAGCGCGGCACACTCAATGAGCGTGGCACGGCGGTAGCCGATGGCCTTGGACCAGGGTTTGGCGATGTGGTACAGGTGAGCCAGCGTGAGCCCGGTGACGACGTCAAGCACATGCGACAGCGGATTGACAAACACGGCCTCGCGATGAGGAATATCGAGCGGAAACATGATGATTCCCAGCGTGATGGCCAGCAGCAGGGCCAGTAGTGCCTTGTAGCGCAGGCGGTAGCGTCCCAGCCAGTGGGCTGTCACTGGATATATCAGGTAACAGAACAGCAGTGCACACAGGTACCACGCCACGGGATTGAGTCCGTAGTGCACGTCGTGAACTGGCGACCAGGAGTGAACCAGTAGCGCACTCAAAGCTGTCGCGCCCCAGTCAATCGGTTGGCCGGTCAATGTCAGGGCCAGCACAATCAGCAACGCCAGCCCCAGCCAGTGCAGGGGGTAGATGCGCAGCGCGTGCGACACGACAAAGCGGCGGTAACCTCCCGCGGTCAGGCGGTCAAAAGGGTGACGCATCGCCAGCAGAAACGTGCTGGAGATGAAAAAGAACGTCACGCCCGACACGGCAACGTTATAGATCCATCCCACTCCACAGTGAAACAGCACCACCGCAATCGCCATGAGCCCGCGCCATGAGTTGATAGTCTTGATCAATGGGTCGACTGTTAATCGTTAATTTAATAGTGTTGACATCGTCCGGTGACGGAAAAATATGGCTTTTCACCGAGCACCGCTTGATGGTTTTGCGAAATTACAAACATTTGTTCAAAGTACGTCACAAATCGCAAATTATTTGTAATTTTGCATTCGTCTTAGCTGTTGCTGCCTCAACAATACCCGATTATTTTTTGGCGTTGTCTGAGGCTTGCAGTATCTTTGCAGCCGCTAAACAACCCATGACTAAAAACGACAACAATAATAAACCAGCAAGCCGCGGTTCTAAGTTCTTGAAGGACATCGGCATTTATGCCATCGGTAATATCGGGTCCAAGCTCATCACCTTCATCATGGTGCCCTTGTATACCCATTATGTCGATACTTCCGACTTTGGCTACTACGACTTGTGCATGACGGTGTGCTTCCTGTTGCTGCCCTTCTTCACGTTGCAGCTGCGTGACGGCGCATTCCGTTTCCTGCTGGATTGTGACGATGACCTGCAGCGCAAGCGCATCGTTACCTTTGTCTCCCGCACCATGATCACCACCTTGTCGCTGGCGGCGCTGATTACCCTCGTGCTGGCTATGACCACCACGATTCATTATTTGGGGTATGTCCTCGCGCTGTTGGTGGCCTTGTCCATCCAGGAGGTGTATTCCCAGGTCTTCAGGGGCTTGGGAAATAACCGCGCCTTTGTATCGGTAGGTATCCTGTCGGCACTGGGCATCGGTGTGTTCAGCATCGCCTTTGTCGTCGGGCTGGGGTGGGGCATCAGGGGTGTCTTCTTGGCTAATATCATTGCCCGCATCTTGGCGCTCGTCATAGTGGAGGCGCGGGTGCGCCTGATTACCCGCCACACCCGCTGGAACATCAATTTGCGCGACGTGGGCCGTGATATCATCCGTTACACGCTCCCCTTGTTGCCAGGTTCGCTCTGCTGGTGGATTACCGGTAGCAGCGACCGCCTGTTCATCAGCCACTTTCTTAGCCTTGACGTCAATGGAGTCTATGCTGTCGCGATACGTTTCACCGGCATCATCAGCACACTGGCCATCATTTTCTATCAGGCATGGCAGGAAACAGCCATTTTGCAGTACAACAGCCCTGACCGCAACCGCTTCTTCTCCAAGATGTTCAACAGCTACATCTTCCTGCTGGCGGCCTTGCTCGTGGGCTATGTCTTTCTGCTCAAGGTCAATTACGGCTGGCTCGTTGCCGACCAGTACCAGCAGAGCCTCAACTTCATCTATCCCCTGGGCTTGTCGGCGGTGATCTTTGCCATCGTGGCTTTCTTTGACATGGGTTATCAGTGTGCCAAGGACACCCAGCGCACCCTGCCTGCCATCGTCCTGGCATCCGTGGTCAATGTGGTGCTCAACTTTTTTCTTGTCAAGCTGTTAGGTATCTATGGCATCATCATCACTCAGCTGGTTACCTATCTCGTGCTGGTCACCTATCGCTGGTTTGACATGAAGCGCTATTTCATCCTTCGGGTCGACAAGCGCGTTGCGGTGCCTGTGCTGGTCGTGTTGTTGAGCGCTGTACCTTTCTATTACAGCCCCGGGCCATGGCTTGACATCGCATTTATGGTGGTGGCGCTGGCCATTATCGCGTGGTCATGCGGCAAGGAGGCGCGAGCCCTGTTGTTGTCTAAAATCAACAAAACACTCTCCCGTACAAAATAATTATCTTGAAACTGCGTTATATAGTGGTAAATAAGATACAATGTTATATAGTGGTAAATAAGATACAATATTGTTACTACTGGTATGAAATCTAGATTACTGATCTTGATGATTGCAGCGGCTACGCTGTTTTCATGCACTTCGACCAAGGATAATACCCTTGCCTATTTCAGGGACTTGAATGCTGCCCCCGACGGCTCGTTGCCCAATCCTCAGGGCGATTATCCCATCTGCGTTCAGCCCGACGATGAGCTGGTCATTTCAATTACTTCGGCAGTTCCCGAGGCCACTGCGGCCTATAACCTGCCGATGGACAATCCCGCCACGCGCGGCAATCTGCGTGCCATGACTCAGGCGCGTAGCCAGACCTATATCGTCGACGAGCAGGGAAGCATCATGCTGCCCATTCTGGGCCGCATGGTGGTCAAGGGCAAAACCTTGTCACAGATTTCTGAGGAAATCAAGGCTCAGGTTGCGCGCGACGTGCGTGACCCCTACGTCCGTGTCGACATCGTCAACTTCTCGGTCGACGTCATGGGTGAGGTCAAGCAGCCACAGCGTGTGGTCTCGGCCCACCAGCACTTTACCGTGCTCGACGCGTTGGCTCAGTGTGGCGACCTGACCGAATTTGGCAAGCGCGACAACGTCTATGTCATCCGCTCGGTCGACGGCAAGCGCACCTATGCCCGACTGAACCTCAACAGCAGCGACGTCTTCAACTCGCCCTATTTCTACCTGCGGCAGAACGACGTCATCTATGTCGAGCCCAACCAGATCCGTATCGACAATTCCAAGTATAACCAAAATAACGCATTCAAGCTGTCGGTCATCTCGACTATCGTCGGGAGTGTGTCGGTAGTGGCTTCTCTCATCATTGCATTTACCGCAAGAAAATAATTCATCATGGCAGAAAATATTACAACCAATCAGCAGGAAGAACCGGCGTTTGACTTTGGCGCACTGTTTGATAAGTACAAGCGCTACTGGTGGCTTTTCCTCTTGTCGGTCATCGCTTGCTATGGCTTGTCCTATTATTACCTCAAGGTTACCAAGCGCGTCTATGACGTCAACGCGGTGGTTCTCGTCGCTCAGGAGGACAATAGCTCCAGCGCTGGGGCCAATCTGCTCAAGAGCATGAAGCTCATGGGTGGCGGTGGCAAGGTCGAGGATGAGATGATCGTCTTCTCGTCCCAGGAGTTGTGTACCGAGGTCGTCAAGCGACTCAAGCTCAACCGCCGTTATACCGAGGAAAAAGCCTGGTACAAGCCCTCAACCGAGCACTATAACTCATCACCCATCGAGGTCATCGCCCCCGAGGAGATGTTCGACACCTTGTCGTCAATCAACTTCAAGATCGACGTCGACAAGGCCGGACTGGCCAATATCAAGGCCAAAAGCGGCAACGATGAACTGGCCGACTTGAAGAAAATCAAGATTCCGGCAACGATCAAGACGACCTACGGCATCTTCACTATCAAGCCCACCGACAACTATAAGCCCAACAAGCCCTGCCACATCACGGCTACGCTCACCGGCTCCCAGTTCTGCGGACAGGGTCTGAACAAGATAATCAAGGTCAAGCTCATTACCAAGAAGGCCAATGGCATCAACCTGAGCATCCACGAGACGGTCAAGAGCCGTGGCATGGATATCCTCAACACCCTCATTGACCTCTACAACGAGCGTGGACAGCAGGAGAAGGATGAACAGGCCATCAACACGGCCAAGTTTATCGACGAGCGACTGGCCCTCATCTACAAGGGACTGACCAGCAGCGAGGCCGATATCGAGTACTACAAGCGCGCTCACAAGATTGTCGACCCCGAGCTCCAGGTCAAGTCGGCCATAGCCAAGCAGGAAGTGACCGACCGCGCCATCATCCGGCTCGAGACACATCGCCAGCTGTTGGGCATGGTCAAGGACTTTGTCACCAATCCGGCCAACAAGTACAGCTACATCCCCTTTGAGGTTGACTCTAGTGCCGCATCTGGCTCGATCAAGGCCTACAACAACCTGCTGGCTAAGCGGCAGGAACTTTCCCACTCGGCACAGGGCGACAACATGGCTCTCAAGCAACTGGAACAGCAGATCGAGACCATGCATGCCAATGTCCTGCATGGATTGAACAGTTCCATCAAGGGCGTGGACTTGCAGCTGAGCAAGGTGCGCGCCCAGGCCAATGCCAATGCAGGTGACCTCAGCCAGGTTCCCACCGTCGAGCGTGAGGCCCAAGATCTCTACCGCCAGCAGGGCATCCAGAACACGCTCTACACCTTCCTGTTGCAGAAGCGCGAGGAAAACTCGCTTGTGCTGGCCGCTACGACACCCAAGGGCAAGATTGTCGATCATGCCTACGCATCGATATTCCCCGTCAAGCCGGTCAAGACCAAGATTTATCTCATGGCTTTGCTGGCTGGACTCCTATTGCCTGTGCTGGCCTTGTTCCTCAAGAAGTTGCTCACCACCAAGTTCTCTAACCAGGAAGACCTGCAGAGCATCAGCAAGGCGCCCGTCGTGGCCGAGATCTGTCACAACCGTCATCGTTCGCAGCTCGTCGTCAAGGACGGCAAGACCTCGTCGATCGTCGAGCTGTTCCGCCTCTTGCGCAACAACATACAGTTCATGCTGCCCACACCCGACGACAAGGTTATCCTGGTCACCAGCTCGGTCTCGGGCGAGGGCAAGTCATTCATCAGCATGAACCTGGCTTCGTCTTTTGCCCTGCTGGGCAAGCGTGTGGCCCTGGTCGGCATGGACATCCGCAGCCCCAAGTTGGCCCAGATGTTCAACATCAACGAGGCTCCTGGTGTCACCTCTTTCCTGGCCAAGCCCAGTGTCACGCTTGACCAGATCGTGCAGCCTTGCAGCGAGGTCGACAACCTGGATGTCTATGTGGGCGGTACCATCCCGCCTAACCCCTCGGAACTGCTGCTCACAACCCGCGTGCAGGAACTCATCGACCAGCTCAAGGAGCGTTACGACTACATCCTTATCGACTCGGCTCCCATCGCCATGGTAAGCGATACCTACTCGCTGGCTCGATATGCCAACCTGACTGTCTATGTCACCCGAGCCAACTACACCAAGCGCTCGCTGGTGCGCTACATGAACAATGCCATCGCCCGTCGTCAGCTCAACAACGTCGCTGTCGTGCTCAACGACAGCAACCCCAAGATGTCGCAGGGCTACGGCTATGGCTATGGTCACGAGGACAAGGAGGAGTAAACAGCTGGAGGCATGCAAGTGACAAAGCCCATACTCATCGAACGCGCCCTGCTGGGCGTGTTCTGGGTTTTAGGCACCATCGGCTTCATCTGCGATGAGGTGGTGCCGGGGCTTGACTCGTTGCGCTCCTATGTGCTGCTGGCTTGCGATGCAGTCCTCGTCCTGATTGGACTGATGAGTCTGCGTCATCGGGCCGACCTGCTCTTCATCGGCTCCTTGTTGCTCATCAGCCTGGTGAGCAGCCTGGTCTTCAACCGCTTGCCTGTCACCTTCACCGTCAACGGTATGCGCGTGTTTATCGGCGTGATGTTCTGCTATCCGATTTTCCGCTACTTCATGGATAGCCCATCGCGGCGTGAGCATTTCATCCGGTCTTTGGACAAGAACCTCGAGATCTTCCTCTGGCTGCAGGTTCTGTGCATCGGCTACCAGTTTATCATCTACGGAGCCGACGACCATGGCGGCGGTTCGTTGGGCAACTGGTACTCGGGACCCATTTCGATGATGATTTATCTCATCTCGTTCTACCTGATGAAGAAGCGCATCGACCCCAAGCATTTTGTGGCATCAATCTTGAAGAACTACAAGTATGTCTTGTTGCTCACTCCCACATTCTTCAACGAGACCAAGATTAGTTTTGTGCTGCTCGTTCTCTATTTCGTGCTGCTTGTGCCCATCGACAAGCGCTTGTTCTTGAGAGCCTTGTTCGTCACGCCGATCATGGTTCTGTTGTTTGTGTTCGGCTATACCACCTATCAGCTGACCTATAAGGGCGAAATGAAGACCGATTCGGTCGAGGGCGTCGATATCTTCAGCGAGGAGTATCTGCTTGAATACATCATCAGCGATGTCGAGAATGCCGAGGAGGGGGCCGAGTGGACCATGGACAATAGCGAGTATGGCTTGGCCGATATTCCACGTGTCACCAAGTTTCTGCTCCTGCCCATGTTCGAGGAGGACAATCCAGGCCATGTGCCCTTGGGCTTCGGCGTCGGCCACTTCAAGGGCGGTTCCAAGATGGACTATTCGGAGTTCCATGACCAGTATGAATGGTACTTGATGGGTACAATTCCTTATCTCATACACATTTATCTCCAGCTGGGCGTTGTTGGCGTGCTGTGGCTCTTCGTCTACCTTGTCTCGCTTTTCGTCCGTCATCCCAAGGGCTGTTCCAAGCGAGACATTAACCTGCAGCTATTCCTGGCGATACTCATCTCCATCAATTTCTTTTACATCGAGACCTTGCATGAGGCGGTGTTCTGCATCGTGGTCTATGGCTTCCTGGCTATGGCTTGGTTGTCCGATGGGCAGAACGCCCAGCCCAGCGATGCCGACGTGTCACCCGCCGCTTAATACCTGAAACCCCCAATGAGCAACGACCAATTATTGTCCAAAACTATCAGTTACTTGCGTTTCCCGCTCACCGTTGGCGTGGTGTTCATCCACTTCAGCCTCCATAACGGACTCGAGGTACACGGCCAGGTGCATGGCATGGGCAACCCCGATTGGTTCTTCTTTATCGTCAACTTGGTCAGTCAAGTCTTGGCCTGGGTCTGTGTCCCATTGTTTTTCATCATTTCGGGTTATCTGTTCTATTACAATACCGATTTTGACAACCGCGTCTATGCCCGTAAGTTGAAGTCCAGGTCCAGGTCATTGCTGGTGCCATATGTCGTCTGGAACTTCATTGCCATCTTGTGGATGATGAAGTGCCTGATTCCGCTGGTGGCCTCATTCTTCCGCCCTGTGGAGATTGACCTCTCTTTCCAGCGCATCATCAGCACGTTCTTCTGCAATACCGATAACCACGGCATCTTCGTCGGCCCTGACCCCACAGTCCCTGATACTGCGACCTATCCCATCGACGGCCCCTTGTGGTACATTCGTGACCTGATGGTGCTGGTTGTCCTCTCGCCTGTCATCCACTGGCTTATCAAGCGACTGAAGATGATGTTGCCGGTAACGCTTTTCTTGGGGTGGTTCCTCTCGCCGGTTATCTTCCCCAATGGAGGCTATCTTGAAATGCTGGTGACGGCTGGTTTCTTCTTCTCCTGGGGAGCTTATATGAGTATCAATCGCAGGAATATGGTCGTGGATTTCAGCAGGTTCAAGTTCCTGCCGTTCATCTATCTGGCTGTCGCCCTATTGGATGCTTACGTCAGGCTTGATGCTCCCAACCCTTATCTTCATCGCGTCGGGGTCATCCTCGGCATTATCTCTACTGTGGTGGTGGCATCCAGTCTGTTGGAGAAGGATAGGGTGAAGGTGAATCTCACGCTGGGCGGCAGCAGCTTCATCATTTTTGCCTCTCATAGCATCTATATCGGTGACCTCGGCAAGCTCCTGTTCACCGTCTTGCATGTGCCCGAGGATAATCCTTACTGCATGCTGGCGCTTTATTTCGCGGTGCCGCTGCTCTGTGTCCTCTTCGGTATAGCGCTTTACGTCTTGCTCAGGAAATGCTGTCCTGTGCTTCTGCGCCTGCTCAATGGCGGGCGATGACCATCTCGGTCGCTGCACTCAGTGCTTGAACAGTCTCTTGAGCCGCCGGTTGTTAACGATACACCAGTGGCACAGCCTGGGATGCCTTAGCAGGCACTGCAGGATGCGGTAACGTCGAGGCAACTCAAACCGGTGGTCATCCAGGATTTTGCTGATCCATGGCCGCTGGGTGTCCAGCGGATAGATGTAGAAGGCGAGGCGGTCCAGTTTCATGCACAGCAGTTCCTGCTCCAGCTCTTTGAGTTTTCCTCGTTGCTCCAGGTTCTCCTCAACCAGCTGGAAAAACGTCTCCCAGTTGTCCATGCTCGACAGCCTGTTGGACTGCGACAACGACGTGGGCACGTAGTAATACTTCATTGCTGGTTTGTTGAAGAATCCGGCCCGCTCCACCCGGGCGCTCAAGCGGATGTTCATCAGGATGTCCTCGCTCGGCAGGACCCGGTCCCGTGGCGGGAAGATATCCTCACTCCACAGCTCGCGACGGCACAGGTACTCACCCTGGGCGACCATGCAACGGCGGTCGAACAGGAAGTGCAGGTACTCGTCGCTGCCTAGCACGCCTTCCATGGGGTGCCCGATCTCATAGGAACGCTCCCCCTCGACCCTTATCATCGACCCGAAGGCAAAATCCAGATGGAGCGTCATGGCTTTGTCATACAGGAATGCGACCGCATCGGGCAACAGCTCGTCATCGGCGTCGAGATGGACGATATAGTCGGCTGTCGCGGCCTTGATGCCGCTGTGTCGCGCCTCGGCCAGTCCGCGGTTCTCCTGGTGCACTACCTTGATGCGGTTCTCTTGGGCGGCCATCCTGTCGGCTATGGCTCCTGTCTCGTCGGTTGAGCCGTCATCTACAATCACAACCTCTATGTCGGGATGTGTCTGCGACAAGGCACTTGCCACACTCCGTGGCAAGAACTTGGCAGCATTGTATGCTGGAATGATGATGGATACCAGTGATGACATCAATAAGCTTTTTTACATGAATTTTGCGGCAAAGTTACAATGTTTTTCGAGAATAAACATTACTTTTGCCAATTAGTCTAATTGATAAAACGGGAATAGGCGATGAAACAGTTATTGAAATATATCTTTCTTGTGGTGATGCTGGTCATGGCTAGTCTTGCCGCCCACGCCAGGACAATCAATGTCGACGTGGACAAGATACGAGGCGACCTGCCCATGGAGCTGCGTGCATTGTGTGAAAATGTGGCCTTCAGCGATACGGTAGTCTTCAACTTTGGCAAGGGAAGCTATAAGATTGACGCCACTGTCATCTGCAAGTGTCATGTCGTCATGAGAGGCCTGGGAGCCAAGAAATCCAAGGTTGTCTTTGCCCACGGGCACAGTCGCAACGGACAGCGTGCCTACACGTCCGATGCCTTTTTCAAGTTCCAGGGCACACCTGCACAGCCCATCACCGTGAGCATCAGCGACCTGGCATTTGGCATCCAGGAGCATGACGGCATCCTGTGGAAAGACGCCGAGCGCCATGCCGTCAAGATTCTGCATGCCAATCGGGTGGACATCCACGATGTCGACAGCTATTTGGAGAATGCCTATATCACCAATTTTGACCTTCGTGTGTGCTCCAATGTCACCTTTGTGAACAACACCGTCACCAACTTCAATAATTGCGAGACAGGCGGTTGCCTGTGGCTCAGGGGCGAGATGCACAACATCACGATCAAGAACAACCGATTCTATAAATACGGAAAAGATGAGACGTTGGCCTTCTTTGGCAACGTAATTGACAGTTCCAACGGAAATGTCACAGGGGCTGTCACCCGTACAAATATCATGGTCGATGGCAATGAGTTTTATTATGGAGGCTATAAAAGAAAAGATAAAGACCCAGAGGCAAACTGTAGCATGGTTTTATCATACTTCAGTGAGGAACTAGGCGATGATAATCGATGCACAACCCGTAATCTGACACTGCGCAACAATACATTTCACATCAGTGATGTGACCTCGCGCTGCATCTATCTTGGTTTTAACCATGCCGACCGACATAACAATATCCTCATCGAGAATAATCAATTAACTAACACTGCCATCAATCGAGAATACAGATACTATCACCAAGATATTGAGGTGCATGATGCCAGTGCAAGCAATGATACTATCCGTATCATCAATAATAAGGTACAGAACAGCAATACGGTGATTGACCCCTATGGCTCTAGTGCATACGCCTTTCTACGTGTTCATGGAGGCACCTACCTTGCTCAGGCCAACAAAGTCGTCAACCACGCTACCATCAACCCCACGAATGGCAAAGCTGCCGGAATACGTGCCGTTTGGTGTGGAGCCGAAGGCGGCAATATCACCCTGCGCGACAATGTATTTAAGGGGTTGTACTACACAGGATTCTTCAGTTCAAGTAAGGGATGTGACCAAGCCACATTCAATGCCTACAACAATTACTTATCAGGAGACACACGCATCTATTGCAACAACATCAAACGACTTGACATTGACTTCACAGGCAATACCCTGGACAGTGATAACATGAACTTCTTCTTGCAAGAGTTCGCAGACCGCGGCACGGTAGTATTCAACAGCAACGCCGTCACAGTGAAGGACGGCAACGGCGAACTGATGACACACTGGGCCAAGGGGGCAACCTCCTCGATGCGTTTCGACAGGCTGGAAGTGACTAACAACGTATTGAAAGGTGTAAAGGGCGAAGCCCAACTGCTCAAGAACATCACCAACGTCAAGAAGCGTAGCTTGAAATCCAACACCTATATGCGTTAAACGACTTGCTGAAGAGCATCCATCGTCTCACAAGGTGAGGTCGCGCTGATGGTCCAGCGTCTTAATCACACTGGCTGGCACCCCTCCCACGACAGTATTTGCGGGCACGTCCTTAACGACCAACGCGCCGGCTCCGATGAGCACATTATCGCCCACGGTAACGCCTCCAATCACCTTGGCTCCGCAACACACCTCCACGTTATTGCCAATCACAGGAGCCTGCAGATCATGACTGTAGCCTAATGTGACATGGTGATAAATCTTGCAGTTCTCTCCTATTTTCTTAGCTGAGATGATTGTACTGAAGCCATGCTGGATAATCAGTCCGCCACCGATATCCTTGGTGTTGATATACAGGTCGCGCAGGGGTCTCATCCACCAGCTGAACAAAAAGCGTTTCACTCCCATGCGCCAATATAGTATTGACCTATACTCGGGATAATTGGCAAACAGGTAGGCAAATCCTTTCCAACCATCCTGGATGTGTTGCCATCGGTACCACTGGTTGCGGTCGGCGATGATGAGCCTCTTTTGCGCTCCGTTCAAGGTGAGCCAAAGGACCATCACAACTGGCAGGAAAAGATAGGCACGAAACAAAAAGAACTTTTCACGCATGGCAATTCTATATTTAATGTGAGTTCGACGAAATTTAATTAATTGAAAATTAGGAACATAGCGGATTTTTAGTAATTTTGTAGTGCTAAAAAAAACAATAAAAACAACCGCTATGTTTCCTGATGACAAAATTATAGAAATATTCTCAAT
>CAMJXD010000035.1 GCA_946409635.1 uncultured Prevotellaceae bacterium
TGTCGTAGACCGAGATGGTCACGGCGGCCTGCTTGTCGCGCAGGAACTGATAGGCGACTGAGCCGTTCCAGATCCACTGGTCGCTGTTGTAACCGGCGCTGTAGCCGCTGGTGGTGCTGTAGCGCAGGTCGGTGCTGATGACCAGGCCGAAGGGGGCCGAGTAGGTGCCGTCAAACATGCCGCCCCACGTGTGGATATTGCGGTTGCTGGCGGTGGTGACGGTGTTGGCCGTGGTCTGGAAGCTGTAGCGCGGACGCAACTCGATGTCAAACACGCCGTTGCGGAATGCCAGACCCGGCGAGTAGTTGATCATCCAGGTGTTGCTGCGGTTCTCGATGTCGTTGTTGAAACCCTTGGTCACCGAGAAGCGCGTGAACATGTGGCTGGTGAAGTACCACACCTTGCTGGCGCCGAAGGGGAAGCTCAGCATGTTCATGGCCATGGCGTTCCACACGCCGTTCACGTTGGTGTAGGTGGTGGTGCGGCCGCCGGTCGTGGCGTCGTAGCTAGTCTTGGAAACGATGCTGTTCTGGGCAAAATCGACGTTGAGCATCGCCATGATGCTGCGCTGTGCGCCCTGGGCAAAGTCGCCGAAGCGCAGGTTGATGTTGTGGGTGAAGGTGGGCTTGAGCTCGGGGTTACCGATGACGATGTTCAAGGGGTTGCTCTCGTCGGCCACGGGCTGCAGCTGGGTGATGCTGGGCTGGCTGGCGCGCATGCGGTAGTTGAAGTTGAGGGAGCGCGTGTCGGTGAACTTGTAGCGGAAGCGGGCATAGGGCGCTACCGACCAGGCCCATCGTGCGGCGATGTCGCGGGCACTGTTGATGAGGTCCTTGCTCTTGGACATGGCGCTGTTGACACTGAGTCCCACGTTGAGGTTGTAGGCCTTGCGCACCTGTCGGAACCCGGCGCTGAACTCCTGGTTGAAGAACGTGTTGCGGAAGCTGTTGGACAGGCCCTCGTTCCACTGGGCGAGGGTGACGACGCCGACGGGCCAGATGCCGTCGCGCTCGTTGTCATAGACCATCTTGTCGCTGGTGGTGTAGCGGTAGTTGCCGCGGTAGGAGAACTCCAGGAAACGGGCGTTCTTGACGTTGCCGATGGGCTCAGTCCAGGAGATGCGCCCAGTGACGCTGTGGGTCTTGCGGCGGTTGTTGGCCGTCTGGTCGATGAGCTGGATGCTGTCCTGGAGGAAGTAGGTGTTGTCGGTGTAGGTGTCGGCATCCTCGCGCACGTTGCTGTAGCTGTAGTTGAGCATGAGGCTCTGGCTGCGCCCGGGATGGCTGGCGACCTTGTGGTTGTAGATCAGTCGCGCGCCCCACTCATAGCTCTTGCCGTCGTTGAGGAAGTTGCTCAAGCTGCGGTTGACAGCCGTCCTGGCAGGGTCGCCGGCATGGGTCCACGACGAGTCGCCGCGCTCGCTCTTGTTGAAGTTGAACGAGAAGTTGGGCCTGAAGTCGATGGTGTTGTTGGAGTCCACCTCCCACTTGATGCGGAAGTCGCCGCGCAGGTTGTGGCCCTTGTCGCGGGCGGCAGTGTTGGCGTCATAGTAGCTGGTGGAGTCCTCAAACAGGTACTGGCGGGCGATGCTCGTGCGGGTATCGCGGTCGCTGTGGCTGTACATCACGTCGCCGCCCACACGCAGGTGGTCATCGTCCTTGCTGCCGACGTTGAAGTTGATGCCGGCATACTGTGAGGTGGTCACGCCACGGTCGCCGCCGAAGCGCTGGAAGCGTCCCGACGCTCCGTCGCCAAATCCCAGGTTGTTGACGTTGTTGCCGCCGCCCAGGATGGTGAACTGATTGCCGTCGCGGAAGTGGTTGATCATCACATTGCCCGCATAGCGGTCGTTGGTGCCGTAGCCGGCATTGACCGTGCCAAACCAGCCGTTGTTCATGCCCTTCTTGACCGTGAGGTTGATGACCGTCTCGTCATCACCGTCGTCAACGCCGGTGAGGCGGGCCAGGTCGCTCTTGCGGTCGATGACCTGGAGCTTGTTGATCATCTCGGCCGGGATGTTCTTGCTGGCCACCGTGGGGTCGTCGCTGAAGAATTCCTTGCCGTCGATGAGGATCTTCTTCACCTCCTTGCCGTTGGCCGTGATCTTGCCGTCGGTGCCCACCTCGACGCCCGGCAGGCGCTTGAGCAGGTCCTCGACGACGGCATTGGCCTGGGTCTTATAGGTGTCGGCATTAAACTCGATGGTGTCCTCCTTGACCACGATGGGGCTCTTCACGCCCACCACGACGGCCTCCTGGAGCATGATGGTGTTGGGGTCCATGGTCACCACGCCGATGTTCACGTCGCGGCCGTCCTGGCCCACCGAGACGTGCTTGATGACGTCGTTGTAGCCCAGGTAGGAGAAGCGCAACAGGTAGTGTCCCGGCTTCACGCCCTTGATGTTGAACACGCCGTCGACGTTGGTCGTCGTGCCCTTGACCATCGCGCTGTCGCGCGTGGCGGTGAGCAGCTTGACGGTGGCCTCGATGAGGGCAGTCGTGTCTTGGGAATCTAGCAGGATGCCGTTGATGACCGCAGCGCGCGACACGAGCGAGGACATCATCATCGCTGCTATGATAAGCAAAAGAATCTTTTTCATGTATTCAATGTGTGGTGTATATACAGTTAGTAATCTGGCGACAAAATTACTTGAAACGATAAAATGGAACAAAAAAATTAGATAATTCCACCTTTTTTATAGACAAAAATGATGATAGGCTAAATCAGCGGCCCGGCACAGGAACTTGTCCTCCCCACCCCAGATATCGTCTTGTCACAACATAACATTAACATTAATACATATTTTGCCACAATATTTGCCATGGTCAGGAAAAAGGCTTAACTTTGCGCAAAACTAACTAAGCGACATGAGAGAACTATGAGCAAAGTCATTATCATCGGATGCGGTGGCGTCGGCACCGTGTGCGCCCACAAGTGCGCTCAGAATCCTGACGTGTTTAACGAGATCGTGATTGCCTCGCGCAACCGCGCCAAGTGTGATGCCGTGGCCCAGGCCATCGGCAAGCCTGGCATCACCACCGACCAGGTGGATGCCGACGACGTGGACCAGCTCGTCGCCCTGCTCAACCGCCACAAGCCCGACATGGTCATCAACCTGGCCCTGCCCTATCAGGACCTGACCATCATGGAGGCGTGCCTGCGCTGCGGCGTGCACTACCTGGACACGGCCAACTATGAGCCGCGTGACGAGGCCCACTTTGAGTACAGCTGGCAATGGGCCTACCGCGAGCGCTTCGAGCAGGCGGGCCTGACGGCCATCCTGGGCTGCGGCTTTGACCCGGGCGTGAGCGGCGTCTATACCGCCTATGCCGCCAAGCACCACTTCAGCGAGATGCACACCCTGGACATCGTGGACTGCAACGCCGGCAACCACGGCAAGGCGTTTGCCACCAACTTCAACCCCGAGATCAACATCCGCGAGATCACCCAGAAGGGACGCTACTGGGAGAACGGCAAGTGGGTCGAGACCGGCGCGCTGGAAATCCACAAGCCGCTCACCTATCCCATGATTGGCCCGCGCGAGAGCTACCTGATGTATCACGAGGAGCTGGAGTCGCTGGTGATTAACTTCCCCTCCATTCGCCGTGCACGGTTCTGGATGACCTTCGGCGAGGAGTACCTGACCCACCTGCGCGTGATCCAGGACATCGGCATGGCCAGCATCGAGCCCATCAACTACCAGGGCATGGACATCGTGCCGCTGCAGTTCCTCAAGGCCGTGCTGCCCAACCCGCAGGACCTGGGCGAGAACTACACGGGCGAGACGAGCATCGGCTGCCGCATCGGCGGTCTGGACAAGCAGGGCAAGCCGTTGACCTACTACATCTACAACAACTGCGACCACCACAAGGCCTATGAGGAGACCGGCATGCAGGCCGTGAGCTACACCACCGGCGTGCCCGCCATGACGGGTGCCATGATGTTCCTCAAGGGGCTGTGGCGCAAGCCCGGCGTGCACAACGTCGAGGAGTTTGACCCCGATCCGTTCCTGGACGTACTCAACAAGCAGGGCCTGCCCTGGCACGAGCAGTTCAACATCGACCTTGAGGCATAAACTGCTATAAATGAGAACTATCACGAGTAAGCGCCAAACGGTTCAGCCGCCACTTGGCGCTTGCCGATTTTTAGTAAAAAGCAAGTTATGTTTTTGCTTGTCTAGAAATATTTACATAATTTTGCATGCTCTCCACACTAGCTGACCTCCAGAAACCAACTAACTACATCTTTTAATAATTAGAATTCATAGATGAAACCTCTGAGTAAACCCTTGCTGATACTCGCTGCCATGGCAGTGGGCACGTGTCTTGTTGCACAGTCCCGCCCCGACGGCGAGTCATCACCCGAGCGGCGCATCCACATCAGGGTGGCAGACAACAAGAGTGTCTACACCACCGTGGGCGAGCGCAACAACTACGAGAACCTGCTGCAGTTGCAGCAGCCCGACGGCCCTTACCAGCTGACTGCAAGCATGCTCAACGAGGGCGACAACGTCATCACCTTTCACCGCATCGACGACCAGGGCATCGACAATGCCGTGGCACGCATCAACCTGAATGCGCAATTCGATGTACCCGGGTTAAAGGTTGTCGATTCGTTTGACTTCGGCGACAAGGTGCCGCAAACCGAGACCACCGTCTCCCAGGCTATGCTCTCGGGCGGCTGGGGCACCGACAACAGTAACCTGATCTGGAAGACCGACGGCTCGGCCTATGTGACCGGCCAGGGCGGCCTGACGTTCACCGTACCGGCAGGCTACAGCAATGCCACCATGCAGTTGATTGCCTACGTCGGCTCGAGCGTTGGCGGCGGCTACTTTACCACCAAGCTCAACAACGACAGCTGGGCGGTCGGGGCCGAGGCAACAGCCGGCAGTGGCATTGTGGTCAAGACCTTCTCGGGGCTGAACAGCGGCGACGTGATCAGCATCTACGGTGCCACCTATTACAATAGCTCTTATTATTTCAGCAATTCGCCCGACATCGAGCTCATCGCCTTCAGGGAAATACCTTCATCGTTTATGCCCACCGTCGAGGTCTCGCCCACCGTGAGCTACCACGACGGCAGCAACTGGAGCGCAGCCACACCGCTGGGCAGCAGCGTGACCTATAGCGCCAACGACACCGTGAATCTGTATGGCCTGGGCACAGTGCGCGACGTGTTCTATGCCTCGACCGCTACCAATGAGCACTCCAGCTACTATGACTACAGCGTGGACTACGATGCCAACATCGCTTTGCCGATTGACGGCGCAACGGGGCTCGACTTCTATGCCTCGGCCGACTTCGCGGCGGCCACGACGAGCACCCCCGCCAGCGCAGCCATGACCGGCCCCAATAACTGGAGTTTCACCAGCACCAATGTTTACACCCCCAGTGCGGGACAGTGCTGCTACATCGTCTCCTATGGCTCGATCCTCTATACGATGCCCCGCTCATTCATGGGCAACAGCGTCAATGTCACCGTGACCTCGAGCACGGGCGACGGAGCAGGCGAGCTCTACGTCAACGGCATCCTGCACACCTTTGCCGCTGGCGAGACCTACACTTGGACCATTCCCGTGGCCGCTGGCGGCGTGATCGAGTTCAAGGCCAACGTTGCGGGCAGTCTGACGAACAATTTCTCAATAGACTTCACCAAAATCATCATCTCGAGCGGCAACGGTGCCGCCATGCATGCGCCCGCCCACACCGGCAGCATCGTGGCCACGCCCAGCGCCCGATTCATCGACCGCCCGCTTGTCGAGCCGATGGACAAGAACAGCAAGACCATCATAGTTAAATGACATCAACACCGACATCAGATATGAAAACGATAATAATGACTAAGATACGTTTTGTGATGCTGATGGCGTTTCTTGCCATCGGCCTGTCGGTATGGAGCCAGAGCGCCCATATCGAGAAACTGTCCATCTCGACGCAGTTGTTCCTTGACGAACTGGCGGGCCGCATCAGCCTGGATGCCCCCACTCCCAGCATCAAGGCCAGCAACGGGGACATCGTCCGTAGCGACATCAGGCCCTACCAGCGCCCCATCGCCAGCCCCGAGGTGGTGAATGGCGTGACCTGCATCTCGTCGTTCATCAGGATGACCGATTCGTCGGTCATCCCCGAGCTCGAGGCCCTGGGCGTGATCATCGAGAGCCGCTTTGACGGCGGCCTGGTCACGTCGCTCATCCCCGTCGACAAGATCGAGCAGGTCGCCGCCCTCGAGGGGGTGATCCTGGTCGAGGTGTCGGAGGTGATGTACCCCACGACCGACAACGCGCGCCGCACGACCAATGTCGATGACGTGCTCACCCTCTCGAGCGATGCGCTCAACGCCGGCCTGTCACAGGTCTATGACGGCTCGGGCGTGATCCTGGGCGTGATCGACACCGGTATCGACTTCCAGCACATCGCCTTCAAGGACAAGAACGGCAACTCGCGCATCAAGGGCCTGTACTGCTGCACCACATCAGACGATCCCGACTATAACTGGACCGGAAGCGGCACGCTGCCCACCACCGACAATTCAGAGGGCGAGCACGGCTCACACACCAGCTCGATTGCCGGCGGCTCGAGCGTGATTGTCAACGGAACCAACGTCACCGTCACCGACGATCATGCCAGTGCCACCTATGGCGGCATGGCGCCCGGCGCCGACCTCTATCTGGCGGGCATCAACACGCTGTACTACACCCGCATCGCCAATGCCTTCCAGGAGATGGTTGACTATGCCGACGAGCAGGGCAAGCCACTGGTCGTGAGCAACAGCTACGGCAGCACCGCCGGTCCTCACCTGGGCACGGCAAGCTATGCCTCGGTCGTTAACCAATACTTTGGCGACGATCATCCCAACAACATCGCCGTGTTTGCAGCAGGCAACGAGGCGGGGTCGGCCGATCCTGCCGAGGGTGGCGGCTGTCACGTGTATGGCACCTCCAGCAGTGACAACCCGCTGAGCACGATCCTGCGATGCAGCTATTACTCCAACCGCGATGCCGGCTACTACTATAGCGGCACCCTGGCCAACGCCTGGTGCCGCTCGACGAGCGTGACCAGCATAACATGCCGCGTGATGGTGGTTGACACCCGCACCGGCGAAGTCCTGACATCGACAACCGTCACCCCCACCAATACCAACACCACGGTGAGCGGCTTGGGCTCATACTACACCGGTACACTCACAGCTGCGAAGTACACCAGCGACGGCCGCACCTGCCTCAGGCTCACGGCATCGGCGCTGAAGTCTCGCAGCTACGACACGAGCAATTCGAGTTACTACACGAGCGACTACACCCTGGCGGTCCAGTTCTATCCCACCAACGGCACTGCCGACATCGACGTGTGGGGCGGCACCTATTCCTATTTCACCGATTACCTGACTACCAGCGGCTACACCTGGACCAACGGCAGCGATGACATGAGCGTGGATGACTTTAGCAACAATGACAACATCATTGTCGTGGGCTCCTACGTGTCACGCCAGCGCTCGGGAGGCAACAGCCTGGGTGACATCAGCAAGTTCTCAAGCTATGCCACGCCCCAGGCCAACCTCATGGGCAAGCAGCTGCCGTGGATTACGGCTCCAGGCGAGAACCTCATCGCAGCCTATAACCACAACTACACGTCACGCACCTCATCCCATGTGGTGGCCGTTGATAACAGCAATTACCCTTACGGCTACATGTCGGGCACCTCGATGGCGACACCCTGTGCGGCAGGCATCGTGGCCCTGTGGCTGCAAGTGGCCAACGAGTGCGGCAAGACGCTCTCCCTGAGCGAGGTCAAGACCATCATGGCCGAAACCGCCATTCGCGACTCGTGGGTAACCAGCGGCGCCAATGCGTCACACTTTGGCAACGGCAAGATCGACGCACTGGCAGGCATCCAGTATATCCTGGAGCACTATTCCAAACCCTATATCATCGCCAACCCCAAGGCCGTCTCGCTCGAGGGAGCGCCCGGCCACAGCTACACCTCGACGGTGACCGTCAGCGGCATCAAGCTCAATGGCGACATCACCGCTACGCTCAACGACCCCAGCGGCGTGTTCAGCATCAGCCCGACGAACCTGGGCACCGGGGGTGAGCTGGTCATCACCTTCACGCCCGCTGCACCCGGCAGCTACAGCGCCACCGTAACGCTCACCAGTACAGGTGCCAGCCCTGTGACCATCACCATCACCGGCACGGCAGCCAGCAATACCCTGCTGAGCAACACGGCCAGGGTTCCCGTCTACAAGACCGACATCGAGGTGCTCACCGCCTACACCATCAGCCAGCTCGAGGAGGACACCAACCACAGCCTGCCCGAGAATGCCACCAATGCCGACGTGAATGTGAAGGTCTCCAGCGATGCCGCCATCACGCGCTACGACGTGTATCACCGTGCCGGCATCAAGGAGTCGCAAGACAACTGGGCGACCGGAGAGGTCAACCGCACGGTGGCCTATGCCGCCCACAGCAGCAACAGCTATCTCCCCTATGCCAAGGATGAGAACGACCTCACCAGCTGGGTACAGCAGCCGGCAGTGAACTTCGGCAACCAGGAGACTGAGCGATGGATCCACCTCAACGACTATGAGACCGTGCAGAACCAGGCGACCTGGTATGTGCCCGTCGTCGTGGCCAACGGCGTGGTGACCACAGGCAACACCTACGGTGCACGCATCAGGCCCAGCTATGCCGGCTCGATGACGGCCGAGGTCAATTACGACCAGTCGACGGTGAGAACCGATCCCGCCAACAACAATGCCGAGTACATCTACATGACCGCCGAGGTAGTGATGCGGTGCAACGCTCCTCAGGTCGAGGAAGGCGCCGACTACCACTATGAGTGCTTCTTGGCCCGCGCCTGGCGACTGTGGACACCCTATGTCGTGGGTGTCGGTGCAGGCGAACTCACCGAGACGCTGATGGGCGAGAAGGTGCTCAACGGCAGCCAGGACGAAGCCACCATCGGCTGCAAGGACTTCCAGCTGGTAGGCAACCACTGGAGCCTCGACGAGCCCACCTTCTGCATCCCGGCCAGCAGCAAGCCGCTGTTCATCAGCCGATTCTACTACAAGCGTGTGCCCAACAACGCGACCTTCAACAGCGGCGGCCAGGGCGGTGAAGGCGGTGGCGGTGCCGGTGCTCCCGGCGACGGCCCCTCCGAACCCCAGAATCCCACCGGCCTGAAGGAGTTCAGCCTGGATAGGACTGTTGCCAGCGTGACCTATGTCAACCCGCTGGGCATGCAATCCAGCCAGCCGTTTGAGGGCGTGAACATCATCATCACGCGCTACACCGACGGTTCCTGGTCGACCACCAGGATGATGCGGTAACAACCCACACCTCTATATGACAACGAGGACCTGCCCACATCGGCAAGTCCTCGTTGTTTTTATGGTCAGCCCATTATCGCTTGGGAAAGAGGGCGACGAGACGCTCGTCGGCGGCACACCACTCGAGTGACGGCAGTTGGGCCCACGGCAACCAGCGGCTGGCCGCATGCTCGCGCATAGTAAATGCCGTGGTTGTCGCCGTGCAGCGATAGGCTGCCAGCGTGATGGTGAAGTCAGGATAATCGTGGGTGACGGTAGCCAGCAGCTCATGCACCTCGACCTCATAGTCCATCTCCTCGAGCAACTCGCGGTGTACGGCCTGCTCGGGCGTCTCACCGGGCTCAATCTTTCCGCCAGGAAATTCCCAATGATGGCTCGTGTAGTCATATCGTGACTCGCCGCGCTGCATGCACAGCACCTTGCCGTCGACCTCAACGACGGCGGCCACCACGTTGTAATGCTTGCGTGTCATGATCGCCCTGCCCTTGGAATTATTGTACCAGTGCCTTGCCGGCATCACTCCAGGCCATCACGCCGCCTGACAGGTTGGTCACCTGGTAGCCCTGCTCGGTGAGCAGATTGGCGGCACGGGCGCTTCGACGCCCGCTACGGCAATACACAGCCACGGGGCGCTGCTTGTCGAGCACGGCGGTCGCACGTTCCACAAAGTCGTTCTCGTTAACGTCGACGAGGACAGCGCCTGCGATGTGACCCTCGGCAAACTCCTCGAGCGTGCGCGCATCGAGCAGCTGCACAGCAGGGTCGGCTATCAGGGCCTGGAATTCATCGACGTCAACGTCGGTATAAGAAGAAGCCATGGTTTTGCTTCGGCCATGCTGGCTGCCCTTGGCCAACTTGGCGGCACAACCGGCGCCCAACAGCAACAGCATGACCAGGCCGGCCACAATAATCATTGTATTGAAACTCATACTCATAATTGTTTATAGTCAGGTTACGAGCGGCAAAGGTACTACTTTTTTTCGGCTTTTGTGCTTTTGGGAGTGTTATTGGCACGATATTTGCTATGGCTGTTATAATACACATGACACATCACAAATTTTTTTCTGAATTTTTCATCCATCATGCGCCCCCAAAGGGCACAAGTTGAACTTACCTTTGCATTACAAAGGAAAAAAACCGAAGAAAACACCAACTTTTTTTCGGCTGCGCAAATAGGTTGCGTCCACCGAGACTTACCTTTGCAGCGCAATGAATGACGCTCCCACCACAAACGCCGCCACGGCGTTACAGGTCCCATATCAAGCAGAGATCACACTACAAGCGTGTCCTAAGGAAAAAAACACTCATTTTGAGATGATTATGTGACTTGACACCTGCCTCGCCGTTTCACAATCAAGGAGAGGCAGCCTACCTCACCCGACCGCGGGTTCCGAAAAAAAATCGGACTGTGCATTGAATTTTTTTTGATGAAAAGACAATATTAGAATTAGAATCGTATTATCCATCTTTTTAAAAATTTCAAAGCCGCTATGACAACAATCAAGACCAACTCACTGAAGACCTACAACCGCGTTCACAACTACCTTTACAACAAGGACATCGAGTGCTGGGGCGACCTCGAGAACCTGAGCATCAGCTTCTTCAACCTGTCGCGTGAAGAGACCGACGCACTGTTGAAGAAGCTCGTCAAGCACTTCCACTTAACACCCGCCGAGCCACAAACCATCGCTGCCTGAGCCACACACGCGCCGCCCGAGCCACGACCGCCGTCGGTGTCCCCGCTTCACTCCGGGATGCCGACGCGGGCACCGGCCCACCGAAAGAGACACTCAACGTCAAGTCGACAACACCTACACAACAAACAGAAGATAGAAGACAAGAAACTAATCATTATATGGAAATAGAAAACGACAAGAACAAGACCACTAAATCCAAGCGCCAGCTCACCCTGCTCGACGCCGTTGAGACCATTGCCAGCACGGCCCGTAATTCTCAGCTGAGCGACGAGTTCATGAAGCAGTGCAAGCGAGAAATCAAGCTCGTTGCCGACAGCTATGGCATCACCGCCCAGCAAGCCATCCTGTTCTGCATCACGCTGGAGTGCGGTCCCTATCACGTGAGATTCAACGAGTTGTCCAGCTTCCTCAACATGTGCAACGTCAAGAGTCTCACCTTCGGCATCGCCATCAAGGGGATGATCGACATGAGGATACTGCGCTACTGCGACAGGGACAAGGACAGCTTCAGCGTCAACGAGAACGTGCTCAACGCCCTGCGGGAGAACAGGGCCGAGGTCATGCCCAAGGTCATTATCGAGGACAGCTTCGGGCTGTTTGACGTGCTGGACGTGTGGTTCAACTGGCTCAACGACGACGCTATCCACCCCAGCGACTTGATCGACGACCTCAACAGGCTGTATCAGGAGAATAACAGCCGGGCCGTCTTTGCACGGCAGATGACGGACCTCAAGCTCGACAATCAGTCGATGTTGATACTGTCCTTCTTCTGCCACAGGCTCATCAATGCCGATGACGACACCATCGTTCCGAGCCAACTCACCGACCTGTTTACTCGTCGGTCGGCAGCCAAGCGGGTCCACTGCAAAATGTCCGACGGTTCCCACCCTCTCATGCAGGCCGGCTGGCTGGAGCACATGTGCAATAACGGCATTGCCGACAACTCGGCCTTCAGGCTCACCGACAAGGCCCGGACCGAGTTGCTAGGCGAATTCAAGATTGCCGAACCGACGGTCACACTCAGCGGCCTGATGGAGCCTGAAGGCATCAAGCCCAAGACGATGTTCTACCCTGTCACCATGCAACGCCAGATCGACGAGCTCAATTCCTTCCTCGACCAGGAGCAGTTCGCCCAGATTCAGCAACGCCTGAGCGACAGCGGATTCCGCACGGGATTTGCCTGCCTGTTCTACGGAGCTCCCGGCACCGGCAAGACCGAGACCGTCTATCAGCTGGCCCGCGCCACGGGACGCGGCATCATGCTTGTGGACGTGCCGCAAATCAAGAGCAAGTGGGTGGGCGACAGCGAGAAGAACATCAAGGCTATCTTTGACCGCTACCGCTCCCTGGCCGACAAGAGCGACCTGACACCCATCTTGCTGTTCAACGAGGCCGACGCCATCTTCGGCGTGCGCAAGAACGGGGCCGAGAATGCCGTCGACAAGATGGAAAATGCCATCCAGAACATCATCCTGCAGGAGATGGAGAACCTGAACGGCATCCTCATCGCCACGACCAACCTGGCCAGCAACCTGGACGGTGCCTTTGAGCGACGCTTCCTCTACAAGGTGCGCTTTGAGAAACCCGACAGCAAAGTGCGCAGCAGCATCTGGCACGAGATGATTCCCGAGTTGACCGACAGCGAGGCCATGAAACTGGCCGATGCCTATGAGCTGAGCGGGGGACAGATCGAGAACGTGGCCCGCAAGCACACCGTCAACCGCATCCTGCACGGCGACAGCACCAACCGCCTCGCCCTGCTCATGGACTACTGCAAGGACGAGACGCTGGGCAAGACTTCTTACCAACGAATGGGGTTCCAGGGATAGCGCCACAGACCAGATTCCATCCAGCACTGGCCGGCTTGATTAGAATTTCTAATCAAGCCGGCCCTGTTTGTAAAAAAAATTGTAACTTTGCATATTCATTTAATAATGCAAAACTGCTTTTCTTGGTATGACAACACTACAACGATTAGTCATCGGCCTGCTTGCGGCACTAGCTGTGGGCAGTGCGTCGGCACAGTACTACAGCGGCGACCATGCGTATGACGGCGAGAACCGCAACGAGGTATCACTCTCGCTCACCACCGGCAAGAACATCATCACTGGGCCGTGCATCGGCAACACGGTGCACTACAAGCACTACTTCAACAACCACTGGAGCATCGACGGTGGGGCCAACCTGCAGTACACTAAAGAATTGTACGGTTTCAAGGCCAAGGGCGAGTACCACTTCCAGGTCAAGGCGTTCCACATGTTTGCCTCGGCCGAGTACATGTTCAACCATTACCACCGCTTCAACACCAACGAGAACGTGGGCAACCTGTCGATGAGATTTGAGCGCGGCTACTGGGACATCACCCTGGGCGGCTCGCTCATCGGCTACAACATGATGGGCGACCATTACACCGAGCCGCTGACGCTGACCTTTGGTGCCCATGCCACGCTGCGCCCGCGCACCCACCACTGGAACGTGGGCCTGCTGTTCCGCAACTATGACGACTTCTACTACGAGAACTGGAACATCAACTGGGGACTGGACTTCTATTACCGCTTCTCCCCGCGGTTCAAGCTCTTCGGCGAGTTTGACATCCGCCCGGCGGGCTCGATGAGCCAGCTGGCCAGCAAGTATGAGACAATAGGCAAAGTAGGATTAATTTATCGATGGAAATAACTATGAAGAAGATCATATCATATAGCCTGATGGCAACCATGCTGCTTGCGGCAAGCGCAACGTTCTCATCGTGCGAGAAAGTGAGTCCACAGGGCGTGCTCATGGGTAACACAAGTGTCGATGACCGCGTGAAGCAGTCACTGGTCAACTATTCCTATATAGACGTCGCCCTAGACAAGATCCTACCCAACGACATGGGCGAATACTCATTTCTGGTAGGTAGCGACAGCCACATCACCATCGACCCCGGGCGATTGACCGAGATGCTGGAAACGGGTATGGAACATGGTGACTTGTTCTACTGCCACCTGGGCGACCTGGCCGACACCAAGGCCGAGTACTACTTCAACACCTCTCTTGCACTCGACCTATTCAAGGTAGACTGGGCAGAGAAGTATCTCACAGTCGATGAAGAATTGAGCGAGATTTCGGGAAAGACCATCTATATCGACAAGCGCACTGGTTGCTTTGGCAACTTGCGAGACTACCGCGTTCCCTTTTATCCCGTTGTAGGCAACCACGACATCACTCACAACGGTTGGGCCCTGTTCAACGATTTGTTCAAGACGTCCTTCTATGAATTCACCGTTCAAATGGGCGAGAACGGCCCGATTGACCGCTTTATCTTCATCGATTCGGCCAACGGCACCCTAGGTGAGTTCCAGATTGATGAGATCGAGAACGGCGTGTTCCAGCGTGACAAGAAGGAGATCCGCAACACGTTTGTATTCACCCATACCAACATCTTCCGCCCCAGCTACAACGAGTTTGCCTCGACCTACTGCCGCGAGGAGCTGTATTACCTGCTCGACAAGCTGGCCGACTGGAAGACGACCATCATGTTCTGCGGCCATGTCCACGCGTGGGACGACCGCATGTTTGGCGGCGTGCGTCACATCACCATGCCGTCGATGAACTTTGTCGATCATCCCAGCGGCGGCGACGACCTGCTCGTGCGCATCACCGTCAAGAAAGACGGCACCTACACGATGGACCGCGTGGGCCTCTACTCCAAGCAACGCTCCAAGGAAGAGCTTGAAAGTGACGGTTACAAGACCAGCACCAAATAATAAAGGGCTGCCCCACACGGACACGATTGTGATTGAGTATCGACCAATTGGTTTTGAGGACTTGGCCACCTTCCACAGCTACCTGCGGTGGGAGGATGTGCAGGGCTGCGAGTGGAGCGATGTGAACCTGCTCACGTGGGACCACTATGGGCTGGAATATGCCATCGTCGAGGGCTATCTGGTGCTGCGGTTCATCCTGGACGGGCAATACACCCACACCATGCCGCTGCCGCCTGTACCCGATGGGATTGAGCACCCGCGACTGGCCGATGCCAGCGATGGCTGTCTGGAATGCGTCATCAGCGCCCTGCGCGACGAGTGCTTTGCCCATCACCAGCCGCTCAGCATCATCAACCTCAACCAGCGGAACATCGACTTCCTGCAACGCACGTTTCCTGGAGAGTTTGAATTCAGTGAACCGCTCATCCAGCGCTACGACTACATCTGCCTGAGGGAGAATATCATCAACCTGCCGGGCCATGCCTTGCGTCCCAAGCGGCAGCATCTGTCACAGTTCCCCAAGTTCTACCCCAATCACGAGTATCGCGAGCTGGAGCCCTCGATGTTCCCCGAGTGCCTGCAACTGCTGCAGCACTGGAGCGACAATGCCGAGGCCATCGGCCACATACAGGCAGCCGACAGCAAGGTCATGGAGCGTGAGTCCATCAGCCAGGTGTTTGACAACTGGGAGCGGTTCGGTGCCATCGGCGGGGCGATGTATGTCGACGGCAAGATGGTCGCCTTCACCTATGGCGTACCCATCAACGTCAACACCTTCGACCTGTGTGTCGAGAAGGGCGACATCGCCTACAAGGGTGTCTATACGGTGATTCGCCACGAGTTCATGCAACACATTCCAGAGCAATACGTCTACATCAACCTCGAGGAGGACATGGGACTGCCTGGACTGAGGCGCGCCAAGTCGTCCTATCATCCGGCCTACCAGATCCAGAAGGACCAGGCCATTTCCTATCCCGAGCTGTCCACCAGGGAAGAAGAACGCAAGCGTGAAGGTGCGCGCCAGCTGATGAAGGCTGTTTTCAACGACAACGACGAGGCGCTGAATATCTTCTTCGCCCATGTCTACACCCCTGCAGGCAACTATTGCCGCACCCAGGAAGGGAAAATCGTGTCGGCAGCCCAAGCCCTGCCCTACCAGATGCGCTATCACGGCCAAGAAACCAGCGCCGTCTACCTGTACGCAGTGGGCACGCTGCCCGAGTGGCGCGGCCAGCATCTGATCTCACGCTTGTTCCGCTACATGCACCGCGGACTCAAGTGCCAGGGCAAAGTATTCTCCACGCTGCTCATCGAGCAAGAAGGCCTGCAGCCCATGTACGAGAAACTGGGCTATGCTCAAGTGGGCACGGCACCGATAGTCGACCAGCAAGTGGTGGAAAACGGATATGAGGCCTTCGACCAGTGGCAACACTCATGGCCCTGCGTGCTGCTGCACGACCGCCAGCAATGGGCTACGCTTGAGGTCTATAGCCGTTTTGACAAATCTTACTATCTGGTCAAGCCTCATTACAGGGGCATGGTGCGGGTCGTGAACGTCATGCAAGCCCTGCAATGCTATGCAGCAGCCCACCCCGCCGCATCGGTCGAGCTACGCGTGACAGGCGACAGCCACATCAGCGAAAACAACGGTTGCTACATCATCCACGACGGGACCGCCAGCCGTTGCTCATGCAGCACATGCAATAATACCACACTAACAATCAATCAGTTAGCAGAGTGGCTATTCAAGCAATCGCCGCTGGTGATGCCCTTGATGTTGCTCTAGCATCAATGCTTTTCTTGTTTTCCGCAATGAGACACCCTGAAATCCATCGGAGAGCAAAGGGT
>CAMJXD010000036.1 GCA_946409635.1 uncultured Prevotellaceae bacterium
ACTGTATATCAGACTCGTTTTCATTTGGCAAAATGATAGTGCGGAAAACAGGAACCAGAATTGTGGATGGCGCATGTGCTGTTACAGGTTGTAGATGTTAATGTGTTGCCCGTCCAGCAGTAATGGGATTGCAGTCAATAATCTTTTCATTTTCCCTTTTTTTGCAAAGATATATGATTTTTTTTGTATATGACTTGGAATGTTAACTTTTTTGTTTACTTTTGCGTCAGTAACCTCTAAAAATCGGATGAAGAATGAAATATGATGTTTTTATATCTTGCAAGAGCTGCGATTATTCCATGGCTGATGAAATCTCTGAATTCCTCAAGGAAAAAGGCTTGAAAGTGTTTTTCTCCAAGCGGTCGATTGACGAGGAGGGACACTCGCTATACGAGAAAGTGATTGCCAATGCCATTCGCGATTCGGCAAATATGATCGTGATTTGTTCCAATGCTAATTATGTTCGTGATGACCGTGAGGATGGTTCTAAATGGGTTTATTATGAGTGGTCGACCTTCCACCAGATGATTCTGGATAAGGAAAAGCCAGAAGGTGCCGACATCGTCACAATCTATACACCCAAGGCAAACCTTAAAGACCTGCCTCGGCGCCTGCGCAACCGCCAGTGTATCCCATATAGTGAGTATAAAGACCGCATCTTGCCATATATGGAAGATAATGTCAAAATGGTGCGGCAACTTGAGGAGAGGGCAGAGCCAGAGTCTTTCGACTATGAGGCAAATGAGGAGTCCAATAATAATCAATTCTGGAAAAAATTACAGATTCCCTTATTGTCTGGTCTCGTCGGCCTGCTGCTGGGCTTCGGAATTTACCAGATTTTGGGCAGGCAGCATGCTTCCTCTATTCCTTTGGGTAGCGACAGCCGCAAGACCCTAGTACTGGCTGGAGGGGGATCCGTTGTCACCTTCCTGGATGACAAATACCGTGGTGTCCTCGACAAGGACACGTTAGTGAACATCTTCAGTGACAACAAGTTCCCGAATGCCATCTATCTGCACATGCCCAGTGGAGTGGCCTTAACATTGCTCTCTGAGGAGGCAATCATGCCCTATTCACGTGTCAATCAGCCGTTCTATCCTGTGTGTTTCTCGGCCGAGAAAGCCGTTGACAGTCTTTTCACGACCAAGTGTACACGTGATCAGTTGTTGGCTGCAGGACACATTGTGGAATACAAGCTTGGTGATGAAAAATTGGCGGTTTACATCGATAAGGAGGCTCCGCACCTCAACACCATTTTAGATTCTACTGCCGTTGAAATCACAATTGAGCAGCTTGTTCGTCTGTTGAGATCGGGCGGAAGTACCATTTTCAGCACATCAAAGGGTAGCGGAACCTATCATGCCTATTACAAGGAACTGTTGAAGAATGGCTATGATATGGAGAAAATTCATTTTGAGAATTTCTCGAATCAAAGTAGCCTTCAATTGTTGCAGGCACCTAATGGCGCGCAAGAGAAAAAGCCCTATATTATTATGGGGGGAGACATCTATCGACCTGAAGTGCTCACCGAACCAATTAGCAAAGGAATTGTCCGCAAGCTGGTGCTCGTGGGAGATGACGGCCCAGTAACAAGGCCTCTGTATATTTACTTCCTGGCCTATAGTAAGATGGATGACCGAAAGATGGAACATTTCATTGTCCCTGATGAGGTGTTAGAGTTGCTCTACAAACTTGATTTCAAGAACAGAAAGCATCTGATTGATGAAAACAACCGGTTGACTATTGATGACACCAAGCAAATAATTATCCCCATCGAATAGCGAGCTACGACATCACCCTAATAAGAAAACGAGCGTGAACCTTGTAATATTTGGGTTCACGCTCGTTTTTAAGAATCATGTCTTTACTCCTTGACCAGGAGGGTGCCAGTCTTGCCCTGCAAGGCCTCGCGGGCCTTGTCGAGCGAGGTGATCAGCGCCGTGCCGCCTGTGGTGTTCTCCACAAAGCTGATGCACGACTCCACCTTGGGCAGCATGCTGCCGGGGGCGAAGTGACCCTGCTGGATGTACTCGCGGGCCTCGGCGATGGTCATGCGGTCCAGATCCTGCTGGTCGGGCTTGTTGAAGTTGATCGACACCTTCTCGACGGCGGTGAGGATGACGAGCATGTCGGCATTCAGGTCGAGGGCCAACTTGGCGCTGGCGCGATCCTTGTCGATAACGGCTGCTACGCCCTCGTAGTCGCCGGGGCCATTCTCCACAACGGGGATGCCACCACCGCCCACGGTGATGACCA
Organism: uncultured Prevotellaceae bacterium; assembly: GCA_946409635.1. Taxonomy (GTDB): domain Bacteria; phylum Bacteroidota; class Bacteroidia; order Bacteroidales; family Muribaculaceae; genus Sodaliphilus. The sequence continues at coordinate 2,257 of CAMJXD010000036.1, forward strand.
CGCTGTGCAGGCCGACGAGCTGCTCAACGATGGGCAACTCAACGATCTTGACGGGAATGGTGCGAGGACGAATATGCCGCCTACGATGCTCAGCCCACGGGCACACCGGCCCAAAACTCCTTTAAGGTGTATCGCGGCGGTGGCTGGGGACACGGTACACGTTACTGCCGTGTGTCGGCCCGCAACTACGGCATTGCCGACTACACGGTTTTCAGCCTGGGTCTGCGCCTTGCTTTGTAAACACCTGAAAATGCATGAAATAAGCCCCAAAGTTCAATCAAATGACTTATGGGGCTTATCACGTTCAGTCTCACCCGTTGGAACAATCACCAGGCGTCGTGAACTGGCAGTCTTGTCACAGCGAGTTCAGCACCCTGGAGATCAACAGGGTAATATCGCTGATGTTGACCGAGTTGTCACCGTTGATGTCGGCGCAAATCTTGCAGATGGTGTCATCATTTTCGTTCCGTACATACGAGATCAGCAGTGTCACGTCAGTGATATTGATCAGACCATCGTGATTCACATCTCCAGCTTGGAATCCATGCCCGTTCTCAAACAACGTTACGCACTGTGATTTGCTCCATTTGCTCTCTGTGCCATCGGTGTACAGTCCTTTCACCCTATAGTAATAGGTACCGCCAGCGGCGAGATTCTCAACGAGGTAGCTCTTGCCGTTGATTCCCTGGATGAGCCTGTAGTTGCTGTCATCGCTGGAATCACCATCAGGGGCAAGCGAGTTGGCATCACCGGCATAAACCTTGATCTTGCTCATGTCGGGGGAGTAGCTGCTCTCACTTGTCGTGATGGTGATTTTCTCACCCGTGCTGCCAACAACTGTCCAGGTGAAGGTCTCGCCCGATGCAAACTGGTAGCCGACGGCCGCGGTCTGATTGGACTTCACCGTGATGTTGCCTTTGCCGTAGCTCGAGTTGGTTGTGGTTATCTGCAAGGAGAAGACCTCGTTGTCATAGCCTTGAGGAATGGTATAGGTGATATAGCCGCTTCCCGAGTAGTAACCGTTGGAAATGTAGATGGCGTCATATCCGGCATTGACGCTATATCCTCCCCAGGGTGCGCTGAATATCATGGTCTCATAGCTGTCGGGATACAGGCTGCCATCTAGTGAGTCGAGCTGCTCAACAAAGGAACGAGGGGATACCTCCAGCGTGTAGCTGTTCACAAACTTGTCTGCGGTCTGGTCTGTCCAGTCGGCACGGAACTGCGTCAAGTTGATGTATGCGCTGTCGGCGGGCTGCATGACGGGAACAAAAGTCTGGAGGGCAGCGGTGCCGTTGATGATCACTGTGACGTCCTCGGCTCCTGGGCTACTGAGTGTGATGCTGGCAGTGTGATTTCCCACGGTTTGTGGCGCATAGTTTACTGTGACAACCTTGCCACCTTCTTGTTCACTCACTGCAACATGATCGGCATCGATAGAGAAGCATGCATGCTCGTCGTTGAGAGTCATGGTGATGTCGTCGTTGAGCTCTTGACCCTTGACGGTGAACGTGGCTGTGGTGGTCTGATCGACAAACCCTGCCATGTCGAGCTTGGTGGGATTAGCCTTTATCGCGGGGCCCAGGGCTGGCGGTTGGATTCCCAGCACCATCTGTTGCTCGACATTAAAGGTGTAGCCACTGCTTGAAAATGCGTTGAGTGCAAAGTCGCCGTTTCCGTCACCGCTCCATCCCCAGTTTACGTGATAGGTGTTGCTGCTGGGCGTGTAGCCGTCAACATTAAAGGCGTGCCCACTCCAGCCATTCCATGATGAGTAGTCGTAGGCGCAATACACTACAGGACGGCCCTCGTACATCTCGTTTTGCAGCAGGGTTGCCCACTCGTCATCGGAATAGTAAACTTCAATCTCGTTGCCGTCATCATCGGCTACCGACTTGAATAAGAGTTGAGCATCCTCGTCGTAGCCAAAGAACTTGACTGCCCGCAGGATGTCCTCGCCGAATGCTCCACTGCCACTGGGTGAGTAGTCCATGTGTTCTTCTTGCCCCACGTAGCGCATCAGCCACGCCACGGCATTGGCCTGGGTCGATGTGTAGGTGCCATAGGAGTAAGTGTCGAGCATATTCTCCCAGTCAAAGGTGATGGATGGCAAGGCAGGAATCTCAAATCCGTAGCTATTGTTGGTATAGCCTTCGACTGCTGGCGTTGGCTCGGTGGGATATTTCCAGTAGTAGAACACCATCGACAGTGACGTGGCTGGACATCCTGTCAGGCAAGGTGAGCCATTGTAACTAGGGCACTGGTTGTAATAGGGCATGCTCTGATCCCATTCGGCGGTGAGCAGTGGACCTACCGGCGCGGCTTTCAGCGAGCGACCGGGGGCGGGACGCTCCACTGCAAGTGTGGGATGGGCTTGCAAGTAGGCTATCTGTGTTTTGTAGGTATTCAGCCAGAACTTCATGTTGCTGGGCATACGGCTAAGATCCAGGGGGCGGTCTCCATAGGCAAGTACCTGCTGGGCACGGTCATCACCGGCAATGACAATGAAGTGCTCATCGGTGTTGAAGATGTAGTACACGGCTGCACCAGCCTTCTCGTTGTTCATTTCCTGCTTGATCAACTTCACATCGACGGCTGCGGGCGACGTTAACTTGCCACTGGTTGACATTTTGCTGAACACGAATTGCTGTGCTGTAGCCCGGGCATTGGCCAGGTCAACATCTGCACCCATCACCTGCATGGCGGCGATGACCACAGTGAGTAATAACAAGATTCTTTTCATAAATAATAAGGTTATTGAATTAATAAAATAGACTTATTGATGATAATGCAAGAATGCTCTATTCTGGTTTGATGAAAAAACTGGATCACAGGGTTATGACAAGGTGCATGATGGCTGTGATTCCATCACAAAATTAGAGTAAACTATTATTTTTGGCAAAATAATTCAGGCTGTGCCTGTTCTGTTTCATGGAAACAGAACAAAAAACAATGAATCGAGAGGCTCTTTTCAGTGAAACAATCCCTTGGCAGGTGTGCTATTTTTCCTTTGCCATCCTCATGAAATCCGATGGCGAGATGCCGGTGATGCGCTTAAACGTGACCGTGAAGTTGCTGCGTGAATGAAAACCCAGATTAGCAGCTATGGCCTCGATCGTGAGATGACGTGACTGGTTGGGGTCGTTCATGATGCGGCAAGCCTCGCGCACCCGTTGCTCGTTGAGCACCTGCTTGAAGCTCTTGCCGTAGCACTCGTTGACCACTTGTGATACATACTTGTAGTTGCTGCCCACTTGGGTCGCCAGCTGCTGGAGCGAGAAATCTGGTTGGCAGATGATACTCATATTGTCCATCACTTGCTTGATTTGACCAAACAGCCTGTCCTTGCTCTCCTGGTCAAGCTGGCTTTGATACTTGGGTGCTGCATCCTCTTGTTTGTCTTCGGGCTGCGAGCCCGGCTGTGCTGGGTCAACCTTGACATCCAGCAGTTGAACGTTTTTCTCGTAGAGGTGCCTGATGTAGTTGCGCTGTTTGATGTTACTGCGCATGAGCAATACCAGCGCTATCAGGATGATGGCACTGACGAGGCTCACCATGAGCAGCAGCTGGTGGGCGCGCTCGTGTTTGGCTTGAATCTGAGCCACCTGCTCATTAACGCGGCGCATCTCGTCGAGGAAACGTGACTTCTCTATTCTCTCGACGTGGCTCTTGAGGACGAATTCATCTTTTGCTTTGAGGTATTTGTAATCAAAGCGTTCAGCCTCTTGGCTGTTACCCATTGCTGCATAGACTTGGGACAAGGCGCGATAGGTGTCAATGAGTTCGCTTTCCATTCCTTGCTCGAGCGTGATCTGTTCAACTTGTCGTAGGCACGCGAGTGCATCATGGTAATGGTGCATGGTGGCCAGCACAACGCTTTTCTGCTGAATAGCCTTGATGATGCATTGTTGACGGTTGGTCGTGACTGCCTGGGCCTTGTCGAGCATCTTGTCGTAATAATCCAGTGCAACCTGGAGCTGTCCTGACTGTTGGGCCTCGACGGCTTGGCAAAACATGCGGGTGCACTGCCACATCTCCACGCTATCGGTGAGTTGCAAGGTTTTGAAACGGGCCAGCTCGGGCTCAATCATTTTGCAGTCAGCACCATTGTCAAGCATGCTCAACATGTTATAAATGCTCGTTACGGCCACATTCCACTCTTTGGCTTTTATGGCTTCGTCAAAGGCTTTCTTTGTATAGTTCAACGCTTCGACAGAGTAGCGGTCCTCTCCGTAGAACCTGTTGCCATTATCAAGAATCGAGGCCATGTTCATATAGGCATAGGCAAGATTGTTGTCATAGCAGTATCGCTTGGATAATTCTATCGACCGGCTCAAGTTCTCGTAGGCCTTCTGGTAGTCATAGTAATAGGTCGCATAGATATAGGCCATATTATTGAAGGCGCGGGCTATCTGGTGCATTTCCTCGCTATTCTTCTTACCATGCTGGGCGCGGCTGGCAACGATGCTATAGCACACCATTGCGCTATCGACCAAGTCTTTCTCTTGTAGATAATCTTGGGCTCGACGCATCAACTCATCGGTGGAAATCAGTGCCCAGTGATTATACTGGTTGACGTTATAGGCGTGAGCTCCTTGCATCGTTACAGACACTAGCAGCAGTAAGAATATGGATAGAAATAGCTTCTTGAACATTGGCTTGAGTGAGTGATTGAGAGCATAGCTGCCACGATTCTGCGATTGAGGCTGGTATCGATGATAGTTATCGCTCAGAATTGTGTTTGATAATGAATCTGCAAAGATAGTTCTTTAATGGCACCCACGCGTCGAATTCTTGAATAATCCTTTACATTTAATGGCTTTCAGTAAAGAAAATGGCTGGATGTCCTTGTCACATCCAGCCATTTATAATCAATCAGATTTTGGATTTACTCCTTGACGAGCAGCGTGCCGGTCTTGCCCTGCAGGGCCTCGCGGGCCTTGTCGAGCGAAGTGATCAGGGCGGTGCCGCCTGTGGTGTTCTCCACAAAGCTGATGCAGCTCTCCACCTTGGGCAGCATGCTGCCGGGGGCGAAGTGACCCTGCTGGATGTACTCGCGGGCCTGGGCAATGGTCATGCGATCCAGATCCATCTGATCGGGCTTGTTGAAGTTGATCGACACCTTCTCGACAGCGGTGAGGATGACGAGCATGTCGGCATTCAGGTCGAGGGCCAGCTTGGCGCTGGCGCGGTCCTTGTCGATCACGGCTGCTACGCCCTCATAGTCGCCGGGGCCATTCTCCACAACGGGGATGCCACCACCGCCCACGGTGATGACCACGCTGTGCAGGCCGACGAGCTGCTCAACGATGGGCAACTCAACGATCTTGACGGGGATGGGCGAGGGCACCACGCGGCGGTAGCCACGGCCGGCATCCTCGACAAAGGTGTAGCCCGTCTCGGCCACGATGCGGTCGGCGTCCTCCTTGCTGTAGAACATGCCCACGGGCTTGGTGGGTTTCTGGAAGGCGTCGTCGTTCTTGTCAACGACCACCTGGGTCACCACGGCGGCACAGGGCCTGTTCAGGCCACGGCGAGCGAGCTCGCGCTCAACGGCCTGCTGCAGGTGATAGCCGATGTAACCCTGAGTCATCGCGCCACACTCGGGGAACGGCATGGCAGGCGTGCCGCCTCCGTTGTTGGCCGAGTATTCAAAGGCCAGGTTCACCATGCCCACCTGGGGGCCGTTGCCGTGACCAATGACCACGTCGTAACCCTCCTCGACGAGGTCAACGATGGTCGATGCCGTACCCTTCACCAGGTCCAGCTGCTCTTGCGGAGTCTTGCCCAGGGCATTGCCGCCCAGAGCGATAACAAGACGTTTGCTCATAGTATCTTAGTTATAATGTATAGTCGGTTATTGTTATTTGAGAAATGAGATTAATGATTAAAGTCAATGAGCCATCACTCACCAATCTCTAATCATTAATCTCTAATTCTTCAATTTCACGTCGTGAAATCGATTACTTCAGCGTGGCGTACATGACGGCCTTGATGGTGTGCATGCGGTTCTCGGCCTCGTCAAACACCTTGGATTGCGGGCTGCGGAACACCTTGTCGGTAACCTCCATCTCGGGCAGACCGAACTTCTTGTGGATGTCCTTGCCGATCGTGGTCTCCAGGTCGTGGAACGAGGGCAGGCAGTGCAGGAAGATGGCACCGGGGTTGGCGTTGGCCATCACGGCGTCGTTCACCTGATAGGGGCTAAGCAGCTTGATGCGCTGTTCCCAGATCTCGTCGGGCTCGCCCATCGATACCCAGATGTCGGTGTAGATGACGTCGGCATTCTTGGTGCCCTTCTTCACGTCGTCGGTCAGGGTGATGGTGCAGCCGTTCTCCTTTGCGATCTCCTTGCAGGTCTTGACGAGCTTGTCGTCGGGCATGTTGTCCTTGGGACCGCAGGCAACGAAGTTGATACCCAGCTTGGCCGAAACGACCATCAGCGAGTTGGCCACGTTGTTGCGGGCATCGCCCATGAACACCATCGTCAGGCCCTTGTAGTAGCCAAAGTGCTCCTCGATGGTGAGGACGTCGGCGAGCATCTGAGTGGGGTGGAAATCGGTGGTCAGACCATTCCACACGGGAACGCCGGCGTGCTTGGCGAGGTCCTCGACAATCTGCTGGTCGAAGCCGCGGTACTCGATACCGTCAAACATGCGGCCCAGCACCTTGGCGGTGTCCTCGAGCGACTCCTTCTTGCCCATCTGCGATGATCCGGGATCCAGATAGGTGACACCCATGCCCAGGTCATTGCCTGCGACCTCAAACGAGCAGCGGGTCCTAGTTGAGGTCTTCTCGAACAACAGCACGATGTTCTTGCCTGCGAGGTACTTGTGGGGGGTTCCGGCGCGTTTCATGCGCTTGAAATCCTTAGCAAGCTCGAGTAAATACTTAATCTCGTCGGTGGTGAAATCGAGTAACTTGAGGAAACTTCTTCCAGATAAACTTCTTGGCATAATAGTAAAATGTTTTAGTTTAAGTAAATAGTATAATGTATTAAAGTTGTCAGTTGTCAGTTTTCAGTTGGTCGGAATGCTCACTGGATCAGTCGCGCCACAGCGGCATGCTCATGCAGCGGGGCCCTCCGCGACCGCGGGACAGCTCGCTGCTGGGTATCTCGAGAACGGTGATGCCCTCGTCGCGCAGGATGGCGTTGGTGACGTTGTTGCGCTCATACACGATGACCTTGCCCGGTGCGATGCACAGCGTGTTGCTGCCGTCGTTCCACTGCTCGCGCTCGGCCGTGATGCGGTCGCCGCCGCCACACTTGATGAGCTTCACGTGCTCCAGGCCCAGCGACTCGGCCAGGATTTCCTCCAGGGTCTCTTCCTTGCGCTCGAGCTCGATGTCGTCTCCCTCGCCGCGCGTGAGCTTGAACACCTCCAGCGGCCCCAGTATGCCGGGGTGCACGGTGAACTTGTCGTGGTCAATTTGGGTGAACACGGTGTCCAGGTGCATGAAGGCGCGCGTCTCGGGGATGTGGATGGCCAGCACGGTGTCGATGGCCGTATTACCGTTCTCGAAGATGTTCTTGGCGATCAGTTCGATACCGTCGGGCTCGGTGCGCTGGCTGATGCCTATGGCCAGCGTGTGCTCGTTCAGGTTCAGGATATCGCCGCCCTCGATGCGGTAGGGCAGATCGCGGTCGTAGTAGTGCTCCACCTGCTTGAAGTCGGGATGGTACTTGAAGATGTAGTCGCCGTAGATGGTCTCGCGGCAACGGGTCACCGAGAACATGCGGTTGATGCTCACGCCTGTGCCGATGCAGGCAAACGGGTCACGCGTGAAGTACAGGTTGGGCATCGGCTTCACAACAAAGCGGCTGTCACCGCGCACCTGGTCAACCAGCGAGTTCTTCACCTGCTGCGGGTCGCGGGGCAGGTCCTGAAGGTAGATACCCTCCATGGTCTTGAGCACGAGCTCCTTGCTCGACTGGATGCCGTTCAAGTAGTTGTAGATGATGTCGTGGTATTTTGTCGCACTGATGCCGGCCTCGTCGATGAACTGGCGCAGAAACTGCTCCCTGATCTCGGGGCTGATGTCCAGCACCTGGGCCATGAGGTCCTCAAGGTAGACGACCTCGACGCCATTGTCGCGCAACACCTGTGAGAAGGCGTCATGTTCCTCCTCAGCCACTTTGAGATAAGGTATATCGTCAAAGAGCAGTTCCTCAAGGGTGTTGGGTGTCAAGTTGAGCAGTTCACGTCCCGGACGGTGCAACAAAACCTTCTTCAACGGTTTTATCTCACTTGTAACATGAATACCTTTCATGACATTGGAAATTATTTCGTTCTTGTTTATGATAATGGATGTTTGTTAGTTGCTGCAAAGGTAATCATTTTCGCGCATCCCATCATCATTTTTCACATCTTTTTATTCATTCAACTTTCCATAGGGCTATCCCGCAGTTATAAACCTGAGGTTTTCAATCAATATTTGCCCCATCATTTGCTACTCATCAACCCGCTCCCGCCCGTGTTGTTAAGTATTGCGAAGCCCCACCCGCCAGGAGAAAGAACCGAGGCACCCGACAGCACTCATGTGTGCGGATGCCTCAGTAAAAATCAACTGATACAGTTGTTGATATCCTCAGCAGGGTCAATGATTATCTGCTTGAGGGGCAAGTCTTACTTCTTGAGCACCTTGAAGCCGCGCTGCGAGCCGTCGGTGTAGCGCACGAGCTTGATATAGATGCCGCTCTCGGGGTTGTTGACCATGCGACCCGTCAGGTCGTAGTAGGTGGTCGAGGCAATCTCCTTGTTGTCGGCGCCAATCTCGTTCACGGCAGTGCTGCCCAGGCTGGCCTTGGCGGCGTTGACTACCTTGCCGGTCGTCTTGTCAATCACGATGGCCACGACATGGAGCTTCTCCTTGTTTTGGATAAGAGGCTCGTAGTCCAGGTTGTAGATGTCATCAACCAGGAACGAGTACTCAAAGTTGTTGGCCACTCCGGCTTCAATCGAGGTGGGCAGGCTCTCGTCTACCACGCCCGAGGTAGCCACGAGCACGTCGTTGAAGTGATAACCCTCAATGGTCCCGGGCATGTCGCACAACGGGCCCAGGTTGGGCTCGTCGCCATACTCACTGGCATAGTCGGGATAGTAATTGTGCTGATCCCACGAGGTGCCGGGCTCGCCATACATGTCGTCCTCGACGAGCATCACCTCGATGGCGTAGTCTTTGCCGTCGGCATTCATCACAAAGTTGCTCTCGACCTCGGCCTTCACCTCGGTCTTGGCCTCGTCGGCCCAGGAGGCCTTGACGTTGAGGTCAACGACTGCCAGCTCTGTCAGCAGGTAGTCAACCACGTCCTTGATGCCAAAGCCCGCCGACTCATAGCCATAATAGGGATCGACAGCATAGTACCTCTCGACATATGCGCCGGGGAAGCTCTCGACAGGGCTCGGGTATGTTTCCATGACGGCCATCGGGTCGGCATTGTGGTAAGCGACACCGATAAACTTGTCTCCGTAGAGTTCCGACAGCAACCGCATGGCTACCAGGCCACGGGTACACCATCCACACCAGGTGCCGGTGTACTCCTCGACAAGCACGCGATGAACGGGAACAAAGTCCAGAATGTTGATCATGCCCTCGTGGGTGGGGGCGACATCCTGGTTGTCAACTTGGTTGACCTTGGTCACAGTAACGGTCAAGGGGTAGGATCCCTGCTCGGCGATGGCGGGAAGCTCAATGGCGATACTGCTGCTGCGTCCCCAGTGGTCGCCATCGATATAGGTCTCGAGCGTGGCGGTGCTAGTCACGCCATTGATCTCACAGGTGTACTCGCCCTGGGTGAGCCTGGACGTACCGTGGTTGTAGATCGTGGCATTGACCATGATGGGCTCGCCCTTCTTGGCAAAGCTGTTGGCGGGCAAGATGATGGTGGCAGCATGCTCTTGCTGACCCTCGAGGATGAGCTCGATGCAGGCGCTGCCCTGACCCGACAGGTCGGTCCAGTTGCGCACGGCGCTCGACGTGTGCAGCCACAGGCCGCCACCCAGCTTGTCGCTGGTGATCATCATGGGCGACGCCTCGTCGGTCACGGGAATCGTGTAACCGGCAAAGAATCCCTCTTCGCCTATCTCATAGGGCTCGTCGAACATCACCTCGGCATGGCCTGCAGTCACGTCGCCCGTCTGGCTGGTGATGTCGGCACTGGCTACCTTCACGCCATCAACCAGCTTCAGAGCCAGGCCGCTCGACAGCCAGCCGGTGTACTGGGCGACACTCGTGCCGCGAGGGGCGGTGATGCGCAGGCCTTTAACCTTCATGCCCTTCAGGCTCGGGTCGTTAACATAGGTCGCTATGTCATAGCCCTGGGTCCTGCCGGCCGTCATGCTGAACTTGCTGGCATTGTCGTCGCAGTAGCCTGCATAGTGGTCGGCCGAGCCCACGGGGGCGCTGCCGTCGGTGAGCTCCCTATACACGATGTCGCTCACATGCTCCTCGCCACCGCCGCGGAAGACGCTCTGGATACCCACGCGGTGGAAACCGGTCTCGTAGAAGTAGATCGTGGCACCACCTACGCCTAAGTCGTAACTGTCGGTGTAGTAGTAGGGCACGTCGGTCATGTACTCGGTGATCTCGGGATACTCGTCGGGACCGAAGGTGAACAACTCGTCGTCGTCAAAGTAGATGCGGTAGTACAAGTCGTTGGGGTTGATGAAGTTGCCCTCGGTGTCAACCGTCGGTACGTTGAATGAGCCATAGTTGTAGCCACCCAGCTCGCCCTTGTCAATAAAGTCAATGACCTCGGGGTTGGCAGGTGTAGCTGCATGGTCGGCGTAGGGGGCGATGACCGGCTGGCCATAGTACTCCTGCAGATTCCCGCCAGCTACGATGCCTAGAATGGCGTAAGTCGACATCGTGTGAGTTTCCTCATCAATGGAGAAATGAAGATCTCCAAACGCTGTAGGATCCTCGCCGTCAACATCGCTGTCCATGCCCACCATGTACAAGAACATGCTGTTGCCCACTCCCAGGTATTGGTTGCCCGGGAAAATCACATTGCCGTCTTCGAGAGTGCCCTTCATCACACCATCGGGAACTAAGGAAGACATGCCCTGAACATACACGTCGTTGCCCATCATGGCCACCTTGACCATCTTGCCGCCGGCATTGCCATAGCTGTCCTCGTAGGACATCGAGTAGTCCTCGAGCACAGCGCCCTCGGGCAAGGCTACGGGCGTGTCGGTGAACGGGGTATATTCCGACTCCCAATCAAGATAGCCGGCCCACGTCAGGTCATCGTCATAGATCAGGCCAATGCCGCTGCCGATAAAGCTGTTCACGTCGCCGTTCGAGCCATTGAGCGAGATTGTGCCGTCATCGCCAATGGTGAACGTCGCCTCATGGATGTCTAGGTTAGGCACGGCTTTGATATTGCCATTCTCATCCATTGCCACGTCAACCCAGGCCGTAATCAAGCCATAGTCCACCTCGGGGTAGAAGATGATGAACTGGTTCAACGGCATGGTCAGCGTCTTGCCGTCATCACTCAATTCTCCCTTGACCCACGTGTTGGCGATAGCCTGCGAGACGGGATCCTTGAGATAAACGGTCTTGCCGTCCTCGGCAAACACCACCTGCATCGCGCTGCCGTCCTGATAGGTCGTGAACAGGTAGCCCCAGTAGGTGTACATCGCGCCGCCGCTGCGCTGATAGGTCTTCAACTCGCCAGCGGGCTGCTCGGTGATGACATCCACCCGGGCGGGAGCCTTGCGGCTCTGCTGGGACAGCGACAGCTGGCCGTCGCGCGAGACACTCTTGTGGCTGCTGCGGAACTCATACTTGCCCTTGACCTGCTGGCCCGACAGCCGCTGATTCATCGTCAGCCGCTGCCCACTGGCCGCTAGGGTCAATGCAAGCGCCACAATAAGAAGTAATGCTTTTTTCATTGTGTAAAAATTTTAAAAGGTTAATAGATACTCGTTATATATACTCAATGGTAGTCTGAAGTTTATGTTGCACATGAAATCAGGCAGCATTGAGATGTTGATTGTGCAAAAATAGACAATTATTTATGAATAGGTGAAGATAAAATGATTTTTTTGAATCTTTCGCTATCTTCTTAATTTCTTAATCATGGAGCAGATAAGATACTTGCAGAATTCTATTTAGCCGGCATGACCAAAAAAAGTTATGTTAAAAATCCGCCCAAATGTTGCATTTTAGTTCCAAATGCTGTAATTTTGCGGTGTCATTAAGACCAGGCGATCATTGAAAAAATGTCCACATCAAAGTTGATCGGGATACTCTTCAAATTTTTATGAAATGCCGAGCAAAGTGCTGTAGTCAATGGCGGGCCTCGACCGCAAGGTGCTTAACAGCCGGAGGATTACAAAGATTATGGCGCCCTCAAATCCTGTATTTAGTCGGAGTTTCATCACATCCTTTGGTGTGGCTTCTTATAGACAAGGAGCTGACATGCCCCATGAGGGTTGTCTGCTCCTTGTGTCATTTTCATGCCTTGTCAGGTCCGGCTGAAGAAAAAGTCCTTGAAAATGGGGTAGGGGATTTGGCCAATTGAAGGAAAGTGTGTAATTTTGCACCGTAATAATTCAATCAACACAATATAGATAATGAAAGCTAATTTATATAAAGAAGAGGCACAGCCCGTCGAGCCCATCGATGAGCACAAGCTCGCAATCGCTGACGACAAACCCGAGAAATCAGATGTTCCCAAGCTGTCGCTCTATGTAGTCAAGTATAAGCCCCTGTGGACCGCTACCTGCATCGCACTCGTGATTTTCATCGCATGGGCCCTGGCAACGTGGTTGCTGAACTGATTTTTTTCTTGGGCCTAAACCATTGACCCAGTGAGGTGTGACTCCATTTGGGCATCGAGGGCCAAAAAAAATTGAAATTTTTTTTGCAAAAATGCTTGCCAGTTCAAAAAATGGCAGTATCTTTGCACCGCTAAAACGAAATAACGGTCCCTTAGCTCAATTGAATAGAGCGTTTGACTACGGATCAAAAGGTTACAGGTTTGAATCCTGTAGGGATCACAACTTTTAAGACGTAAGCGTCTAAAAAACAACTAATTCGGTTGATATTTGGTTGGAAATTGACAGCCATTTGTCAACCGAAATTTTTATTTATAATTAACAGATTTAACCATGGCCAGAGACGAATTTATTTCGAAACTGCTTGATTTGAACATGAAGGGCACGGTTATTCGGCTGGTTGGCTAGTGTGTTGATATTCATGGTTTTCACACCGAAGAAAAGATCGGAAAATGGTATGAAGAGTGCTCAAATCTGTTAAAAGAATCATCTTTTATCTTTGTTGTCTTCAAAAATAATAGGTGCCTCTGCCGCAATATGTTATACCTGGGTTTTACATTTGTCGTCGATTGTAATTTGTTTCACATTTAAATCGTTAGCATTATGAGCAAAGTTTTTAGAATTACGCCGAAGCGCACAAGGCGAGGGGGATTTTTTTTCGGGTACGACGGGCATGTCATAGATCTGTGGTGAAAGTCCACTCGGGGCATAGTCACCGGCGAATCCTATAGCGACTTGCAAGCTTCAATCGGCGACGGCTGGGGAGAGGAAGCAATATACATGAGGCCGCGACTACGGAATTTGTTAAAATGTGCAAACCGATGATGGGAATTGAAAAAACTTTTGTACATTTGTGGTCAGCCCCTTGTAAGATTCTCCAAATCGCCAACAATATAATTATTAACCAATAAATCCTGATAACTATGAGCAAGAAACTACTTTTCAGACTTGCCGTTCTGGTGGTGGCCATGATGTGCACCCTCGGCGCCGCCGCTGCCGAGGCCTATGCCTGCTACACGTCGTCGAACGCGACGCTGACGTTCTACTACGACGACCTGCGCAGCTCCCGCTCGGGCACGACCTACGACCTGAACGAGGGTAACAATTGGCCCGGCTGGATGTCGGATGGTACCGCTGCATCCGTCACGCGCGTTGTGTTCAATTCGTCATTTGCCGGCGCACGCCCGAGTAGCACCCAGGCATGGTTTGCTAATATGACCAACCTCCAGTCGGTTTCGGGCATGCAGTATTTAAACACGTCCGAGGTGACGAACATGTTTTACATGTTCGCCTATTGCG
>CAMJXD010000037.1 GCA_946409635.1 uncultured Prevotellaceae bacterium
AAGTTGAAGTAACCCTTGAGAGTGGTGACATGGGCCGTGCATCGGTGCCCAGTGGCGCTTCAACGGGCGAGAACGAGGCACTCGAGCTTCGTGACGGCGACAAGAGCCGTTATGGTGGCAAGGGCGTCTTGAAGGCCGTCAAGAACGTCAACGAGGTCATCGCCCCCGAGATCGAGGGCATGGATGCCTTTGACCAGCGCGCCATCGACATGGCTATGATTAAGCTTGATGGAACCCCTACTAAGAGCAAGCTCGGCGCCAACGCCATCCTGGGCGTTTCGCTCGCCGTGGCTCATGCCGCTGCCAACTACTTTGGCATGCCCCTGTACCGTTACATCGGTGGTACCAACGCTCACGTGCTGCCCGTTCCCATGATGAACATCATCAACGGTGGTGCACACAGCGATGCCCCCATCGCCTTCCAGGAGTTCATGATCCGTCCCGTGGGTGCCAAGTGTGAGCGCGAGGCCGTTCGCATGGGTGCCGAGGTGTTCCACGCTCTGGCCAAGCTGCTCAAGAAGCGCGGCCTCAGCACCGCTGTCGGTGACGAGGGCGGTTTCGCTCCCGCACTCGATGGCATCGAGGACGCCCTCGACAGCATCGTGCAAGCCATCAAGGACGCCGGCTACAAGCCCGGCGAGGACGTCAAGATTGCCATGGACTGCGCTGCCAGCGAGTTTGCCGTGGTAGAGGATGGCAAGTACTACTACGACTACAGCAAGCTCAAGAACGGCCAGCCCAAGGATCCCAAGGGCCGCAAGCTCACCGACGACGAGCAGATTAAGTATCTCGAGGAGCTCATCACCAAGTACCCCATCGACTCGATCGAGGACGGCCTCGACGAGAACGACTGGGAGGGCTGGGTTAAGCTCACCAAGGCCATCGGCGACCGTTGCCAGCTCGTGGGCGACGACCTGTTCGTGACCAATGTCAAGTTCCTGGAGAAGGGCATCAAGATGGGTGCCGCCAACTCGATCCTCATCAAGGTTAACCAGATTGGCTCACTCACCGAGACCCTCGACGCCATCGAGATGGCACACCGTCACGGCTACACCACCGTGACCAGCCACCGCAGCGGCGAGACCGAGGACACCACCATTGCCGACATTGCCGTAGCCACCAACAGCGGCCAGATCAAGACCGGTTCGCTCTCGCGCACCGACCGCATGGCCAAGTACAACCAGCTCATCCGCATCGAGGAAGAACTCGACGAGGCTGCCGAGTACGGCTACCGCAAGCTCATCTGATCCCCGTCCGATCAGGCAATAAACTCAACAACAATATCGGGGCCCCTTCTCCACGAGGCGGCCCCGATATTGTTATTTCCTGGACTCAGGTATCTGCTGCGGTAGCCCTCAATCCAGCCGGACATTCTCAAGCACAATCGACAGGTGCTTCGTGTCGTCCTTCTCCTGGCACCACATGTCCAGCTCCACAACGCCGCTGATGGTCCTCTTCTCCTGATTGAACTCGGTGACGTTGATGCTGGCCTGGGTGCCTATCCACTTGTCTCCCGGCACGCCGTTGTAGTCAATCGTGTAATCCGATGTAAAGGAGATCCCTTTCAGCTCTGGAGACCATTCTCCGGTCTTCAGGTCAAACGTCCCATCGCAGTGGCCGGGCTTGAGCGGGAGAGTGAAAGACAACGTCCTCAGCGTCTGGTCCTCTTCAACACGTTGTATGCAGAATGTTACAAACACGGGTTCACCCAGTGCCCTGAACCCCATGTCAGATTGGGGTTCCCAACTTTCGTCGCCGTCATACACTGTGATGACAGCCCTTTGTGACGAGGATGTGCTGCTTGAGCATGACCAGCATAATAAGATGCTGAACACCAGTAAAGGATAGATTAACAGAGATTTCATAATGTGATTGAATTATTGGGTTAATAAATATTGACGACAATGTTATTTGGCTCACGGGCGGCGTTATCGGGCATTTCCTCGCCATGGTGATGAACACAATGACGATTGTTACCATTCATCAGTGCAAAAATAATCATTTAATCTTGCCCCGACCAACTTTTTACTCAGTTTTTTGTATTTAGCAGGCGAGTTCCTGGCACCGCACATCAAACATCGGCCCTCAGTTCAGTTTTTCTTTTCTTAACATTAAACCTTAGGGTGTTTTCACTATCTTATTGATGTTAATTGCATGATGAAATAGAGACTCCTCTAGTCAAAATTTCACTAAGAAGTGCTTTTGAATAAAAAATATGCTTACCTTTGCGTTGTAATCAAAACAAGATCGTTAATTATGAAGAAGATTTTATTTTCACTCGTTGCCCTGATGGCGGTCATGACCGTCCAGGCACAATCCCTCTGCGCTACCTGGCGCAGCATGCAGCCTGTTGTTGAAACCGATGCCGACGGTTCACTGCAGATCCAGAACCTGACCTACACCTTCAATGAGGACGGTACCTACTCGTTTGTCGACGAGCTTACGCTCTCTACTGAGCCCGCTCCGACGATGGCGCTTGAGATTGCCACCAGCATTGAGGTCAAGGGCGCTTACACCCTCGAGGGCGACAAGCTCACCCTCACACCCAACCTGGATACCTACAAGTCTGAGATTCTCAGCATCTCGATGAACGGTAAGGTTGCCGACAACCCCATGATCAAGTCTCAGGTGGGTTCGATGCTCAAAAGCGCTGACTTCAAGGCCCAGTTCGGTAATACCGAGACCCTCACCGTCACCATTGGCGACGCTGCCCTCGAGATGAACGATGGCGAGAAGTCCTTCAACTTCGTGCGCTTCGCCACCATCCAGAACTGATCCATAGCACTGCAACATTGATGCAAGTAGTCCCGCGGACCTGTTGAAGGGGTCTGCGGGACTACTTGCATTGATGCGTAGGACGCTAATGGTGAGAGCGATTAGATGTGCAGCAGGTTGCGCACGATCCACCACATCATGAACAGCATGATGTAGCCCCACAGCGTGTAGCGGTGAAAGGCCAGAGCCTTGAGGCGGTCAAGGCGGTGACCTATGTTATACCAGCTCACGAGCACGGCAACCACGGCGTATGGGATTGAAATGACAAAGAAGTAGTTGTAGCGCAGCGCCTGCCCCAAGTGGCCGTGGACCAGAGCGCTAAGGGCTCGCTGGGAGCCGCACGAGGGACACAGTGTCCCCGTGAGCACGCGCCACGGACACTGGACGGGAAAATTGCTCATCAGCGGGTTGACAAAGTAATAAGTGATGCCTAGCGCAATCAAGATAATCGGGAAGGCATACCTCATTACTTTGTCCACCCTGCTGAGCATGATAGGCAGTGTGTGGTAGAATTAGTATGCGCCATTCATCGCGGCAAACGCGACTATGGCATAAAACACTAGGATAGCGACTGTGGCGACGACGCCGCTGATGGCACCCCAGGTGGCCCACTTCTTAGCATTGTCCGACGCCTTCTGGGCTCCGATATAGTCACCCGAGTTATACAGGCCGTCAACCTTCGACGAATAAACAATCGACACGATGCCGAAGGGCAGGCAGCACAACAGCGTGCACAGGATAGCCCACACCAGGTAGTTGTCGGGCTTCAAGGGGCGTTGGCCCTGGGCATAGTTGGGCTGATAATAAGGCTGCTGCTGGTAGGGCTGCTGCTGGTAGGGTTGCTGCTGGTAGGGCTGCTGTTGGTCAGGCCATTGGTTCTGATTATCCATATTGATAGGCGTTTTTTAGGTTAATAAATAAGTATTTGCTTGTTTTGTTTGGGGCATTCAACGCTGCCACACGACACAAAATTACACAAAAAATGCTAAAAACTACCGTCTTGATTAGTTTTTTTTGACGAAAAATCCAATTCTTGCCGTCAGCCGCCCGTGGGAAGCTTGTAGATGAGCGTCAGGCCGTCGCGCAGCGGGATGATGACCCGCTCCACGCGCGGGTCCTGCTTGACGCGGTCGTTAAACTCGAGGATGCCGCGTGTCTGAGCCTCGTGTTTGGCCTTGGGGTCCACGACCTTGCCAGCCCACAGGGTGTTGTCGGCGATGATGTATCCACCAGGATTCAGGTAGTCCATCACCAGCTCGTAGTATTCGACATACTGTCGCTTGTTCGCGTCGATAAACACCAGGTCATAGCGCTCGCCCAGCGTGGGAATGATCTCACGCGCGTCGCCTATGTGCAGCCTCACCCGCTTGCCCCACGGCGACAGGGCCAGGTGCTCGACGATGAAGTCTTCCTGCTCGTCGTTGACCTCGATCGTGTCAACCACGCACTCGTCGTCGGCAAGCCCTTCGGCCAGGCACAGCGCCGAGTAGCCGCTGAAGGTGCCCAGTTCCAGCACACGACGCGGCCCGATCATGCGCGTCAGCATCTTGATGAGCCGCCCCTGCAGATGCCCCGAGCACATGTGCCAGTAGTAGTTCTGCACATGCGTGTCGTGGTCAATCCTGGCCAGCGCCGCCGGCTCCTCATCGATATGCCCCAATATATACTCCTCTAATTCCTCAGACAACATAGACAATTCTTTTTTATCAGACAACACAGACAACTTAATGACAAATAATTGACAACTTTGTATTATATGTCACGGAAATTCTTGATGACATGGCCATCTACCGCCAAGATGTTTTTACTCTCATTATCATAGAAATATCTCTGAATGTCAGCAAACTTAGGCAAAAAAATGACAAGTATCCCACAAGGCTTGTTCAGCAACCGCATGTAATTGAACAACTGTGCCCTGTGATTGGGGTTGAGTTCAGGAACTGCTTTACATTCAATGACAACATCATTGTTGCACAAGAAATCAATCCGGAAAGTGGATTGAAGAGGAACACCCTTGTAAGTAGGATGAAAACTCATCTCACGCTGATAGGATATCGAAGATTCTCTCAACTGAAGCTCCATCGCCTCCTGGTAGCATGACTCATTTAGTCCTGGCCCTAAATATCTGTGAACGTCATGAATTGCGCCAATGACGTCATACATCTTCTTTTTCTCAACGTCGAGATTAATCATAAAAGTTGTCAACTTATTGTCTAAGAGTTGTCTTTGTTGTCTGAGAAAAGAGTGAGAGCAGGGCCAGGCGGTAGCTGTCGAGGCCGAAGCCGGCGACGATGCCTTTGCAGACAGGAGACAACAAGGACTTGTGACGGAAGGGCTCGCGTGAGTAGATGTTGCTGATGTGGACCTCCACCACCGGAGCCGTGATGGCGGCCACGGCATCGGCAATCGCGACCGACGTGTGCGTGTAGCCACCGGCATTCAGCACGATGCCGCAGTCGTCAAACCCCACCTGCTGCAGCCGGTCCACGATCTCGCCCTCGATGTTGCTCTGGTACACGTCGATCGTGTGCTGCGGAAACTCATCGGCAAGCTCCTGCAGGTACTGGTCCAGTGAGCGGTTGCCATACACCTCGGGCTCGCGCACGCCCACCAGGTTCAGGTTCGGCCCATTGATGATGTGGATGACCATCTTATTTCTTGAAGTAGTAAAGGAACGAGGCGATGCCCTGCAGCGCAGGCTTGCGCTGGCCCTCAATCTCCATCTTGAAGTCGATCTCGGCCTTGCAGATGCCGCGCAGGTCGGCGATGTTGTGCAGCTTGGTCACCAGGCGCACGCGGCTGCCGGTAATCACAGGCTGGCCAAAGCGCATCTTGTCCATCCCGTAGTTGACCTGCATCTCCAGGTTGTTCACCTCGATGATCTGGTTCCACAGGTGCGGAATCAGCGACATCGTCAGGTAGCCGTGGGCGATGGTGCTGTGGTAGGCGCTCTCGGCCTTGGCGCGCTCCACGTCCACGTGGATCCACTGGTGGTCGAGCGTCGCGTCGGCAAACTTGTTGATACGGTCCTGGTCTACGGTAAGCCACTCGCTGGCACCGAGTTCCTCGCCCAGATGGGCGGCAAATTCCTCGTAAGAGTTGATGATAAGCATATTCTTGTTTTTATTGTTCTTGGTTGTTAATTCTTAGTTTGCTGTGAGGCGTCGCCTCATGATCACGGCAGTCACCATGCTCGTGAGCAGGCCCACGGCAGCGACAAGACCCAGCGTGACGAGCACGTCGCTCCACACGACCTCGACGGGATAGGCGCTGATGATCATGTTGGCCGGGTCACCGTTCAGCCGCAGCAGCCCGAACTGCTGCTGACACAGGCACAGTAGCAGCCCTATCACGATACCCGTCACGGCTCCCAACAGCGTGATGAGCCACCCCTGCAGGACAAAGATGCGCACAATCTGCCTGTCGTCGGCTCCCAGGGCACGCAGCGTGGCGATGCTTGAGTCCTTCTCGATAATCAGCAGCGACAGCGTGCTGATGACGTTAAACGTGGCTATCACCAGGATAAAGGCCAGTAGCAGAAACGCCATCCACTTCTCGATGTTCACAAGCCGGTAGGCCTCGCGCTGCTGCATCAGGCGGTTCATCACCTGGTAGCCCTCGCCCAGCACTTGGCTGATGCGATGCATCACTTGGCCCTCGTCGGCACCCGGAGCCAGCTTGACCTCGATCTGTGTGGCTTCGGTCTCGTAGTCAAACAGGTGGCGGGCAACATCCAGCGGCACGTAGATCAGGTCGGCGTCATAGCTGTTCTGCTGCAACTGGAAGATGGCCGACACAAACAGCGAGTCCTGCCTGAAGGCGCCCATCGGGTTGGCGATATTCACTCGACCCTGGCGCTGGGGGGCATACAGACGCACCATGCCGTAGAATTCAGGACGCACCATCAGCCTTACGGCAGGGCCGGCGCCGGGAACGGCATAGCGCGACACCTGGTCGCGCAGCTTCCACTTGCCGTCGACAATCACCGAGTCCATGTTGTTCATCGTGTTGTAGTCGTCGGGCACGCCCTTGAGACGCACGGGCATCTGCAGCTGGGCATAGATGGCCAGAGCCTGGTCCTCGATGACGGGAATGGCACGCTCCACGCCGGCAACGCCACTCACCGCGTCGATGACGCTGTCGGCATCGTTGATGGTCTTGCCCAGCTTAGCGGTGACCGCCACTTCGGGGTCGAGCAGAGCCAGCCGGCCCATAATCAGGCTGCTGAAGCCGTTGAACACGCTCAGCACACACACCAGTGCAGCCGTGGCCACCACCACGCCACACACGGCGACGATCGAGATGATGTTGACCGCCTGGTGACCTTTCTTCGACACCAGGTAGCGCCACGCTATCTTCAACGGCAGGCTCATGATCAGTTCTCAGTGTCCTCTGTATTCTCGGCGCTCTCCGATTTCTTGTCTTTGTTGAGCAGCTCGTCGATGTGGTCGATGTAGTCGAGCGAGTCGTCGATGTGGAACTTCAGTTCAGGGCAGCGGCGCAGCTGGTAGCGTGTCTGCTGGGCCAGCTGGTGGCGGATGCCTCGCTCGTTCTGGGTGATGTTGTCCATGATGGCCTGGGCGTTCTCGCTAGGGAAGATGCTCAGGCGCACGTTGGCCACGCTCAAGTCGGGCGACACGCGCACGCTGCTCACCGTGATGAGCGTGCCCCGCGTCTTGGCCGTCTCGCGCCTGAAGATCTCGCTCAACTCCTTCTGAACCAGGCGGCTGATCTTTTGTTGTCTTGTAGTATCCATTAATTTGATTCTCTATTGTTTGCGACTGCAAAGGTAGTGAAAAGTTTTCAGTTTTCAGTTTTCAGTATTCACTAAATGCAGGAACCGGGGATGATGGACATCCTCGGCTCCTGTATTAGGCGCCATTGTGGAGGCGCTATTCAGTTTGGATTACTCCTCGGGGAGCATGACTACCTCGACCTTGTTGCCGGCGGCCAGCATCTGGCGGGCAAATGCGGCGATGGTCTCGGGCGTCTGGGCATTCACAATCTGCTCATAGGCCGTGTGGTCGTCAAGACCGCGGCACACGTAGCTGATCAGCGTCTGCATCCAGTAGCCGTTCTCCTTGAGCTCGGTGTTGTGGTCCTTGATCATGAGCTCCTTGATCTCCTTCAGGGTGGTAGCGTCGATGCTGTTGCATGCGGCGACGATCTCCTCGTTCATGATCTTCAGGGCAACATCGCTCATCTCCGGCTTCATCGGGCAGCTGGCCAGCACTACGGTGAAGGGACGGTCACCCTTGATGGTGCTGTAGCCCTGGGCACCGGCCGAGTAGGCGGCACCGGCATCCTCGCGGATCTTCTGCAGGTAGATCTTGCTCAGCACCTGGCCCAGCATGCTGGCCTTGATGTCGTTCTCCAGGCTATAAGGAGTCTTGGTGTCATACCAGTAGATCTGGGCATTGGCCTTGGGGGTCTCCATCTTGCGGGTGAAGTGGTTGAGCACTTCGCCCTCGGGATGGGTGTCAAAGTTCACCCAGTTGCTCAGCTTGCTCTTCTTGCCGGGCAGGCTGGCAATGTACTGCTCAATCAGGGGACGGATAACGGCCTCGTCAAAGTTGCCGACAAAGAAGAAGGTGTAGTTGGCGGCATTGGCGGTGCGCTCCTTGGCAATCTGGAGCACGCGGTCATAGTTCACGCTCTTCAGGTCATCTACATGGAAGGGCTTGTTGCGCCAGTTGTGGTTGTTCAGCGTGTACTCTACCGAGTCGCTGAAGGCGGCCTCGGGAGTCAGGCCCTGGTTCTTGAGCAGGGTCTCGAGCTGGGTCATCAGCTGGTTGTAGCTCTTCTCGTCCTTGGTGATGGCGGTAAACTTGAGGTAGGCGAGCTGGAACATGGTCTCCAGGTCCTTGACGGTCGACTGGCCGCTCACCACGTCGGTATAATCGTTCATGCTCAGGTTGGCGCTGGCCTGTTTGCCGGCGGTGGCCTTCTGCAGCTCGGTGGCCGAGAAGTTGCCCAGGCCGCTCATCATGGTGATGTAGCTCAGCAGTCCGGTGTTGGCCCAGTCCTTCTCGTCATACAGCGACTGGCCGCCGCGGGCGCGGGCTACCATGCGTATCTCGTTCTCCTTGAAGTCGGTCTTCTTCAGGATCACGCGGGCTCCGTTGCTCAGCTCCAGCTCCTTGTAGTCAAACTGGCTGTTGTAGCTCTCCTTCTTGATCTTACCCTTCTTGGGCAGCTTGCTGATCAGCGGCTCCTGCTTCACGTTGTCGACATAGGCCTCCACCTGGGCGTTCAGGCCGGCATCGACTGCGGCCTTCAGACCCTCGGTAGTGGGATAGACGGCGTCGTCCTTCTCCTGGTTGAAGTTCATCACTACCAGGTTCTCGCCGGTCGTGCTGATCAGGCCGGGCATCATCTGGTTGATCAGGTCGACGGGCAGCTGGGGAACGATCATGCTCATCAGCTGGTACTCCTGCTCAATCGAGGGCATCGGCTCGCCATCCAGGTAGTTGCGGTAATACTGGGCGGCCAGGCGGGCGTTGCTGATCTTGTTGCGCTCGTTGTACTGGCGCTCAAGCTGGCTCATGTACTCCTCCTTGGCACGCTCATACTCGGTGGCCGTGAAGCCGTGCTTGGCGGCGCGCATGGCCTCGGTAACTACGGCCTGGGTTGCGGCCTCGATCTGGCCCTCCTTGGGCATGATGCCCAGCGTGAAGGCGTCGGCGGTCTTGGCAAACAGGTAGTTGCCGTCATATGCGCTGGCCTGCAGGTAGGGGCAGTCGGCCTCCTGGGCCTTCTCTTGCAGGCGCTCGTTGAGCATGCTGCTCATCATGGCCTTGGCATACTCCATGACCAGGTAGATGTTGTCGCTCTTGATCTCCTTGGGCATCGGCTCGTGCTTGAACATCACCATCACCTGGCTGTACTGCTGCTCCTTGTCCTTGTCCACAACGATGATGGGCTCGGCGTTGTCGGGAACGGGCTCGTCGACAACCTTGGCGGCATTGGGATCCAGAACGGCGTCCTTAAACAGCTCCTTGATCTGGGCCTCGATGTGGTCCACATCCACGTCACCAACGATCACCAGGGCCTGGTTGTCGGGACGATACCACTTGTGGTAGTAGTCACGCAGCTCGTTATACTTGAAGTTGTCAACGACCTCCATCAGGCCGATGGGCATGCGGCGGCCATACTTCGAGCCGGGATACAGCTTCTCGAGCTGGTTCTCGAGCATGCGCTGCTGGGCGCTGCGGCGCAGGCGCCACTCCTCGTGGATCACACCACGCTCCTTGTCAATCTCCTCGTCGGTGAGCAGCAGACCGTTGCTCCAGTCCTTGAGGATGAGCAGACACGAGTCGATGGCGCTCTGGCGGGTGCTGGGCACGTCGTTGATGTTATACACGGTCTCGGCAATGCTGGTATAGGCGTTCAGGTCCTTACCGAAGGCTACACCCAGCGAGCGGGTATAGTCGATGATGCTCTTGCCCTCGCCGTTGAAGTGCTCACTGCCATTGAAGGCCATGTGCTCCAGGAAGTGGGCGAGACCACGCTGGCTCTCCTCCTCCTGGATGGAGCCCACACGCTGAGCGATGTAGAAGTTAACACGGTGTTCGGGATAGTCGTTGTGACGGATGTAGTAGGTCAATCCGCAGTCCAACTTTCCCACGCGCACCTGGTCGTCAACGGCAACGGGGCCCATCGACTGTGCCTTCAGGGCGCTGGTGCTGAATGCCATCATCACGAGAAGCATTGCAGCAAAGATTTTTTTCATCTTCATGTGATTGAAAAATTGGTTAAATATTAGTGATTGATACAGTTTGTTCTCTATAGTTTAGACTCCTTGAATCACTGTTTGGTTGCAGCCTTTGGACCTTAAATTGTCCAAACTAACTCGCAAAGATAGTCTATTTTTTTAAAAATGATGCTCAAGTTGCCTTCTTTTAATCATTTTCGCGGGTGAGTTCATTGATTTGTGCTATCATCTCGTCGTTGGTGCGCTGCATGCGGCGATACATGCTCAGCCCGATAGCCAGTCCGATGGCTACTCCGATGACCATGCTCACGGCAAGGCCTGTCATGAAACCGACAATCTGTGACGAGTCAACAGTGTCGGCCATCGATTGGAAAATCTCGTAGGCATACCAGGGCAGCCAGATAGCGATGGCGCAGAAGCCGATGGTCAACTGGGTGCGGCGGTTTTTCTTCATCTGCAGCAGTTTGCGCGCTGTCTCGACCAGGTCGTCGCCCATGTGGCTGACATCCATGCGGTTGATCAGGTACTCGGCTGTAAAGGAGCCGACAAGCAGCAGCAAGGTAAAGAGAATAAACGCCCAGGAGAAGTGGCTCTGAATGAAATTCCACATCATGAAAGGTACAAACAGGCCCAGTATCACGCAGTAGCGCAACAAGAAGCGGTGCAGCCCCTTCATCTTGCCCTGAACTGCCTTCTTGACCAGCGATTCGTTGAGGTGACCTTGCTGATCCACTTTATTCTTGAGGTCGTTGATCTGCTGGCGCAGGTCATCGAGTTCGTTGAAGTCGTTGAAAATGTTGTTTGTGGTTTCCATATCGCTCGTGTAGTTTTTAGTTCATCTGTTTGAGTTGTTCCTTGATGCGGTACAAGCGCACCGACACGTTCTTCACGCCTATGCCCACAATCTGGGCAATCTCGTCATAGCTCATGTTCTCGAGCCATAGCAGCACGATGGCGCGGTCAAACGGTTGCAGCCGCTGGATGCGTGCGTGGAGCATGTCCGTCTGGCGGTTGTCGGCATCGTTTTTGTCAAACAGGTCGATGCCTTCCATCAGCGGCTGCGTCTTGTGGCTCTTTTTCTTGCGGTCAATCGAGATGCAAGAGTTTAGGGTGACCTTGTATATCCATGTCTTCAGGTCGCTAGTGCCCTTGAAGGTGGATAGACCTTGCCACAACTTGATGAGCGCCTCCTGGAAGAGGTCGTCGACCTCCTCCTTGTCCTTCGAGAACATGTAGCACACCGTGTAGATCGTGCCCTTGTTCTCGCGGATGATGCGCCCAAATTCGGCTTCGTTCATTTCCATTGTTTTTACTTCATGAAATGTTGTTTGCTCCTTAGACGCAATGATGAACTAAAAAACTACACTCGTTTAAAAAAAATTTTAGTCGTTATCACTAAACTATTAACTAATAACTATTATCTCTTAAAACGTCTGCATATCCACCAGGTGCTTGTAGGCTCCCTCACGGGCGATGAGCTCGTCGTGGGTGCCCCGCTCGATGATGCGGCCGTCCTGCATGACGCAGATCAGGTCGGCGCCCTTGATGGTGCTCAGGCGGTGAGCGATGACCAGGGTGGTGCGGTTCTTCATCAGCTTGTCGAGGGCATCCTGCACCAGGTGCTCGCTCTCGGTGTCCAGGGCGCTGGTCGCCTCGTCCAGGATGAGGATGGGCGGATTCTTCAAGATGGCGCGGGCAATGCTGATGCGCTGGCGCTGGCCGCCCGAGAGCTTGCAGCCGCGGTCGCCGATGTTGGTGTCAAAGCCCTGCTCGCTGGCCATGATGAAGTCGTAGGCATTGGCGATTCTTGCGGCCTCCTCGACCTGCTCGCGCGTGGCGTTATCCACGCCGAAGGTGATGTTGTTGTAGAAAGAGTCGTTGAACAGGATGGCCTCCTGGTTGACGTTGCCCATCAGGCCGCGCAGGTCGGTCACGCTGAACTGGCGGATGTCGGTGCCGTCGATGCTGATGCAGCCCTGCTGCACGTCATAGAAGCGTGGCAGCAGGTCGGCCAGCGTGGTCTTGCCACTGCCGCTCTGGCCCACCAGGGCGACGGTCTGGCCGCGCTTGATGTCGAGCGTCACGCCGTCGATGACCCACGCGTCGCCGTAGCGAAAGCGCACGTCCCGGTACTGGATGCCTTCTTTCATCTCGCTCAGCGGGGTGGGGCGCTCGGGGCTTTTGATGGGGTTGTCGGCGCTCAGGATCTTGTCGATGCGCTGCATCGAGGCAAGGCCGCGCTGGATGGCATAGCTGGCCTTGGACAGGTCCTTGGCGGGATTGATGATGCTGTAGAAGATCACCATGTAGTAGATGAACTTGGGTGCCGTGATGCTGCTGTGACCGCCCAGGATCAGCGTGCCGCCAAACCACAGCACGATGGCGATGGTCAACGTGCCCAGGAACTCGCTCATGGGGTGCGCCAGCTCGTAGCGACGGCTCATGCGGGTGATGATGTTGCGGTACTTCTCGTTCTCGCCCTCAAAACGGCCTCTCACCTTGCGCTCAGCGTTGAAGGCCTTGACGATGCGCAGTCCGCCGATGGTCTCCTCGATGTTGCTCAGCATCACGCCCCACTGGGTCTGCCCCTCGAGCGAGACACGCTTCAGCCGCTTGCCCACACCGCCCATGATCAGTCCCGCCACGGGCAGCAGCACGAGCACAAACAGCGTCAGTTGCCAGCTCAGCGCAATCATCATCGTCAGGCAGGCGATGATCATGATGGGATTCTTGAACATCATGTCGAGCGACGACATCACTGAGTTCTCGACCTCGGTCACGTCACCGCTCATGCGGGCCATCACGTCGCCCTTGCGCTCGTTGGAGAAGAAGCCGATGGGCAACGAGGTGATCTTGTGGTAAATCTGGTTGCGGATGTCGCGCACCACGCCCGTGCGTATCGGGATCATGAAGAAGGCGCTCAGGTAGGCGCAGCCGGTCTTCAGGGCCGTCATCACCACCAGCGCAGCGGCAATGCAGGCCAGGGCCGTCGATTGCCCGTAGCGCTCGATGATGCACTGCACGTAGTAGTAGAAGTTGTTGGTCAGCACCGCGTCCAGCTTGCCGCTGCCCATCTCCATGTAGCTGTAGGTCTGCGTGTTGAGACCGAACAGCATCTCCAGGATAGGGATGATTAGCGCAAACGAGAACAGCGTCAGGAACGCCGTCAACAGGTTGAACAGGACGTTCAACACGATATATCTCTTATAAGGAGGCACAAAACGCCTCAACAGCTGCCAAAAACCTTTCATGCCCACAAAGGTAGTGCAAATACTCTTAAGTTGTTAATCATTACCACTCTGTTTTTCGCTTTGGGTAAAATAGGGACGGTTCTTTTGATGTAATTTTTCTGGAAAATTACATCAAAAGAACCGTCCCTATTTTACCCTGCTGTTCTGTACTACGAGCCATTGGCTCGTAATATAATTTAAGCTACCTTTGTGAAAAAAACATAACAACGGGTTTACATTTCCACGACCTGAAACGTCTATCAAGTGTAAAGACCCATGACTATGACAACAAGTGAATTGGAAATATTGTTCAAGAGCCACTATGCGACGATGTTCCGCCTGGCGATGTCGTTGCTCTATGACGAGGACGAGAGCAAGGATGTCGTGAGCGACGTGTTTGCATCGCTGGCAGCGGGCGGCATGACCATCAAGAGCGATAACGCCCGCAGCTTCCTGCTGACGTGTGTGCGCAACAGTTGCATCAATGTGATCCGCAACAAGCAGGTGCGGGAACGCTTCGTCAAACTCTACTCGAACAAGGCCGAGCCGCTTGCCGATGGTTCTGACGATTCTCTCATGCTCAATGAGTTGCGGGAATACATTGATAACAACTTGCCGCCACTGTCGCGCCGCATCTTCACCCTGCGCTATCTGCACGACATGACCTGCCAGCAGGTCGCCGATGCCGTGGGCGTGAGCCGCGTGACGGTCCATCATCACTTGTCACAGTCATTGGAGAAAATCAACGCTTACTTCAACAACACAAAACAATAGACGTTATGGAACAGAACGATAAAATCCGTCGCTTGCTCGACATGCACGAGCATCCCGAGAATTACACCGACGAGCAGTTGGCCGCTATGCTTGACGACGAGACACAGCAGCACCTGGCCGCGGCCAAGCGCGCCATGACCGACATCCCCGTGCCCGACGTGGATGCCGAGTGGCAACGCTTCGAGCAGGAGCACCTCAACGCCCCAGTGAAAAACCGCCGCTGGCTCAAGGTCGCCGCTATGATAGCGGGAGTGGTTATGCTATCGGCCTTTACCTATGCCGCCGTCCAGGCTGTGCGCCATGGGACTAAAGACAAACCTCAAGAAAAGACCGAAAACGTCACAACCGTATCGGAGGAATCGGCCGAATCGGCATCACGCGTTGCAGTAGCCGATACAATAGCAGTCGTGGAGGGACCTGTGGTATTTGATAACCAGCCGCTTGGCGAGATGCTGGAGGGTATCGCTTCCCGCTACGGCATGCAGGTCGAGTTCCGCAACGAGGATGCCCGTGACCTGCGCTTCTACTTTGAGCTGCATCCTGGCGAAGACTTGTCGAGTGTCGTTGAGCGCCTGAACATGTTCGAGCGCGTGTCAGTCAGCATCGAGGGCAATACAATCGTGGTGGAATGATGACAAGACGCATGATTTATCTCGTGGCATGCCTGTGCATCGCCACGGCTGCCTTCGGGCAGCGGGTGTCGCGGTCGTTCAATGACGTATCGATGAGCGAGGCGCTCAAGTGGCTCAATGAGAGGGGTGGGGAATACAACATCAGTTTCCTGTATAACGACTTGGAGGACTTCAGGGTGACGACCAGCGTCAAGAACAAGTCGGTGCCCGATGCCATCCAGCAACTGATCGGTTTCTATCCCATCAAGATGACCGTCCAGGGCAAGGATATCGCCGTGGAGTGCCCTCTGCGTGAAGCGAAACGCTACAAGGGCACCGTCCTCGATGAGACGGGCCAGCCGTTGCCATACGCCAACGTGGCCCTGCTCTCACCGCGCGACTCTACCCTCATCACCGGCGGCGTAACCAACGAGAGCGGCCTGTTTGTCATCCCCTGCGACCAGCAGGGCGTGCTCGCCCGCATCACCTACGTGGGCTACCGACCCGTCTATCGCCACTGCAAGACCCCTCACTTGGGCACCATCAAGATGCAGCCCGACCAATACACCCTGGGCGGCGTCACCGTAAAGGGCGAACGCCCCCAGTACCAGATGACCACGGGCGGCATGACCGTCAATGTTGCGGGCACGGTGCTCGGCGACATGGGCACTGGTATTGACGTGCTGGGCCAGTTGCCACGCGTCGATGTCAAGGGCGATGGCCAAGTGAGCATTTTTGGCAGCGGCACCCCGCTCATCTACATCAACAATCGCCCGATTCAGAGCAACACCGAGTTGTCGCGCCTCAAGTCGAGTGACATCAAGTCCATCGACGTGATCACGAGCCCTGGCGCCCGATACAAAAAGAATGTGTCGTCGGTCATCCGCATCTACACGGTCAAGCCTCAGGGCGACGGTTTTAGTATCAGCACCATTACCAACGTGCGCAACAACCACGAGTGGGGTGGATATCAGGACATTAACGTGAAATACCGCACCCACGGCCTGGAACTGTTTGCCGAGGGTTACTGGCGTAGCGCATGGATGGGTGAGGACAATGACATTAATAATGACTTATTCTTGGAGGATGGCACAGTGCATGTCGATCAGACGGCTGACACCAAGTACCGCAGCAAGTCGCATTATGAGCAAGTAGGCTTCAATTACGAT